>NZ_JBHUFR010000041.1:0-119012 GCF_042680985.1 Paraburkholderia dipogonis | reverse complement strand
CGTCGGGTGCGCTGACGCGAGAGCGACAGCGGATTGCCGGCCAGATAGCCGGCCTGCACGAGCCATGCAAACATGACGTTCAGGATCACCATCGCCTGCCGCTGGCTCGAGGCCGACAGCGGGCCGTAGAACGGCCGCCAGCGTGGATCGTTGCGAGGGTGTTTGCGCCCGCCGTCCGCGGTCCATCGTGCGGCGGGTTGCGGATCGGCGAGGAAGTGCTGGAAAACCAGCAGATCTTCATGCGTCAGCGAGGAGAGCGGTTTGCCCATCTGAAGCACGGACCAGAGCAGCAGCCGTTCGGCTTCCTTGCGGTAGCTGTCGAAGGTGGTTTTCGTCCCGGCAAAGCGCCCGAGCCACGCTCGGACGGCGTCCAGATCGGTGTGGGCGACGACCAGCCTGTGGCCATCGGCGCGGTTCGTACCGTGCCGGCCATCGAGATCCGCGGGCAGTTCTAGCGCGTCGATCGGGCGTGGGGCGGGCAGGGCGGTTTTCATCGGTGACGGGCGCGGCGGAGGTGGGCTTCGGGGTGTGACGTGATCATGCGCCAGTCCGGTTGCAGAAATTCAACATTATACGGTTAATGTCAAAATTGTTGCCTAGGTACGTTAGATATAATTCGGTTTACGTAGTAATATTTATGAAGTATCTGCGAAACCGACCCCATGATCGATGTTCTTCCTGACGAAAACCGGATTGCCGCCGAGATTGACCGGCTGAAGGTCGAATTTCCCAAAACCCGCGAGCTGTACCGCGAGGTCTGCGCGCTGCTGTTCTTCCGCTTTGGCATCACCCCGACCGCAAACCGGCTGTACCAGCTCGTGAAGCGCGGCAGCATGGGCACGCCTACCGCCGTGCTCGCTGAGTTCTGGGCCGAGCTGCGCGAAAAGAGCCGGGTGCGCATCGAGCATCCGGACCTGCCCGCCGATCTCGGTGCGGCCGCCGGCGAACTGGTGGCCACCCTGTGGACGCGCGCCAACGCGTCCGCCGACGCCGCACTCGACGCGTTGCGCAATGAAACCGAAGCGCTGCGGGTGGAGGCGCAGCAGTCAGTCATCGCCGCCCGCGACGAACTGGGTCGCGTCGAGACGGCGCTCGAGCAGCGCACCGCCGCGCTGCTGGCCGCGCAGGTGGAGGTGCGGGAGCTGGACAGGGCACAGGCCGAGGGCCATGCGCAGCGCCAGGCGCTGCACTCGGAGCTTGAGCGGATGAAGGCGGCGCTGGCGGCGCGCGATCGCGAACTCGTGGAGGTCAGGGAAGGGTTTTCGCGCGATCTGGAGAAGCTGCGCGAAGCCGCGGAGCGCGCTGAGGAGCGGCTCAGAGCGTCCGAAAAGCGTGCCCTGCTGGAGATTGACCGCGAGCGGAATGCCGCGGCCAAACTGCAGAAAGAACTGGATGAAGCCACGCGGCGCGCGGACCGCAGGGACGACGACCACCGCCGTGCATCGGAAACCACGCAGGCGCAACTGGGCGATGCCCGTCATCAGGCGGGTGTGCTGCAGGGCCGGCTTGATGCTGTTCAGGCGGAGAACCTGCGGCTGCAGACGGAGATGGTGACGCTGCGGGAAGCGGAAACACGTGCGCGCGAAGCCAGGCCGCCGGCTGCCCCTGCGGCGGTCCGGAAGACATCACGTTCTACCCGTTCGTCCCGCGCCGTGCCGACCGCCAAGCCAGCAACGCGTCGCAAAAAGGCGGTATAAAGGCAAACGTACCCGCGACACGGAAATGGGCTGCATGGCTGATATCTACCTGCTCGCTGAACGGACCCTTCCAGAGGGCGTCTCGCATGAGTCCCTGCCCCTGCTCGTGACGCTGTTCATCGCGGATTGCTGGGCGGGCATGAGTCGCACGCAGATGATTGCTCGCGCGAAACGGCGGGGACTGCGCCTGTCGTTCCGCGCAACGGCGCCGTGTCCGTCCGGCGAAACCGGCGTGTTCGAACTGCGCTTCAATGATGACGCAGTCGAATGCCTGATGCTGGCACAGCTACAGCGGATTAGAGACACGAGCGGCCGCGCCGGCAAACCAGCCGGACGGAAGTCTCCCGCCCACCGCCGCGCGATCCCCCGGCAAACCAGGTTGTTCTGAGGCGAAGGCAACGGTTGCCGCGCGGCGCGCCACTCGTTATGCTCGCTGCCTTTAACGGATCGGGGGTGATGAGGTGCGGCGCGTGACGGTCAGGAAATCATCGGTGCACGGGCGGGGCGTCTTCGCGCTACAGGCGATTGCTGCCGGCCAGCGGATCCTCGAATACCGCGGCGAGGTCACCTCGTGGCGACGGGCCTGCGACAGGCACCGGCGATCTGGCGTGCCGGGCCACACCTTCATTTTCGGGCTGGCTGACGGTCGTGTGATTGACGGTAGCGTCGGTGGCAACAGCGCCCGCTGGCTGAACCACTCCTGCCAGCCGAACTGCGAGGCGATTGAAGACGAACGGGGACGGGTCTTTGTCGAGACGCTCGAAGACGTGATGCCGGGCGACGAGCTTTGTATCGCCTATGGACTCACGATCGATAAGGCGATGACTCGCGAACTGATCGCTGACTATGCCTGTCGCTGCGGGGCAAAGAGGTGCACCGGTTCGATGCTGGCTTCGACAGGCGGTAGCAGGCGTCGCCAGTAGCCGGGGTGCTGGTCGCAATGCCCAGTCCCGCTGTATGCATCGGAGGGCGTGTCCTGCTGGTGCGGACGGTTGCGTGACGGAGTGCGGGCAGCGCAACACCATCGTAGCCAGGGTGCATATTGACCCGGCAAGGCCGAAACTACCTACTGACAGTACCGATGACTGATATCGCATTAAGCAGCGCCGATTACAGCGGCATACACGGCGACATCGTGGCTCTTCTGGAACACGGTCGTCGTGCTGCGGCCCGAAGTGTCAACGCCCTGATGACAGCTACCTACTGGGAGATTGGTCGCTGTATTGTCGAATTCAGTCAGGGTGGGGAGGGCCGGGCGGCCTACGGTCAAGCCCTTCTGGAGCGGTTGTCGGTCGACCTGACCGCCCGCTTCGGCCGCGGGTTTGGGGTTGACAACCTCGAATTGATGAGGCTGTTCTACCAGACGTACCCGCCAGCCGGGATTTCCGAATCAGTGATTCGGAAATCTGCGCCCACGGATCATCCGGGAAATTCCGAACCGGCGATTCGGAAATTCGATCTCGACCAACGCGCTACCAGATTCCAGCTGTCGTGGACGCACTACATCCACCTTATGCGGCGAACGCGGTCAGTTGAAGAAAGAGCGTTTTACGAAGCTGAAGCACTTCGTGGCGGATGGAGCGTGCGACAGCTGGACCGGCAGATCGGCAGCCAGTTTCACACCCGGGCAATGCTGTCGAAAAACAGGACCGCCATGCTGCAGAATTCGGGCAAGGCGCAACCGGGCGACCTCGTGACCGCAGAGGAAGCAATCAAGGATCCTTATGTCCTGGAGTTCCTGGATCTCAAGGATGAATATTCAGAAAGTCAACTTGAGGAGGCGCTGGTCCATCGCCTCGAGGATTTTCTTCTTGAACTGGGCGGCGATTTTACGTTCGTGGGCCGCCAGCGTCGCCTTCGGATTGGTGAAAGCTGGTTCCGGGTAGATCTGCTGTTTTTTCATCGGCGGCTGCGATGCCTTGTAATCGTCGATCTCAAGCTCACCGAGCTCAATCACGCCGACGTGGGCCAGATGCACATGTACTGCAATTACGCACGTGAGCACTGGACGCTGCCCGGAGAGAACCCGCCCGTCGGCCTGATCCTCTGTGCGCGAACCAATGCCGCGGTCGCGCGTTATGCCCTCGAAGGGTTGTCAAACAAGGTGCTGGCGGCTGAATACCATATGGTCCTGCCGGATGAAAAACTCCTCGCCGAAGAACTGGCCAGAACCCGGCGTGCCTGGGAGGCCCAACATCGGCCGGGTGAGGGCGCTGACGATGCAGACGGTCATCCGTCGTGACAGGAGCATCATCATGATTGCATCACGACCGGATGACCATCAACAACCATTCAAAGAGAGGCTGCCCCGTAACCAATGCGATCTGTGTGCGGAAACTGCGTCTCCCCAATGGGTTTGGGCCGCCGTACAGGATGGGAGCCAGAACAACGCCCGGGCGGTGCGTGCGGTTGGCGCGCAGCCATCGGGTCAGGCGATGAGTCGACCAGCACGGCAGAAAATTGAGAAGCGCGGTCAAATGGATTAATCTCGTCACCCTGACCGGTCAACTGTTCTGGACCCGACGCATGCAGCTCGACATTTTCAACGACAGTCGCGACGTGATGCTGCGCAACGACGTCCTGTCGGCGTTGCAGCAGTACGATGCCGCGGGCGCGCGGCGCGCGCTGCAGGCCCTTGCCGGTGACTATCCGGACGACACCGCCCTGGTGGATTTCGGTTCGATCGTCGGTGCCCTCGAGAGCCGATCAACGGTACTGTTTGACCGTCACGAAGCCGCCCTGCAGGCCCGGCAGGCGCTCTCTCGGGAAGTCCAGCCCGCACTGGCGCGCGTGTTCCCAGGGCAGACCGGAACCGCGTGGCTCGCACCGCTGTGGGCAGAACTCGCCGGGCGCGCCGCCGCGCTGCCTTTCCGTGCGGACCGCGCGGATGCGCACGCGGCGTCGCTCTTCCTCCTGGCTGCGCGGTGGGACAAGGCGTGCGAGGCCGTATCGCGGGTCGCCTCCTGGCGACGGATCCCCGCGCCGCTCTGCTGGATGACGGAAGCACGCTACCGGCTCGACGGTCTGGACGCGGCCTGGCCGTTGCTGGTGGAACTTGCCTGGCTCTCACCGTCCCTGCTTGACCCGCTTCTGCGACGGCTTGACGACGCGTGCATCAACCGGTTGCTGCGCGCCTTCGATACGTCGTTCGACGGTCCAGGCGACATCGGCGACCGGGCATGGTTTCCGGCGTGGGCACTCACGGAAAAGGCCGGCCTCGCACCGCTGTTCAGACAGGCAGAGCCTTCGCGACAGAATGCTCCCGAGCGGGCGGCGAAGATGATGCTCGAATTACTCAGCCTGGAGCGTCAGGGCCGGCATCACGAACTGCTGGAAACCCGGCGCGCACTGCAGGCGCTCAATGCGGCGCTGTACGCTGCCTACATGAAGACGCGCTAGGAACGTCCACCAGGCATGACACGCACTGCCTCTCACAAATGGGCATTCGCCACGCGATTCCGGCGTGGCGCCTTTGGCTGGAAATCCGCCTTGCCGATCCAGCGTCTGAAGGAGGCCCTGACCGAAATCCGGCAGATCGCTCGCGCAGATCCCGTGCTCGCGGCTGATGGCGCCGTCACGCTGCTCGAAAAGCTTTCGCCAGCGCTTGAGCACGTTGACAGTTCGTCGGGAGCAATCGGTACTGCCGTGAATCGCGCAATCGATGCGCTGGTGCCGGTCATCGCTGGGGTGGACGTGCCGGTTCCGGTCCGGATGCGCTGGCTGGACCGGCTGTTTGACGCGCTCCAGGAGGACCGGATGCCGTATATCGAACAACTCGGCGGTCGCTGGGGTGACGTGTGTACGTCGCCCGACATTGCGTCCTTATGGGCAGACCGGTTGTTGCCGATTACCGCGCGCGTGATGGGCGCTGAAGGACTGGGAGAGCATTTCGCGGGAACCACCGCCTGCCTGAGTGCGCTGAATGCCGCCGGGCGCCATGAGGAACTGCTCGCTCTCGTGAATGGCGCGCGCCTGAACTGGTGGGGGTATCGCCAGTACGGGGTCGATGCGCTGATCGCACTGGGTCGATCGGCTGAAGCGCTGCGTTACGCGGAAGCGTCGAGGGGGCTGAATGCGCCGGCTGCCGCAATCGCCCGCAAATGCGAAGCGATCCTTCTGTCGTCGGGCATGGTGGACGAAGCCTATCGACGCTACGCGATCGAGGCCAATGAGGCCACCACGCATCTCGCAACGTTTCGTGCCATCGTGAAAAAGTATCCGGACAGGAGTGCCGGCAGCATTCTCCACGACCTGGTCGCGAGCAGTCCCGGCGCCGAGGGGAAATGGTTCGCCGCCGCGAAGGATGCGGGTCAGCTCGATCTGGCGGCGTCTCTTGCCGTGCGCGGTCCCACCGACCCGCGAACGCTGACGCGGGCCGCCCGCGATTTCGCGCAACGCAAGCCTGAATTCGCGGTGGCCTGTGGCACGGCGGCGCTGCACTGGATGGCCGCAGGCTTCGGTTACGAAATCACGGGGAGTGATGTGCTGGATGCCTACGGCGCGCTGGCGGATGCGGCCCTTGCCACCGGCATGGAGCGCGACATGCTCAACAGGCGTCTGCGCGAGCAGCTCGCGGGCCTGCCTGGTCATTCGTTCGTTGCCACAGTGCTGGCGCATCATTGGGCGGCATAACGTGCGCGATGCATCCGGGCCACGACATGGATGGTTTGTGTACGATTTAGGCCAAGTGTGTCGTCGCCCACGGGGCGCCACCGGTCGTGTCAGGCGGGCGGCCGTTTCGCCGCCGACGACCCGACAGAAGCGCAACGCAACCGGAGACGGCAGTTTTACGATAGATGGAAGTCAGCACAGGACCTGCGTCATGGAAGAGTACAACCCCGAGCGTGCGCCGGAACCTGAATCGTGGCTCGAACTCGACGAACAGGAACGAATTGTGCTTGTCGAAACGTATCACCGCATCGCGCGAATCAGGCTACCCAATGTCACGGCGCATGCTGCGCTACACGCGATCGTCGAAAACCAGATCGCCCTGAATCTTGAGCCCGTGGTCCGGGCGATGGATCGCCTCGGAAAAGACGGGCTCACGCGACACGACGCGGTGCACGCGATCGGGTCAGTCGTCGCAGAGCATCTGTTTGATATCCTGAAGACGGATCAGAATGACGATGCTGCGACTTCGCAGGCGCGTTATTACGCGGCGGTGGAGCGAGTGACCGCAGCGAGCTGGCGCAAAGGCGGACACTGAGGCCGACCATCGAACTCGCAGCGTGGTTTGAAGCGGGGCAGCGTTTCAAGTTGCGTCGTGCGCATACGCGGAGGGCGCGCGGAAGTGAAGGGCCATATAGTAAGGACTATGTTACCCTTCATTTCGGGACATATTATTAGTTATCTAGTTACTTCGCTCGCACAACTGATTCTGTTACTACTTTTCAACTGAATTTGTTACTACCGCCCGGTGATGCCCGTTGATCAACGTGATCGCCCTCTTTAGTCGGTCCCGTGGCTTGGCCGTGTCTCGTCCGCTACCGCGAGCGCGTGACGATACCCGCTGGCCTTTCTGGCCAGTTTCTCTGCCTCGCTTGAGAACCGCGACGGGCGGTCGCTCAGTTGATAAACAGCTGATAAACCGAGGTGACGGTCGCGGCCATCGGGCTGAGCGGCGGCACGGCCATCGATGTGCATCGCGTTACAAAATTAGTTGCAGGCGGACCGCACAGTAGTAACAAAGTTGGTTGAAGGGAAGCGGGTCGCTTGAGCCTTTCCGACCGGGCAGCCGCGCGAAATGCCGCATCGCGCAACGGTAGTAACAACTTTGCTTGCGCGAGCGATACTTTATTGTCCATATGGGTTTAGGTGCGGGCTGCGTGACGCGGACGGGCAGCCGGCCCGGACGCGGCAGCGCAGGGCGACACCGGCGTCCACACCGCCGTCACCTTGTCGCGCTCAGCGAGGCCCCGGGTGAAACGTGGCGGTGGTTACCTGCGGCTCGTGTAAACCGCGATCACCACCGCGCAACGTGTGCTGCACATTTCGAGGATGTGCGAAGAACTGCTGCGGCTGGTCCGTGAACGCCAGTGGCAGTTGCGCCCCTCACGCGGGGTGCATTGGACGTTGTATTAAGCTGCACCCGGCAGCGATGCCAATTTCTCGCGTCACGCCATACAAATAGCGCCGGATTTGACGTTCACGAGGGAGGCAGCCATAGGCGAGTTGTTGCCGCGAGGGCGGTTTTGCGGGAGGATCTGTCGGCCCCGATTACACTCGCCTCCATGGCCCATCGCCTCGAACTCGTCGCCCTCGCATTGCCCGCCGGCCTCGCGCCGGAATCCCTCCCGTCGCCCGTCGCTCAATTTGTAACGGCTTGCTGGCCTGGCATGAGCCGCGCCCAGCTGCTCGCTCGCGCGCGGTCTCATGGCCTTCGCGTATCGTTGCGCGTGCGACGGGAGCCAGGACCCGAAGATGTGCGATTGTATGCGCTGGTCCTAGTGACCGGGCAGTCGCGGGTCGAGCTCCTGGCCCACGTGCGATGGCTCGCGCACCGCCGTGGCGCGCGACGGGCGAGGGCGTCACGGCCGCCGCTGCGAGACTCGCGACAGCGGGGGCTCTTCTGACGTTGCTGACTCCAGCCGGTGAGGCTTAGGCAGGTGCAAACTGTTGATAAGATGCTTGCGAGCTACGGGTCGATCCGAGGTAGAAGGACTAAAACGACGTTCGCGAGGGGTACATGGAGTACGAGCGAGTACCTGGTCAAGCAGGCCAGATCGAGTTATGGGCGTATCAGTGGGACGTGAGTTCAAAGCCACCAGTCAAGATCGACCGGATCCGGATCGGAACTGAACAGCCGCCCCCACCCCCGGCTCCGGTGTACCAACAGTTGGGCGCTGCGGTCACCTGGTCCTACGGCCGGACTCTGGGCGACATTGCGACGGCGAATCCGGACACGATCCGGGCATTCCCTGCCGGCTTCGGTCAAAACGTCACGATCGGCTGCGAGATCGTGTCGGCAGGCAAGTTTCGCAACGGGAGTCCCCGCTACTGGTGTCGCACGCACCAGAAGCACTGGGGGGTGCGCGCTGATGTGGCGGACGCGGCACGCAACGGCGTGATGCGCTGCGCGCAGCAGTCGCAGCCGATGTGGTACGTCGTCAACCCCACGACGATCGCGCTTGACGAGCACGCGGAGGTGGGCGTCTGGTGCTCCATGCCCGCGGCCTTGACTAGCAGCGGCATGGTTCAGCGTCGTTATCCCCGGATTCACGTGCACGTTCGCGACGAGGTGAATGGGGGGAAAGTGATCGACCAAGACTTCGACGCGTTGACGTTGTCCTTTCAACCCGTGCCCGGGCTTTTCGGCGGCACTCCGATTGATCGCGTCCATGTCACTCCGCCTGCGGCGAAGGAATTCGTGCTGTCGCTGGAGGCAGGGAAGAGTATGTCGTGCTTCAATTGCCATGACTGCGGATCGCCCCATCTCGACCTTGGCGGTTTTTCGAACAGTCCGCACCGGAAGCATCTCTGCGGGAATTGCGGGCGCGATAATACGTGGACGTCGACGCCGAGCATCTCGAACCCGCTTAAACCGTTGCACGACCAGTTCAGTGGCGCATGGCAGTACGTCGACGTGGATCGGGTTCTGAATATCGACAGGGACTATCCGGATGCCCACTTTGCCCTGTGGGCGTCGACGCCTGCTTTGGTGTGGACGGCAGCGCGGCCGCAGGAGCGTGGCATTCACGTGCATCTCGCGAAAGACGGCGAACGGGTCGTCGATGAAACTTTCGGCACGGTGATCTATCAGGGGCGCACTCTCAATCGTGATCAATTGCTAGCAAGGATGATAGAAAACACCTGCAGCATCTGAACGGAGCGACGACGCGTGGCGGTGTCGCCGTCGCGGACTGATCGTGCGATGACGACGCCATGCCCAGCTTCAATACAGCGTGTTGTCTGTCATGTTCTGCCAGAGAATCTTGCGGTCGAGTTTTCGGCCGCGATAGATGACTTCGCCGAACGTATCGTCAACGAGGCGACGGGGACCGTCTCCCTCGTAAATGTGAACATGGATGCCGTGCTCTTGTGGACGGCCGGCGGTCCACAGGACCGCGGGCGTCGAAGACCAGAGATCGAAATGATGTCCAGCGTATTCGTCGAGGTTAATCGAGCGTTCAGGACGGACGTATTCGTTCGCGCGATGGAACTGGTCATGAAGCAACTTGAGCGGTGTCGAAACGATCTTCCCGCCGCTCATCACGCTGTCGTTGCCGCAGTTTCCGCAAAAATGTTTAGAGTGCGGATGGCGCGCGAAGCTTCCAAGGTCCAGATGGGGGTACCCGCACTTCTTGCATGAGACGCAGTCTGTTTCGTTCCCCGCCTCGAGCGACCGGACGAATTCAAACGCCGCCGGAGGGGTGACCTGAATGTGAGTGATTTCGGTGCTCGCAAATAACCCGGTGTCTTGGTTGTAGGAACATACAATCGCGTCAAAATCCCGATCAAGCAGTTTGCGCTCTGCGCCGGCGAAGCGCTTGTGCACGTGAATCATTGGCGGTCGCTTCTCGATTGGACGGCTTGAAAGCGCGGGCGGCAGCGAGCACCAGATGCCGATTTCCTCGAAGTCGTTGAACTCGACAACGAGCGGGTCGACTACGTAGTTCATGGGTATCGCGTGGTTGCTGCAACGGACCTCACCGGTGGGCGGCACGGCCTCCCGGTCGGCGATTGTGCCCCAGTGCATCTGGTGCGTTTTGCAGTACCAGCGCTTTGCGCCGTTTCGGAACTTGCCGCAGGGAATGATGTGGCAGGGCAGGATTGCGTCGTTCCCGGATTTGCCCTCGAAGTGCCCAAATACCTCCTCGGAGCTAACCGCGATGTTGCCAATGGTCCGTCCCGCCGCCCAGCAGATCGCTGACGCAGCCGAGAAGTCACGATGGTCTAGTTCGACTTCGAGATCGTCCTCGTTCCCGCGTTTGCGGATGAACTCCTTCTTGGCCATCCCGGGGCCGGGATTCGACCATTCGCACTCCCATACCTCGACGAGGCCGGTCTCTCGGTTAAGTTTTCGCGAATAGAACATCTTGGTATTTAGCGTGTTTGATTGTGGCCCGGGCCGTCGGCTCCGAAGTGTGCGAACGAGCGGCATTGGAGAACGCGCGTCGCAAGGCGCAACCGCAGATCGTAGTCGGGGTGGCGTCGATTCGCAACCGCGTTCGCGACGCCGCTTGCTAGTGTACCGAGCCGGGGTTACGGTACAGAGCTGCCAGAATTCGTGAATGGTGCGATGTGCTGTTGAAGATATGGGGCATGTTTGTCCAGGGACGCCTCCAAAAGATCGTCGCATCGAGCGCTCGCTTGTCCGCGCCGCTCCGCTGTCACCGCCATTTCTCCGACGGGCAGGAGCTGAACGACGAGTCACTGAAATATGCCACGCAGTTCGGTCCTTCGTCAGCGGGAGGGGTGTGAGCGTCGCAGTCTACAGCAAGTGGTTAAAGACAAAGAGATGGTACAGGTTCTCGCCGCTCGGGAAGGGGTATTCATGGCGGGCGTACCCACCTTTCTCATCGAGAGGCTGAAGCCCGGGCGCCCACGATCTCGGCTGCAATAGATGCGTGCCGCCGACGGGCGACCGGCGCTGGTGACGATAGTGGTCGACCGCAAACCTGAAACAGTGAAGGGTATAGCGCTGGGTCCGCCTGCGACAGCGACCGAAGAATTCAAAGCTGAGCGCCCAGGATGTACGACATGGAACGCGGCCGATACTCACCCCGAAGCCCCTGAGCCTGTTGAAGAGAACAGAGGTTTCTGGCAAAATTCCTAGGAATTCCTGTTGCGAACAACGCAAATGCCTCCGGTCACCCCTATCCAATACACTCAGGACCAGATGCGCGCGTTAACTGGCGTATCCGTTGAGACCGTGCGGCATTGGCGCAAGACGGTGCCTTACCTTGCGTCAAAGACGGGCAAGGCCGCCCGCTTTACGTTTACCGATCTTCTCGGTCTCGCCATCACCCACGAGCTGGTCAGTTCGCTGGGGGTGCATATTGCAGCTGTCAGCGCTGGCGTCGACATGCTGTTTCGGCTGTTGGCCAGCAATAGTGCGTTTGCCCTGAACGGCGCGGTCGCGTTTGTGACCCCCGGCTCGGCGGTGCTCCGCGAAGCCGGTCCCGAGGGAATCGGCTCAGCGCCGGCGCAGGCGACCTTAGCGATCCCGCTCGCCCCGCTTATTCTGCGGCTTCAGCAACACATGCTGCCAATCGTGCCGGTGCCGACGCAGGCGGCATTGCCGTTTCCGCCTGAAGCCGTTCGGAGCAAGGCGTGAGTACTACTGTGCTGGACCAGGTACTCTCTGCGACGGGTTTTTTGCCGGATGGCCGGCCTGCGCCCGGCCTTCTGTTCGGTCCGGAGGCGCAGTCGTCCCGCCGGGGCCGTGTCTTTTTGCCGGACGCCATGTGGCGTAGCGCGTCGTCGCTGACGGTGTATTTCAAGTTCGAGGAAACTGCGCCTGCGGACGACCTGGTGAGCCAATGGCGCCGCGAAGTGTGGAACGAGGGTTTCGCCCCGCTGTTGTGGGTCATCTCACCGCAGCGCATCGACCTGTACAACGGCTTCGGTACGCCGGTGAACGAAGGTGACGCCCAGAAGCATCTGATTCGGCGCTTTGAGAGCGTTGAGACTTCGCTTAAGGAATTAGATGCACTCGTCGGTCGGCTAGCCATCGAAACCGGACAGTTCTGGGCTCATGTGCCGCGCATTGATCGCAAAACCGGGGTCGATCAGCGACTACTGACCGACCTTGGATTTCTTGAACGTGACCTGGTCGCAGGCAGCCTCGCGCGCGGTGCGGCCCAAGCCCTAATCGGGCGTGTGATTTTCACCCAGTATTTGATCGATCGCCAGATCGTCGGCGTGGCACGCCTGAAGAAGCTGTGTGGCCACACAACTTTGCCAGCCGTCATGCGCGACCGGCAGGCAACCGGCAAGCTGTTCGAATGGCTGGCCCAGACGTTCAACGGCGATATGTTTCCACCCTCATCAATCAGGACGACGCCCGCTGGTCACCATCTGGCGCGGGTCGCCGACTTTCTTGATGCCACTGATCCCGAGAGCGGCCAGCGCAGCTTCTTCCCGTACCAGTTTGACGTAATTCCGGTCGAGCTGATCAGCTCGATCTACGAGCAGTTCGCGCACGCTGAGCCCGGAGCAGATGGAATGCGCCCAGAGGCCTTGCGCAACGGCGTGCATTACACGCGCCTGTCCGTAGTTTCGCTGGTTCTCGATGAGCTCATGGATGACCTGTCGGGACGCGAGTCGGTGCTTGATCTAACCTGCGGTTCGGGTGTCTTCCTGGTCGAAGCGCTGCGGCGCCTGGTCCACCTGCGAATGCAGGGTAGAGCGCCTAGCCGAGAAGTGATCCGCTCGACGCTCTACGAGCAGGTCTATGGCGTGGATATCAACGAAGCCGCAATCCGCGTCGCCGCGTTCAGTCTGTATCTGGCGGCGCTCGAACTGGACCCGGACCCGCGAGTATCGCAATCGCTCAAATTTCAGCCGTTGATTGGCCGGAGCCTCTTTGTCGGCGACGCCCGGACCGTCGAGATTCAAGAAGACGGCAAGGCGGCGCTGACAGCGCCTACAGGACTAAAGCGGTTCGACCTCATTGTTGGGAACCCGCCTTGGAGCTTCAAGGGACAAACGGGAACCGAGACAAGGCGCAAGACGAGAGCTGCGGGTGTACCTGCACAGCCTCGTGGAGAAGGGCTGGACTTTGTTTTGCGGGCAGCTGAGTTTTCGCATGAGAAAACACGCTTCGGCGTAATTCTCAGCGCGACAGCATTTTTCAGTCGAAGCGGCACCGGCATGGCAGCGGTACAGCATGTCTTGCGTACCTTGGCCCCGATCACGCTGGTGAATCTATCCAACCTGTGCAACTGGCTTTTTGCGACTGCAATGATGCCAGCGGTAGTCCTCTTCGCACGGCACCGTCCGAGTCAGCGCCCAGATCAGGTCACAGTCGTTCAGATCCCGTGGACTCCCGAGGGTGCGAGAACGCATTCATTCGAGGTGGCGCCTAGTGATGTCATCAAGCTGAGTCTCAGCGAGATCGAAAGGCAGCCGTTGAAATTGAAGGCAGCTGCTGTGGGGCGTCGCCGCGATCTGCTGTTGTTAGACGAACTAGCGTCGACGCACCGAAGCCTAGGTGAACGGCTAGGATCACTCGACACTAGGTTCCGCGACGGGCTAACGCAAGGGAGTCCGGCGAACCAGACGCGCGATGCAAGCGAACTCAACGGTCTGAAGCTGTTGCAGTCCGGTGACATGCAGTATTTTCGCATTTCTGAAGACCTGCGGACATACAATCGATCGGCGGCACAATGGCCGCGTTCGCGGGACACCTACCGAGCGCCTCTGCTGATCGTCAAAGAAATGCTATTGGCGCCGCGGGCCATTGCCGCGGTGGCCCACCGCGACGTTGTCTTTACGGACTCGTTCTTTGCCGTAGCTCTGCCTGCCGCACATGAGCAAACGGCGCACTTACTCGCCGCAGTCCTGAGTTCGGCGCTAGCATCGTGGTTCTTTGGTTTGACGGCAGCAGAGTTCGGTATCTATAAGCGAAAGCTATTGATGCGCGACGTTGGGTTTCTGCCGGTTCCTGATTTAGGTTCCGCTGCAAAGTCGCAAGCTGGAAAGACCTTGGCGCAGTTGGGGAAGACACTGTGCAAGCGCGACATCAACGCGCAGGATTGGATTGCCCTCGACGAAGCGGTATTCGATCTGTATGGCTTGGGCGACATGGACCGAGTCCTCGTTCGGGACGGACTTGAGCGTGCCGGATGGCAATGGGAGGCTGGCCGTGAATGGTCTATGGTGAACTCTGACACACGGCTTGAGGTGGCACGGTACGCGAAGACCTTCCTCACCGTTATGGCCGGTTGGCTCTCGGTTCGAAACAAGCGACATATGCGCGCCGAACTGATCGATGTGCCAAACGGTTCGGCCCTGCGTGTTGTGCGCTTTGTCCTCGAAGATGGCCCCGGTGATGCCGACGTGAGCGTGGTGACACCACGCGGCGATCTGAGTGACGTGCTGACAAGGATCGGCAGAAGCCTGAAGGTCAAGATCGCCACAGCGCTGACTGGGCAGCGGGAATTGAGAGTGCATGGGCGCAACGAAGTTGTGATCATCAAACCAGCGGCGCGGCGTTACTGGATGAACGCTGCGGCGCTGGAAGATGCCGATGCGGTAATCGCGGAAAGTTTTTCTGGGGGCCGCGCTTGAGAATTCCGTATGAGACGCCTCCTGCCATAGGCAGGGAGTTCATCGAGCTTTCGCCCGAGGTTGTGGCAGTCATTCTGTTGACTGTCGCCGCGGGTTGGCAGCGGGCAAGTGTCGCTGAGGACGTGAACGCCAATGCGGGTGAGGTGCTCATGACGGAGCGTTTACGTGATGGGATGCGAGCAGCGCTGAAAAGCTCTCCATGGAAGTTGATCGTACTGCCAGGTACAGAGTCGCGATCCAAACCAAATGTAGTACTGCCGGACGGACGAACCGATATTCCGCTGATGTTGATCGAAATTTTCCTGCGTTCGGAGGAACATGACCCGCATGCGATCATCGAATGCAAACGCATTGCCGGGTCCGATACGCATCTATGCCGCGAGTACGTCGTTGAAGGCATGGATCGATTCATCCAGGAAAAGTACGGAGAGAATCACGCCGTAGGCTTCATGGTGGGGTACGTTCTAGCCGGCTCTGATTCGGAATCCGCCGATGGCGTCAATGCATATTTGAAGCGTGCTTCGCGTAGCGGAGACCGTCTCGCCGCAGGCGACAGCGGCGGCAGCCCTGGGCTCAGCTGGAAAAGTCGCCACACTCGCTCCACACGGTCGATCTCGATCGATTTGCACCATGCATTCCTCGGTTTTCCGGTTACACAGGCGTAACGTCTCAAGACTCGCATTAGTAGTGACCTAACATTCATCAACGCCCCTCCAATGAGCGCCAGAAGCATTGGTGTTTTTGAAACTGTGCTTCCGCGAGGCGCGCATGCATGGGCCTTCAATGCCGCAGCAAGGAACCTCTCACCTTGGCGCCGCAAGGGGCGGTCCTGCCCGCCTGAACGGAATTGACCCCGAAGCCTACCTGCAACTGCCGGCTGAGATCGTGGAGCGACGAGGGCTTGCGGCAAGGAAAATAAAAAACCCGAAGCGCCGTACACAGTAATACTTCCGCGTTATGGCTTGATGACATTGCCCAAGTTGTGTAATGAAATGCGGCTATTATGGTCCTCCACAGGGCGGTGTGCCATTCACGTCATCTGGCTTCAGTCGGCGTGAAAGCAGAGAGGTAGATGGAAAAGCCAGCGTTGGTTCAGGCCGGCGTCGTAGCACGTCCCGGATCAAAGGCAGTGTGACGGGTAATTATCGGTCATGTGGTGCTAGCCAGCTCTTTGGCCAGTGCGCGCTGACGGGATATGCCCGGAGACAGGCGGCTTCCCTGAAAGGGCTGAGATTGCGATCGCCGCATTGATGGCGATCAATCGTGTGGAGTTGCGATGCAGGCCGCCGTGAGCAGAAGTCGCGAAGTGCGGTCACGCAGATGGTGAGCGTTGCACCACGACGCACTATCGACTGGAAAGACCGGGTCTCCAAGGTAGTACGCCGATGCGCAGACGAGTTTGGTCAGCCAGATACTGAACGTCCCGTGCGGTCGATGGGTGTGCCCAACAGATGCGAGAGAGATTGGGCATGCGAGAGCAGCCGTTCAGCGATCTCTTCGATCCGGTCCTGATCCATGCGAACGCTGGGACCGAAGACACCTATTGAACCCGCCACTCCGCCACCGTGATCGAAAAACGGTACCGCGATAGCAACCGCACCAGCGATCAGCTCATTGCGACTGACTGCATACCCAAGCTTTCGGACAGAGGCAAGTTTCTTCGCGAGTTCTTTCGGCTCGAAATCAAGCCCCTCGCAATAGCTGGCGAGTTCTTCGATAGATGGGTTCATCCAGGCCAGGAGTGCGCGGCCGCTTGCACCCCGAACGATTTTCTCGCTGTAACCCACACCACGTCGGAACGATAGCGGTTGTAGGCTGGGCATCTCTGCGACGCAGATCCGAACTGAACCTTGCGGTACGAATAGCGCAACTGTTTCCCCGGTCTCCTCCCAGATTGCACGAAGGACCGGCTGGGCAAGCGCGGCGACGTCGAGACTTGATGACCAGGCCCATGCGAGGCGCCCTACGGCTGGTCCGAGCCTGAAGCGCTGCGGGTCGCCCTCTGCAATAACGAAACCGCTTTGCTCCAGGGTGTAAAGCAGCCTGTACAGAGTGGGTCTGCTCAGATCGACCCGTTTAAGAAGCTCTCCGACGGTAAGGTCGCGATCGCTATCTCCGAAGGCCAGCAATATGTCCAGCGCGCGCTCCACTGCGCGCACTCCATCCCCGCCTTTTTCCTTCTCCACGACTTCAGCCATCTGGTTCTCACAGAAATGTTCAGCGATAGCGCCCATGTTACCCGTTCGCCTGGTGGACACCAAACTTAGGAAATCCCCCGCTTGACATCCCGTCTCAAGTTCGTAGAATGGACTCAAATATCACAGAACGAACACAAATGCTGTGTGAGCCTGAAGGAGACGCTGATGAAAGCCCCGCAAAGCCCCGCCAATCGTCTGGTCGAATTGCTGCGCAAGCTGGTTGAGCGCGCGGACGATCGGATCGTCCGTGCAAGCCGGCCCGCAGGTTGTGCGTCAGCAGACTCCCGAGCCATTTCCGTCCCTTTTGTCTGCCCCTGGTCTGGACTCGTGATCGGGTCATGAGTCCGTGTCTGCAATCCAGAAAGGAAGTAAGAGCATGAGCAAGATCCCCGTTACGTTGCTGTTCTCGGACGGCGTCACGCACAAAATCGAGGTGGAGCCGGGTGGCAAGCTTCTGGACGCTGCAGCCGAAGCAGGATGGAGATTGCTGACCGACTGCTCCAACGGTCAGTGCGGTACCTGTTCCGGTCAATGCGTGTCAGGCCAGCTCGATCTGGATGATTACGATCCCAGCGTTCTTCCTGACGACGAGCGCGAAGACGGCGCGGTCCTGTGCTGCGTAGCACGTGTGAATGAGCCTGCGATCGTTGAACTGCCCTACGAGTCTTCAGAGATCGGCTCGGACGAACCACCGACCCAGCAGGGGAAGGTGGTGTCGGTGGCGAGGATCGCGGAAGAGACCGTGCGCCTTGACATTGAAGTTTCCGAGCCAGTCTGCTTCCTGCCTGGCCAATACGTGCGGATGCGTCCCGCGGGGCAGGCAGAGTGGCGCTCGTATTCAATGGCGAACGAAAACGGACAGACCCGTCTGGTGTTTTTTGTGCGCATGGTTGAAGGCGGTGTGTTTTCAACCTGGCTGTCGAAGGCAGAGGTGGGCAACGAGATCGAAGTCAGCGCGCCGCGCGGCAGTTTCTTTTTGCGTGCCGATGCGTGTCCGAGACTCTTCGTCGCCGGCGGTACCGGGCTTGCCCCGTTCCTCGCAATGCTGCGAGCCATCAGGAGCGGCGGATATCAATCTGCACCGACGCGCCTTCTGGTCGGCGTGCGTAGCGGAGCGCATCTATTCGCCCAGCAGGAAATCGACGCCATCAAAGCCGGGTTTCCCGAACTGGAGGTTCAGTACGCGGCTGAGAAAGATGCGCCTCCGGGGTGCCATGAAGGGTATGGAACCGATCTGATCGCGGGCCTGGACGTCGACCCGAAAACTCAGGTGTATCTCTGCGGGCCGCCGCCGATGGTCGAGGCCGGTCGCGAAGCAATGGCAAAAGCAGGGTTGCGAAAAGGCGATGCACTCTGCGAGCGGTTCGCATAACGAGAACTGGACTACAAACTTCAAAACCTAAAGGTGACAGGCATGAATTACGATTCGATGATCGACGCGGATCACGGGATGATCAGTCGTGAGATTTTTTCGGAGAAAGCGGTTTTCGACGAAGAGCTCGAGAAGGTCTTCACGCGCGCCTGGCTTTTCGTTGGTCACGAAAGCCAGATTCCGAATCCGGGCGACTACTTCACATCCCGTATGGGCGCCGAGTCGGTGATCCTGGCGCGTGACAAGAAACAGCAGATCCACGTGTTTCTGAATTCGTGCCGACATCGTGGCATGAAGGTCTGCCAGTACGATCACGGCAATACACAGCTCTTCACGTGTCCGTATCATAGCTGGAGCTACACGACCGAGGGCAAGCTGTTCGGTGTCCCCCAGTACAAGAACCTCTACCAGGAATGCCTGCAGAAGGAAGACTGGTCGCTGATCGAAGTGGCCAAAATCTACAACTACAAGGGAACAATCTGGGCAACGTGGGACAAGGATGCACCTGACTTCCTGACTTATCTCGGCGATGCCCGTACGCACCTCGATCTGGCGCTTGATGGCCGGGACGGTTCGGAAGGCGGCTCGGAAGTCCTGATGGGTGTCCACAAGTGGATCATCCCTTGCAACTGGAAGTTTGCAGCGGAGAACTTCCTCGGCGATACCTACCACAATGTCAGCCATCGCTCGGTCGATCTGATCGGTATCGGACCGAGCGCTGAAGCCGGCGTTAAAGGCCGACGGGACAACGAACTCGAACATGCGCAGCACATCTGGGTAAATTTCCCGAGCGGACACGGCGTACATAGCGCGATCATGCCGGAGAACACTCCGTTCGTGGACACGTTCCAGAACAACCCGGTCGTTGCTGAGTATTTCCGTCATTGTCACGAGGAGCGTCAACGCCGACTGGGCGACAAGTCGCGCCTTGTTCCATTCGTCGGGACCATTTTCCCGAACGCCTCGTTCCACGGAAAGCAGCCACGCTCGATCTGCGTCTGGCATCCGCACGGTCCACAGGCTACCGAAGCCTGGCGCTTCTTCCTCGTTGATAAAGCTGCGCCGCAGGAAGTGAAGGATTTCCTGCGCAAATACTACATGCGGTATTCGGGCCCCGCAGGCATGACGGAGCAGGATGACATGGAAAACTGGAACTATGCGACGGCAGGTAGCCGCGGTGTCATCGCGAAGCGCTATCCGTACAACTACCAGCAGTCGCTTGGGACGGCGCTGGCTGCGGGCGAAGGCCCGGTTGCCGGCAACGTCAGCCTGCAGGTCAGTGAAGAGAACCCGCGACAGTACTACCGCCGCTGGCGCGATTACATGAATGGCGCCGACTGGGAAACGCTCCTCGGTCAGCGGGATCAGGTAGCGGCCACGGCCGTTCAGGGTTAAGGGCACAGTCATGCCAGTCACTATCGTAACCGGGGGCACCTTCGGCCTGGGCCAGACCATAGCAGTTGATCTGGCGCGCCGCGGCCATAAGGTCGTGGCGTTCGGCCTGCGCAGCGCCCAGGTATCCAGTATGGCCGAGGGTTTTGATTCGATCCTGGCGGAGATTGAAAGCAGTGGCCTGTCCGATTCCATTGACATCCTTGATGCGGATGTTTCGGATGAAAGCGCTGTGCAATCGGTCGTCGAACACGCACTGGGAAAGCACGGACGAATTGATGGGCTTGTGAACAACGCCGCCATCGGACCGCTAGGAACCGTCCTGACGACCGATGGGGCGACGTTCGACCGCATTCTTGCTGTCAATGTACGTGGCACATATCTTTGCTGCCGCCACGTGATCCCCCACATGTCGAAGGCCGGTGGAGGATCGATTGTGAACATCGGTTCCGGCGCCGGTTACGGAAAGCCCAACATGGCTGCTTATGCCAGTTCAAAGGGCGCCATGCAGGCGTTGACCATGGCAATGGCATATGACCATTTTGAAGACCATGTCCGTGTGAATCTTGCCATTCCTGGCGGTGGCGGCATCGTGTCGGGCATGAGCATCGGCCGGTTCAATGGCGATGAGGCGCTCTTTAAAAGCCGGAACATTTCGGGAACGGTGGCCGGTCGCGCTGTTGACGGGCACGACCTTGCGAACGCAGTGGCGTTTCTTCTATCGGACGAGGCAGCGACGATCTCGGGAACGGTAATCGACGTCGGCTGCTTCTTCCATCAGGGTGGTCCTCTCGGCCGTAAATAACGAATGCATGGATGGAGCAAACAAAATGACTGAACTCGCAACTGAAGTTGAAGCAGTGCAGCAAATCGAAAAACCTCGCATCGTTCGCGACGCGAAGTATTACGAGATCAAACGGGAAATCGAAGAGCATCTGTACGACGAAGCAGAGATGCTCGACGAACGGCGATTTCGCGACTGGCTCGACACGCTCGCGGAGGATCTCGTGTATTTCATGCCGATGACCTACAACGTGAAGTTCGGCGATCACGAAAAGCGGGAGCGGACCAGCATTGAAAAGGACATGAGCTGGTTCAACGAAGGCAAGTGGACGCTGACCAAGCGCGCTGAACAGATTCTGACGGGTGTGCATTGGGCAGAAGAGCCGCTGTCGCGACTCTGCCGGCTTGTATCGAACGTCCAGCTCAAGGCAATTCGCGAGAATGGGAAGGGCGAGCAGGAAGTGAGCGTCTCCAGTCGCTTTGTCACCTATCAGAACCGGTGCGAGTACGAAGAATATTACTTCGCAGGTGCTCGTCATGACATATTCCGCCGCGTTGGCGACACCTGGAAACTGGCACGTCGCGAGATTCATCTCGGTCAGACGGTGTTGCTGGCCAAGAACCTTACGATTTTCTTCTAAGGGGGAGCATCATGATCAACTTCATGGATCTCAAGGCCGGTCAACGACTGAAGCTGAAGCAAGGGGTCCTTGCCGAGGTAGTCGAAAACCTCGGGGACGGCATCTGGGTACAGGTGCGGTATCTGGAAGCGCCGGAGTCTCCGACCCTGGTCGGAACGGAAGAGCTTTGCCATTGCGAAGAGGCCGTTGGACTTGCCTGAGCGCTAGCAAGCTGCATACGCCGTCGACCGGCAAGAAGAGGTGCGGAGGGTGCGAGCCGGCGCGGCGCGGCCTTGCCGGGGTTCCCCAATGGACAGCCTGGGTCGCACACTATTGACTCGTGGATGCGCTCCCACCCACTTTCAGTTCAGCCGCAGCGTTCACTAGGTGAGCGATGCGGCTTTCTTTTCGCGCGATCGCGCAAACTCCGGTCTCCCTGTTATCCATCGCTCATCTGCTGAGTGAACCGACGCTGCTACCGTCGCAAGCCTTCATCGACGACCAGTGGGTCGACGCTTGCAAGGGCGAAAGTTTCGATGTGTCCGATCCTGTCACCGGAGTCGTGATAGCAGCAGCGCTCTGGATGGGTGAGGTCGAAACCAGGCAGGTTATTCATGCCGCTCACGATGTCTGGCCAGCACGGAGGCAGATGACTGCTCGCGAGAGAGGTTCTGTCCTCAAGAAATGGGGTGAGGTGCGTCTGTCAAACATTGACGTGCGAATGGCAGTTGTGGGCGAGGAAACGTTCGGGCCGTTGGCACCATTCTTCCGATTTTCGCCCAAAGAGGAGATCGTCGCTCGTGCTAACGGTACGGAGTACGGGTTGGCCGTATACTTTTTCAGCCGGGATGTTGCCCGTGTCTGGCGTGTCGCGGAAGCGCTGAAGTATGGAATGGTCGGCATCAACACGGAACTGCCTTCGAACGAACCAGGCCCTTTCGGTGGCGTCAAGCAGTCCGGGATAAGTCGCGAAGGATCGCATTACGGTATGGGTGACTACACCGTGATCGATCACTGGCGTCTTGGCGGTCTGTGAGTCGTAGTGATGTCATCAGGACTTGAAGATCGGTGGGGCGACAAAGTCGCCCCTTACGCCGGGTTAGAAGAGGTGGTTGATACCGATGGCGACGCCCGTCTGGTTCGCGCCCGCGACAACGCCTGTTCCGAATCCTGCGACGCCGAGGTTGGACCCATTGCTGTTCTTGACGTAGTTCACTTCCGCGTACAGGTTTGTACGCTTTGAAAGCAAGTATGCCGCATTGATGCCGAAGTCAATGGGATGCTGGCTTGCAGTGGTGATATCGGTATAGTACGTTGCCGCAGACATCGAGAAAGCAGGAGTGAATCGATACTGCAGGCCGCCGTAATACATGTTTGAGTGTGCGGCTGTTGCTGGGACCGAACTGTTGAACCACTTGTAGCCAGCGAAAATCTTCAGCGCTGGAAGAGCCTGATAGTAGGCGCCGACCACGAGTCGCTGTTCCTTGTCGCTCTGCGTTACAGTCGAAGTGCCGCGACGCAAATCGTATGCAACCGCCATGAGGAAAGGTCCTGTTGCGAACGAAGAGCCGAGGCTCGCCTCCTGCCCGACCCGGAATTCACCTGGCACCTGGCCACCATTTGCGATCGTCGCGTCGTAGCCGGTACTGAAAAGCGCGTCGACAGAAAATGGCCCAAGGTTAGCGAAATACTTGACCGAGTTATCCACGCGGTTGGCGTATTGCGCGTCCTGGGTGGCAAGCGACCAGCTAAAGTAAGACAGAGGGTCAAGCGCGAAGAAGTAGTCGTAGATGACAGTCTTCTGGCGACCGAACGTCAGAGTCCCGTACGCTGATTGCAATCCGACGTACGCCTGTCGACCGAAGAGACGTCCTCCCTGCTGCAAGGTGCCGTTGGCGACACTGAAGCCGTTTTCCAGATTGAAAATAGCTTTGAAACCGCCCCCCAAGTCTTCCACACCTTTGAACCCGAAGCGGTCAGCGGCTTCGCCACCTGACAGAAATTGAGTTGCGGCGTGGTTTTTCCCGTTGACGCGGCCGGCGTTGGTCACGTACGAGACGCCGCCGTCGACGATGCCGTAAAGGGTGACGTTGGATTGAGCGAACGAGCACGTTGCAAACAGACCTACGGATGCGGCGAGCACTGATTGAAGCAGAACATGAGTTCTGGCCAATTTCATGCGTACCTCCTTTTGTTGTAAGTTAGGATAACGTAATACAAATATTGAGAGTTGGAAAAATGCTGGCTCCGGTTGCGGGGGCGACCGGAGGGGAGAGACGGATTTTGCCTAGTTGCCCATTGCGGAAGGCGCGGATCTCCTGCCCGGTGAAGTTTCCTGAGCGGCGGAGCCGCCGTGCAGGTTCACGAAGACGAGCAGCACTGCACCAACAACCGGGCCGGCGGCCAGCGTTACGAGTGCCATGAAGAAGGAATGGGTAGATGCGTATACCTGGCCAACGACAATCGGCGCCACTGCGCTGCCGGACTGCCATACGGCGTTAGTCAGACCAGCCGCGGCCCCTGCGAACTTGACGCCTGAAGCCTGCGTTACCTGCGCGATAAGCACGGGGGTATATCCAAACGCAACAGCGCCGAGGAACGGTGCGACCATGTAGAACTGGGTAACCGTGGAACACTGTCCGAACACGAGAAGCATCAGGGCGAAGCACACCAGCACTACGATTGCCAGCAGTTTGGTACGTCCACGCAGAAGGTCAGATCCCCAACCGAGTAGCGGCTTCGCGATTACTGCCCCCACCCCGAAAAGCGCGGATATCGAGCCTGCGACGACGGGAGCAATACCGTATTGCCTGGTCATGAGTGCGTTCCCCCACGCGCCGAAGCCAACAGTTGCCCAAAGCGCACCGCAACCTGCAAACGCAAGCAGAACAAGGTTTCGGTTTTTTATCAGTTCTCCCACTTCGCTTCCGGAAATGCGTACTGTAAGAGATTTCAGTGGGCTATCCCTCAGCGCGACGAGACAGACAATTGCCCACAGGAAAGTGGTGATCCCAAGCGCCCTGAACGCCGTCTGCCAGCTGAACACGTTTGCGAGGGTAGGGACTGTCGCGTTAGCAATGACCAGCGCGAGCGAAGTTGCCGTCGTGTACAAGCCAATGGCACGGCCACGATCTTTTCCAAACCATGCCGTTATGATTTTCACGCCGGCAGAATAGTCAGCGCCAGCAGCGATACCCATCACGAACTGGATCGCAAAGCCGACTGTCAGGTTGTGGGTGAAACTGAAACCGAAGGTCGCAATCCCGAGCGGGATCATTGCCCAAACCAGCGTACGCTTCCCCCCGATCGTGTCGGTGATGAGGCCACCAGTAACGTTGGCGAGGACGTAGCCAATATAAAACGCTGTAACGAAGGCACCCAGCAGCGCAACCGATATTCCGAGAGAATGGCCGACGGGAGCAGCGACGGTACTCCATGCTACGCGGTCAACATAACTGAGCAGAAACGCAATCCAGACAACAAACAGAACGACCCAACGATATGCGGGTGGTCTCTGCTCGGCCGCATAGGTTGAGTCCAGACGGACAGTGCCGCCGGCCGGGGTTTGGGATGTCTCCATTATTTCGTCCTGTGCGTCTCGAATACATAGTTGATTGAGCAGCTGAATCAGTCACTGGGAACGCCGTTTGATAAAAGAGGAATGCTGACGGGCGTCAGAAAGTTCCTTTTAGGATTGTCCGACAGATGGACTGGCTTCTCATTTGTAAATAGTATCCAACGTGACGCATCATCTGTCACGTCGGGTTTACGTGATGGAAATTCAATCCGACAGATGGACATATGCGGATGATACGAAGTGATCCGTTGGTCGCCCTTGAGCGGACGCAATGACGGGTGGTCTCAATTGGCGTCGCGCCATGCCGCTATGAAACCCCGGGGAGCGCGGCGGTCAGGGGAAGACGTGTTCCTCAAAAGATCGGCTGAAAGTCCCGCTCGTGGATATATCTCTGGAACAGGGTAGGCAACGGCTGGGCCAACCCGTGGATGGCATGGAACATTGACTCTTGCGTCATCTTTCGCTCGTGATCACGACTTTCTAGACGCATGCGAAGCGGTACAGTGAGGTGCGATTGCTGCAGGGTGAGCGCTGCATGGGATACGCGACAGGAGCCGTTCACCGGCGAAGGCAACATCTGGAGGGAGCCCGCATCGCCCAAACTTGGCACCGCCGGGCGCAGTCCAGATATCAATCGATGCCCGCGCCCGGTCGTACATGCGCTTCCTGGACAGGCGAACCGGGCCCCTCGCAGAATGGGCCCGAGCGTTGGCCAGCCGGCGTCATTCGAACGTCGTCGCATGCGCGGTGGCCAACAAACTGGCCCGAATCGCATGGGCAATAGTCGCCCGACACACTAGCTTCAACGCAGAACCAACGGCCTTACCCGCCTGAACCTTTAGAAGAGACCCATCAACACCTCGGCTTTTGCGACGCCTGACACTGATGACGGGAACGGCACACCGGCCTGCGGAAAACCCCGGGAAGTAAAGAGGCTTAAGAAGCCGCACAACTTTATGGGGGCTGCAGGCCCGGACTTCATCATGGCGCGGGGCTCAGCCCTAACCAACGACGCCGGATAGATTTAGGCAAGCCAACCTGTCCTCACGCACATGGGGTTGCAAATCTGGGGCGGACCATAGATTTACTTCGCTCTACGGCTGCCGAGGCTCATCCCGTTGGTTCGGCGCGGGTCCCAAGCGCCAACGTGCAGTGCGCGCAGCCAGTTCAGGTCGGTTAGAGCCTTTTGCAAGATTTTCCGCAGGGGCCAAGGTCAGTGCTCCTTTCCTCCCGAAAGACACGAAAACTAGAGCAACTGCTTGCGTGAAACTTCTTGCGAAACACCGCTTTGCCAACGCGGTCTCGGCCGAGAACATGAAAAGAATGTTTGCACAGATCAGACCTCGGCTATCACCCTCAGCCGGCTGCTTCATTATGAGCTCCTTACCAGCACCTTCGCTCATTAGAGGGTTAGTGCACGGCCCATTGAATCGTGCTTACGTCGATTCCCTCGTTATGTAGTTCCCACAACGGGCTTAGTTCGCGCAGTTTGGTCACGGTCTCCGTCACCTGTCGGATAACTGAGAGCACCTCCGCCTCGGTTGTGAAACGTCCAAGAGTAAAGCGGATCGAGCTGTGCGCGAGTTCATCGCTCCGCCCAAGTGCCCGAAGAACGAAAGAGGGCTCCAACGACGCCGATGTACACGCTGAGCCGGACGAAACGGCGACGCCCTTCACACCCATGATTAGGGATTCGCCTTCGACATAGTTGAAACTAACATTTAAGTTGTGCGGAACACGGCGGTCCAGACTGCCGTTCACATACGTCTCCTCCAATGCTCTCAGTCCGTCGAGTAAAAGGTCACGTAACGCGCCGACTCGTTCAGCTTCGTCGTGAAGTTCCAGCTTCGCCAGTCGAAAAGCTTCGCCCATCCCTACAATTTGGTGCGTCGGGAGAGTCCCAGATCGCATGCCGCGTTCATGCCCCCCGCCGTGAATTTGGGCTTCGATCCGCACCCGTGGCTTCCTTCGAACATAGAGAGCGCCGACACCCTTTGGACCGTAGACTTTATGAGCCGTCACGGTCAGCAGATCGGCCTTCAGCGTTGACAGATCAATCGGGATTTTTCCTGCGGCTTGGACTGCGTCACAGTGGAAAAGGATCGCGCGCTCGCGGCAGAGTTCCCCTATCTCATGGACAGGCTGAATCGTTCCGATCTCGTTGTTTGCCATCATTATTGAGACCAAGATAGTGTCCGGCCGCAAGGCCGAGCGTAGGTCATCCAAATCAATGATGCCATCGTCTTTCACATCAAGATAGGTCACCTCGAACCCCTGTCGTTCCAATTCGCGGCACGTGTCTAGTACGGCTTTGTGTTCCGTCTTTTGCGTGACGATGTGTTTTCCGCGTCCCCGATAGAAAGTTGCGGCCCCCTTAATGGCGAGATTGTTACCTTCGGTGGCGCCCGACGTCCAAATGATTTCCCTGGGATCGGCGCCGAGCAGCGCTGCGACGTGTCCACGCGCGTTTTCGACAGCTTCCTCTGCCTCCCAGCCGTAGGCGTGGCTGCGAGAGGCCGGATTACCGAAGCTTTCCGTTAAATATCGCGTCATGACGTCGGCGACTCGAGGATCAACGGGTGTGGTCGCACCGTAGTCCATGTATATCGGTCGCAATGAAGAAAGCACATGTCTCATGTGAGAGCTCCGGGTTGGGGCAAAAATCGTGATCAAGTCATCCGGCTTCCGTCCCGACAGCGGCGCGAGCATCGAACTTTGACTTTGACAATTGCCCTAGTTGACAGACGTATTTGACGAATATAGCATGATTGTAACCAAACCTAAATCAAGACCTCGGAGACAGCCTCATGACCATGAATCGAAGAAATTTCCTGATCGGCGCGGCAGGCGTCGGGTTGGCCTCAATCGTCAGGCCTGCCGCATCACAGCCCGATCCGATAAGGATCGGGGTTCCGACAGGGATCACGGGAAACTGGTCCGCGCTAGGCGCGCAGGTGCAGCGGGCTTGCAAGCTGTTTGAGAAAAGCACTAATGCCAAAGGGGGGATTGACGGGCGGCAGGTTCAATTTTTCTATGAGGACACCCAAGGCGACCCCGCTGCCTGCGTTCGCAAGACGACGGAACTTATCGAAGGACGCGGAGTTAAGTTGATTACGGGAATCATTTCAAGTGGCGAATCGTTGGCGGTCATGCCGCGACTCAACGACTGGAACGCGCTCTACGTCGCAACTATCAGTGGTGTGGGTTCTCTTACGGCCACCAACTTCGTACCAAATGCTTTCAGGACATGCACGTCAGGACCGATGCGCGCTCGCGCCATTTCGCTCTGGTTGGCAAAGTCACCCAAGAAGAAGTTTTTCACGATCGCACAGGACTATGCCTGGGGCAAGAGTAGCCTGGCCACGTTCGAAGGGCTTATTTCGCAACTCAATAAAGAGTCGGTCGGAAATGTCCTCACGCCGCTAGGTACAAAGGACTATTCCAGCTATATCACCAGAATCCGCGGTTCAAACCCAGATGTGCTCTATGTCGCTATGAGCGGCGACGACGCAACAGCATTCTTGAAACAGGCTGGGCAATACCGATTGTCGGATCGGATGCAGATCGTTACAGAGGTCCTCGACCTGCTAAACACGAGGCCGTTGGGCGACGCTGGCGTCGGATTGCACGGCGTGAGTCAATATAACTACGCGATCAACGCTCCTGCAAACGTGGAATTCGTTCGTATGTTCCGATCTGAATACAACGACATTCCTGATACTTGGGAAGGAGAGACCTGGCAGGGGCTCAATTTTCTTGCTGAAGCAATTCGTCGGGCGAAGTCTGTTGATCCGATCGCGGTGCGTACCGCCTTGAACGACTTAGAAATCGAGAGCGTTAAGGGGAAGGTAAAACTCAGAGGTTGTGATCACCAAGCGGAGCAGTCCGTATTTGTGGGTCGCTTGGACAAAAACTCAGACGTTCCATACCCCACGCCAAAAATCATCGAGACAATCCCTGCCAGAGCGGCTGTTCCAGCTTGCCGACGTGATACGTTTTAACGAGTACCTTAATCGAACACGCGTGTTTGCGTATTGACGTCGAAGGGGAGTTGCGATGAGTTCGTGGCAAATATGGCTTGAGTTGATTATCAACACTCTCGCGTTGGCTTCGTTATTAGGAATGCTCACAGTTGGGTTGACGTTGATTTTTGGAATCATGCGTATTATGAATTTCGCGCATGGCGCAATGTATATGTTTGGCGCATACGTCGGAATCTCAGCTGCTTACTGGTCGGACAACTTCTGGATAGGTCTGATCTTGGCTCCGCTGAGTGCAACCGCCGTAGGCGCGGCTTTCGAACGCTTTCTTCTCAGGCGTTTGTATGGGCGCGACCCAAGTAGTTTTCTGCTCGTAACGTTTGGACTCAGTTTAGTAATCACGGAGTTGATTCGCCAGATTTGGGGGTCGAACACGAGGGACGTCTCGCTACCGAACTTTTTGAACGGGGTGATTATAGTTTTCGATGAGCCATTTCCAATTTATCGTATCTTTCTGATTGCGGTTGGATTCACCGTTTTGGGGCTTCTCACATTTGTGATTCTGAGATCGCGCTTGGGGTTATTGATTCGTTCGATTTCTCAAAACGCTGACATGACGAACGCGTTGGGCATCAATGTGGACATCATTCGGACCCTTACCTTTGCGGTAGGATGTGGTTTCGCGGGTTTCGGAGGGTACTTGGCAGTGCCTCTCATTACGGGCTACATCGGAATGGGCAGCACAGCTATTATCGATTCATTCGTAATCGTCATGATCGGTGGGATGGGCAGCTTTGTCGGCTCAGCAGTAGGTAGCTTTCTCGTTGCGGGGACGCAAACCGTCGGAAACTTCTATTTCCCAGAACTTGCGCTGGCGTTGACTTACGTATTGATGATCGGCGTTCTTTTGTACCGACCGGGCGGTCTTTTTGGAGAGGCAGAGTGATGAAAATGACTGTACCCGTGGTCGCGCTGCTCGCTGCTGCGCCTTTTTTTCTGCCTGGTTTTCAGGTAACTCTCCTTACAGAGATTCTCATCTTTGCTCTATTCGCGATGAGCTTGGATGTCCAGTTCGGATACGGCCGAATGTTTTCCTTCGGTCACGTTCTACCGTATGGCGCTGGGGCCTATATCTACGCGTTCGCATCGTTGCACGGTTATTCGCTACCAGTTGCTCTGTCGGCCGCGTTCATTTTTGTTACTCTCCTGGCGGTGCCCCTTGGATGGTTATGCACGCGAGCTAGTGGGGTCGCGTATGCGATGCTGACAATGGCTTTTGCACAGCTAGGGTTTGCAATAGTATTTAAGTGGAACACGCTCACCGGCGGATCTGATGGATTGACGGGCTTTGCTCGTAACCCCGGCCCGTTTGGGCTGGATGCGTTTGTTTCACGTAATGGATTTTTTTGGCTGGTTCTTGCAGTTGTCGTCGTGATGCTTTTTGTCGCGAGGGGCTTTATTGGCTCCGCGATGGGGACGGCGATTGTAGCGGTACGAGAGAACGAGCGCCGCGCCAGCGCAATTGGATATGAACCGCGGCTGCTTCGTATTGTTGCATTCGTGATCTCGAACTCCATTGCCGGCATCGCCGGCGCTCTCCATGGCGCCTTTCTTCTCTTCGTATCACCGGATGTCCTCTACTGGGTTCTCTCCGGGCAAGTCATCATTGCGGTGATTCTGGGTGGGAGGGGGTCCCTTATAGGACCGACGATCGGCGCAGCGCTTATTGTCCTCGCGCATGAAGAACTGAGCGCGATTACATCGAGCTGGCCGTTGGTGATGGGGGCACTTTTCATCTTGGTAGTCACGGTGGCGCCCGACGGAATTTGGGGAATCAAGGCTTCAATTTCAGAGAGACTGTCGATTCGTAAGGCAACCCGCTTCGGAGCGAAAGATGCGACTTCTTGAATGTGTTGGACTCACAAAACGATGGGGCGCTCTCGCGGCTGTGGATGCGGTTGATCTCAATGTGGACGCTGGAGAGGTAGTTGCACTCATCGGACCGAACGGCGCCGGGAAAAGTACTGTTTTCAATTTGATCGCAGGGGCTCTCAGAAAAACTGCTGGATCGGTGACATTTTTGGGTGAAGTGGTCGATGAGTTATCTGACTTCGATCTGGCGCGAAGAGGGCTGAGCCGGACCTATCAAATCACTTCGCTTTTTCCAAAGCTCACCGTTCTTGAGAACGTACGCCTTGCCGTTCAGGCAAGAGAGTCAACTCGTTTAAATCCTGTGCCCTCGAAAACGTTACGGGCTACAACGAAAATTGAGGCGGAAGAATGGATCGAACGAGTCAGCTTGACAGAACAATCCTGGCGCCTTGCTGGTGTTCTTTCGCACGGCGATCAACGGCTCCTTGAGATCGCTTGTGCATTAGCGCTCAAACCAAAGCTATTGTTGTTGGATGAACCTACACAGGGAATGTCTGTAGAAGAGACTCGTTCGACCGTCCGCCTGTTAAAGACACTGCTAAACGACTCAAAAGTCGCCGTACTCCTGGTAGAGCACGACCTAGAAGTTGTGTTTGGCGTAGCGGACCGAATTGTTGTTTTAGAACAGGGCCGAAAGATCGCGGATGGGCCTCCGGAAAGCGTACGGGCCGACCCTGCGGTGCAACGTGCTTATCTGGGAGTAGCTCATGCTTAGGATCGAGGGGCTTGAAGCTGGTTACGGGTCGGGGAAGGTGCTTTTTGGTGTGGATTTTCAAGTCCCCAGAGGCGAAGTCACTGCGATCATTGGCCGGAACGGTGTCGGTAAAACGACGACGTTGAAATCCGTCGTGGGGTTGCTTCGCGCCTCGTCGGGCAAGATAAGCCTTGATTCGCAGGATCTGAGCCGGCGCTCAGTCCATGCCGTTGTTCGTGCAGGAATCGGATATGTCCCAGAAGGACGACAGATTTTTCCCGCCTTAACTGTGCTCGAAAATCTGCGAGTGGGACAACGGCGTGCACCCCGAACGTGGACTGAGGAGCGTGTCCTTGATCTTTTTCCAAACCTGCGCAGACGGATAAAGAATCGAGGCCATGCATTGTCCGGAGGTGAGCAGCAAATGCTCGCCATCGCCCGCGCTCTTGTGACCGATGTGAAGGTTCTGATGCTTGACGAGCCGACTCAGGGGTTGGCGCCCATGGTAGTGAAGCAAATTGGTGATGTGATCCAGCTACTAAAAGCGGAAAATGTGGCGATCCTTCTGGTTGAGCAGAATCTCAATCTTACGGAATCTGTATCAGATCGCATACTTGTGATGTCCAAGGGAAAAGTGGTAGAGACCCTTAGCATCGGACAATTTAAACTGGATGCTGATCGAGTTCACCACCAGTGGCTGACCATTTAGATGTACAAGTTCGAAAGAGCCGCTTATGGCTAGGAGATCAGGAATGATTGGGACAGTTGGGAATGCGCTGCTGGCGGACAAGGTTGCTTTGGTTACAGGTGCGGGACAGGGAATGGGACGCGAAATCGCCATCGGACTTGCCGAGGCCGGAGCCTCTGTCGTCGTTGCGGATGTCAATCCCGATACAGTAGCGTCGACTGCGAAAAATATTGTAGAAAGTGGGGGGATCGCCTGGGCAGTGCCATGGAACGTGGCAAATCGAGACGAGGCCACGCAGGTGGCGCAGCAGGTTAAACAACTCGCTGGAGACATCTCGATTCTCGTCAATAACGCTGGCATTCATCGACGCGGCTTGGTGGGCGACGAGAAGCACTTCGAGACGTGGCACGAGGTCATGGCGGTGAACGTCGACGGCCTGCTCTACGGGATTACCGCCTTTTTGGACCAACTCAAGAACACGGGCGGCAACATTATCAACCTTGCGTCGATACAGTCGTTTGCGGCCGCACCTAACGACACCACTGCTTATTCTACGAGCAAGGGCGCGGTAGCTATGCTTACCAAGTCGCTGGCAGTCGAATTTGCCAGATATGGCATCAGGGTGAATGCATTGGCACCAGGGTTCATTGAGACGCCGCAGACTGCTATTTCGCGCGCTAATCCTGATCGAATGGCCTTTGTGATGTCGCACACACCGATGAAGAGAGCGGGGCAGGCAAGTGAGATGGCCGGCCCAGCAGTCTTCTTGGCGTCACCCCTCGCTTCATTTGTGAATGGAGTCGTGCTCCCGGTCGACGGCGGCTTTCTCACCCTCTGAACACTCGTCTTTTACAGGAACCATTTTCATGTCAACCGAAAGCAAACTCGATGTCCTATCTCACGTTGGACAGGGGACGAAAATGGGGGCCTTGTTTCGCTCCGTGTGGCTGCCGGCGATCCTTTCGTCACAGCTTCCCGCCCCGAAATGCGCACCCGTCCGTTTGAAGTTGCTTGGAGAAGAGCTCGTCGCCTTCAGGAACGGTGCCGGTGAAGTCGGCATTGTGCAAGCGAACTGCGCGCACCGCTTGGCTCCGCTTTTCTATGGCCGCGTCGAGGACAAGGGGATCCGTTGCAGCTACCATGGCTGGTTGTACAACGAGGAAGGGCAGTGTCTCCAAATGCAGAACGAGGCTGATGCGTCGATTTGCAGCAAGGTCAAGATTAAGGCCTATAAAGCTGTAGAAAGGGCGGACATTGTCTGGGTTTATATGGGGGCAGATGATCCGCCAGAATTCCCGAAATTCCCGTGGATCGACCTGCCTAAGGCCCAGCGAAATGCAACCGTCTGGATTCAGGAATCGAATTGGCTGCAAGGAATTGAGGGGGAGTTGGACAGCTCTCATGTTTCGATCCTGCACACGAACCCGGAAACGATGGCCACGTCGCCGGTACATAGGCCCTATTCTGCCGTTGACCTTACTCCCAAGCTGTACGCGAAAGACACTCCGGTAGGTGTGCTCGCCGTCGCACGGCGAAACGCGGGCAACGAATACTATTGGCGTGTCGCGCAGTTCATGGTGCCGTCATTTAGTTCAATTCCCGCAGCCGATTTTCCTGTAGGTGGCCGCGCATTTATACCGATCGATGACTACAACACGTACACATGGGATTTCAACTATTATCTGAAGGGCGCGCTGCCAGAAGATTTTCTCGATTATGTCGGAAAGGGTTTGGCGTTCCCTCCGCAGAGTGAATATCGGCCGTATCGGTTGAACACTGGGACAATCGTCGACACATTCGTTCCTGTCCGAACCGCTGCAAACAACTACTTGATCAACCGCCAGGGTGCCAGTCACTCGAGTCCTTCGGGTATCCACGGTCTGAATGACCAGGACCGGGCCATGCAAGAGGGGATGCTGGCTACCCCGGAAAGCGATGGGCGTATCGTCGACAGGGACAAGGAGTTCCTAGTAGCGGCGGATATCGCAATCGTCCGCAGTCGTCGCCGGCTGATGAGGATCGTTGAATCGGAAGAGAGCCTCAATAAGTTTCGGGAGCTTATCAGGGACGGGTCTGCGTACGGGGTTGTGCCTCTCGACGTCCTTTCTGATGCTGATGAGCTTGACGACTTCCTGCAAAAGCATCAGGGCGAACTTTATTCTGGCGTTCAACCCGCTTGAATAGTAGATAGATTTCAGATTTTGGAAAATGTTATGGATTGGAAGCTTGTAACCTCTTGCAACAAGGTAACGCCCGATAGCCCCTTCGCCTACACAGAGGGTGATAAAAAGATCGCCCTCTATAAGGTCGATGAGTCTTATTACGCCACTGACAATGTATGTCCTCACGCGTACGCCTTGATGACGGACGGTTTTGTGGAGGGCGATCAGGTGGAGTGTCCGCTTCACGGCGCGATCTTCCATATCCCCACTGGGAAATGCTTGGGGCCGCCTGCCGATTCCGATCTGACGACTTACCCCGTGAAAGTCGTCGATGACAAGATTTACATCTTTATCTGAGCCTGATCATGATGCGGCTTAATGCAAATCGTTTTGTGATTGTTGGAGCCGGCCAGTCGGGCGGCTGGGCGGCCAAGACGTTGTGCGACAAGAACTTCTCAGGTGAGGTCATGTTGATCGGAGCTGAAGAGCACCCTCCGTACGAACGGCCGCCCCTGTCGAAAGGATTGCTCGTGGGCAGAATCCAGCCTAGTGCTTGTCACCTCTGGAAAGAAGAGCAACTTCGAGACGCTGGGGTGAATGTTCAAACAGGGCGCAATGTCGTTGCAATCGATCCGACAAACAAGTGCATTTCCCTGGCTGACGGAGGGTCGGTCAGTTACGATCGCTTGCTGCTTGCGACGGGCGCGCGGCCACGCCGTCTGGATATTCCAGGTTCCGATCTTGACGGCGTCCACTATTTGCGCACAATTGAGGATTCCTTAAACATTCAACGATCTGTCGAGAAAGATCTACCAGTCGTGATAGTTGGTGGCGGATGGATTGGTCTTGAGGTGGCGGCGAGTCTGCATTCTCAAGGAGCCGTCGTTACTGTTCTGGAAACGTCGGATCGGCTTTGCGGACGTTCTCTGCCACGGCCGCTCGGCGACTATTTTTTCGACCAACACATCAAGCGTGGAGTAAACGTGAGGCTCAATACACGCATCCAACGCTTTGATGGAGCCGAGCGAGTTGAAGGTGTTGTCCTGGCTGACGGAACGAAGATCCGTGCGTCGTTGGTCATTGTTGGCATCGGCGTTGTGCCCAACTCGGAACTAGCCTCAGACGCGGGATTGGCGGTCGATAACGGAATTCTCGTGGATGGCCGATGTGCAACGTCTGATCCCGATATTTTCGCGTGTGGTGACGTTGCTAATCAGCTATTCGAGGGAGGCCGGTTGCGGTTTGAGTCGTGGAAGAATGCGCAGGATCAAGGCATACAAGCGGCGAAGGCAATGCTTGATGAGGAAGTGGGATCGCGTGACTCTCCCTGGTTTTGGTCAGATCAATATGATATTAACTTCCAGATGCTCGGAATTCCGACGTTGCTCAGTCGCGTGTATCGGAAAGGCGACGTAAGTCAAGGAAGTTTCGCTGACTATTTTGTTGAAGGTGATCGACTAGTCGCAGTCGCGGCTGTGAATTGCCCTCGCGAATTGCGAGAGGCCAAGCGCGCGATACAAGGATTGCGACAATTCGATGTTGAGGGTCTGCGCGGATCCGCGATTTGCCTGGAATCACATTGAGGTCGTGCTAGTTTCAGTACTAAAAGGAACAACATGAGCAATGCTGCTGCTTTAGTTCTCGAGTCTCCCCGAAACATGAATCTCCGCCACTTTGTAATTCCGGAGATTGGCTCAGATGACGCGATTTTGAAGGTTGAGGCATGTGGGCTGTGTGGTACCGACTACGAACAGTGGCTGGGCCATCTCGGCGATTGGGGCGGCGGAATGCCAATCGTCCCCGGACACGAAATTATGGGCTACATTGATCGCATTGGACCCGGTGCAGCGAAACGATGGGGAGTACGAGAGGGTGATCGCGTCGCAGTGGAACCAATCGTTCCATGCGGACATTGCGCGGACTGCGTGGTCGGGGCTTACACGCGATGCCAATCGGATGTGGGCTACGGACTGTATCACGGTACGAAGGTAGCGCCTTCTTTGTGGGGAGGATATGCGACTCACGTGTATCTTCATCCACGAACCATGGTGCACAGGCTGCCTCAAGATATTCCGACCGATGTGATGAGCTTGGTAAATCCTTTGTCAAATGCGATCCGGTGGGTCTACGAGGTAGGCGGCGCGGCTTTGGGCAAAACTGTGATCATCGCAGGTCCAGGGCAACGTGGGTTATTGGCGGCATTTGCAGCTCGTAGAGCGGGCGCCGCTCGCGTAATCGTCACTGGTACAAGTGCTGACAAAGCGCGGCTTGACCTGGCCCTTCAACTCGGTGCAACGGATGTCTTGGAAACCGGTAGCGATCTCGTTGCCCGAGTGACCGAGTTGACGAACGGCGAGCTTGCGGACGTGGTGCTAGACGTTTCTTCCGGAGCGATGCAGCCGATTGTAGAAGGGGTCGATTTAGTCAAGCGTGGCGGCCGTATTGTACTTGCTGGCCTGAAAGGAAACCAACCTCTCAATGGACTTCCGATCGACAAAGTGGTGCTCAGAGAAATCCAACTACTCGGGGTGCTGAGCGCGGGATGGCAGTCGACGGAGCTGGCGATTGAGTTGATCAAGCAGGATGGACCGAAATTGGCGCCGCTTTGTACACATTCCTTTTCATTGAACGACGGTACTGCTGCCGTGCGAACTCTCGGTCGAGAACTTAGTGACGGTCGCGAAGCGATTCACATTACGCTGACCCCGGAGTGAACTATGTGCGGGAATTGCGTTCGATTGGCGTCATTTCGCATATTCACATCGATTTTTCCCGGTTCGGCGACGGCCGTTGATGGCGAGCGGGAGGACCCTTGCCATATCGTCGACGATGCGGCTTCAAGTCTTTTGAAGACGGGAACAGGGTCGGCCGATAATCTTCTGAACAGCGTTAAAGAGACGGTCCGTAGAAAAAGCAACTCCTTGTAGATCGGATCAGTCAAAGTCATACTGAGGCGGCGCGAGCAGGTAAAGTTGAAACGGCCCGAGTCCAACCTATCAGCTCGGGCTTTCCTCCGAAATCATTTCCCTTCTGGAAATCGAGATTGTGCGCCTAGTTGTGGCCATGCGATGGGTGCGGACGCTTGTTCAAGTCGCCGTTGCAGCGGTAGAGATTCGTCCCACTCCCGTGCAACAATCCGCATACCGCTATAACCATCAGAGGCGTTGTTGCACAGCCAAAGTAGGGGTGAGGACATCTGCTCAGGTTGAATCAGATCGCTTGGGTTGAGACCGCAGTCCATCGGCACCATCTGAGTCTTCACGGGGCCCCCAGGAACAAGAACGTTCACAGTAACTCCCGTACCTTCGAGGTCTTGATACATGATGCGGGAGGCTGCTTCGAGCGCAGCTTTACACGGGCCATAAGCGCCGATGCCCTGACGATACATTGTGTCCAAGCTGGTCGTGACGTTGACTATCCGACCCCAGCCTCGCTCAAACATTTGAGACACGAATACACGACTCAATAACTGAGGACCAAACACATTTATGCGTAGCATGGAGAGCCAGAGTTCGTCTGGCGTTGTCCAGAACTTCGGCTTCTCGCGCAGATAGGCAGGATTGTTGCGCTCTGGACCAATGGCTGCGTTGTTCACGAGCACGTCAACACTTGGAAAGTGTGCTTCGACTTCTTCCGCTAGATCCATTACGCAATCCCGATTAGCGACATCCATGTGCTTTGCAAGAACATGGCCGCCCTGAGAACGCATTTCCTCAGTGACCTCACCTAGAGCGCTCTTAGCGATGTCGACGAGCACCAGATTCGCCCCCGCAGCATTTAGGTGCCGTGTCAACGCAAGGCCGATGCCTTGAGCGGCGCCTGTGATAAGTACGGTCTTACCACGCAGAAATCGAGTCGTGTCTTTTGATTGAACGCACATAATTCACCCTCAGGGAATTCAACTGTTGGAGGTTCTTGCACTGAAACGTTTAGCGAGAAAATGCAGTACGCGCTCCTGCGCGAGCTTATGTGCCTCGGGATTGAAACGATCAGAGCGAAACCGATTGTAGAAAGCGTGTTGTGCGCTTGGATAAGTGAAAAACTCGTCACCCGGCCTCCGTCGCCGGTCGACGATCGCGGCGACGGAACTGATTGTCGACATTGGATTGTGGTTGTCATCCTCGCCGAAGTGAAACTGCACGGGACATTTGATACCGGTGATTTCAGGCTCCATCTTTTCTAGCCCGACGCCATACATGGACACCATCCCCGTCAGTTCCGTTGTCGCGGCTACTCGTACCGCCATGCGTCCGCCCAAGCAAAAGCCGAAAACCGAGGGTCGATGGTTCGAGGCAAGTGTCGTGTTGAGCCAGTCAACAGCGGCGACGATGTCCGAAGTCCCAACGCACTCGTCGAATCGGCCCGCGTACTCAACGGCCAACTGGCGCTGAACGGGACTCTCTCCGTTGCCGAGATCGAGCCCGCGTTGAAGACGCCAATAAATGTCTGGTACCGCTACAGCGTAGCCTTGCATCGATAAGTCATCGGCGATTGCGCGCATCGCGGGCGTGACGCCGAAAATCTCCTGGATCAATACGACGCCTCCAATAGGCACCCGGCCGGGGCGAGAAAAATACGCGCCCATATGCTCATGGCCGACTGGAATGAGAACGTCGCAAGCTGCATTGTTCATGACCTGATCCGATAAAAATTAGGTAGTTGACAAACGTAGTTGGCTGAGTCATCGTAGCATGTACCGAATTGTGGTGCAACGAAGGAGAAAGCAGACAGCCATGGATAAAAAACGGAATGCCCCCTTGGCGGGGGTCAAAGTCGTGGAGTTGACCGCAATGATCACGGGCCCCCTAGCTGGGACCTTGCTGGCGGACTTAGGAGCGGAAGTCATCAAGATCGAGAACCCGAACGAAGGCGACCCTTTTCGGGCGTTCCGTGGCGGAAACTACAGCCCGTATTTCTGTACTTACAACAGAAACAAGAAGGGCGTTACTCTGAATTTGAAGGGCGATCTTGGTCGCGGCGCGCTTCTGAAATTACTAGAGGGTGCTGATATCCTCATCGTGAACTTTCGCTCTGGCGTTATGGAGCGACTCGGCTTCGGCACCGACAAATTGCGTCAGATCAATCCGCGGTTGATCATATGTTCCATCACGGGCTTCGGGGAGTCTGGTCCATACGCAAGTCGACCGGCGTACGATGCTGTTGGCCAGGCACTGAGCGGCATTTCCAGTTTATTCCTAGGCGCTGACGCGCAAATAACGGGACCGTCAATCGCCGACAATCTAACCGGTATGTACGCGAGTTATGGGATTCTCGGCGCATTGTTCGATCGAACTCGGACGGGCGAGGGACGCACGATCCAGATCAACATGCTGGAATCGACGGTAGCTTTCATTAGCGATCCGTTCGCAAACTATTCCATGGCGGGTGTAAAGCCGGATCCGCTGATGCGTGTGCGCGCATCTCAGTCGTATGCGTTGCGTTGCTCGGACGGTTCTCTATTGGCTGTCCACATGTCCTCGCCACAGAAGTTTTGGCTTGGACTGCTATCAGCTTTAGAGCGCCACGACCTTGCATCGGATCCGCGGTTTAGCGAACGATCAAGTCGACTTGAGAATTATGAGGAATTGGCAATCGAGCTGAACAAGACTTCGCGAACGCGATCTCGGGATTACTGGATTTCCCGCCTTGTCGAATTCGATGTCCCGCACGCGCCGGTATTGACCCTCCCAGAAGTCATCGAGGATGCGCAGATTAGACATCTAGAGACATTCGTCGAGGTTGAGCATCCTGTTCATGGAAAGCAAACGATGATCCGACGTCCAGTGCTCTTCGATGGTGACCGCGTCGACCAGCCACTTAACCCTGCACCGGACCTGGGCGAACATTCGCGAGAGGTTCTCGCTGACCTCGGCTATACGAACGAGACAATTGACCTGATTCAACAGGGCAAATAGTGCCCCCTTAAACGCTTACACTTTCTGACTCTATACCAAGTATGCCTACTACTTCTATTGGGACTCATCCAAACGACACTGGTCGATTGCGCCTGCGGGGACACGATACCTTGTCTGAGATAGTTGGAGAGCTTTCATTCACTGAAGGCTTCTATCTTCTCGTCACTGGGCGACGCCCCTCGCCGGCTCAATCGAAATTGCTCGATGCGTCTCTTTTGATTCTCATGGATCACGGACTGACGCCTAGCGCGCTGGTAGCACGGCTCGTCTCAGACTCAAACCCTGACGACATCCAGATCCCGCTCGCTGCTGGCGCACTGATGATCGGTAATCGATTTGCGGGCACCATGGCAGGAGCAGGACGCATTCTTAGTGAGGGAATGGCATTCTCAGGGGAGAAATCCGAGTGGGCGCGCAGCGTTGTTCAAAAGTTCCAAGAAGCGAAACGACGGGTTCCCGGCTTCGGGCATCCAAATTATAAGGAAAAAGACCCTCGTGCTGCGCGTTTGTTCACGGTTGCAGACGCTGCCGGCGTGAAAGGCGACTACATCTCGTTGTTGAAACTCTTAAGTGAGGCCATCGATACCGCAGCAGGAAAGCCGATCACGCTCAACGTGACCGGGGCGCTTGCAGCAGTCCTTCATGAGATTGAGTTTCCTGTAGACGCAATGCGAGCGGTTGCTGTTGTCGGGCGCTGCGCAGGGCTCGTGGGACATGTTCTCGAGGAGCGGACAAATCCTCTTTCGCCTGAACTTTTCGCGTTTAGTGAATCTGTCGACTACCTTGAATGAAGTCTGAGTCGACGATGGGCGTGGCTCAATCCACGTCCGCACGATGAGTTCAAGAGGGCGTTACAGCTTGGCCCCCACATAAAACATTAAAATGGAGAGCGCGCTTTCGCGCTCTTCCGCTGACAACTGACTTACGAAATAATCGACGTGAAATTTCACGTTCTCGTCAATAGCATCCATCACTTCCCGCCCGTGCGGGGTCATAGCCACGTAAGTAACTCGCTGGTCCTGATCTCCTCGTCGGCGTATTACAAGGTCTTTCTCGACTAGAAGTGTAACGAGGCTAGACGAAAATGCGGCCGTGATATCAAGACGGCTTGCAATCTGATTTACTTGCAGCTCCATGCTGGGGCTGCCATATATCTGAATAAGTGCCTGATGCGCTAAAGGGTCAAGACCAAACTTCTTTGCTTGGTCTTCGACGATACGAAAAACCTTGCGTAGAACATACCGAGCCTCGGCAACGCCGATGAAGTACTCATGCTTGTCCTCTGTTGCCCGTGCTTTCAGCGCGGCATTGCCCTTGCGGCGGATCCGGGCCATGTCTAGCGGTTGATTCGCGACCGGAAGCAATTGCGTGAGTTCACGAGTTTTCGGATTGGAAAGCTTGAGTTTTGCTGTCATGCTCGGTCGGCTGAAAAATCGTACGTTCGATGGTGCAAATGGGAAGGTGTCATTGTTGTCCACGCCGATTTTATGCCATCGAAGTATGTTGGTCAACAACGTCATTTAACCAAGTTAAACAACGTTTGCACGAGATCAAGCGACGGACCGTCTGAGCATCTTCACCGGGAAAGCAGGCGCTCGAAAGGGCACGTCGGACCAGCAAACTTGTTGTGTTGCCCGTTCATTTTGTCAGAGCTTTTGCGGCTGGAGAAGGGATTTGTAAGCAGCTGACTTTTGACGGTGCAGCGCCCGGGCAACCATCGGCAGAGCGCGTGCTTAGGATAATACAGTTTGATGAACCGAGGCCCGAAGGTTCGGGCGAGTCAATCAACTGAATTCGAAACCGCCCACGGACATGCTCGGCTTTGGACGGCCGAACCACGCGCGGACGGCGTGGACTTGGCCAACTGAGCAACACTCGCCCATATGGACGGGTGATCTCAACGATCGAGACCAGGGTTGAATTTCAAGTCGTCGTCCGGAAGCGCCAGTGCGCGTTCGACAAGCTTGGTTGCGCGACCATAGTCGAAACTCCGGTTAACGTTCTGCTTAACCAAGAATGAGGCGCCGCCGTAGAATTTCTCGTACTGTTGATGACGATTGCCAAATTCTGAGCCGATGAAGTCCCAGGCCATGCGCATCAGCGCTACTCGCTCTTTCGCTGAAGCGGATGCCGAGCGATAGTACTTGCTGATGTCATCCGCTGTCTCACTATTTGAGAAATCCTGCAGCGACGAAGGCAGTGTGATCATCCCAGCTCCGGACAGCTCGCGGATAATTTCGATCATTCGCGAGTTCAGTTCTGATTGAAGAGCCATCACCGAGTACAAAGCAGTTCGAGACGGCCAAAGCACGCCGTTTTCGTCAGTTTCAGCGGCAACTTCTTGCGCAAGTAGCGCACTTTCGACCAAGGAAACCAGAGACGTCAATTCTCCCATTTGGGTCTGGACCGCGGGATTGGAATCGTTCCCGGTCAACTCGTTCATCCTTTTCGCGAGTCCGGTCATAAAGCGCAGCTTGGTGGTATATCGCGCCTGGGCCTGGAGATTGCCGTACATGTGCGCCGGAGTCTTCCACCATTGGTCTCGAGTCACTTGGAGATTTCGGTAGATGAAAACATGCTCCCAGGGCACAAAAACATTGTCCAAAACGACAAAGCAGTCGGATTCGTCAAATCGACTGGACAACGGATAGTCAAAGGAGTTTTGTGCTTGAGCACCAAAAGGACGCCGCGGATACAACTTCACACCGGGAGCATTGACGGGAACCGCGACCCCGAAAGCATAGTTCTCATCGCCCGGCTGCAGAGGGTGGATACTGCTGATGTAGATGTAGTCTGAATAGACCCCCGCGGTTGCTAGTTGTTGGGCGCCTTTAAGTACGATCCCGTCGTCGCGCTCCTTGACCACGCCGGCATACAAAGAGGGGTCGCTTTGTTGGTGAGCCGGCTTGCTGCGATCGATTTGAGGCGGGACGATCGCATATGTCACGTAGAGATGATTCTCTCGAAGGTGCTCGTAGAAATTAACCACGTTGTCTGCAAACTGCTGGCCACCGGCTGCGAACACGCTGGGCACGGCTGCATAGCCGCAAAAAAAACCTGCTACGTGATCGGGTGAGCGACCCATGAGCCCGAACGTCGATTCAGACCACATCTCGGCGGCTAGACGTCGCGCTTTCAAGTCCTCGCCCGTGCGCGGGATCTGGAACCCACGCAAAACCGGGTTACCTGTTGTGGGAGACGTGTAGGTCATCGTCTCGCGATTCTCCGGCGCAGCTGCGATGTCGTATAGATTGGCGAGCGATCGAGCTGCCCGTGCGAATGCGCGATGACTGGTGACGTCGGTGACCCGCTCTCCATCTGCATAAATCTGTCGACCATCGCGCAGCGCGCTCAAATATTGTTCACCTGTGCGCAAGTTTGCGTTCAGCACTTTCGGCTCCTTAGTAAAACGACTGATGCCGCCTGTTCCGGTCGGCTCTCAACGACATACACGCCGCCGCAAGCGGTCGGCTTCCCAGGCTCCAGTCGGCAACGCCTGCAGTCTCTATTGACGACTGATATTTATCGTTGCATACTAAGCCATATATGTATGCTAACTGAGGTAGTTGAAATACGCAATGGATTGTTTTCAATACCGGAAAGGAAGCGTACAGAGGCCGATGGCCGCGCGGTGTTGGCGCCGGCCCCGGCTTGTTTCGCCACTAGAAGGGAGCAAAAAGATGAGCGAAGGAAGGCAGATGCTTCAGTTCAACACACCCGATGGCGACGAGCGAGGAGGGGTGGAATGCGGCGCCCGGGACTTGATCATCGCCGGATGGACTGGACGCGATAAGGTCGCAATGGAAGCCCACATCATCGAATTGGAGAAGTTGGGTGTCCGAAGACCAGAAAAGACTCCAATCTTTTATCGCGGTGCCAGTACCTTGCTGACGCAGAACAAGGAGGTTGAAATTGTAGGCGCAGACGCGAGTGGCGAAGTTGAGCCAGTGATTTTCTCGACCACGCAGGGAATCTTCCTGGGGCTCGGTTCAGACCACACTGACCGCAAGGTGGAAACAGTCGGAATAGCCATTTCAAAGCAGTTGTGCGCTAAGCCGGTGTCCCACGAAATTTGGAAGCTCGATCGGATCGCGGACCATTGGGATCAACTCGTCATTCGCTCTTGGATCTCCCGAGGCGGTGAGCGCCGAAAATATCAGGAAGGGACACTTGCGAAGATGCGCCATCCAGCGGACCTTCTAAGACTATATGGCGGGGAGTCCTATGAGCCGCCCGAGGGTACGGTGATGTTTTGCGGAACTCTTGCTGTGTGTGGGGAGATCGAGTCCGCTGATCTCTTCGAAATGGAACTCGAGGACCCGGTTCTTGGCCGGAAAATTCAACATCATTACCGCGTTATTGAATTGCCCGTTGCAGGCTAAAGGAGAACGTCATGCCGATGAACAAACCCCACTTGGAATTTCACGCGCTCGATATGAATGAGGGATGGAAGACTCCGCCCGGATATCCCTCAGGTATCAAGCAGAAGATCCTCGCTAGCGATATCGATGAGAAGACCAAAATGGGAAGTCGTACGCGATTGCTTCGCTTCGAGCCTGGCGTTTTCACAACGAAGCCATTCGTTCATGATCATTGGGAGGAAGTGTATCTGGTGAGCGGTGAACTTACCGTTGGGAATGATGAGAACGGTGAGGGTGGTGAAACGTTTCCCGCTCCCACGTATGCGTGTCGTCCTCCCGGCGCGTTTCATGGCCCTTTCCGATCGGACACCGGCTGCATCTTGTACGAAATTCACTACTACGACGAGAGTGGAAGATAAGGAGCGACGTATGCCGATGAAACTTGCGGTCCCTGATCTCATTTCGAACTCGTATTTTCCAGTTGAAGCTGCTGTAAAACTGGGCTTCTTTAAAGATGAAGGGCTCGACGTTGAACTTGAATTGATCTTTCCTGTCGACAAGGCTTACGCGGCTTTGCGAGATGGCGTGGTTGATTTCGTCGGCGGGTCGGCACATTCCGCGTTGGCAGCATTTCCTGAGTGGAAAGGCGTTAAGCTCCTTTGCGCACAGGGCCAAGGAATGTATTGGTTCTTGGTTATGCGCTCTGATCTGGTCACCGTGCCGGGCGATGTCAACGTCGTGAAGGGCCGGAAGATCGGTGCGGCGCCTTGGGTAGAAATGGGCTTGCGTCAGTTGCTCGGAATGAGCGACATCGATATTGAACGGGATAATGTTCAGATTGCGCCCGTTCCGGGCGCGAACGCCGGGAACGTCAACTTCGGCGTAACTGCGGCAAAAGCTCTTGAAGAAGGGAAGATCGACGGGTTCTGGGCCAACGGAATGGGCGCGGAGACTGCGGTCCGGGGAGGCGTTGGGACCGTTGTCGTGGATGTACGTCGAGGCGGCGGGCCATCTGACGCATTCAATTTCACGATGGCCTCGCTTGCGACGACCGATCAATTGATAAGTCGATCGCCGGAAGTCGCAGCGGCGGCCGTCCGTGCCGTGGTCCGGACGCACAAGGCATTGAAGAATGACATAACTTTAGCGTCAAAAGTTGGTGGACTCATGTTTCCGCCGAACGAGGCCGCTTTGATCGAGACATTGATTGCACGGGATGTGCCCTACTACGACGCCTCCATCTCAAAGTCTTTTATTGAGGGAATGAATCAGTTTTCGAGGAATATCGGGATACTAAAAGGAAACCCTACTTACGAAGACATAGTCGCAGAGCAGTTTAGTGATTTGTGGCAGCGGTGAACGCGAAGGATGACACTATGTCGATTGACCCGAAAGAGTTTCGTATCGCGTTAGGTCAGTTTCCAACGGGAGTCGCAATTGTGACCGCTATCGTGGAAGGGCAACGACTGGGTTCCACCATCAGCTCGTTCAACTCAGTCTCACTCGAGCCGCCCCTCGTGCTGTTCAGCCTTATTAAGGGGTCGCTTGGGTTTTCACAATGGAAAGCCGCCGCCGCATTTTGCATCGCTGTCTTGGGCGAGTCACAGCGGGACCTGTCGAATCGCTTCGCCAAAGCCGGCTCCGACAAATGGGCTGGAATCGAACCGAGGTTTGCGGAAAATGGCGCGCCAATGGTTCCTGACGCGATCGTTTACTTCGAATGCGAGCCGTATGGTATTCACGACGGTGGAGATCATGAGATCTTTGTATCAAGGGTCACTCGCTTTCATGTAACTGAGAAGCCGGAGTGCTCATTGATTTTCTACTCGGGGAAGTATCGACAACTGAACGACCCAGAGCGGATCTCAAGTCCTCCGGTGAGTGATCCATGGCTGCACGGTTGGTAATCAGCTGATTGAGACCTCGCATAGGGGAGCGTCCCGCGACATCCCTTTTATAAAGTAGATCTTTTTGAGTTTTCGTATCCTATGAAATTCAGTGAACCTGGGAAACCAAACCGCTTATCTAAACGCCATGCCGTCGAGCAGTCGCTCGCTCGGATTCGCGATCCTGCTGGTCAAGGTCAATTGGTCTTTACGAGAGTGTATGACGAGCCGGCGTTGTCGGCTGCCGAGGCCGCCGACACGATGTCAAGGCAGGGAATTGAGCGGACGGCAATTGTTGGTGTTGCTGTTTCTATCAAGGATCTGTTTGATGTCAGGGGTGTACCCACGTGGGCCGGTTCGCACGAAATGTGGAACGACCAGATGGCTGACTTCGACGCGATCGTGATGCCCACCGTTCCTGCCAATACGCCGAAACTCACCGAGCTAGCGGCTGACGATGAGTACGGGCGAATGAATCTACTAATGTTGCGAAATCCCACAGTCATAAGCGCGCTGGACGGGCGCGCGCTCACCATTCCCTGTCACGAACACGGAGGAGCGCCTGTGGGTCTCACGATAGCCTGCGCCGGGGGGCTAGATTGGAACTTTCTTAGTATCGCCGCGACCATCGAGAATATATTTCTCGCCTAGTGGGTCATCGCAGGCACGTAGATGAGGGCGCAAGGATGAAAAATTTGATCGAGTGGAAGGCGGAATCGGCGTATCCGCAAGCAACGATTCCAGGATTGGGACTCGCCCATTTCGGAGAAAAATTGTTCTCAACCTCCAACGCACGAATGTCAGTTACTTGCGGTTTCGAGGTCGGACGGCCGGCAGCAGGACTACTAGAGGAAGTCGTCGCCGGCGATATTCAAGTGGCGGATCTCTACGGCGGGGCGCTGAGCAGCGTGGATCCGGTTTTCGGCCTGGGTTCGCTGCCATTCTTGGCTGCCACTCGAGATGACTCAATAGAACTATTGTCCCTAGCGAGAGATTTATTCAAGACGAAGTTTCACAGCATGGGAGCGCGATTGTTGTACGTTTCTCCCTGGCCTCCGACCGGTCTGTGGTCGACGAAAGACATACGTGTTATCGGGGATTTTCAGTCTTTGCGTGTAAGGACCTATGACGAAACATCGGCGACATTGGTCAATGGAGCCGGGGGAGAAGCCGTGCACCTCCCCATCGGAGATGCGATCGTGGGCATTGAGAAGCGGAGTGTTGATGCCATCCTGTCATCGGGCGACGGCGAAGCCGGGAGACAATTCAGAAAATTCCTTCCCTTCTTTTTCGACATTCGGTATGCAACACCTTGGTCGTTTCTTGTAGTCAATAGCGCGAGCTACGAGGCATTGACCCCGGAAATGCAAATGAAAGTGGACCTGACATCTGCGGAAACTGAACGCGCGATGTGGATGCTGCTGGAAGAACGTATGAACGCCAATCGAATTGGAATGCTCACCCACGGCGTGCGGATCAGGAGCGCTCTTCCTTCGGCAGTCGGAGACATGCTCTTAGAACATGCACGGATCGAAGTCGCAGCATGGAGGTCACGAGTCGGCGGGACGGCAGATGCAGTGTTGAGTACATATCTGGAGCGTTGACGCGTACTAGCTGGCGACCCATTAAAAAGCATTCGTTCCGTCGGTTCAGTGGTGGATGGAGGGTCGGGGCGGTTTAGAAAGCAAAAATTTGATGCATTCGCGCGAGGTTGTTGAATTTCAAAGAAGTAACAGTCGTTCGACATTAAAGTTAGTATAACTACGGAGACGTATAATGAAAGAAATGCGACTTGGAAAGGTTGCGGTTGCCGCGTCGGCTTTGCTTTGCGCCACTGCTCATGCGCAGAGCAGCGTTACACTCTATGGTTTGATCGATGAATCAGTGCAGTATGTGCATAACGTGGCGGATCCTGGTGGAAAGAATGCGAACAGGGTCGCGTTATATAACGGCAACATCCAAGGTAACCGTTGGGGGCTGCGTGGCGCAGAGGACCTTGGCGGGGGCGTGAAGGCAGTCTTCGTGTTGGAGAGCGGGTTCAATATCAATAACGGTCAACTCGGTCAAGGAGGAAGGCTCTTTGGACGTCAAGCGTATCTAGGGTTGGACTCGGCAAATTACGGGCGGCTCACCGTTGGTAGACAGTATGATCCTCTGGTGGACTTAGTTGCGCCGCTAACAGGGGTCACCTTCGGAGGAAGTTCTTTTGCAGCACCCGGTGATATTGACAACAACGACAACAATTCGCGTGTTAGTAACTCGATCAAAGTGACTTTCCCGAAGTTATATGGTGTTCAGTTCGAAGGTATGTACGCCCTTGGAGGTACTGCGGGACAGACTGGCTCAGGTCAGACTTGGGCAGTCGCAGGTGCCTATAGTGTTAATGGACTGAGCATCGGAGCGGGTTACATCAGTGCAGACAACAGCGCTTCCAATGTGCCGCGAGCGAACACGCCGTCCCCTTGGGGCGGCACTATTGATGGAAATTTCGGATCGGTCGTGAACAGCGGTGCGAAGACGGCGAAAGGATACGATATCGCATCGATCGCACTTTCATATCTTACGGGACCCGTTACGTTGGGCGCGAGATATAGTAACGCACGTTATATCCCCGATGCTGCGTCGAGCTTTAGATCGACGGAAGTGTTCAATACAGCTGCGGGATTTATGACCTACAATGTGACGTCGCTGTTTGCGGTTGGAGGTCAGTACAACTATACGCACGCGAACGGTCCGGCTCGTGCTGACTATCACCAAGTGTCACTCGGTGCAGATTATCTTCTGTCGAAGCGAACAGATCTGTACCTTTTGGGAGTTTATCAACATGCGTCCGGGAATCAGATTGGGGTGTCGCCTGCGGCGGCAACGGCGGGCGACTATGGATATACCTCAGCCTTTGGCTCACACACGCAGGAAATTGCGAGCGCTGGTATCCGGCATAAGTTCTGAGGCGGCTAGGGCGACTGATGGAGTTGGAGGATAGCCCACTTGCTAGCGGGTTCGTGCCCCAAGCGTAGTCGGCATGATGCGTTCGACACGTTCGGGGCGACAACTTATCCGAGGGATATTTTCTGGACGCAGATCGGAGGGGTTTTTTGACTTCGTCACGAAGCACCTTCAGCCTTTAGCTATAGTGTTCAAGGCTCGCAGATCTAGGGAGACGGTTTTGCTGTCATTGAGACGAGCACGCCGCGGTGGGCCAGTCGCGGTCAGAGCAGATCGCGAAGGCGCGCTTCAGCACTAAGATCGTCGATCTCTGAGCGAGACAGCCATGTCGGCTAGAGGAGCGAAGTAACGTCCTTTGTGCGATTCACAGACATCGTTTCACTTTCTTGAATGCCGTTTTCTTGGCGCGCTTGAGTTCGTGGCTCCGATAGGAGACGCGAGTTCAAGCGCGCGCCGGTGATGTTCGGCAAGGGTCTTGTCGACTCTCCATTCGCGATGCCGGATTCTCTCTTTCAACCCGTCGTAGGCGCTTTCCACATGCTCCGCGAGAGGTGTGATTTCGCCCACCTCTGCGATGCGGCCCACGGGTGTCTTGCCGCCGAGGGAGCCGTGCGGGCGGCGCCAGTTGTAGTCGAACTGCCACCCCTCAATTCGGCGGTCAATCTCGTCCTCGGTCGGGGCATGGTCGTGCCAGAACTCGTTGAGGTCAGTAAGCTGTGAACGCTCGACCTTGCCATGGAGGTGTGGGGAGCGTGGCGGAATCGGCCGGAATTTGATGCACTCGCTCATCAGACGCCGCTGCACCGATTCGGCGAAAAACTCGCCGCCCCTATCAGTCTGGATACGCTGGATTGGAAATGGCATCTACTGGATGACACGATCAAGAAAAAGCAGCGTATTTCGGGCGTTTCTGCGCGGGTAGACAGCCAGTACGCGGAAGCGTGAGCAGTCATCAATGGCCGTGTATTGATAGACGCCTCGCGCGATCTTCATCGTGTCCATCTGGGCTTGATCCCCGGGAACCGGGCGGCTATAGCGTTTGGGAGTTGCCGGCCGCCTGGAACGCACCAACGGCTTCACAGACGCCTCGGTCAGAACCTTGTGAATGGTGGCGAGGGACAGTTCTCTTTCTTCATGTAGGCGTAACTCGTTCTGAATCCTTCGTGCTCCCTTGCGCTCTGCACGCAGCCGGAGAATTGTCGCCCGATCAGATTGGGAAGCCTTTCGGTTTGGACTGTTGAGAGGGCGGCGAATTTGAGAGCGCAGACCTTCTTCTCCGGCATCCCGGTAGCGTCGTAACCATTTGCGGAGCGTCGGTCTCGAGATGCCACACCGCGCGCATACGAGACCGGCGTTGCCGGTTTCGTGATACATCAGCACCCAACGTAATCGAGTCGCTATCTCGCGGTCCATCACTTCATTTTAGTTGAAACGATGTGTGTGAATCACACACGTCATTATTCTGCGATATCGCAGTTCGTAGGCTTGTTCTGCAACTCGGTCTCAAGGCTGGCGTAATAAGAATTTGTTGCGCCAGGATTTTGACTGGCACGTCTCCTAGACGTTGCCGGCAATTTTTTGAAAAGAACAACGGTCTCCATTACTCTATGCGTCACATAGCGGATGAAAAAACGCTGCCGCTTACCGAATGGTAACCGTCCTTCCATGCCGACCTTGACCGTATAGACGTCTGATCGCGATGCAGCCCGACCCCGCAGCGCTTTGGAAACGTATGTGACAATCCGAGTCTGGTGCAGCGCACGGGCGTATGCATGCCTGCATGCCATTTAGCGACGCTATCCTTCCACACGACATTGAGGCCCTGAAGGCTCTCCTGCTTGCGCGTGAGAAGGCATTACGTGAGCGTGAGGACGACCGTCCGGGTTATGATTCACTATGCATCGCAGGCTTTTTTGTTAGCGCCGATGTAAAACTGACCAACGGCACTGAAGAACCTCGGCCCGTGCGCGGTGATAACGACTGCCCGAATCCGCTTGTCCACCTCAATTTGACGGAACGTCCCGCGAAGCACATTAAGACCCTCCGCAGTGAACGCATTCACGGGTGTCCGGTTGAGCGTGAGCAAAGATACCGTTCCGTCGTTCTGTTCTGACACGTCAATCATCGGTTTTCGTCGGTTGCGTCAATCGAAGAGCTTTGTCTAGCGAGGAGCATCTGGGAAATTGATACTGTGTCACGGGCCACCCTTCACGCGGTGCCTGTCACCGGCTGATAGCCCGACCTATGACTAAACGTTGAATGTCGTTCGCCCCTTCATAAATCTGGCAGACACGAACATCACGGTAGATCCTCTCGACCGGAAAATCGGAAACGTAGCCACAGCCGCCATGAATCTGGATCGCATCCGAGCAAACCTTTTCTGCCATTTCGGAAGCGAACATCTTTGCCATTGAGGCCTCGACTAGACACGGCTTGCCGGCATCCTTCAAGATCGCGGCGCGCCAGACCATCAGACGAGCTGCGTCCAGTTGCGTGGCCATGTCGGCCAGGCGAAAGTTGACCGCCTGATGCTCCACCAGCAGTTTTCCGAAAGTCTCGCGTTCCTTCGCGTAACGCACTGCAGCTTCAAACGCAGCTCGCGCCATTCCAACAGATTGCGCAGCAATACCGATGCGGCCGGCCTCGAGGTTTGAGAGCGCAATCTTGTAACCGTCGCCTTCTTTCCCCATCATGGCTGAGGCGGGAATGCGGCAGCTCTCAAAGATGATTTGAGCGGTGTCGGACGCGTGTTGGCCCATCTTGTCTTCGAGTCTGGCGACGACGTACCCAGGCGTGCTCGTCGGCACGAGGAAGCAGGAAATGCCTTTCTTGCGTGCGGCCTTTTCCGTCACGGCAAAGACAATCGCGATATCAGCATATTTGCCGGTTGTGATGAACTGCTTCACTCCGCTCAGAACCCATTCATCACCGTCACGTCGAGCAGTCGCCCTGAGAGCTGATGCGTCCGAGCCAGTGTGCGGCTCGGTCAAACAGAAGCAGCCAAGTTTTTGCCCTTTGGCTAACGGCTTCAACCACTCTTCCTTCTGGGAATCGGAACCATACTTTGACGTGATTCCACAGACGAGGGAGTTTTGGACGCTTACGATGGTGGACGTTGCGCCATCGCCGGCAGCAATCTCTTCGATTGCAAGCACCAGGCTCATGTAGTCCATCCCGGCGCCGCCCCATTTTTCCTCCACCACCATTCCGAGGGCACCCAGCTCGCCGAGTTCTCTCAGCGCGTCGGCGGGAAACGTATGGTTTTTGTCCCACTCCGCAGCATGCGGGGCAAGCCGTTCTGATGCGAAGGTCCGAATGGAGTCACGAACCATCTCGTGTTCTTGCGTGAGAATCATGTTCGGCTCCCCGTCAGACCATTTCGATGGAGATAGCTGTGGCTTCGCCGCCACCGATGCACAGACTGGCGATGCCGCGCTTGCCACCGGTTTTGAGCAGCGCACCCAGCAAGGTAACGAGGATTCGAGCTCCGGAAGCTCCAATCGGATGCCCCAAGGCGCACGCGCCTCCATGGATATTGACCTTCACCGGGTCCAACGAAAGCTCCTTCGTGCAGGCCATCACCACGACAGCGAATGCTTCGTTGATTTCCCACAGGTCAACATCAGCGGCCGTCCAGCCTGTCTTGGCAAGCAGGCGCCGGATGGCGCCAATCGGTGCAGTGGTGAACAAGCGCGGTTCATCTGCGAAAGTCGTGTGTCCCGAAATCACTGCAATCGGCTTGGTGCCCAGACGCTCTGCCGTGGAACGACGCATGAGGACGAGCGCTGCTGCGCCATCGGAAATGGAGCTACTGTTCGCCGCAGTCACCGTGCCGTCTTTGCGGAAGGCGGGCTTGAGCGTCGGCACTTTGTCGATTCGCGCTTTCGCGGGTTGCTCGTCACTTGAAATCTGAATGTCGCCGCCCTTGGTCGCGACCGAGATTGGTGCCACCTCCCAATCGAACGCACCCGACTGGATGGCTGCTTGTGCCTTTCTGGTCGAAGCAATGGCGAAGGCATCCTGGTCGCCGCGGGTGAGGTTAAAACGTTCCGCACAATCCTCAGCAAACGTGCCCATCAGGCGACCACGGTCGAAGTACGCATCTTCGAGGCCATCGAAAAACATGTGGTCAAGAACCTGACCGTGTCCCATCCGAAGTCCAGCTCTTGCCTTCGGCAGAAGGAAAGGCGCGTTGCTCATTGACTCCATTCCGCCGGCGACCATCACGTCCGCGCTTCCCGCGCGAAGGGTGTCGTATGCGTTCACCACCGCTTTCATGCCGGAACCGCACACCTTGCTGACTGTCGATGTGTGGACCGACATCGGGAGGCCCGCTTCGATAGCAGCCTGGCGGGCAGGCGCCTGACCCAAACCAGCCGGCAGAACGCAGCCCAGTACGACTTCTTCGATGGCGTCTGCAGCAATGCCACTGCGCTCAATGGCGGCTTTCACAGCGTGTCCGCCCAGTTGGGGGGCCGTCAGCGAGGCGAGCTCACCCTGGAAGCCGCCCATCGGAGTACGGGCGGCAGATACGATAACAATGGGGTCGTCGCTCATGAGTGTCTCTCTCCTTTGTCTATATCTATCGGGCGGCCATTCGAATGGCTCCGTCGAGCCGGATAACTTCACCGTTCAGGTAGGTGTTCGTGAGGATGTGTTCCGCCAGCAGCGCGAACTCTTCGGGCTTGCCCAGGCGCGAAGGGAAGGGAACCATCTTGCCGAGGGATTCTTGTACTTCCGGCGGCATGCCGAGAAGCATCGGCGTTTCCATAATCCCGGGAGCGACGGTTATCACTCGTATACCGAATCGCGACAGTTCACGGGCGATAGGAAGGGTCATGGCCACAACGGCGCCCTTCGATGCGGCATAGGCGGCTTGGCCGACCTGCCCATCGAATGCCGCGACTGATGCCGTGTTGATGATGACACCGCGTTCACCCGTCGCATCTGGCTCGTTTTTGGACATCGCTTCAGCGCAAAGGCGTACTGCGTTGAACGCGCCGATGAGGTTGATGCCGACCGTTTGAGAAAAGGAGGCCAGACGGTGGGGGCCTTCCCGACCAATGACCTTCTCGGCGGGCGCAACACCCGCGCAGCTAATCAAAGCGCGCAGCGCGCCAATTTGGCTCGCCAGGCCGACTGCATCGGCGACGCTCCCTTCGCTGGTCACGTCGGTACGAATGAATCGGGCTCGTTCGCCAAGCGACTTGGCAGTGTCTTCGCCTGCCTTCTCGTTGACATCTGCGAGGACGACGTAAGCGCCGCGTTCAACCAACTTCCGGGCAGTAGCGGCCCCGAGGCCCGAGCCACCGCCGGTGACGATAATTACGCTGTTTTCAATGAGCATTGAAGTCTCCTATCTCATGCTTGGCAGAGGCCGTTCGACAACTGAGTCCTGAAGCTACGACGCTTCTGCTGGACCGCTCGGTAGTTGTTTTCTTTGATAACCCCATACCCTCGAATCGACATCGCAAGCGTCACCAACTCGACCGCGGTCTTCTGATTGGATTCCGAGAGGTTTGCAAGAACCAGTTGCACGTCATCTTCAAACTCGCGGATGAGCGCGCGCTCCATCTGGCGGTCACTCTGGCGAGCGAACGGGTCCAGAACACTGCCTCGCAGTACCTTGCCGTGCTTCATCACGCTCAGCATCGGCTTGAGCCACCATCCACGCAGGGCCACCTTTTTGCGACGACCAGATTCCTTGTCGTAGCTCGAGATGACGGGCGGGGCCATGTGGAAAGTGAACTTGCCCGTCCCTTCAAAGTTTTCTGCGAGTTGCTTCTGGAAGCTGCCATCCGTGTGCAGGCGCGCGACTTCGTACTCGTCCTTGTATGCAAGCACCTTGAAGTAGCTTCGGGCAACAGCTTCGGTAAGCTGTCCCGCCGAGCCGCTCACGCGGCGTTCCTGTTCGTTCACTCGGTCGACAAGTGTCTTGTATCGATGTGCATACGCAGTGTTCTGGTACCCAGTCAAATCGTCCATGCGGGCCCGTGTGAATTTTTCGACCTCGAAGAGTTCTTCAGCCGACGAAATGCTTCCGGTCAGGCGGTCTACGGCTTCCGCGTCCTGCGCAATCAGGCGCCCCCAAAGGAACGCTCGTTTGTTCATCGCAACAGCAGCGCCGTTCAGTTCGATGGCGCGTGCGATAGCGGCTTCCGATAGCGGAATCAAACCGCGCTGGAACGCGAACCCAACCATCATCATGTTTGAGGCGATGGAATCGCCGAAGATGGTCTCAGCTGCTGTGTTGCAGTTCCAGAAGGAGGACGTTGCGTCCCCCACCGATGCCTCGATCGCCTTGCGATAGGCCGCCTCGCTCAACGCCAGGTCGCCGTTCTTTACAAAATCGGCGGTCGGTGTGATGTGAGTGTTCACAACAGCATGCGTCGAGTTGTACACAAGCCGCGAGAGCGCATCCTTCGATGCTGCGACAACAGCGTCGCAGGCAAGAAGGACGTTCGCGCTTTGCGTCTCGATACGTGAGGTGGCAATTTCCGCGCGGCTGCTTGCAATCTGGACGTGGCTGAGCACGGCGCCATTCTTCTGGGCCAACCCAGTGAAGTCGAGCGTGGACGCTCCGCGACCTTCCAGGTGAGCGGCCATTGCGAGAATCGCGCCAATCGTCACGACACCCGTACCCCCGATGCCTGTGACGACGATGCGCGCATGGCGTTTGATTTCAGGGAGGACAGGCAACGGCTGCGCAAGCTTCGCTGCAAGCTCCCTTTCCACGGCTTCAATCTTCTTCTGGTCAGGCTTGCGAGGCTGAAGACCTTCGACTGTCACAAAGCTGGGGCAGAAGCCCTTAACGCACGTTGTATCCTTGTTGCACGTCGACTGATTGACCGCGCGCTTGCGGCCAACGTCGGTGTCCAACGGCTCAATCGCGATGCAGTTCGATTGAACGGAACAATCGCCGCAGCCCTCGCAAACGGAGGAGTTGATGACCACACGGGCCGGCGGGGTCGGCATGCTGCCACGCTTACGGCGCCTGCGCTTTTCAGCTGCGCACGTCTGCTCGTAGACAATAACGGAAACACCTTTCTGCTCGCGCAGGGTGCGCTGCAACGCATCCAATTGGTCGCGGTGCACCACCTTCGCTGCACCCGGCACCGAGTTCGACGAGTCGTACTTGGCCGTGTCGTCTGTCACGATAGCGACGCTGGAAACACCTTCGGCTTGAACCTGGTCAACGACACGGCGCACCGTCAGTCCGCCCTCGGTCGGTTGACCACCCGTCATAGCGACCGCGTCATTGAAGAGAATCTTGTAGGTGACGTTTGCCTTGGCCGCCACGGCTTGCCGGATGGCGAGGCTGCCGGAATGTTGATACGTTCCGTCGCCAAGATTCACGAACATATGCGGCATTTCGGTGAAGGTCGCCATGCCGACCCACTGAATGCCTTCGCCGCCCATCTGGCAGAACGTGGCCGTCGAATCGACGGTTCCCAAAGCCATGATGTGGCAGCCGATACCCGCGGTAGCGAAAGAGCCGTCCGGGAGCTTCGTCGACGAGTTGTGAGGACATCCCGCGCAGAAGAAAGGCTTGCGGGTCAGGATGGCCGCTTCGTCGCTTGTCAGGATAGGAATCGACTTCCTCGTGGGCCGAGCGGCAACCGAAGCAAGCGTGGCTTCAATCGTTACATTAGTGAACGACAGGAACTTTTTGATGCTCTCGGCCATTTGACCGGGAGAGACCTCCATCGTCGCCGGCACGAGAACACTGCCGTCGCTAAGCGTCTTGCCGTACACGTCGGGCCGGTCGGACGCTTTCAGGTTAAAGAGCGTCTCCTTGATTTGACGCTCAACGAACGAGCGCTTTTCTTCTACAACCATGACCGCCGACATGCCACGAGCGAACTTCTGGATTCCAGCATCCTCGAGCGGCCACGTCATGCCGATCTTGTAGACGCCGATGCCCAAGCGCTCAAGCTCATCTGCGTCGAGCCCGAGTTTATTCAGAGCCGAGATAACATCGCCATGCGCTTTGCCCACCGTGACGATTCCGACCCGAGCATTGGTAGGTCGAACAACAGTCCGGTCGAATGGATTGGCGCGCGCGAACGCGAGAGCGGCGGGAAGTCTCTCTTCGATGACGCGCCGTTCGAGCTCGATGCGTTCGGAAGGCCAGCGCAGTTTCGCGTCGTAATTGAATCCACGACCATCGGGAATCTCGATGTCCGAAGGGGTGAGAAAGCCAGAGCTCGCAATGTCGCTCGCGCCGACAACCATTGAACGTCCACTTTCGACCGTTTCAGTAATCGCTTTATAAGCCACCCAGAGACCAGAGAAGCGGGACATCGCATAGCCAGCCAGGCCGAAGCTGACGTATTCTTCGACTGACGAAGGGAAGATGATTGGCATCATCGCGCCTTCGAAAACATGATCCGTCTGATGCGGGAACATCGACGACTGTGCGGCGTGGTCATCCCCAGCAATTGCGAGTACACCACCACGAGACGAAGTGCCAAGGATGTTCGCGTTTCGAAAGACATCACCTGTGCGGTCTACACCAGGACCCTTCCCGTACCACATCGAGAAGACACCATCGACACGCTTGCCGGGGAACGCATCGATTTGCTGAGCGCCCCAAAGCATCGTAGCGCCGAGGTCTTCATTGAGGCCCGGTTCGAAACGAATATCGGCTTCTTTCAGGAGCTTGCGCTGGCGCCAAAGCTCCTGGTCGAGCCCGCCGAGAGGTGAACCGCGATAGCCGGAGACGAGACCAGCGGAGTTGATGCCCGAGCGTCTATCGCTGCGTGCCTGCTCGAAAAGGATTCGCACGAGGGCTTGAGTGCCAGTCAAAAAGACAGGGCCTTCCTCGCGAAGATAACGGTCTTCCAACCGGTAATGGCCATCGATGGCGCGCTCAACGTCGGGCGCTCGCATGTTCATTGTGGGGTCTCCGAATATGTTCTGCGTACCACTTGATTTTAGGTATTTGGGTGAGGCGAAGTGTGCTAACCTGACCTTCAAATATCTCGATAATTAGCAATCTTTCCCACGCGTAGTTGACGCTCACAGGACGTTGCTCAATGAAGCTCGACTGGTTCTCGTCCTGCACGGCACGACGGAGGCCGGAGCCAGCATCCTGACACCTGATTTCGCTGGAGAGTTGTTCGGTCGTGGACAGCCACTCGACGCCAACAGGTACTTCACATCCTTCCGGACGGGATCCGAACCGGTGGGTCGTCCAAGCCGTCTGACGGACTGCGCACACGGTGCCTGGCGTACAACTACGACGACATGGTTTTCGCGCAGCAGTGGCCGCCGCCGTGTTTCATCCGACGCCTGGCGATAACCGGTTGGATGCCGCACTCTCGAAGTCGGCGGCGATGCGAGTCGGCAACGTTTTCTCTACGCTTGCCACCAAGGGCGGAACGCTTGCTTGCCAAAAGGCGGAGCCGGCGGTCGAGCTGGCCGACAAGTACGTCAACGCCAACCTGGCCCGGCCGTTCACATTAGACGCGAGCGACTTCTTATACCAGTGGGCGCATCGCGGGGCTATAACCCCGCATACGGGCTGAAGGACATTAAGGCTGCGGTTCCCGCCATTAACGCGGCTGACGACGAACGCTATCTGCCTGAGACCAAATTAATGCAGCGCGCGATGCAGCTTATTCCTGATGGCCGCCTGCTTCTTATCCCGTAAGCGCGAATCTCTCCGCACGTAGCGCGATGGAGTGAAAGAGGTCACGCTTGCGTCCGTGACCTAGACTTGCGGACGCAACGACAATGACGCCTGTCACGATTGACCTCGAGTTTCTGCCGCTGAAGGTGACGCACGTTTCGCCAAAGGGCAAACGATCATCCGATCTTGCCGGTTTGGCGCTGAAGGCAGGAGTGAATGCCAACCAACTGCGAAAGTGGGTCGACGTGTACCGCAAAGCAAGCGCAGTTGCGGAACCGCCGTGGACGAGCGAGCCCGAACCTTCTGCGTTTGTTCCCGTGGTTACGATCGGAAACGCGACTAAAGGCGGCGGAGCCGACAGCGATGTTGGCGGCACGTCGCGATTCTCCCTCAGCGCCGGCGCACGCGCGCCTGTCCGTAAGACTGCCCATCGGCGTCGCGATCAATCTGGAATGCTCTGTGCAGGACACGTCATTGGTCAAGGCGATGATCGTGGCGTTGGGCGCGGGTTGATGTTCCGCTTTGACGATGGATCTGCGGATCTACCTGCATCGCGGACCAATCGACTTCCGATGCCGACTGAATACACTGGTGACAGTGGTCGAATAATCGACGCAACTTGACCCGTTCGCGCGGGCCGTCTTTTAATTCCACAATCGTAAGCGCGATCGCGTGAAGCTTGTGCTCCCGTTACGCCGCTGGCCGACTCCGGGCTTGAGCTGCTACGGCAGGCTTCACGTGGTCTGCCACGACACGCCTGTCGAATCCTGCGCACCGCGATGCAGCTGGCCGTGCGCCGGGGTCTGAATGATCTGCCCGACGAACTGCTGCAAAAAGCCATTGAGGCGTTTCGATGAACCAGACGCCACAATCACGCCAAGGTATCGCGCGCCATGCTGAAGATCACGTCCCGTCCGCCTGCGTTGCCCGAGCTGACAGACAATGCTGCCGCGCATCCTGTGATTCAGCGCCGCATATGGCGAACAGATCCGTCGTTGCAATGAACCGTGGGCTGTGCCGCCACGCGAACCGCCTCCAGGTCATCGCATCGCCGACTCCTTCTAATGGCACGGCCCCGGTCTCGACAACCGGGCCCGTGTCGCGTTGTGCCGCCCATCAAATGCGCGGCAACGCGCAAATCTATCTTCGCTGCGTCTCGAGTTCGATCCGACACGGATTCTGCCCGATCAGCTCGCGACAAACAGCGTCGTCGGGCCTCAAATATCTCGGGATGCCGAGGCTCGTTCAGCCTGCGACGTAACAGCCCGACGCAGAGGTCTTTAATCAGGGCTACGTCCAGATAGTAGCGACTCCGGTCACGTGCGGAATGCAGTCGATGCGTCTTTTGCGCTCAACGACCCCTATGCGATGCAGCTTTTCGGATCTCTGTCGGTACCTACAGTCATGAGTTCGGTAAGCTCAGAGGCGCTCCTCGGCGAGATCGCGCTCGGCCGTCACGAGCCGCAAAGCGCCGCGTAACGCCTCTTTTGTCCGCGCCGATTGAATTTTGAGCCACCGGGGGTGCGGTCACAACAGCGCGGCGATTGAGTTCTTTTTATCCATTGCCATTTCTCAGGTTATCTCGACGACGCGAAGCCGAGGTCAACCCTGCACGGCCTCGCCGGTTTTTATCGGCATAACCGGAGGGAAACTTGAATGCGCTGGCAAATGCGGGGACGGCGAAAAAAGCGCGCTCCCTCGGCGTTCGGTGAATGGCGAGGGAGCGCTCGCGCTGCAAAAGGTATCAACGAGGAAGATCGTATCGCGCTGATTCGATAGTACGTAAGTATTGTACATATCTGTTATGTATGTGTGTCGCTGAAGCACCGCTTCGGTCGCGGGCAGGGTGCTGTGAGAACCTGATGCCCAAGTCCTTTACGGAGGGGCGCCCATGAACGCGAAGGACGCTTTGAGGCTTTGCAAAAGGGTCTGTACGGGGCGGTGCGGTCTCGCGGCGACCGAAACTATCAGGATCCGTAGTAGGGGCGCTGGTTTGGCGCGGAGTGCGTCTCGCTGTAAGGTCGTTCAGGAGGTGAACGCGCGGTGCCCGCCGCTATGACCGCGGCGATCAGCCATTTCGATTTGCTCGCTAGGCAGCACGAGCGGACGGAAGTGGATGTCGTTGGTGACGCTAAGGACCTCCGGGCGGCGCTGGCTTCGGTCTATTGATCTAAGATGCGGCCGGACCAGCAGGGGATGGAATTCAACGCCGCATCGGAAGAGAACGTGCGTGACGCGCTCAATGCGCCATTGGCAGAGCTGGAACTGCTCGAGAGGAGGGTGAATCGGGCGGGGCGGCCGGGTCGACTGTAGTGCTCATGCTGTGCCTGAATGTTTTCCAGATCCGGCTCGCGGCAGGACGAAGCTCGTTGACGGGCTATGCGAGTGCGATGCTCCCCGTGCTTCGAACAGCGCTCAAGCCCGCGTGCTATGCATTCGTGATGGGCGAGTAACCCGAACTCGCCGATGTGTGGAGAAAGCGTCACGAGTCGAAGTCCCCAATGGCCAAGTGTCGCAACACCTTCGCTAACGCGGTCAAGGTGGTTTTCCGCAATCGGTCATGGACGCCCGATGAAAAGCACCGTTGGCCATCAATCGCCCGCGTTAAAGTCTCCAGCGCGCCTGAAGCGTCCGTCGGCACGCTTGATATGACGGAGTATTTCGCTGGCGGCAGCGTTGCTATCGCGCCGTTTGATTGCCTCGAAAACTGTTTCATGCTCCGCGATAGTAACTTCTTCCAAGCCCGGTGCGCGAACAAGCTCTCTATACCGCGTCATGAGCCAATCTAAGAGGCTCTTTACAATCGACACGGTGATGGGATTCTTGGTCATTTCCGCGATTGCGACATGAAATGCCATGTCGGCGGCCGAGAAAGCTATCGGGTTGTCACGGGCAGCCTTCATCTCGTCAAGAATACCCCGTAGGTGGTCAATATCCTTCTCGGTAGCTAAATTCGCAGCCTGCCAAGCAATACCCGCTTCGTACGTCGAGCGAGCATCCGTGAGTTGTGTGAGCGCGGAGTCATTCGTGTTAAGCAGATATCCGACCGAAATACCGATCTGCGCCAACAAACCTTCGAAAGTCGGTGCGACAAGTCGAGACTTCTTACCATTTACAACTTTCAAGATGCCGAGGTGCTCTAGCGTAGAGAGTGCCTCGCGTACCGCTGGCCGGCCCACTCCAAATCGTTCGCTCAGTTCGCGCTCGGGCGGAAATTCGGATCCGATTGCAAATTCGCCCGAATTAAGCATCGTCAGTAAACGATCCAAAACGTCTTGGTAGAGTCGACGGCGTGGAATGAGTTCAGATTCAGTGCTCATATCTACCCCTTTTGCAGTTGTGAGGCGTTGGCCTCTTTCGCGCCTACGTACCAAGTGCTGCTTTCGCGCGTTCACGGGCCCGGAAGATGGCTGCCTTCGCTCTTCGAACCTCGACCGACCGCGCCGGTGAATGAGGCTCGCAACGATCAAACGAAAGCCTGATACGCAGCGCGCGATGTGCGACCCGCCGCCGTTCCACATCTTATCAAATTTGCGCGGTATGGTCTTGTTGTCATCCTTGCATACCAAAAATGGTCGTGCTACCATCCTTTCATACCAAAAATCTGAGGCCGCGCGTTGCGCGCACCGGCGCATCCGACCTCGCCAAAGCGCCAACCGCTTCGGAAAGCGTCAGTGCGTGCACATAGGAGACGTAATGGACATTTCGCTTAAGGGAAGAACTGCATTGGTGTGTGGCGCTGGATCGGTTAGCGAGGGATGGGGGAACGGCAAGGCGACAGCGGTGGCTTTGGCGCGGGCGGGAGCTTACGTGGTCGCCGTGGATATCAATCTAACTGCGGCACAAGAAACGGCCGCACTGATCGTCGCCGAAGGCGGTGAGTGCTTGGCTGTGCAAGCTGACGCCACTAACTCATCCAGTGTTGAAAACGCCGTTTGCGCAGCGCTCGCAAAATTCGGTTCAATCGACATCTTGCAGAATGTCGTAGGAACAACAGTCATGGGCGGCCCGGTCGAGCTTTCCGAGGAGCAATGGCAGAAAGCTATAGATATCAACCTAAAATCTGCGTTCTTGACATGTAAGCACGTGTTGCCAGTAATGGTGCGGCAAGGACGGGGTGTCATAACGAACACCTCTTCGCTGGCGTCAATACGCTACGTCGGCTACCCCTATACGTCCTATTACGCCGCGAAAGGCGGACTGAACCAGCTGACACAGGCGGTCGCGCTTCAGTACGCCAAGCAAGGGGTCCGTTGCAATGCAGTCATGCCGGGCGTCATGAATACACCACTGATCTTTGACCAGATCAGTTCACAGTACGAAAGCAAGGAGGAGATGATCCGCGCGCGGGACGCAGTATGTCCAATGGGGCGCATGGGCACAGCATGGGATATTGCCCATGCGAGCGTTTTCCTAGCTTCCGACTTGGCCCAATACATAACCGGCGTCGTCCTGCCGGTCGATGGCGGCATCAGTTGTCGGAGCATGTAGCGGTTCACAGGTATATGGTGTTCGCCAGCGCTTAGAAAAGTACCGACTTAAACGCATAAAAGATTGGGCTGATTGATTCGGTTCCACAGGAGACAAACTTTCATGTTAGAACATTCGAAACTGGACGTGCCGCGCAGGCGCTGGTACGTAGTCGGCACGTTGCTATTCCTGATCTATATGATCTGCTTTGCGGATCGCAGCAATATCGGTGTGGCCGCGCCCGAGATGGTTCGCGATCTGCATCTGTCCGGTGCTGTGACCGGAACCTTGCTATCGGCGTTTTTCTGGGGCTACGTGCTGACGCAACTGCCCGGCGGCTGGCTGGCTAATACGATCGGGCCCAAACGTGTGATCGTGGGTGCGTTATGCGTTGTGGGCGTCACCGGTTGTATGACAGGATTTGTGGATCACTTGCCTTTTCTCATCGGGGTGCGATTTGTAATGGGACTTGGCGAAGGCGTTATCTGGCCGTCTTTCGCCATAATGTTTCTGAACTGGTTTCCTCAATCAGAACGGGGTCGTGCTGTCAGCTTGTCGCAGTACACATTGCCACTGTCTTCCGTGATCATGGCACCGCTGGCCGGATGGATGATTCGAGAATTCCATTGGCGCATAATGTTTGTGATGCAGGGTATTCCAGCGCTGATACTTGCAGTTGTGGTTTGGGCAATCGTTACTGAGGACCCGGTTGAGGACAAGAGTCTCTCACCCGCCGAGCGCGACTACATTGTTGCGCATCGCGGCGGCGAAGACGTCGAATCGCGCCCGTTCTCCGAGGTGTTCCGCAGCCCAATCGTGTGGGGGTTGTGTCTAACCTATTTCCTGTGGGTTACCGGCCTATACGCTTTCGGCATGTGGGTGCCGACTGTTGTCAAGCAGCTTTCGGCCGATATGGGCATGGACACCGTGGGCTGGCTCACGGCCATCCCTTACGCTTTTGCTACGTTGGGCATGTATCTCGTGGCCCGAGCGGCGGACAGATCGAACTTATCGCGCGGCTGGTATGTCGCGGGCGCTCTGGGTCTAGCTGGGTTCGCACTGCTGGCGCAACATTTCATGGCCGGCGCACTAACGACCAATATGGTCATGCTCACGCTGGCTGGAGTCGGCATCTTTTCGGCCTTAGGGGCGTGGTGGAGTTGGGCGCTTGCGATCGTACCTCGCAATCAGGCCGCACCTGCGGTGGGTCTGGTCAATTTGTGCGGCAACGCGGGCGGCATCTGTGGCCCCTTGGTCGTCGGCTTCGCCGCCAACGGCGGCAAAGCTAGCGATGGCTTCTTTCTGATCGGCTTTGCGCTCCTGCTCGGTTCGCTGTTCGCCGTGTTGTTGGCCGTCAAAAATCCCGAGACGCTGCCAGTCAAAGTAAGCCACGTATTGCATTGATCGCACAGACAACGGAATTTCTTTTTTCAGCTGTGGCGCGTTCATAAATTTCGCTCACTTACTTCGCATAAGCCAGATCCAAGCGTGCCGCTGTCATTTAGGTAGCTGACCAGGCTGATATTCGATCGTTGCATTGTTTTATATCCGCAATATGGCGGTCGCTTGCCGCCATTTAGCGATTTAAATTTAAACGAGGATGAGCATGAAAGTTTCCGAATTGTCCACGAACCCGCTCCGTCGCAAGTTTGCTTCGGGAAAGACGGCATACGGGTTATGGGTTACGCTCGAAAGTCCAGCAGTCACCGAGATTGCTGCTGCGATGGGCGTTGATTGGATTTGTATCGACCTGGAGCATGGCGCGCTGGACTTCAGCGATGTGCTCAATCATCTGCGCGCCGCTAAAGGCACGGACATGGCTGTGATCGCCCGCGTGCCGGCGAGCCGCGTTGATACCATTAAGAAGTGTCTCGATATCGGTGTCGACGGTGTTGTTCTTCCACTGATTAATAGCGCGGACGAACTGCGCGAGGCCTTTGAGCACGCTCGATATCCCACGGTTGGCAAGCGGGGCTTAGGCGGCGAGCGCGCGGTGCGTTGGGGCTTGGGCATCGCTGAGTATATCCGACGTGCCAATGAGGATGCTCTGGTCATCCCCGTGATTGAAACGCGATCCGCGAGCGAGAATATCGAAGCAATCCTTGACGTACCCGGGCTTGAAACGATCTTTTTTGGTCCAGCAGATCTTTCGTCGAGCATGGGATACATCGGCGAGTGGGAGGGCCCGGGCGTTGCCGAAGACATCCTCCGCATCCAGCGATCCGCGGCCAAACGGGGGATCGTCTCCGGAGTGATTGGCATGACGCCGGAAGATATGAATGCTCGCGAGACACAGGGCTTCCAGATGATCGGCCTAGGTTCCGACGGCGGCATGCTCATCAAGCAGTTCAAGCAGCTCTTCGGCAAACTCAAGGGCGAAACTTACGAGCACAATTGGTTTTAAGAAAGCTGAGAAGTGGATGCGGTGTGGCACCGGCCGATGCAGACATGCGCCTGCTTAGGCTAGCTGGTCTCTGACTGATGTCGCTCGAGCTCGTAGCCGCTGGCGCCGCATTGCACTGCGAGTTCCATAGCGCCGCATCGACGTACATTTGAGCATGAAGAGTCGCACCGACTGGCCTTCTTCAAAAGCTACCACCGTGGGACACTAGAGACTCACGCTCCTATCCAGAGTAATACTTTGGCAACGAATACTATGGACAACAACACAGATTCTTCTAGCGATAGTTTTCAGAAACGAGTTGCGATTGTCACCGGCGGCGCGATGGGAATCGGTGCGGCTATCGCCACGCGTTTAAGCAACGCCGGAATGGCGGTGATCGTCGCCGACCGCGACCTCGATGCAGGTCGTCGCTTCGCTGCGTCGCTCGGCGGCACCGAGGGCGAAGTCACGGCGATTCAAGTTGATGTTGGAGAGCCTCAATCGGTTTCGAATGCCTTTGACCTCATTGAGCGGGAGTTCGGTCGGTGTGACATCCTAATCAACAATGCGGGCATTGGAAATACATATCCGTTTAGTGATTTCCCCGTGGACTATTGGCGCCTTACGTTAGACGTCAATTTGACCGGTCCGCTCCTCCTTGCATTGCGCGCATCGGAGATGATGAAAGCGAAACACTGGGGGCGCATTATCAATATAGCGTCCGTTTCAGGCATAGTAGCAAGCGCTGGGCGGACTGCCTACGGAGCGTCGAAGGCCGGTCTCATTGGGCTTACTCGCCAAATGGCAATTGAGCTGGCGCCGTACGGAATCACTGCCAATTGCGTGGCACCAGGTCCGACGGAAACTCCATTAGTACAAGCCGTGCATACTCAAGAAACTCGCGATTCTTATTTTCGACGCATTCCGATGCGTCGCTATGGAAAACCGGAAGAGATGGCGGGCGCGGTAATATTTCTTGCATCGGATGATGCCTCGTTTATCACAGGGCAGACGCTTGCCATTGATGGGGGCTTTTCGATCGCTGGCGTGCTTGATATTTAACCAGAACCTCCGTGTCGGAGCGCGTCGAACGCAGACGCGCGACTTCATTTTTGGCCCCATCGGACCGTCGCTGCCGACAGGTTCTAGCCACATGGATTGCGACCATCTTGAGCATGCCGTGCAACGTCGTCTGACGCCGATTTACATGCTTAACTAGCCCCTTGAAGATCCAGCCTTTTCGTCGCCGTGCCAGCCCGGTCGCCGGGCCGAAGACCCCTTCGCTAACGATGATCGGTCGATGGCTTGGCGGAAAGTTTGGACGAGTAGAATGCTCCTGTTGCACCACTATCCGAATGAGTTGCGTTTTGTGAGTCCGCGGGCCAATCGCAACGACGAAACATCTGTTCCATGTCTCGTGATTCCGACCATGCACACGGCCCAAAGCGATAGACGGTTGCGGTCTTGAGATCGTCATCCACCGCTTGCTTATGTCGGTGCAGTCGGACGGACCGCGTGCGCCGGGTTGGTGCTCCGATGCTGCTACTGGAAGACGATCTTCGGGATGGAAGGATCCCGCGGCCGCCATTGGCAAATGCGGCGTGCTGGCCTGCTACGCATGTTGTCGGGATAGCTGCCCGGGATCACGCTGCAGCTTGCGCAGGATCGTGATGCACACTGGGCGGGCGTTGCGCATCAAGGGCCGACTTCGCCGTCTCGAATATCGGCGAACGGATCGAGACGGGTGCGGCAGCGCGGGGAATTCTGGGACGGCATTGTCGCGTCACGCTCAATGCGGCGTGCGCTGCGCACGCGTATTCCCGCCTTAGCGGCCGCAACATCCTTCGGATTGTGTCTGCGCTTGTTCATGCACAGTCGAACCTGTCGGTCGGTGACGTAAGCTCCAGAAATGCACTGACCGCTCCTTCTTTACGAATCGATCAGCCTTCCCATCGCCCCGCATGCGGCGGTCGCCAATGGTATGCCGTGTCCACGCTACGCAGCCCCCGACTCCTGTTCGACAGCCAAAACAAACGTCAACGGACGGTCCGCTAGTCGGTTTCGCCGCCCACCCAGAAACGCTAAAGTGTCAGAGGGTTGGAATTGCTCTTATCACAAGCCAGGAAACAAGGGGGATCCAACGGGGCGGCTACAGACTACGTGATAACGAGCATCTGCGACCTTGGATCCTCACTTACATGTCGTCGCGAGCTTGAAAGCGGCGATGTTTTGTCACACTGTCCCGCTAAGACATCATGTTGGCTCAATCTGCAGGTCGGAACAAACAGTTGCGATTTTCCTTCAGAGCGCCTTCGGACGTGAGCCATCGCAATCGACGATGGACGGCATCGCCTAGGCCGGATTGTTGCTCAGGTCGTAATCAGGCAAGCTCTGGGGTAGAACTCGAGTGAGAAGCGGAGAAGCAATCCGTCGACACGAGCCACTCAAATCACCGTTGCCCCGATATGCCTGTCCGTTCGCGCGCTCGCCGATATTGCAACGCCGTGTCGAACGCCGGATGGAACCATGTGGAGGCGGGCGAGGAGGGCGCCGTTGCCCGTTTCTCAACACTACGAGTTGTCTGTTTCGCCAATCCAGTTCGAGCAGGTGGCTGAGAGACGACGTCGGCGGACGCCCAGCAAGCTAGGAGTTCAATCGGAGTGTAGTAATGAACAGCATGGAAGTCTCACGTCAAGCATTTACGACACGTTTGCCTCTCGAGGGGATCCGCGTCGTTGAAGTTTCGCACATGGTCATGGGCCCCGCCTGCGGCATGATTCTGGGGGACCTAGGGGCAGAGGTAATCAAGGTTGAGCCACTGAAAGGCGACAACACCCGCCGGTTGCTCGGCGCAGGAGCCGGGTTCTTCAGAGCATTCAATAAGAACAAGAAGAGCATCGCCCTCGACCTCGACGATGAGGCAAGTAGGGAAGCGCTTCTCGATCTTATCGAAACGGCCGACGTATTCGTTGAGAATTTCCGGCCTGGCCGCATGAGTGCCCTTGGTCTCGACTACAAGACGCTCAGCAAAAGAAATCCCAGACTAATTTACGTATCGCATAAAGGCTTTTTGAGCGGTCCATATGAGAAGCGCCTGGCGCTTGATGAGGTTGTCCAGATGATGGGCGGCCTCGCCTATATGACGGGGCCGGTCGGACGACCGTTGCGCGCCGGTAGCTCAGTCAATGACATTATGGGAGGTATGTTTGGCGCCATTGGCGTTCTGGCATCGCTACATGAGCGGAACACCACCGGTCGCGGTAAGGAAGTCCAGTCAGCGCTATTTGAAAATTGTGTTCTGCTGTCCGCACAGCACATGCAGCAGTTCGCGGTTACCGGCCAGGCTGCTGCGCCGATGCCGGGCCGCATTAACGCTTGGGCCGTCTATGACGTTTTCGAGCTCGCTGATGGCCATCAAATGTTCATAGCAGCGACGGGGGACGCGCAGTGGCGCACGTTGTGCAACATTGTCGGTCGCCCCGACTTACTGGGCGACGCCCGCTTGCAATCGAACAACGATCGAGTGCGTGCCCGGGAATGGATGATTCCAACGTTGACCGAAACGCTTGCCAAACATAATCCGCTGGACCTCGCATCGGAATTCGAAAAGAAATCGGTTCCATTTGCCAACATCACACGGCCAGAAGAGTTGTTCGACGATCCGCATCTGAAGGCAAGCGGTGGACTTGTGAAACTGGGACTGGAAGACGGGTCTGAGACTGAGATACCGCTTCTTCCTCTGTCCTTTGATGGAGCTCGTCTGCAGCCGCGCTCGCCGATCGCATTCGTAGGCGAGCACAATCGGGACGTTTTCGGAAGCCTAGGATACACCTCGCAACAGATCGAAAGGTTGGTCGGAACGGGGTCGATCCGGACGCCCAATGGAGCAGCTGAAGCCAATTAGCGTCAACGCAACAGAGGATTTCCGTACTTTGCATTGTTTGCGAATTTGCGCATCTTTCCCGGTGCTATGAACGCGGGGGCAGACTGACGTTATTTTCCATCAAGTTATCGAAATGGACGAAATGCGAATGCACCATTGGTCCCGCTTGCCATTGCTTCCGACACACGTGAAGATCGTTGAAGTCGGCCCGCGAGATGGTCTACAGGCAGAGCGCGGCGAGGTCGCGACAACCGTAAAGATTGAACTCATCGATCGATTATCGAAGGCAGGCTTCAGAAATATCGAAGTCACTTCTTTCGTGTCGCCGAAATGGGTTCCACAGATGGCCGATGGAGCGGAGGTGATGGCGGGAATCACGCGTGCACCAGGCGTACTTTATTCGGCCTTGACGCCAAACATGCGGGGGTTTGAAGCGGCCGTCGATAGCAAGATCGATGAGGTAGTCGTCTTCGGGTCCGCAAGCGAGGCGTTCTCTCGGAAAAACCTAAATTGTTCGATACAGGAGTCGCTCCAACGCTTTAGGTTGATTTCAAAAGCAGCTAAAGAACTCAACATAAGGTTGAGAGGAAGCATCTCCTGTTGCTTTGGATGCCCCTATCAGGGAGCCGTGCCTACTGGTTCTGTAGCGGATGCTGTTCGCCGCTTAGCCGATCTTGGATGTGATGAGATCGATCTGGCGGACACCATTGGCGTGGGAACCGCTCGCATGGTAGCGGAAGTCATTGAGCAAGCCGCAACGGCGTTCCCCCTTGAACGCCTTTCGGGTCATTTTCATGACACATACGGGCAAGGGTTAGCGAACATCTTCGCTGCTTTGCAGGTTGGGATGAGTATCTTTCATTCGTCGGTCGCGGGTTTGGGCGGCTGCCCGTATGCAAAAGGGGCGTCGGGAAACGTCCCGACGGAGGACGTCGTTTATCTTCTTGATGGACTAGGAATCCAGACAGGAATCAAGCTGGACACAGTTGCGTCCGCTGGGGATTTCATTAGTTCGGCACTCGGAAAGCCGAACGGATCGAGGGCGGGAAGAGCGTTGCTCGCGCGCGTGGATGGTAGCCGATGAGCGGCCCTCGCGGATTGTATGGCGTTACGCAAGCGGATTGCAGGTACAGCGATGACTAGCCGAAAGAAAAGTTGCGCCCCGATGCATGTCTGAACTTACAACGAAGCGACCTGAAGGCTACGTCCGCCTATCGGGCCCAAAGAGATTGTGGACAGGAGACATAGATGAACATTACGCAAAGAACTACGCGGTTGTCGAGCGGCGACGGAACCGCCACGGACGCGGCGACGCAGACTGTAACGGATACAGGCATCATATCCGCGCGTCTGGACAGGCTTCCGACCACCCAAGCGGTCTGGAAACTTATTCTTTTACTCAGTCTCGGTTTCTTCTTCGAGGTCTACGATCTGCTCTATTCCGGCTATGTAGCGCCGGGTCTGATTAAAAGCGGCATCCTAACATCGACAACGGTCGGACTGTTTGGGATGTCGGGCGTCGCGAGTTTCATCGCTGCGTTGTTTAGCGGATTGTTTGTCGGCACACTAGCTTGTGGATTTCTTGCCGACCGATTCGGCCGGCGAGCGATCTTCACTTACGCAATGCTTTGGTACGTGGCAGCAAATACAGTGATGGCCTTCCAGGACACGGCCCCAGCGTTAATTTTTTGGCGCTTCGTGTCCGGACTGGGCATTGGCGTCGAACTGATCACGATCGGCACTTACATGTCGGAATTGGCTCCAAAACATCTTCGCGGAAGGGCATTCGCCGTTTGCCAAACAATTGGGTTCGTCGCTGTTCCGGTGGTCGCATTTCTCTCATATCTTTTGGTTCCGAGAACTGTCTTGGGCATGGACGGATGGCGCTGCGTAGTACTTTTGGGTGGATTGAGCGCGCTATTTATCTGGTATTTCCGTCGAAACCTACCCGAAAGCCCGAGATGGCTTGCAAGCAAGGGGCGCTTCGCGGAAGCTGAACTCATCCTGCAATCGCTCGAAGATCGGGTGGAAAAGCAGTATGGTATGCCTCTACCGGCAATTGGCCAGTGCGAACCGACTGTTCGCGAAGCAAACTTTGCTGACATTTGGAAGCCCCCTTATCGCGACCGCACGATGATGTTGATCATCTTCCATGTATTCCAGACCGTCGGATTTTACGGCTTTGCTAACTGGGTTCCGTCTTTGTTGGTTAAGCAAGGCATCACGGTCACCTCGAGCCTTCTTTACACCACGATCATTGGACTCGCCGCCCCGCTCGGCCCTCTGCTGGGCTACCTGATTGCGGACCGATTCGAACGGAAGCATGTCATTGTCGCGACGGCCGCAATCAATATTGTGAGCGGACTGCTCTTCAGTCAGGCATCGGCTGCAGTCGCCATCGTTAGTTTGGGTGTAGTCCTTACTCTTTGCTCGAATATCAGCTCGTTCACGTACCACGCTTACCAACAGGAGCTGTATCCGACGACAATTCGAGCACGAGCGGTAGGCTTCGTTTATTCATGGAGCCGCCTGTCGGCAATCGTTACCTCTTTCATTATCGCGTTTTTCTTGCGAGAGTTCGGGGTTGCGGGGGTGTTCTGGTTCATTGCCGGTGCGATGACCTTCGTGATCATTGCCGTCGGTCTTTTGGGTCCGCGGACTCTTGGAAGGTCGCTCGAAAGTATCTCACATTAAGTCTAATCGCAGGCTTGAATTCGTTGGTGAGCGGACTTGGTCGCTGATGTTAGCTGCCAACCGTGTTCCTGTTGGTAGGGTCTACGCGTAGGCTCACTATTGGGCAAAAGAAGGCCGAGAAAAATCAGAGATCGATTCTCGGTAGGTTAGTCTAGTTAGAACTACAAAACACATATCAAAAATGGAGACAAGCATCATGAACGGAAAAGGCCTTGTTTTTGCAGCAGCCGGCGCGATGGTAATCGCGGCCATAAGTAACACTGCTTCGGCGCAAAGCAACGTCACGCTGTATGGAATTATTGATGACGGACTGCTTTTCAATTCGAACGCGGGCGGTCATCGACTTTATGCCATGGCATCTGGCGGGCTGTCGGGTAGCCGATTCGGACTGCGCGGCTCGGAAGACCTTGGTGGCGGGCTAAAGACGATATTCGTGCTGGAAAACGGCTTCGATCCGAACACCGGTCGTCTTGGTCTTGGCGGACTGATGTTCGGACGACAGGCATATATGGGGATGTCGGGCGCGCAGGTCGGAACAGTCACAGCGGGGCGTCAATATGATTCCATGGTCGACTATGTTGGAGCCTTCCAGGTAGGGACTCAATGGGGCGGATCTCTCGGATCTCACCCGGGCGACCTCGACAATTCGACGAACAGTTATCGGACCAACAACACGGTCAAGTACGCTAGTCCCAAGCTGAATGGCCTGTCCTTTGGCGGCACGTACAGCTTCGGCGGAATCTCAGGGGATTTCACCCAAAATCAGATATGGTCGCTGGGCGCCGGGTACACCGCTGGTAATCTAGCCTTGGGTATTGCCTACCTTAACGCACGTACGCCATCTAACGCGGGAGGACTTTTTGGAAATAGCACCTCGACAACGACGCCGGCGGCAGTCACTACTCCGATCTACTCCGGTTTCGTCTCGTCGAACACTTATCAGGTAATCGGAGCCGGTGGATCGTACACTGTCGGTTCGGCGACAGCAGGTGCAACCTATTCCAACATTAAATTCATGAATCTTGGTGCGAACGGCGCTACTATATTTTCGCGCGGCGAGACAGCGACTTTCAACAATAGCGAGATTAATTTCAAATATCAGCTAACGCCGGCGCTTGTACTTGGTACTGCCTTTGACTATACAGTAAGGGGAAGTGTTGCCTTGGCAAACGGATCCGACATTGGGAAAGCGAGATATTACCAGGGGTCAGTCGGGGCTGATTACTATTTGTCGAAACGTACTGACATCTACGCGGTCGGGGTCTATCAGAAAGCATCTGGCACCGACTCACAGAATCGAAGCGCCGTCGCGACCATCACTCAGATGAGCCCGTCGAGTACCGACCGGCAGGTCGCGGTTCGGATCGGCTTTCGACATAAATTTTAACTGCGCCTCTGAAATAATGAATAGGTGTCCTTCGATAGAAGGACACCTTTGCTCGAGGCGATGATAGGGGCAGGCCAAGGACTGTCAGTCTTCTTCGCGTATGCAAACAGGTAAGATTGTCTTGTAGTGCACGCGCCGCAGTGCTATAGACGTGTTGATATCTCTCACGCCGTCGATCTTGGTTAGCTTTTCCATCACGAACCGCTCCAGGCCAGCTATGTCAGGAGCGACGACCCGTAACATGTAATCGAAAGTCCCGGTCATCAAATAGCATTCCATCACCTCAACAAAGTTCGCGATCGCTTTCTCGAAGCCATTAAGAAGTGGAGCGCTTTTCTTATCGACGGCTACTGAGACGTAGGCACTAACAGGAAATCCCGCTTTTTCCTGGTCCAGCAGCGTGACGTGGCCCTTGATGATTCCCCGTTCCTCGAGAAGGCGGACGCGCCGATAGAACGGGGAGAGTGAGAGCCCCAATGATTCGGCGAGATCAACCGCTTTGACGTGCGCATCCTGTTGTAAGGCCTGAAGGATCCGAACATCGACACGATCGAGTTTCATTAACCAAGTTCCTTACGAAGACGGCTACATTTCGGGCGGATTTGCTAAACAATGCTACATTCGTGGTCTACATTAGCACATTTCGCTTCAATCAACTATCTAGAACAGAAGCTTAGTCAGGAAAACGAAGGAGATGTAGAGTGGAACATCCGAGACGCCGAAACCGATCGGGAGATCGATGCCAAATATCGACTGAAGATCGCTATCTACGTGAAGGCGACAGCGTCTTCCTACCGATGCGCGCGCGCCGTTGCGAATACTGATCGAGCAAGCGCGAAGCGATAGGCGTGCGAGAATAAGATCAGCAGGATTTGTTTCGGGATATTGAGGGTCGCCTCTCGGGGCACTCGATCAGGAGCTCTGGCGACAGGGGAAACTTCTGAAAGAAGCTGACATACGTTTCGAACCAGGTCACAACGAAGATCTTGGTGCAACCATGTTGTGGGGCGCAGAAGTTCGACGCGTTTCCCGGAAAGGGGGTTGATGGCGCTTTCTCCATGTGGTACGGGATGGAACCGGGAGTTGACAGAACAGGGGATGTGGTCCGAAACGCAAATTTTTTTTGGGGACTTCGCGCAACGGCGGAGTACTTGCTATTGCGGGCGACGATCACGCTGCGCAGCGGTCGATTTCCCGCATGTTTTCGAGTGGGTGATGGTGCCAATCATCTTTCCTGCGTCCGTCGAAGAGGACATTCGATTTGGTCTCTCGGGTTATGCGATGTCCCGCTTTTCGGGCCTCCGATGTGCTTGCAAAGTCATTGCAGAGACCGTTGAAAGCGGTCGATCGATACTGTTGCGTGAGTAAGTAAAGGGCAATGCAACAAGCTATGTGGTGTCTTCCGACATCCAAATTTCGAGCGGAAGAGGGTTCAACTACGACGCCGCGCTTCGATGGCCTGTCGAACGGGTCGAAACTGGAACGCCGGGTTTTGGAGGAGCGACTTCCCGCAGCCTTGGCATTTGCTCGTTCAAATCCCTGCGAACGTTCGCTAGAAGGTGCGGATTATGATCCATCGCGAACGGCGATGTCTGTCATCGCGCATAGCTGGTTGCTTCCTCCGGATCGGGCAGGCAAGCTCAATCCTAGCGCACAGTTGCAAAGCGGCACGAAGGAGGCATCCGAGCTCTTTGCGAGGTGAGCAGAAGGCGGGAGGAGAAGCACTGAGGTGAATCGATCGGAAAGCTATGCGAAAGCATCGTTGAGCGTTTGCCTCGTAACGGAGACGAGAGGGTTTCTCATTGCGCCCGCGAAATTCTTAGAAAACAAATTAATTGGAGACAAAAATGCAGCGTAAGACGATAAGGCGCGATACGCTCTTAGGCGCGCTGATGGCTACTGTCAAAACCGCCATAACACTAGAGCGAGGAAGAGGGTGTTCGCCGTCTGGGAGGTCATCTATGGTAGGTGGGTGGGGCGCGATGCTTCGATTCACATACGCTGCTGTTGCAATTTGCACGTTCAGCCTATTGGCTCCGTCCGCTCATGCAGCAGATTGCTCGAGTCTGACGACAACCTCCATACCATTTACAACAATTACCGCTGTGCAAGACGTTTCAGGCGGCTCGTTTACACCTCCCGGATCGACTCAATCTATCATGGGTTTGCCGGACTTTTGCCGAGTTACATTGGTGATAAAGCCCAGCAACGACTCGAACATCAATGCAGAGGTGTGGCTGCCGAAAACTACGTGGAACGGACGATTTCTCGGGCAGGGGTGCGGCGGCCTGTGCGGCATGATTCGTTACAACGCCTTGGCGCAAGGACTCGGCAACGGGTATGCGACGGCGACGACCGACATGGGAACTTCGGCTGACGGCACCGGGAATGCGCTCACCGGGCATCCGGAGAAGATACTGGATTACTTTCCACGATCGACGCATTACATGACAGTTGCGGCCAAGACCCTTCTAACAGCCTACTACCAGGATAACCCAAAATACTCCTACTGGAACGGATGCTCTACCGGGGGCGCACAAGGTATGGGCGAGTCGCAGGTGTATCCCGACGATTATGACGGAATCGTCGCAGGTCATCCTGGATGGAACAGAACCCACATCATTGACGCGTTCTCCTACATCGCACAACAGGCCAATACACCGCCGGCATCAATACTCTCTCCCGCGAAGTTGCAATTACTTAACTCTGCAGTCCTCAATGCACCGGGATGTCAAGGCGCGAAGGCTCTTCCCTCGGACCCATTCCTCAACGATCCGCGCAGCTGCAAGTTCGACCCCTCTGAGCTGCTATGCAAGACCTCCGACGCGTCAAACTGCCTGACGAAGGGGGAAGTGCTAGCGGCCCAATTGCAGTACCGCGGGATGGCAAACCCGGCGACACATGAGGTTGTGTTTCCTGGGTGGCCGAAGGGGACGGAGCTTGGCTGGACCACGGAACAGACCGCGGCCGGCTACAATGGATACCCGCTCAACTGGGCGCTTGGAAACGGCTTTGATTTCCGCACGGTTGACTGGTCTACGGCAGCGGATCTCGTTGACGGTACGTCAGGCGTCGCCATCACGCTGGGAAGCAGCGATCTTTCGCGGTTTGCTTCCCGCGGTGGAAAACTGATTGCCTATCACGGGATGGTAGACGGCCTTGCGCCATTCCCGGACTCGGTAAATTACTTCGACCGATTGGCGACGGAAAACCATCTAAGCCGACGCCATGTCGACCAATTTGCACGGCTGTTTTTGGTTCCGGGAGGCGGACACTGCCCAACTAACTTCGACCCTGTTGCCCCTTTGATCAAATGGGTCGAAAGCGGCGTAGCACCGGATTCGATTCCTGCTAATTACAACATCGGTGGCACGCAGACCATTCGGCCACTGTGCGCCTATCCAAATGTTGCCGCACACGTCGGGCCGGCGGCGTCTGGACAGTGGAAGTGCGTCGGCGGTGCAACTGGCGGATACGGTAGGGCTGCGCCTCGTTACACCCAGCCGCTCGTCCTAGACCCGCGCGCTGTCCCTGAAGCGATCCATATGAAATCCTCCGACCAACTCGTCGAGGTTACAATTGACGCGTCCCACGGTCCCGAAAATTTCCATCAATGGGTGCCGTCGGATATCAAGGTCGAGAATGTCCCAGTAATCAAGTCGTCGTTGTCAGCGGACGGCAAGCAGTTACGCCTGCTTTTCAGCACGTCGAGCATTTCAGGCTTTACAGGCGGCAAGGCGCCCGGGGAGCCGGTTGATTTAACCGTTTCTGGCATGCTGTCGCACGCGGGAGTACAGGGTCCGTTCGCGACGGGCGTAACGGTAAGAGTGTACCGTTGAAGCTTTGATAGTTTTCCAAGCCGTGCCGATCGGTCAAGACGATCGGCACGGCTTCAATCTGCGAACAAGATACTGGTCTTACGGAATGTCTGCCCGTGGAAACCGGGCTTGGCTGGCCAAAGGCTCATTGATCGAGCCAGGAAGATGGTAGCGGGGACAGTCATTGTTTTCGAAGCGCGCTAAGCGGTGTCTCGGCGAAAAAGAGATAGGAAGATTATCGACCTCCAAACGAGATGCAAATGAGTGGGGCGAATAAGCATGGTTATTCGCCGAACAGCTGCGAAAAAACTTCTCGTAGCCAGACCACTGCGGGGTCACTATGGAAGCGGCGGTGCCAAACCATTGAGACGCCGAAGCTGGGAAAGCGAACTGGTGGAGCAATAAGCTGAAGCGCAACGTGTTCAGACACGAGCTCCGCGAGGTTACTCGGGACGACAGCCACTAAGTCGCTGTTCGCGACGATCGGCCCAATACTCAAGAAACTTCCGACTCTCATCGTGACGGCCGCTCGTACCGCTGGGCCCGTCAGAACTTTCTCCACCGCCGCTGCGTGACGTGTACCTGGCGGACTGCCGACAACATGGTTGAGTTCGCGCAGTTGGCTCGCCCGCAGGCGATCGCTGACTCCGGGATGGCCTGCCCGCGCAATATAGACGTACTTCTCTTCGAAGAGCCTCTTTTCGTACACTTGTTTGCCTAATCCGGGAAGAAAGCCGACCGCGAGATCGATCTCTCCAGCGTCGAGTCCCGCCAGGAGTTCGGCGCGTGATACTGATACGGTATCGATGCTCACATGGGGGGCATGATTCGCGAACCAGTCTGCGAGCTTGGGCAAGAAATATCGTTCGCCGATGTCGCTTAGGGCAACGCGAAAGCGTCGGGAGTCTTCCGTCGGCGAAAAATTCGGCTTTTCGATTGTTCTGCGCACGATTGCGAGAGCGGTTGATATCGGCTCAGCCAAGGTTTGCGCAAACCCCGTAGGCTCGACTCCGCGGCGATGCCGAACGAAGAGTTCATCCCCATAAGTCTCCCGCAGGCGGGCGAGACCGCGGCTGACGGCTGGCTGTGAAAGACCCAGTTGTTCGCCGGTGGTTGTCAGGTTACGCGTGCGCCAGATGGATTCAAAGAGTTCGAGGAGGTTTAGGTCCAGTTGAGGCACCGTCCTACCTCTGTCATGACTCATTCGCATATCACAATTCCACACTTTTCATTTCACGGATATCAGGCGTAAGCCTACAGTATCGACATCGCAACAAGACATTATTATTAAAAGGCTATCACGTGATCGATCTTCACGACATCCGTTACGTCAGGCTCGGTACACGAGATCTCGCGGCCGCCGACAGGTACGCGCTCGAGATTCTCGGCCTTGAGCTTGCCCGAGCCGATGGAGGCTCACACTACTTTCGCAGCGACAATCGCGATCACACGCTCGTATATTTCGAGGGCGATCCTCGCGATCACGTCGTTGGCTTCGAACTGTATAACGCTGCCGAACTCGATAAGGCCGCTGCCCAGTTGAGTAACGCGGGTGTCGATGTGCGTGCCGGCAATGCAGATGAATGCGAGCAGCGCCATGTCCGAGCGTTCATCAACTTCTACGATCCGAGTGGCAACAGCATCGATCTCGTGGTGAGGCCTCACCACAGCGGGCGTCGCTACTTTCCGTCTCGTGACGCGGGCATTACCGGGTTCAGCCACGTCGGGCTCTGTACCACCGATGCCAAAAGGGACGAAATATTTTGGACTGAGCTTCTCGGGGCGCGCGTAAGCGATCGGATTGGCGACGCTCCGCTGCTGCGTATTGACGACGTTCATCACAAGATTGCACTGTTCCCTTCTGCTCGTAATGGCGTGCAGCACATCAACCACCAGGTCGAGTCCATCGACGACGTGATGCGAGCGTGGTACCTGCTGAAGAGCCGGAGCGTGCGTATCGTATTCGGTCCTGGCAGGCATCCTACGTCCGGAGCTGTCTTCCTGTATTTCGAAGGGCCGGACGGCATGGTGTACGAGTATTCGACCGGCGTGCGTCATATCTCCGATGCCGATGAACCGCTGTACAAGCCGCGTCAGTTCCCCAAAGCGAACAGTTCTTATTGCATGTGGGGTGCGGTGCCGGACATCGCCGAGTTCAAGGCCTTGTAATGGACATTCAGTATGAACTTCGAGTGGCAGCACGCGCGCTCGCCCGTCATGGGCTCGTGCACGCATATGGACACGTCAGTCGGCGTCTGGATGCGGAGAGCTTCCTCGTCTGCGCGGCCCGGCCAATGGCGCTGCTGGAATCCGGCGAGGCGGGAGTGGTGGTTCCGGTCGCAGGTGCGCTTCCAGGCGGCGTTCTTGGCGAGGTGAGGATTCATCAGCAAATATACGCGCGCCGGCAAGACGTATGCGCGGTGGCTCGTACTATGCCACCAGCGTTGATGGCTCTCGGTACGGCGCGCCGAACGCCCCGACCGCGCCATGGATTCGGCTCGTATTTCGGTCAGGGAACACCTCTATGGGATAACCCGCAGTTGCTGCGTGACGACACGGCCGCGAGAGCATTGGCGGAGGCACTCGGTGAAGAATCGGCCATCGTCATGCGGGGAAATGGGGCGGTCGTTGCAGCCGATTCGTTGATGAAAGCAGTCGTTCTCACATGGTACCTCGAGGACTCGGCACGTGTGGAACTAGCCGTCCTCGGTGCGGGCCTCGATCAGGAGTCCGCCATCCTCGATCAGGATGAATGCAGCCGGCGGGCGACTACTGACGGCAAAATTTTTGAACGCATGTGGGACTACCTGACTGCAGGCGACCCGGAACGCTAGAGGAAAGACAACGAAATGATCTTGAATTTCATCGACGGTGCCTATCGCGAAGGAAGGGGGGGCAGGCGCTTCCCCGATATCGACCCATGCTCAGGTCGCCTCGTTGCAGAGGTAAGCGAGGCGGGCCTGGAGGATGTCGACGATGCAGTCCGGGCCGCGCGCGCCGCGTTGGACGGCCCTTGGGGGCAACTCACGCTCGCTCAGCGCTGCGACTTGCTCTACGCCGTCGCAAACGAGATGGATCGCCGAAAAGAGGACTTCGTTGCTGCGGAGGTGGCGGACACCGGCAAGCCACGCGCACTGGCATCGCACCTCGACATTCCACGCGGGGCCGCGAACTTCCGTGTTTTCGCGGATGCCGTCCGCAACGTTCCGACGGAATGCTTTACCGGCGTCGCTCCGGACGGCAAGCCTGCACTGAATTATTCGCTGCGCCGGCCCAAGGGCGTCATCGCTGTCGTTTGCCCTTGGAATCTTCCTCTGCTGTTGATGACGTGGAAGGTCGGGCCCGCGCTTGCGTGCGGCAATACCGTGGTGGTAAAGCCTTCTGAAGAGACGCCCGCTACGGCGTCTCTTCTCGGCGAAGTGATGAACGCGGTAGGTGTGCCGGCGGGGGTCTATAACGTTGTGCACGGTTTCGGTCCGAACTCAGCCGGCGAGTTTCTTACGTGTCACCCCGACGTCGATGCAATTACCTTCACAGGCGAGACTCGCACTGGCGCTGCCATCATCAAGGCGAGTGCAGACGGCATCAAGCCGGTGTCGATGGAACTGGGCGGTAAGAACCCCGCGCTGGTGTTTGCAGACGCAGACATCGATGCCGTAATCGCTGGTCTGAAGCGATCGGTATTCGAGAACACCGGGCAAGTATGCTTGGGTACCGAGCGCGTGTATGTGGAGCGGCCGCTGTTTAGCAAGGTCGTTAAGGCGTTGGCCGATGTCGCGAGCACGATGCGGCCCGGGGTGCCGGGCGATCCTGACGCCAACTTCGGCCCCCTCATCTCCGGCGAGCATCAGCACAAGGTGCTGAGCTATTACTTGCTCGCGCGAGATGAAGGTGCAACGGTTCACTGCGGCGGGGGCGTGCCGCCGATGCCGGCACACCTTCGTGAGGGTGCGTGGATCGAACCGACGATCTGGACCGGTCTGCCGCGCGAGTCGCGAGTGCTAACCGAAGAAATTTTTGGTCCCTGCTGCCACATCGAGCCCTTTGACAGCGAAGAGGAAGCCGTTCGCCTCGCCAACGCAACGCCATACGGGCTCGCGGCGTCAGTCTATACCCGCGACGTCAACCGGGCACATCGCGTGAGCGCGAAACTCAAGGTTGGCGTGGTCTGGGTAAACACGTGGTTCCTGAGAGATCTGCGCACCGCGTTCGGCGGCTCCGGAAAATCCGGCATCGGGCGCGAAGGGGGCGTGCATTCCCTGGAGTTCTATACGGAACTGTCTAATGTCTGTCTAAAGTTGGAGCCACAAGCATGAGTACGCAAGATCATCTCGCCGCGGCGGATGCGCTGCTGGAGGCAGCTCGTACAGGGAAAGCAATCCCACCGCTACGTGAAACCTACCCTGATTTCGACGGAGAGGACGCATACGCGGTGCAGGAGATCAATACGCGCAGACAGATCGAGAACGGAGGGCGGCTCATTGGCAGAAAGATCGGGTTGACAGCTCGCAGCGTGCAACGGCAGCTCGGCGTAGATCAGCCGGACTTTGGCATGCTCTTCGGGCACATGGCCTTTCAGGACGGTGAGCCGATTGGCTGGTCACATCTGATGCAGCTGAAAGTCGAAGCCGAGGTCGCATTGGTGCTAGACCGCGACCTGCCAGAACCCGGTATCACGACGGCACAGTTGCTGCGGGCCACCGCGTTCGCGCTACCTGCAATCGAAGTGGTTGGCAGTCGCATCGCTGACTGGAATATCGGCTTCGTCGATACCGTCGCCGACAATGCGTCCAGCTCTGCTTTTGTGCTCGGCAACACGCCAGTCTCGTTGGTGGGGATCGATCTGCGATTGGCGGGCATGGTCATGGAACGCGGCGGTGATCAGGTTTCCCTGGGCGCCGGTGCAGCTTGCCTTGGTCATCCGATTAATGCGGCTGTGTGGCTCGCCAATACCATGGCGTCGCGGGGGCGCCCACTGATGGCCGGAGACGTTGTGCTGACGGGTGCCTTGGGTCCTATGGTGCCAGCGCGGGACGGCGATGTGTTTGAAGCGCGCATCGAGGGTTTGGGCTCTGTGCGCGCGGTATTCGGAGGCAAGTAATGAATGATCTTCTCGCAATGCTCGCACAGCGGGTCGACGACGCGGCCCGTAATGCACACGCCATCGCACAGTTCGGTGAGGATGAACGGCTCACCACCTCCGACGCGTATGCCATTCAGGCCGCATCCATCGCATGTCGGCTGGAGCGCGGCGAATGCCGTAGCGGCGTGAAGATGGGCTTCACGAGCCGGGCCAAGATGGTTCAGATGGGCGTGCATGACGTGATCTGGGGACGTCTGACCGACAAGATGGCCCTCGAAGAGGGCGCACCTGTCTCGCTCGCTCGCTATGTTCATCCACGTGTCGAGCCAGAACTGGCGTTCCTTCTTGCCAGGCCGCTTGCCCCGAATGCCAGTCTGGTTGAGGCGCTCGACGCAGTCGCAGCAATCGCGCCTGCGCTTGAGGTGATCGACTCGCGCTACGAGAACTTCAAGTTCTCGCTCACCGACGTGATTGCCGACAACGCATCCTCGTCGGGCTATGTGATTGGACCATGGGCGGATCCACGGCGCGATTTCTCAAACTTGGGCTTGGTTCTCAGCATCGATGGCAAGCCGCGTCAGATCGGGAGTACCGCGGGTATTCTGGGTCATCCGTTGCGATCCCTTGTTTCTGCCGCGCGGTTGGCAGCGGCCGCTGGCGAGCCGCTGCAAGCAGGCTGGATCGTCATGGCAGGCGGTGCCACCGCCGCCGAAGCGCTCGCGCCGGGGATGCATGTGCGTTGCGAGATGCAGAGCCTCGGCTCGGTCGAGTTTTCCACCATCGGGTAAGGAGGCGACGCATGCCATTGATACAAGTCACGCTGATCGAAGGGCGCACGATCGACGCGAAAGCAGCGCTGATCGGCGGCTTGACCGACGCCGCCGTCACCGCATTGGGCGTGCCACGCGAGTCGGTGCGCGTGATCATTCAAGAAGTGCCGGCCGCCCATTGGGGCGTCGGCGGATTACCGAAATCAGCCGCGAAGGAGCAGTTGCGTGACTCAAAAAGTTAAGGTAGCGATCATCGGATCGGGCAATATCGGCACCGATCTCATGATCAAGGTGATGCGCCATGGCAAGCACCTCGAAATGGGTGCGATGGTCGGGATCGACCCGGCCTCCGAGGGGCTAGCTCGAGCAACTCGCCTCGGTGTGCCGACTACTGCGGACGGACTTGAAGGGCTGCTCAGCATGCCAGAGTTTAAGGACATTGGCCTGGTGTTCGACGCCACTTCGGCGTCAGCGCATCAGAAGCATGCGTCTCGGTTGGATGCGCTTGGCGTTCCCATGATCGATCTGACGCCTGCGGCGATTGGCCCATATGTCGTACCCGTAGTCAATGGCGATGCGCACCGGGATGCGAAGAACGTCAACATGGTCACATGTGGTGGGCAGGCGACGATCCCCATCGTTGCGGCTGTTTCTCAAGTGGCGCATGTGTACTACGCCGAGATCGTCGCCTCGATCGCTAGCCGGTCGGCTGGCCCGGGAACGCGCGCCAACATCGACGAATTTACCGAGACCACCGCGCGGGCGATCGAGGTCGTCGGCGGGGCTGAACGCGGCAAGGCCATCATCATTCTCAACCCAGCCGATCCGCCATTGATGATGCGTGACACGGTCTTCACGTTCAGTGAACTGGCGGATCAGACCAAAGTGGAAGAGAGTATCGAGGCGATGGTTGCGAAGGTACAGGCTTACGTTCCCGGCTATCGGCTGAAGCAGAGCGTGCAGTTCGACGAGGCCGAGATCGCGCTGCCAAGCCACGGACGTATCCGTGGACTGAAGACAACCGTTCTTCTAGAGGTACGCGGTGCCGCGCACTATCTGCCGGAATATGCCGGAAATCTCGACATCATGACCTCGGCGGCACTGGCTTGCGCAGAGACGCATGCATCGGCTGTCGTCGCCGCGTGAGGAAATAGACATGGAAAAGAAACTATACATCTCTGATGTCACGCTGCGTGACGGTAGCCATGCTGTGCGGCACCAGTACACCATTGCGCAGGCGGTTGAGATTGCCAGGGCGTTGGATGCGGCGCGCGTCGATTCGATCGAAGTGGCTCATGGTGATGGTTTGGCCGGCTCGAGCTTCAACTATGGCTTTGGTGCGCACACGGATCTGGAGTGGATCGAGGCCGTGGCGGAAGTGGTAAGCCACGCTCAAGTTGCAACGCTGCTGCTGCCAGGCATCGGCACCGTGCACGACCTACGCAATGCCTATGCGGCCGGGGCAAGAATCGTACGCGTTGCGACGCATTGTACGGAGGCAGATGTATCACGTCAGCATATTGAGACGGCGCGCTCGCTCGACATGGATACGGTCGGCTTCCTGATGATGAGCCACATGACGACGCCGGAAAGGTTGGCGCAGGAGGCACTGAAGATGGAGTCGTACGGCGCGACCTGCATCTATGTGGTTGATTCCGGGGGAGCACTCACGATGACCGATGTGCGCGAGCGCTTTCGCGCATTGAAACAGGTGCTCAGGCCAGAGACTCAAACGGGGATCCACGCGCACCACAATCTAAGCCTCGGCGTTGCCAATTCGATCGTCGCAGTTGAGGAAGGCTGCGATCGAATCGACGCGTCATTGGCCGGAATGGGTGCTGGCGCCGGGAATGCGCCTTTGGAAGTATTCATAGCCGTGGCGGAACGTCTTGGCTGGATCCACGACTGCGACCTGATGACTCTCATGGATGCGGCTGACGACATAGTGCGCCCGTTACAGGATCGACCAGTTCGAGTGGATCGCGAGACTCTGGCTCTGGGTTATGCCGGTGTCTACTCGAGCTTCCTGCGGCATGCAGAGGCGGCGGCGAAACACTATGAGCTGAAGACAGTCGATATCCTGGTCGAGCTTGGACGTCGGAAGATGGTTGGGGGACAGGAGGACATGATCGTGGACGTTGCGCTCGATCTCGTAGCGGATAGAGTGCCATAAATATGACAATGACTGAGATGCTAGAAGGTTGATGTAAAAAATAATATGTATACCTAAATAGTTGGAGGAGACGATGAAACTTAAATATCTGGCGGTAGCTCTGCTCGCCGTCACAAGTTCGTATGCAACAGCGCAAAGTGTTACGTTGTATGGAATCGTTGATGCAGGCGTCGAATACGTCTCACACGCTGGGAGCGGAGGTAAGTCGCTCATCCGGATGCCGGCCAATACTGGCGAGTTGCCCTCTCGTTGGGGCGTTCACGGCGACGAGGATCTCGGCGGAGGACTCCATACGATATTCACGCTGGAAAGCGGCTTTAATATGCGTGGCGGAGACCTGAATCAGGGAGGCCGTTTATTCGGAAGGCAAGCTTGGGTAGGTCTGAGCGGTCCGTACGGCACCGTAACACTTGGCCGACAGTACACGATGCTTTATTGGGCGATGGCCGATGCCGACATCCTTGGCCCCGATTTATACGGTATCGGCTCGCTGGACAACTATCTTCCCAATGCCCGAAGCGATAACACTATTGCGTACAAGGGCAGTTTCTCCGGCTTGACACTTGGTGCGACGTACTCATTCGGACGCGACTCCGCGGGGACGGGCAACGCCCCCGGCCAGGGCACTTGTGCGGGTTCTGTGCCTGGCATGTCTAGCGCGTGCCGCGAATGGTCTGCGATGATCAAGTACGACGCGCCGTGGTTCGGCGCTTCGGTATCTTACGACGAGCAGCGCGGCGGTGCAGGCGCCGCAGCCAGTTTTTCTAACGGCGTCGCTGCTATGCCATTGACAGATCCGTCAGATAGGGACGCGCGACTCCAGGTGAATGGCTATACCAAGCTAGGAAACCTTCGGTTGGGAACTGGCTGGATCGGTCGCCGCGTCGAGACGAACAATGCCGCATCGCCAGATGTGCGGTCGAATCTGTTTTATCTCGGCGCGTCATACCTACTGACCCCGGTTATTGGGCTGGATGGCGAGGTGTATCGGATGATCAATGCCCAACAGGACGCCCGAGCCACACTTGCTACGCTGCGGGGGACATACTTCCTGTCAAAACGTACGGCCGTCTATGCACAGACGGCATACCTCGCGAATAGCCGACATGCGCAATATTCCGTCAGTTCGGGCGGGCCAGGAGCCACACCACCTCCGGGGAAAGGACAACTTGGCGTGAACATCGGGATCCGCCATTCATTCTAGAGCAGATGAGCGGCGGTCGCCATGCGAACGTCACCTTTTTGAGGTCGCGTAGAGGTTTCAAATGAACAGAAGAACGGCCGATATCGGCGCAATCATTGACAACGGGAAGCTGTCGCGCTTTCAGGTGGTTGTGCTGATCATGTGCTTTCTAGTTGTACTGGTAGACGGTTTCGATACCGCAGTGATCGGCTACATAGCGCCGGCTCTGCGCAAGGAGTGGGGCCTCACAGCAGGCCAGCTGGCACCGGCTTTCGGTGCTGGGTTGTTCGGTTTGATGTGCGGAAGTTTCCTGCTAGGCCCGATAGCCGATACTATTGGCCGCAAGAAAGTGCTGCTTCTCTCCGTGCTGGTCTTTAGCCTCGGGACATTTGCCTCGGCTGAGTCGCAGTCCATGGGCATGCTGACAGTATTGCGCTTCGTCACCGGGATTGGTCTGGGGGGCGCCATGCCGACTTGTATCACGCTAAGCTCGGAGTATTCTCCGGCACGTCATAGGATGTTGATGGTCACGCTCAGCTTCAGTGGCTTCACAACGGGCCTCGCGTTGGGCGGCGAGCTAGCAAGCCATGTCATCCCTGCATACGGTTGGCGGGGGCTCCTGGTGGTTGGTGGGACGATGCCGCTGATCCTGTTGCCGGTGCTCTCATTGCTGCTTCCCGAGTCGGTTCGCTTTATGGCTGCGCATCCGACTCACAAGGCGGCGCTTGCAGAGATTGTCGAAAAGATGACTGGGACTTCGGGCTGGCAAAACGTCACGTTCACCGAACCGAACCAAACGCGCGATGATGGGTCTCCCGTGAGGCAATTGTTCATAGATGGTCGGGCGGCGCGTACGGTTCTTCTATGGGGCTCCTTCTTCTGCTCGCTGTTCGTTTTTTATCTTCTAACGAGTTGGCTCCCCAGCATACTCAAAGATGCAGGCTATGACATGGCAAGCGCGTCCCGAATTGGTGCCATGGTGCCGTTAGGCGGCACACTCGGCGCAATCGTTGTCGCGCTGCTGATGGATCGAATGAATGTCTATCGGATTCTCGCGGTGACGTATTTCGGTGCCGCTGTGGCGATTGCGATGACTGGCTTCTTGCTTGGGGACGTCTTGGCGTTGAGTTGCGCCGTCTTTTTGGTCGGCTTCGGTGTTGCCGGCGCGCAGAATGGACTGAATCTAACGTCGGCCAGCATTTATCCGACGAGCGCGAGAGCGACAGGCGTGAGTTGGGCGATGGCCAACGGCAGAATTGGCTCCATCATAGGATCGATGGCCGGTGCACCGCTAATGGCGCACTTTGGACAAGGTCAGATACTGTTTGCCGCGATTGCGGTTCCCGCTCTGCTAGGGGCGCTAGCGATATTGTTGCTTGGATGGCTGACGGGGCGGGCGCATTCGGCAGGCAGCCGCGATGTCGCAGTGCCCAGTTGATGAGTGGCAGCTCCTGCCGGCAACATGTGTACTTTTGATGAGATAAATGATGTCTGATCGTTTGATTGTCCAAATTCAGCGTCGTGTGCATGAGGCCCACGCAATTGTTTCTCTCGAGCTGGTTGATCCGACCGGCGCCGAACTGCCTCCGTTCGAGGCTGGTGCGCATGTCGAAGTCGAGGTCGAGCCAGGTCTGACGCGCCACTATTCGATATGCAACTCCCCACAAGAGCGTAATCGATACGTGCTGGGTATCCTGCGAGAGCCGTCTTCCAAGGGCGGTTCGGCGACGATACATCAACTTTTCCATGAAGGTATGCGGATCAAGATCAGTCCGCCGCGAAACCAGTTTCGACTCAACGAATCGGCTGCGCACAGCTTGCTCGTCGCAGGAGGGATTGGGATTACGCCGTTGCTCGCGATGGCATGGCGACTGCATGCACTCGGTGCCTCGTTCGAGTTGCATTACTGCGTGCGCACGCGTGCGAGGGCAGCCTTCATCGAAATGCTGAATCAATCTCCGTTTGCAGACTCGGTGACGTTGCACTGCGACGAAGAGGGAGATTCATCACGCCTTGATATGCAAGCGCTGCTACAGAATCCGCGGTCGGACGCGCACGTCTATGTTTGTGGCCCGGAGGGTTTCATTAATGCATTGACCTATAGAGCTCGGGATTGCGCATGGAACGACGCGAACGTTCACCATGAGTTTTTTGCCGCAACAGTCTCTACGTCGGGAAGCAGTTTCGTTGTCCAGGCGACCCGCTCCGGGTTGAGCGTAGACGTTCCTGCAGACAAAAGCATCGCCCAGGCATTGCTCGATGTCGGCATCGATGTCCCGCTTTCGTGTGAGCAGGGCGTCTGCGGTACATGCGTGACGCGTGTCATCGACGGCGTACCCGAGCATCGCGACTTATTTCTGACAGCCGACGAACGCGCGGCGAACGATCGCATAATGCTGTGCTGCTCGCGCGCCAGTTCCGGCATTCTAATCCTGGATATTTGAACGTATGCCCCAACCGAAGGAATCACGATGAGCTTCTTACGAAATTGCTGGTACATCGCCGGATGGGCTGATGAGTTCGTGGAAGGCAGTATGATGGCGCGCACGTTTCTTAGCGAGCCGGTCGTCATATTTCGCGATAGCAAGGGAGCACTCCAGGGACTACAAGACCGCTGCCCTCACCGGTTCGTGCCGCTTCACCTTGGCCGCTTGCAGAACGACCAGATCCAATGCGCATATCACGGACTGAAGTTCGATTGCACTGGCGCCTGCGTGCACAATCCGCACGGCAATGGAACGATCCCTCGAGCGGCACGAGTGCGTAGCTATCCGATGCAGGAGCGGCACGGTTTCGCGTGGATATGGATGGGCGAGCCGCACCGTGCTGACCCGTCGCTGATCTGCGACTTTAGCCCTTTGGATCCGGAGTTCTTCTATGTCGGCAAGAGCTATCTCCACGTGATGGCCAACTATGCGCTTGAGACTGACAATATTCTCGACCTGAGCCATATCGAGTTCTTGCACGAAAGTTCGCTGGGCAGTAACGGTGTCGCGCAAGGTTCAACGGAGGTGGTGCAGGATGGGGAAACTGTGTATTCGAAACGCTCGACCAGCGATGAGCAACTCACGCCAGATCTCGAACGGCTGCGCGGCGTACCGGCTGGCCAGCGTGTCGACCGTTGGCTCGATGTCCGATGGAACGCGCCAGCGGTGATGCTGCTCGAAACCGGCTTGACCCCTGCGGGTCAACCGAGATCGGCGGGGCGCGCGGTGCACGTGGCTCACGTGTTTACCCCGGAAACGGACGCGACGACGCACTACTGGTTTGGCATTGCGTTTCCACGTGCGTTGGGTGAGGAAGGTGAACGGCTGGCAAAAGAAAATATTGACTGGCTCAGTCATCCATTCACGAAGGAAGACATGCCGATGCTCGAAGCGCAGCAAGCTACGATTGGTGACAAAGACTTCTGGTCGCTCAAACCGGTGTTGCTCCCGAGCGATGCCGCCGCCGTTAGAGTCCGGCGAACGCTGGACGAAATGATCAAACGAGAGCAGGCGGAGAGCGAGACCCCGGAGCAATAGCGCCGCAGGAGGAAATTCTGCCTTGACGATCAACGACGGCCAGCAACTGCCAACCGGTAGGTCGGAAAATTTCGCTGTCGGTTCGCAAAGGCGTGTGGTTCGGATAGGGGGGATTCTCGCTGAGTCGAGAGGGAAAACGTGCGGACGGTACTTTTCACGATTAAGTTCAAGCTCATTGCGGCATTCGGCACGTGCATGGCGTTGAGCCTTTTGACCGGGCTGGCGGCAGCGATCAGCAAAGTTGGCATGAGCCCGCAGCCGAACGCGGAGCATAGTTGGCTGATCATGGGGCCTATTTTCTTACCGTTGATCGGATTCTCGGTCAGCGCTTGTTTCGGCATCCATCTGGTTCGCTTGATATGTGGCGGCCTTGATCGGATGAGACGAAAGTGTGAGGAAATCGCAGAGACGCTGGATCTGTCAAAGCGATCTGCCTCCCCACGAATGGACGAGTTCGGCCGTTCCGCGGTGGCATTCGATCGGTTGATGCAGCGTATTGAATATGCGGTGCTCGAAGTTCGCGCTTCCTGCGATAACGTCACCACAGCGACGCGTGAAATCGCAGACGGGAACTCGGATCTTTCAGTGCGCACAGAGGAGCAAGCGGCATCGCTCGAAAAAACCGCGGCTAGCATGGCGGAGCTGGTTGATGCTGTCAAACGTAACGCCGACAACGCATCTGAAGCGCGGGAGCTAGCAGGGAGTGCGACGGACGTGACGCACACGGGGACCGGTCTCGTTGAGGCAATGATTGAGGCGATCGGTGAGATCAGTCGTAGCTCTACTCGCATCGCAGAAATTACTGGAATGATCGAAAGCATTGCATCCCAGACCAACATTCTCGCCCTGAATGCTGCGGTCGAAGCGGCGCGCGCAGGCGCGCAAGGTCGCGGTTTCGCCGTTGTCGCGAGCGAAGTACGCAGCCTCGCCCAGCGGTCAGCGTCTGCTACGAAGGAGATCAACGAGCTCATTGCGTCGTCGGTCGAAGCGATTCGTACGGGTTCGCAGCATGCGAGCCGAGCCCGCGTTGCAATGGCGCAGATTCGGAATGCCATTACAAGTGTCTCGGTAATTGTGGCCGAAATCGCGCAAGCGTCGGACGAGCAGTCACGTGGCGTGGAGCAGATCGGACAGGCAGTCAACCAGATTGACGACGTCACACAGCATAACGCTGCACTGGTCGAGCAGGCAGCGGCTGCGACTCAGTCATTGGACGAGCAAGCGGGCCGGCTGAGGGCCGCGATGGCTTCGTTCAGGCTGTCCGTTGCAACTCAAAGCACAGTGACATGACCGCTAAGGTTGCGTATGGATTCGCGCAATTGAAAAAAAGCCTTCCGTTGTGATCAATCGAGGTGTTCTTCAATGTCATGAAAATGCGTTAGCGGCTGGAGCGTAGTATCTAAGTTTCTTGTCCTGTGAGATGTGGAAGTGTGACCTTTGCGTATCTGTTCGAAAATTATGTTCGAATTCTCGCGTGGCGGATACGTTCTCATGGCGTTTCTGTCCCTTGTCGAGAAGTCCGCAGGGTGTTCGGGTAGAGAACGATGTCCGGATCGTTTTCGAATCTTGGCAATCCCTTGGCCCGAGCTAGTGTTGCCTTTGGCGGCGGTGGTCGAGTAAGGGGGCGTGTCGTGTCGCTGACCACTTGATTGAACTGGGGTGAGGTGTCATTTGTCATGGCGGGCTTCAAGCTATTCGCGGCAGACATCGCGCAACGATTTTGGGATGGGCGGGGGCGCACAGCTTGACAACCATGGTCAGGGAGCCTTCATCACCGCGTAGATTTCGGCGTTGAGTTTGACCACCTCGATGCGCCCAAAGGTGAATACTGGGGGCAACAGTAACCGAGAGATCCGACGAACTTTTCCAGCGCCACAGCCGTCCGGGTGTCGATTCCGGGCAGTGCTGGTGGGAGGAATGCGCTCATGAAGGTTGTGCCGGTATAGGTGGACGCCGTGATCTCGATTGGTAAGCGTGCTCCCATCGCCCACAGCAACGCCTGTAAGCCGTGCGAGCAAGTCGGATCCGCTGCATTTCGAGGTGGTGGCGCGGTCGGCGAAGGGCTGGAGCATGACAGTGGATCAGTGAGGGCGCACGCAACATGCAAAGAGCACCGCAATCCGTCACGCGGCCAGGTGCAAGTGTACGCACTAGCCGTCCATGCTCAATTTATGCGTTCAGGGTCGCTGATGTTGAAATGTGCCGGAGACTTCATTCCCACGCTGAGGTGGACGGGTTCAACGCATGTAAGAGGGGCGTGTCGGCGGCCGTAGCGGACACACCTGTGCTGCAGCCGATACTCGCGGAGCAGCGCGGGCAGCAAGTTGGGATCGTCGATGATCGTGGCGCGGCGTTCGATGACGGAAGTTTTGAAACCGACGAGTTGTACGGCTCGTCGCTCACTACGTGACATTTGGAGAAAACATGTCAGGCAACCGTGGAGTCGTTTATGTAGGGCCCGGAAAGGTGGAGGTCCGTACCATCGCTTTTCCGGAGTTGGTTGAGCCTTCAGGCAAGAAAGCGAATCATGGGGTCATCCTCAGAGTGGTCGCCACGAACATATGTGGCTCTGATCAACATATGGTTCGAGGCCGAACCACCGCTTCCGCTGGCCTCGTTCTTGGTCACGAAATTACCGGGGAAGTCATTGAAGTTGGTTCTGACGTTCTAACACTCAAGGAGGGCGATCTGGTCTCTGTGCCCTTTAACGTCGCATGTGGTCGTTGCCCGATGTGCAAGGCTCAAAACACCGGCGTCTGTGTCACCGTGAATCCGGCCCGTGCGGGTGGCGCTTACGGCTATGTTGATATGGGTGGCTGGATTGGAGGTCAGGCCGAATATGTGATGATCCCGTATGCCGACTTCAATCTTCTTAAGTTCCCGGATCGCGATCGCGCCATGGCCAAAATCCGCGACCTCACCTGCCTGTCGGACATTCTTCCGACCGGCTATCACGGCGCTGTGACTGCTGGTGTTGGCCCGGGGTCGTCCGTTTACGTCGCTGGCGCTGGCCCTGTGGGCCTGGCTGCAGCTGCATCAGCAAGACTTCTGGGTGCCGCCGTGACTATCGTTGGCGACGTAAATCCGAAAAGGCTTGAGCACGCCCGACGCGTGGGATTCGAGACGGTTGACCTCTCGGGTGATGTATCGCTAGCCGACCAGATCGCCAATCTGATTGGTGAACCGGAAGTTGATTGCGCCATCGACTGCGTTGGATTTGAAGCTCGAGGTCACGGCCACGCGGGTTCGCAAGTCGAGGCACCGGCTACCGTGCTCAACTCGCTCATGGAAGTCACGCGGGCCGCTGGGAAAATCGGTATCCCTGGCCTGTACGTCACTGATGACCCAGGTGCGGTCGAAGCGGCCGCGCAGCACGGGAGCCTCTCCGTACGCCTCGGCCTCGGGTGGGCAAAGTCACATTCTTTCTTCACTGGCCAGACACCGGTCATGAAGTACAACAGGAGCCTGATGCAGGCAATCCTTTGGGACCGTCTGAACATCGCCGAAGTCGTCAACGTGACGGTTATCGAGCTCGATCAGGCCCCCGGCGGGTATGCGGAGTTCGATTCGGGCGTGCCCAAGAAGTTTGTGATTGATCCGCACGGCAGTCTGAAAGCAGCGGCCTGACACTAGCCGTCGGAAGTCGGCTACCGAAGGAGCCGCAGCCTGATTATGGGTACGCGGTTGTCTTTGTTGGAGACGAGGGTCGGAATCAATAGAGAGAGTGATCTTCCTCTTCCAATCGGCCAACCGATGAATGCTCGAGTACAAGAAACATCCACAAGCGAAAATTATGAGGAAATGGACTTATAGCATTCGATTCCAAGTCGTAGCGGTTCTCGGATTGTGCGGTGCACTGATGGCGACTATTGGAATATTCGGCGTTTTCGGGCTTTACAAGCTGAACAAAAACGCCGAACAATCGTACTCGATCAACCTTGTTCCCCTTGAGACCCTATCGGAACTACGCTCGTCTCAGTACCATCTGAGGCTGCAACTCGCTCGCGCTCTTATTTTCCGCGATGTTGGTGAGCGAAAGGCTGCTTTTGATGAATTACAGGTCGATCTGAAGCACATCGACAAAGCTTGGAGCGATTATCACGGCGAAGGCGCTAGTGAAGACAAAGGGCATGAAACGATGACGAGAATCGCAGGCATTCTCGATCGATTCAAGCTGGCTGCCAGCGACGTTCTCTCGTTGGTCAAAGCAGATGACGCAGGTACGATAGAGGCTGTCAAGAAGCTTATCCCAATCGGTAACGAGCTTGGCGCTGCTCTGGACGAAGAGTCAGCCATGCATACTGCGCAGGCGAAGCAGTTTATGAGCAATAGCGAGAATACTTATCAGCAGGTCCGGTTGGTCGCCACGGCTCTTGCACTACTCGGCATCGCGATCTCAACTAGCATGTCTGTCTACTTGTCGCGTGCGATTTCGCGGCCTCTAGACAAGGCATTAACGATCGCGAATCGCATTGCAGATGGCAATTTGGAAAACAACATTCCGTCGGATTCGCAGGACGAGTTTGGTCGACTGATGGAGGCACTTGGCCGAATGGACCGGCAATTGACCGGAATCGTCCGCGGTATCAAGAGCAGTGCAGAATCTGTCATGGGAGCCTCCCGAGAGATTGCGATGGGCAACGCCGATCTCTCTGCACGGACCGAACAGCAAGCCGCGTCGCTTCAAGAGACGGCATCGAGTATGGCCGAGCTCACTGAAACGGTGAAGCAGAACGCTGACAATGCTCGCCTGGCAAATACTTTAGCCGCCCGCGCGAGCGAAGTCGCTGACGCAGGTAATCAAGCTGTGCAGAGTATGGTGGGCACGATTGAACGAATCAGTGGTAGTTCCAGTAAGATTTCAGAGATTACTGGTGTTATCGAAGGTATTGCATTTCAAACTAACATTCTCGCTCTCAACGCAGCGGTGGAGGCCGCGCGTGCCGGTGAGCAAGGGAGAGGCTTCGCCGTTGTCGCAAGTGAGGTACGTAGTCTGGCGCAACGCTCGGCTTCAGCTGCTAGGGAAATCAAGGAACTCATCCGCTCATCGGTCGAGGCGATTCGCCACGGGGCGGCGGAAGCGGTGGGCGTCAGCGCGACAATGAACGACGTCAAGTTGGGAATCAAGGAGGCCTCGGACATCGTTGGGGAAATCGCGACGGCTTCCGCGGAGCAGAGCCGAGGCATCGAGCAAGTCAATCAGGCAATAAGTCAGATGGACGACGTAACGCAGCAAAACGCCGCTCTGGTCGAACAGGCGGCGGCTGCCGCGCACGCGCTGGAAGAGCAGGCCACACACTTGCAGCGAGCAGTAGCAGCATTCAGGGATTCGTCACCGTACTCTCCTGCTCACGGGGTCCTGGCGTCGCGCAACGACGGGTTCTCCTTCGCTCACTCAACTGCCGCCGCGTGTGGCGCGCCGAGGGGCGACGCACGACGGGGAGACGGCACTTGGGAGCCGTTTTGAAGTACGCGTGGTCTCCGAATGATTCACGGCCTTTGGGGGCCTCGAAACGGACGACGTCGAACACCACGGTGTGAGCTGAAATGAAGCGCTGGACTAGTATTCAGACGGGAGATTTATGAGCGAGTTCGTATGTGCCGAGGCGGCTACTACTACCAAGCAACATGCGCGGAATCGTCGAGTCAAGCCGTTCCATAGGGCGCTCGAGTCGCTGGATCTCGTCGAGGAGGAATTGGATCAGCTACTGCGGAGGGGGAGGCGGGGGCCGAGTCGCCTACACAAGACTGTGTTTCTCGTGGATAGGGACGGGTGGGTCGGCTACGAGAACCGCGAGACTCCCTCTGACGAGGCGAGACTGACGCGAACGGTCGCGAAGGACATCAATCCACACCTCGGTGACAAAGAATGCTTGCCGGGGTGCGCAGAGCCGCGCGAAAACGAAGCAGTGCCAATAGACCGGCTGCATGAATCGTATGAGATGCTGCGTCAGCTGACGATGCGGCGGGAGAATGCTCGGGAAGACGAACGCAAGCGGATTGCGCGCGAGATGCACGACGAACTCGGTCAGCAACTCACCGCGCTTAGGATGGAAATTTCTACGCTGCAAATTTTGTTCGGACGGGACAATCCAACGCTGATGGAGCATATCCATAAAATGCTCTCGATCGCTGACCGGACCCTGCATGTGGTACGTGACGTGATGACGTCTCTGCGGCCCATGGTGATCGACGTGGGTATCGTCGCGTCGCTCGAATGGCTAACCGCCCGGTGCTCACGCGATGCTGGGATCGTATGTCAGCTGCATGCACCGCAGGACGGTATCGAGTTAAATGAAACGCAGGCCGTTGCGCTGTTCCGCATTGTCCAGGAGGCGCTGACAAATGTCGTGCGTCACGCGAACGCTCGGAAGGTATTCGTTGAATTGCTTCAAGTTGACGACTACTTCACGTTAAAAGTGCGTGATGACGGAAGGGGTTTTGATCCTATTGAAGTCCGCAGTAATTCGTTCGGTCTCGCAGGAATGAGGGAGCGTGTGATGATGCTAAGCGGTGAGATAACGGTTGAAAGCGCACGCGGCAGTGGCACCGTCATCAAGATACGCGTGCCGGTTAAGCAGTCCGCACGTGAAGCGTTCACACGTGCAGCATAGTAGGCGCGAAGGCGAAATCTTCAGGTGAACATGATGGTGTGCGGCTAGCATGTGAAGCGCGACCCGTGACCCATTCAAGGTTTTCTCCTAATGGGCGTTTTGGCTTCAGTACCGCCGGCATCCCTGCTTTGGCGCTGTTACGGTATCGAAGGGCCACTGCACCGCTTCTACGAGCTTCGGCGTTGACCGGTCTATTAGTGTCGGCTTGCAAGCGAGTTGTAACGCTTTCGAAGGTGAACGAAAATAATAAATCGAGAACCACATGATACTCAACGGAAGGTGTCAGCACATAATGCGACCAGCTATTCTTATAGCCACTCGGAAAAGCAATTATGAACCCGAAAGCGACAGTCACCGCTCCTTCGTTCGTAATCCAGAATATTAATGGTGTGTGTGTTATTCTGTCGTCCCAACGTTCGTCATCAAACGGTCTCGAATTGCACGTTTTCGAGCAATCCGGAGGCTGGCACTGGGGTATCACGGTCCCTCGCGCTAAGAGACGGATTCAAAAAGACATCTCTATTCGCTTGAAGATGTTCCAGCAGACCAGAGAGCAGCCTAGGCTGAGGAACGCGCCATGAATGTCGGCGCGCCGATCGAAGCGGATACGGAGACGACGGAAGTTGTGAAGCCACGCATGTGTACGTTTAACAATCCAGCGGAATTTGCCCAAACCACTGCCGTGTTCTGTGCGGCGCCTGGCGATGACCGGCTTGATGCCGCGCTCGCGCAGCCGCTGACGATGCGGCTTGGAGTCGTAGCCACGGTCCGCATAGATGACTTGCGGCTTTTGAAGCGGCCGACCGCGTACGCCGCGAATGGATGGAATAGCGTCAATGAGCGGCAGCAGTTGGGTGACGTCATTACGGTTCGCAACGGTCAAGATTGCGCTGACGGGAACGCCATTGGCATCTGCGAGAACGTTGTGCTTGGAACCGGGTCGCGCGCGATCCGTGGGGTTCGGACCAGTTTTTCGCCCGCCCCAACGGCTCGTACCGAGGATGAATCGACGGCAGCTCAAGAGAAATCGAGCTCGCCGGCTTCGCGTAACCTGGCCAGCAGTAGTTCGTGCAATTGCTTCCACACGCCGGCCTTCTGCCAGTCGCGTAAGCGCCGCCAACAGGTCGACCCCGAGCCAGATCCCAATTTGGTCGACAGGTCGCGCCAGCGGATTCCGGTCTTGAGTACGAACAGGATGCCGTCCAGGGCGGCCCGGTTCGAAACCGGGAACCGACCTGGATATTTCTTGCGCCGAGGTTTTGGCGTCGGCAGCAATGGTTCGATCAGTGTCCACAATTCATCGTCAACGATCGGCGCGCTCATCCTTGGTTCCGGTTGTTCAGACAACCAAGGTTAGCAGCTTGCCGAAATGGTTAACAGCCCCCAATGGGGTCTTTTTGAATCCGTCTCTAAGGCATTTGGATTCAAACAGATCGGCTTTAGAAAAAGGACCTCCGCGGTGGAGGAAGCCGCCCGGAATGACGGTAGTGAGGCGCTTGCGAATCTTAGAGAAGAAGGCGCTTACAGTTGAGCGGACGTATTTTATCACTGGGCACACTCCTATCGGGTCGGTTTTAAGGCAATCGCGGCTATACCTTATCGTCATGGCGCTGCGGCGAATCGCCGTCACATGATTCACGCCAAGTTTTTGCAGCCGATTCGAATTCCCAGTGCGGTTGGACTCTTCGGCGATCCAAGGCCAGCAAGCGGGCATCGTACAATCGTATCGTTACGAGCGTGTTCGCTCGAGGAGCGAGTCATTCACACAATATCTTTTGTTAGCTAGCGCCTATTTCGCGAAACTCGCTGCTTGACGGCCCATTGCGTACTGTCCAGATTCTCCGCGAGCGAGATGCGCGACGAAGGGATGCTACCGTATCTCGCCATCTATGTGGCTAACAGTTGTCGAAACTCTCCGTCGAGCGCTGGAATTGCGGTAAGCTCTCTAAGATCGATACCTATATTCGTGCTCTGGAGGCGTTATATATGTGGCAGCCCGACCCCACGTCGCTCCGGATGTTCATAGCGATATGCGAAGAAGGGAGCATATCAAGGGCAAGCGAACGGGAAGGGCTTGCAGCAGCTGCTGTGAGTAGACGCATCGCCGAAATGGAACATGCGCTGGGCACGCCTCTCCTCAGTCGGCGCCCCCGAGGGGTGATTCCAACCCCTGCGGGGGAAATGCTTTTGCGTCACGCTCGGCATTTAATGAGATACGTCGCAATGATGCAAGAGGATCTCAGCGAGTTTTCGACTGGAGTCCGTGGCGTTGTGCGTGTGATGGCAAACATTTCCTCCATCGTGGAATTTGTTCCAGATCTGATCGCGTCGTTTTTGAAGTCAAATGAAAAGATTAGTGTCGTTCTTGATGAGCGCGTGAGCAGCGATGTTGTGCGTGGAATTTCTGATGGGATCGCCGACATCGGGATTTGTCGCGACTTCGTCGGCGGCACAGAAGTTCAGATGACACCGTTCCGGGCCGATCATTTCGGTGTCGTAGTTCATGGAGATCATCCGCTAGCAACTCGTACAGAAGTGGCGTTTGTGGATACCCTTGATTGTCAACAAATTGGCTTTTCGGCGAATGCCGCTCTAAATTCGCTAATGAGACGCGTGGCGGAGAAACACGGTCGTCAGATTCGCTACCGGGCTAACGTTTCAACCTTCGATGCCGCCTGCCGTCTTGTGCAATCGAACCTAGGCATCGCAATCTTGCCCATCGAAGCAATTTCCACTTATCGGATAGCGTATGGACTTTGTGCTATACCGCTGTTGGACGATTGGGCGGCCCGTCAATTTGTAATCTGCGTACAGCACGTTGACAGGCTTTCGTTGGCAGCACGGCGATTTTTCGATCACGTAGTAGGTAGTATGAACCGCTCTGACCTCGGCTGAGAGTGGAAAGTCCCTAACGGGTTCCGTTCGACGCGGGCTCTCCTCGGCGTAGAACCTAAAGAATGCCGCCGTGTTTTAAACTCGGGGACTAGGCACACATCAATTCACATTCAATATCTCCGGATGAAGCCCCGATGGGCGGGCAAATTCCCCCACCTGTGGGCACCTCAAACTCCTCCACCTAGGGGTATTCGTCCTTTTCGTGCTAAATCTGGCGGTTTGTTTTTGTTTTTCTTTTAAAAACATGAACTTGCAAATCATCGATTCTGCGAAAGCGCGTCCTTTTGATGCAAAATCGGGCGCTTTCATCCGCTCGCGCGTCTGGGCCGGCGCGCGCATGATTGAGGGCGGCCAACAAAACCGCACCACGCGCCTGCCAGTCATGCAGTCTGCGTGCATGCAGAACGGCTTCACGATCCACCCATGCGCCGCCTTGGCGCCGCATCCAGAAGCATCTCTCGATAGCGATCGATTGGAAAGCTCAGCGTTCCACGGAAATTCACATGCGTAAAGTGCGCTGGCCCCATCCGCCGTAACCAGTCGTCGTCCACCCCTTGGCCCTTGCTTCGCCAACGATCAAGGGTTGCCTGGATGCGCTGTGTATTCCACGCAATGACCAGGTTCGTCAGCAGCGTCAAGGAGCCAGAAATCGCGATCATTTCGTCGCGGCGCCGTCCGCGCTCCGGCGCGATCTTGCCCGTATAGATTGCGCGCTGTAACTGATGGACCGATTCACCGCGGTTCAGTAGCGTATGCATTTCTCGCCGGAACTCAATGTTGCTGAAGTAGTCGCACAGGAAAAGCGTGCGCAGTAACCTACCCAGGTGGTCTGCTGCCCGGTACACCGGGTCGCCCTGCGCCGCGCTGCCGAACCGTTGCAACGCGACCATTGCGCTCACGCGTCCCGCATGAATTGATGCAACGAGGCGCAGCAGTTCCTTCCAGCCGTCACGAATCGCCTTGATGGAGATCTCGTAGGCGACGACCGCTACCAGCCCTTCAGGCGCAGCCACGGCTCTAGGCAGATGCAGTTTGCGTTCCGAGAGGTTGCGCAGACGCGGGCAGAGATCAAAACCGAGCAGCTTCGAAACCGCCATCCCTACGTTCGTGTATCCATGCGTGTCTACTGAAAGACGCAGCAGTCCACCGTCGTCACGGTTCTCGTTGTGACGGATCACGCCCTCGATCGCCACGCCAGCCTGGCGTTCGTTCAGCACGATGGGCTGGTTATAGACAATGCCGTGCTGATCCAGCACGTGCGTGTACATGCCCACCGCGTGGGTGCGACGTCGCGGATCGACCCGCGCATAAAACAGGTGCGGTGACGTATCCAGACTCATGGAGTCGCTCGATGCCTGCCGTCCGGTACCCCAGAGTGCCGTAATCGGATGCGTGCGCTGGAATTCAACCACGCGGTCATTTGCACGCGGCAGCCGACCGGGCATTTCAAGGAAGCGCATTGTCGTTGAAATGTGCGCCGGGTCGAGTTGCGGGATCATGGCGGCGACGCTCCTCGCGTCCAGTTCCGTGCCGTGGGCGATCAACGCGGCGTACAGCGCGACGAGTTCGTTCGTATCGCGCGCCTTGCGTGACCGGAGCACTTCACTGAAACCAGTGTGAGCGTCCATCTCCATAATCATGTCGGCGAACTGTGCGTTGCCGATCTCCCTGAATATCAGATCTCGCGTGCGTTTCGGTATGCCATCGGTCGGCAACGCTTCGATCGCCGACAGGTGAACCGCGCCGTCGGTGCCGATCGTCACGCGGCCTGCCTCGCGTGCTTCCTCGAGCGCGGCCAGGCCTGCCTTGAGATGTTCCGTCAACCTTTCGAGGAATGGCTCCGCGGTTGCAGGCAATCCGAGCGACGACAGGTAGCGGTCGCGTTCGCTTTCCCATTGAGCGGGTGGAATCAGCAACTCGTCGCGCTCACGGAACGACAGGCTGTGGTTGATCCACACTGAGCCACGGCGAAGCCCCTTGCGCAGACCGGTGATTGCCGAGGCTTCCAGTGCTCGCAACGCGCGCGCCCGATCATCACCCTGGACGAGATCGCGCCAGGCGGCGCTGACCGGCACATCGCAGTCTGAGGGCAATTCGGTCGCGCCACTGTCATGCAATGTGCCGACAAGTTCGAACTGTCGCAGACTGGGTTCCGCGTCGCGTCCCACGAAGCCTAGCTCACGTAACGGCCCAAGCAGATTGCGGATACGGTGATGATCGTCAGTGAGCGTTTCACGTACGCTGGCTGCGTGACTTGCCGGTGGCCTGTCTGCGAGGTCCTCAAGCAGCTTGCCAATATCATCGAGGCGTTCTTGCGCCGTCCGCTCGTTATCCTGAACGAGCGCCTTGATGGCGACCAGTTGCTGCCGGTATTCGATAGCAGAGCGTGCCTGTCGGACCGTCGTGCGGTCGTAAGCCTGCCGTACGAGGTCGGAGACCCGGCGCCCTGTTTGGTAGAGTAGCGCGTCAGTCAGCTCGAGCAGCGTGACGCGCAGGAAGAAGATCAGCTCGATGGTGCGGGTCGACGCCTTGAGTTCGCGGACCTTCGCAGGACGGCGAGCCTGGATGCGCTGCGCGTATGCACGCTGCTTTTCGATTGGCACGGCGTCGAGTGCCCATGTATGCGCGCCGAGTTCTTTGAGGAACCGAACCTTCGCAAGGGTTTCGGTGAGCGTCGTGGGGCTGTGTCGCGCCGGCGGCGTCTTCAGCCATTCGAGAACTCTCATGCCGGAGGTTCCGTGCTGGGCAGAGAGGACAGCATCGGCGTGCACCAAGTGCGCATCCGTGACGGTTGCCTCAATAAGTGCGAGCAGACCACGTTCTACGTCCGACCAGATCGAACGGCCGAGATCCCGCAGCTTCCGTTCGGCGGGTATGAGGATGCGCCGCTCATAAAGCCAGCGATGGGCGTGCTGGAGCAGTTCGTCGAGCGTGAGCGATTCGGTGGCGTCCTGTCGCATCGACGCTTCCAGTTCCGCCCAGTGGTTCGGTCCGATCGACGTCAAGCCGAGATATTCGCAGGTCCAGACCTGATGCTCGTACAGTGTCTTATAGCGCTGATAAAGCGTACGAAGGGAGGCGATCGTCGGGGCGGGCAGGCAAAGCCGCTCGCCGACATAGCGCAACAACTGACGTGGCAGTGTGCCGACATGATCGAGAGTGTGGCCACTGGCCCGCATAAAGACCAACTGGATCGCAACGCCGGCACGACGGTCGCGCCGGAAACGCTCGTTGACTGCGGCAACGTCACTGTCAGTCAACGCGAAGTAGCGCTCCACGTCGAATTCCGATAATCGGGCGGGCAAGCGCTCGTGTCCCACATAGCGAAATTCCAGACCTGGCATCTCCGCCTCCTGACAAGATCGCGCGATCCGTAATCGCGGGCAGGTATGTTATCGCAGATACTTTTGGGACCTCCTGACAAGAGCCAAAGCCGACGGCAGCCTTATAAATAAAGGCTCCGCGGAGAAACCGCCAGATTTAGCACGAAAAGGACGAATACCCCGTGGCCCGTGCGCAGGGCAAGATGCTCGATCGTGGTTGGCTGTTTCCCGGGCTTGATCCGCTCGATCAGCTAAGCACACGACAGTTGAACCGTGCCATTCATGCCGCCGCCGACGCCGCGAACATCGACAAGCGCGTATCCATGCATACCTTGCGTCACAGTTTTGCGACCCACCTGCTCGAACAGAAGGTGGACATCCGCGTGATCCAGGTGCTGCTCGGCCATGCCAAGCTCGAGAATACCGCGCTCTACGTCCAGGTGGCCACCGACCTGCTGCACGAGGTCACCAGTCCGCTGGACCGTCTGCCCTCCGAGTAGGCCTGCGCGCTGTAGCGCCTCATGCTGGAAGTTGCGGATATCTTCCGCAGCCACGGGCTAGCGTGGCGAGCCACGACACACCTGAGCCTGGGGCAGCTGAAGGTCATGTCGGCCATCGAACGGTGCCGCACGGCGGCACTGGGCGGACATGTGCTGCGCTGTTCAGGCTGCGCAAGGCCAGAGGTGTCCTTCAACTCCTGCAGGGACCGGCATTGCCCAAAGTGCCAGGCAAGCGCCGCACACCGCTGGCTGGAGGCACGCCAGATCGATCTGCTGCCCGTCGAATACTTCCACGTCGTCTTCACGCTTCCCGCGTCCATCAGTGCAATCGCCTGGTACAACAAACGGATCATCTACGGCCTGCTGCTCGACATCGCCGCTGACACGCTGCGCACCATCGCCGGGGATCCCAGGCATCTCGGCGCCCAGATTGGCGCCACGCTCGTACTGCACACCTGGGGCTCGGCGCTCACGCATCACCCGCATGTGCACGGCATCGTGCCCGGTGGCGGCCTGTCACCTGACGGTGAGCGCTGGATCGCCTGCCGGCCCGGCTTCTTCCTGCCCGTGCGCGTCCTCTCACACTTATTCCGGCGCCGCTTCCTCGAAGCACTCGCAGACGCACACCGCCGCGGCCAGCTGCAGTTCTTCGGCGAGTACACCGGGCTCGCTGATCCCGCTACCTTTGCCCGGTGGCTTGCGCCGCTACGTACCTGCGAATGGGTGGTCTACGCCAAACGCCCGTTCGCCGGACCGGAAGCGGTGCTCGAGTACCTCTCACGCTACACGCACCGCGTCGCCATCTCCAACCAGCGGCTCGTCGCCTTCGATGAGCGCGGCGTGACGTTCCGCTGGAAGGACTACCGTGCAAAGGGACGCACCCGTTACAAGACCATGACCCTCGAAACCGGCGAATTCATGCGCCGCTTCCTGCTCCATGTGCTGCCCAGTGGCTTCCATCGCATCCGTCACTACGGATTGCTCGCCAACCCGGTGCGCCGCGCCAGACTCGCGCGGGTGCGCGATCTGCTGCACATCGCACCCGCGACCAGCCCATCACCGGACCACGCCATCATCGAAACCCGGCCCGTCTTCATCTGCCGGCACTGCGGCGCACCGATGATCGTCATCGACATCCTCGCGCGCAGCGCCCCGATCCGCGCACCGCCCATGCGCCTGGATCAGCCATGAACCTCACGGCTCCTCGAACTGCCTGTCCAACGTTGGCTTTGCGGCGACGCGGCCCACGGGCGGACGTTTGCGCGTGTCCCTTCGCGAAGCGCTCCGCCCGCCAGCTTCCTCATCGTGAATGCGCGACTGCACCGCTTCGCGATGGCGTTAGCGACTGTCCCGCACCCCGACTGACCGTGCCAATTCCGACATCACCAATTATCCCGGCCTATCAATCGCCATAGGCGCGAAGCCTCTAACCGCATTGGAGCATCCCGCGGTTTCCTCCATCGGGTTTATTCGACGCCTGCCGACACACGCGGAGGCATGTACATTCCTGCGGCCGATGGCGGGCATCGAATAAACCTTAACGCACGCTGCCTGACGCGCTTTGGCCCATCCCGACCCGTTGCAGACGTTCATCCTGGGCCTGCGGATGTCGGCTTTGCAGCGGGCGTAGCCCTACGCTTTGTTGAAGTCGAGGCCGAGAAGCAGTCGTTCAACGTCTGCGGTAAGCGAAGGCCAACGGCAGTCCGTTCTTGACAAACCAGTTAGACGGAGTTCGCACAGGGCCTCCCACGAAATGCGACTTCGCGAGGTGGTGCATACTACGCGTCTTCGGGGTCGAAACGTTGATATTGCTCACGCCGAACCCGGTCTGGGGATGCCCTGAATCTCGTCAGGGATTCGCCATGTATCTTTCGAGATAATAAGCAGTGTCAGGGAGGCACATGCGGATTTTCATTTCTTACAGTTGGGATTCTGACGACCACAAGCAGTGGGTGCAGCGGTTTGCCGATGACTTGCAGGAACAGGTCAAGGATCTGGACGTCACATACGACCAGAGCGGCATGAATCATCGCGTCGACCGCAATCAGTTCATGGAAGCGGGGATCTACGAGAGCGATGCCGTTCTGGCCATCATTACCCAGAAATACACCGAGAAGGCCAACGCTCGCGAGGGCGGTGTCGGCCGGGAGACAGCGATGGCGGCAGAGCGCCATTTCTCTGAGAGCGGAGCGAAATCGCGAACGCCCATCCTGGCGATCAAGCGCGAAGCGGCGGCAGACGTACCGTACTACCTCAAAGCATCGCTGTACTTCGATTTCACTTCCAGTGACACCTACAACGCTTCCCTAGATGAACTGAAGCGGGAACTTGAGGCAATCACCGGTCAGGCATCCGAGCAGTCGATAGTCGCAAAGGTCACCTCGGATGATGGTGCTGCGGACGAAGGAGGCAGCTACTCTTTCACACGGTCGGACGATCTGCTCGCCGGCCTATACAAGAGACGCACCCCATTGTGGGTTGGGCAGGACTTCTCGGGACAACGACGCGTCAAGTATGAGCTTTGGCGCGTTGAGGCACCGCAGCCGCAACTGCTGCTTGTGCTGATGCAGAACATCATCATCCGTCAGATCTTCGAGGACTTCCTGTCCAAGATTCGCGACCTCCCGAAGGATCTTCAGGGCTTCAGAGAACTCACAGTCCTGCGCCCGTCTCCCGGAAAATCAGAGTACATCGCCGAGCTTCTCAAAGAAGGCGGACACGACGTACGAGTAACCGAGCTGACGTTCAAGGACTACTTGGCCAAGTACTGCGTCGACTCGGACTCTTTGCAGTTCTCGATCCCGTTCAAGGAACCGTTTTTTATCGATCAGACGCTGTATCGAGTCGATCGAAAAGATACGGAGAGCCTTGGGCCAGCTCTGGCTCATCTCAAAGGCACAGTCACAAGCGAGAACAGTCCGCCGCTGTCGCTACTGGTGGCTTCTGGTGGTGCGGGAAAGACTACTCTGCTGAGAAGTCTGTCTGCGGAGATCAACGAGTCGGCACACTCCCGGGTGATGCTCATCGAAGCGGACGCTCTCAAAAAGCTTTCCAAGGATCAACTTCGCCGTTCTCATATCTCATCACTGTTCGAGCTGTGTGAGTTGCATGCCATGGCACTGGCCACCGCAGGCGCACCACCCATGCGCGTGCCGACGAACAAGAGCGTCTTCGACCTGCTCCTGATCAGCGGTAGCTTGCTCATCCTCATTGACGGCATCGACGAGTTGCTCAGCATGATGTCGTCGAGCTTCGAGTTGCTCCCCTTCGTTGAATCCATCAAGGCTCTCAACGCCGAACTTGGTCAGACACGGGTGTTCCTCGCAGGCCGCGAGGACACTGTCGGCACGACCGTTTCGTCGCTGCGCAAGCATGGCGTTCCCATCTACAACCTCAAAGGGTTCTCTTCGCCCGAGGTTGAAAAGTACGTGCGCAAGCGTTTCTTCAAGAAATCCCAGGGCGAGCGGCAAGCGATCGTCGACCGCGTCCAGGAGACGTTGACTGCAGTATCAAAAGCCATGGACGACGATACGGTACTCCCGTTCTTCGTCGACGCGCTGTGTGAGTTGGAGGAGGATGTTGGCGGGACAGGGGGGCGCCTCAAGGTCGAGGGCGCGGTCAAGGAGCGGATGGCCGAGGCCGGCTATCCCCACAACCTCCGTGCAGTCGACCTATTGGTTTGCGATCATTGATCGGGAAAGGGAGCGGCAGGCCTGGAAGCCATCGGTCTCTGATCTGGTCGACGTGATGAAGGATTTCTCCAGCACCCACTACGGCGCCGCGAAGATCGATCAGTTCACCGATGTTGTGGAAACATTCCTCGGTGCGACTGCGACGAATTCGTCCGTGACCGAGATCTTCTGCAAGAACCCGCTGCTCCAGATTTCGGGAGACCTAGTCAAGTACCGCTACGATTTTCTTCAGTCGTATTTTCTAGCGCTTTGGCTCATCGAGAAACTAGAGCGGCGCAGCACAGGTTCTCCGAACTTCATGAAGCACTTCGCCCGATTAGCCACAGGCCAAGGCGCGGTCTTCGAAGACCTAAGCCGATTCTATGCGGCCCAGCCCAAGAAGGATGTACAGGATCTCCTAACCAGCGGCTACGCCATGTTCAAGGAAACCGCCTTGAGCAGCAACACCGAGCCTGATGTAGCTGAGATGGCTAGGTCTGCGTGCAGCAGCCTTCTGCAACTCTTCGCGGCAACGGTTGGAAAGGGCCTCAGCCGCAACTCGTTCAGTTCCGCCATCTTCTCCATTGTGGGTGAAGAGGTCGATGAAGGAAGAACGCTGACCAAGGGGTTGTTCATCTCCGGCGACTTCCCCATGCTGCAGTTCGTCGATCGTGAGTTCTGGAACTGCCACTTCGTGGGCTACGACTCGTTCATCAAATGCCGGTTCAGCAACACGAAGTTCTACTACTCCTCGTTCGTCGCCATTCACGATGACAACCGCTCGCCGACTATGAACCCGGAGATCTTCGATCTCGCGAGCTGCGATCTCGGCGAGATGGCCACGTCGCTCGCAGGCAACGGATCACGTGGCGACTCGCTCCTCACGATGGAGGAAATCAAGAAGTTCTTCCGCTACTTCTTTGTGGGCGGCGGGTTCATCCTCAAGGCACCAGGGGAAATCTACAAATTCGCCAAACCAGGCGTCACGGAGGAGTTCATCGCGAAGCTCCTGTCAGCAGGCATCCTGGAAGAGCAAAACAGCCGGGCTCAGATGCGATATGAAGTAGCTGCGTCCTTCCGGCGCCCCGTGCAAAAGCTTGTCAATGAGAACAACCTCAACAAGCAACTGCGCGAGGTGTTCGCGGAATTCCTAGGGCGCTGAGCCTGGCGGTGCCGCCGGTCAATGCCGGCGGCTGTCCGCAGAGGCGTGAAAAGGAGCTTCGCGAAAATGCGAGTAAAGCGGACGCGGTCTTGTCGCCCCCGGATGTTATCGAAATGAGAGGTGGTTTAGAGACCTCGCCTAGCCGCGGAAGCCGTATTGGCCGCCCCTCGGTTTTGCGATAAGTACCGCCGATCAGTGCATGGCCTTCGAAGCAACAATGGCCACGGCTGCGTTCTAGGTGCGAATGCGTTCGAGCCGCTCGGGCTCGATTTGATCAAGGAAGTCCACCGGCCTCAACCCATTAAACAGCGCCCCGCGTAAGCGACCAACCCATTCCAATGCGTCGGACAAGTCCCCTCAGACATTCCTCAAGCTGGGCGACGGCGTCGTACAAAGCCCCGTGGACTTTCTGCCGTCTACTGAGCAGCCGCAAAGCAGCCGTTGGTGAACTTCCGCCGTCAGCCAAAGCAGTCGCCTGTCGGAACGCCTCCAAGGACTGCTTCTGGCCGAACGTTGCCAGCTGCCGCCGAGATTCGAGTTAATCTGGATGAGCTCAGCGCGCCACTGTAATGCGTGGCTCGTGACACAAGCTGGCTATGCGCCCTTGCTGCAGGAAACCCATTGCCTCGTATATTGCTCCGGCATGGTAGGTTTCATCCGCAACTATGACAAGCCGGTCCGAACGCGCGGCGCCCAGCCTGATAACCTCGGCCATCAAGGTTTTGCAAACATTTCGGTTTCGATGCTGTGCCGCAGTTATAACTGTCTGGAACCGCCCAATGCCGTCAAGAAAGAACAATCCAAGACTTCCTACCTGCTCATCCCCGATAAAGGCTCTCCACCAGTTTCCCAGGCCGCGTTCGATCAGGCTCCTGTAAGCCCTCTGTTGATGCGCCACGTAGCGCTGCGAGGTAATGCACGTCGGATCTGGCATGTCGGCGAGTTGCATTCGGGACCAATCGTCCCATTCCTCTTGCAAGGCAAACGGGTGCACCTTGACAAATGAATTGGTCGCAACTGGGTGTATCTCATCAGGGCGGGCTACCAGCACCTGACAAACGGTCGCGTCGTAGCCTCGTTCCACGAATGCATCGAGGGTCACAACGCTGTCGGCGCTTTCCGGCCACGCAAAGGTCCGGTGTGCAATGAGCGGTGGTGTGCCGATGAGGTGGCCGAAGTCATGCTCCAGCGATTTCAGGTCACTTACTGAGGGTCGCTGCTGCAGGACCAGCATGTTGCCGAAAAAGTATTCGGGCGCGTCCGGTGTCCGGACGACGATATAGTCATCGTGAGACTCGACCACCCCGATTTCCGTGTGCAGCAACAGATCAGTGGCGAGGCCAAGGTTATCGGGGAATTGCTGCATTCTTAGTATCGTCAACAATGAACGCAAATCGTTCCTTGCTTTTATGCGTATTGATTGTTCGGTGAAGGCGGATCACATCGTGCTGACGGTCTCGTCGAAATCCAGCGCCACGGTTGTGATTGTCAGCGATATAGTCGGCCGTGTCGACCGGCCGAAATTGGCCGCACTGCGTCCCACGACTGAGCACGCCGGTCGCCCCTGGGCCGGCATGACAACGAACTGGCATAACCGACCCGATGCGGACTTTCATGTCTTCAGAAAGCAGCCATTGAGATTGGCCTGTGGACGCTCGGTTCTGAAAGGAGTGTCGGGCTCGTTTGCACCGGGTGGAGTGTTAATATCGCCCGTGTATAGAGCCGAAAAAATTGGTTACTGCGCACGGGGACGGGAATCATGGACGATGCCAATGATATGGGCAAGTCGTTGACGGTGCCGCGCACAACAGGAAAAGGGTTCTTTGTGTTTATCCTGTTGTTTCTCGGATTCATAGTGATTTTGGCCTTGCGCAAAGGCCACCTTCTTGAAGCCACCGGCACTGCTGTCGCTATCACACTGTGCACTGTGGTCGCCTTGTTCGGTCTTTTATCGAAAGAAGTCTGCGTGTTCACAAGTGACCACGATCAATGCGCGTCGAACGATGGATAGTCGACATGCGGGTGCACGCAGAGCCGATCGACATCGATGCAGTACGTTGGATTCGATCTCGCTGGACCGCCCAAGGCATAACATTGGAACTTGGAGCCCAAAACTCCTGGGACACAATCGACGTGCAGACGACTTACTTATTCCGACAGGAATATGCGCTCGGGCGTCGCGAGCAGGAATCGAGGGTTAGCGAAATTCGTGCGTCAGTCGCGCAGTTGCTCGATATTACAGATGCCGGTTGGGAAACGTATCCGAGACAACGAAGTCCGTCTTAATGCGCGGCTTCGCCCTGTGCTCGACTAGCCGGAACAAAGTCGCTCAGTTTCGCAAGCGCCGAACGTCGGCTTTCGGGCTTGCTCTCTGGACGACCGCAATTGGCCGACTGTACTCGTTCAGCAACCGGCACGGTGAGTAGCCATTCGCAGGTCCACTCGACGCCGACGGCCGCTTTGTGGCGTCCTCGCCGAACGGGTACAACCGGCCAGTTTCTGCCCCTCGCCGCACACATCATGCGGTCACTCGAACGGCTGGTCCACCCACGGAACCGGCCAAACATCCAATCCGAGCATATGCGCAATCGCGGGAGCTTCGTTAAAGGACTGCCTCAGCGTCATAAACCCATGATCGCGGGGAGGCGGTGATTTAATGGTGGGGGCTAATCAACCCAAGAGCTGGATGTTCAATTCGAACTCGGTCCAGTTTCGAATATCCCGCATTTGTCTTCCGACGTTCGATTAGGCTGCGGGCAAACCTACAAGCAACCATTGACATGCCCGTTGGGAAATTATAAAGATGCCGGCTACCTGCCTCCCACTGCCAAGTAGCAACACGGGAGCATCGATTACGATCCAACCCGCAAACGCCGAAGCCAAGCGCTGCAGGTTCTGAAGCACAGAGGGACAGTCAGTGAAGCGCACCATCTTCTATTCCTGGTAGTCGGACCTAGCGGGCCGCGCCAATCGAAATCTGATCGAGGACAGCCTTAAGCGTGCCATCCGAGTCATTGCCCGTGATGAGGATGCTGGAGTAGAGCCCGTCTTGGACCGCGACACTGCGAACCTAGTTGGAACTCCCGACATCGCTCAGAGCATCCTCGCCAAGATCGCCACCGCCGACATGTTCGTGGCCGACGTAAGTATCATCAGTGGGAGCCAGCAGGGTCGCCCGACTCCCAACCCAAACGTATTGGTTGAACTAGGCTACGCCGTGGCCGAGCTCGGCTGGGAAAACGTGGTGCTTGTGATGAATAGCGCTTACGGCGGACCCGATCAGCTGCCATTTGATCTGCGTGGACGAAGAACGGTGGTCTACGAGATGCGCGACGGTGATGCTCCCGCTGAGGCGCGTGGCTTACTGCAGGGGCGGCTAGAAGCGTGCCTGCGAGGGGCCCTGAGCACCGGTGTCGTGCACAATCTCCCAAAAGGCCCGGATGCTCCCTTATGGTGGGGTTGGTGGAGCTTCGATCCCGCACCGGCGACCAAAAGCCGGATTTTTATCCGAGAGGTTGGCCCCAGCGGATTTCTCTTCGAACTCAACGTGTTCAATGGTGCCCACCAGGGCCGGATCACATCCTACGCTCGCATCCTATCTGCCGACTTAGCTTACTGCCGCGTACCTAACGGGCCTGAGCAGCCCGACGGAGAGCTCGTCTTTCGACGCGGCCGGAGGCAGGGAGCGAGAATAATTTCGATCGAGGAGGCTGCGCGATGTTCCTACTGGGGAGGTCTACGCGCGCACTTTAGCGGCGAGTTCCGATGGGAGCCAGAGCCATGGTTCGAGCGTGGATACCTCAACGAACTGGAACTGGCTAGGCTTTATGGCCTCGTTGGCGAAGGAATGAACACCCTGAAGGAATGTACGGCGGATACGTCGGAGGAGCGGGCTACCGACGATGAATCAGTACGTGCGATTCGCGGAGGCGTGGCTGGCTTATACACCATCATGGAAAGCATCGTCATGGTCGACGACGATGGTCGCATGTGGGTCGCCTACATCGATGGGACGGTGGTCCGCTACTTCACCAATGTCGCACAAGACAGGCGTCAACTCCCGGCAACGATCGAGGCTTGGCGGGAGAACTTCCGGGATAAGGAGGTGATGTACTGTGAGGCCGTCAGGACGGTACCGGCAATTGGCGATGGCCACCTCATTGCGCCCGCGGACGATGCGCAAGTGCTGTCTGTATTGGCGAAGCCGGTATCATCAAAATGGTGGCAAGGAATCAAGTCGCTGCTCGGTCGTCTCCGCTAAGCGCATTGATTATTGTCAATATTGAAAGTATCGAGTTACGGATTACTTTCAGCTTCGCTCGGCAAGCTGCCGTACCGGACGCGTCGAGTCGGAGGACGGCCTTGGGTCGCGTGCTGTCCCACACAGATTGGGCGCACGCGGCGTGATGCTCATCGCATAAGGCGATATTCGGCCAACAACGGACATTGGACTGGGAATCAGAGATTGGCGACAATCCGGCATCCCTTGGATCACAGTGCAAAGCGCTCGTAATGGAAAATTGGAAAATTCTCCTCGGTGTCTTGACGCGGTCAGAACCTCTCAGGGCTGCTGCGTCGAACGTGGTCGCGGACTACGGCGAAGACGTGCCGCCGACGGTGTTGTACGGTGGACTCGGCCGAGCTCTCGCGCGGGAGTTCAGTTCGTTGTCACCAGCCGAGAAAGTCCACGTCTGTGATGCCATCGAAGAAGCTATGAATAGCGAAGAAACGAAACTTGTGGAACTGGTCGCCACCGGTCTTCTTGAAACACTATTCACAACCTCCGTAACACTATCCCACTGGGAACAAATCGAGCCTTTTCTCGGCATGCGGTCACAAGGCTACCTCTCAGCGTGGGCGAGTTGGGGGAAGGCGTAGCCTTGAACGGCCGCTTTGGAGGAAGCTGGAGGACTGCAGCGGGTCGTCTGCCGAAGTTCGCAGCGTGAGTAGGATGCATTGCGCATCGGCTGGCGTGGACTTCCGGGTTCGGCCAAAAAGACACGGTCGACCACGTGGCTTGAATCGACGACAATCGCGGTAAGCACACAAAAAGCCTTCCAACGCGAATGATCTTAAATACCCGAGATAGCGTCGCTGAACCCGCGTGGATGCCTGTGGCGACTGCGGAATGCGGCATCAGACGTTTTCCGGTTGGCGAGACGAACCCGCGGATAGTCGAATACAACGGCCAATCCAATCTCGTTGGCTACGACGACAAAGTTTCCTGGTGTTCCTCATTCATTAACTGGTGCCTAGCAAGCGTCGGGATTCGCGGTACCGGATCGGCATTGGCACGGTCCTGGCTCGATTGGGGTATTGCCCTTGAAAGCCCGACCTACGGTTGCATTACTGTATTGACGCGCGATGATCCGACAGGCTGGAAGGGACATGTCGGGTTTTATCTTCGCCACGACGCTGAGTTCATTTATCTCTTTGGCGGAAACCAATTGGATGAGGTTCGTGAGTTGGCATATCCGGTCGCCTCGGTGCTCGGCCATAGATGGCCGAAGTGAGCCGGTCTCCGTGGGGCTTGGTGCGGCCAGGAAGCGACGGTCGACGTAGCGACTCGAACCGTCGACAATATTCGGAAGGTTCGGATCGCATCGGCGATACAGCCGTGGTTGAAGGAGCGACGATAAAAGATGCCAAAAACGATCTACTGTTGGCGCTGTAATATAGATGTACCGATGCTCACTGAAGACGAGTGGCAATTGGTCAATCCCGAAGCGATGCTCGAGCAGATAAAGCAATATCGGAAAGAGACAGGGGCATCGTTGGCGGAAGCCTATCGGAGCAACACCGATCTTCACGCGCTAGTGACCTACGAACGCATTACGGGATTCCGCGAGACCAATGCGAACGCATTGATGCATCACCGCCTCAAACTATACGGTCCTGCATGCACTGCTTGCGGCAAACCGCTCCGCACGCCTATCGCAAGCTTTTGCGCCGTGTGCGGCGCAAAGCGCGCAAGCTGAATCACATCCCATGTGACTGCATCAACGGCAGAGTTGCGTGTTTAAACGTTTGTTATGCGGGGCCGTGAATGACTCAATCGGGTCGATGCACGTCACGTCGTAGGGCAAATGTGCGGCGGGGCAAGGTCTGCGCCTGACTATTACGCAGACGGTGCCCAAGTCCCTGGGCGCGGTCAGCATTACCCTCTGGTGCCCCTTGCGGGGTGTCCGTCCCCCCGCCGCAGCGCAATTATATTGACGTCTGAAATTGCCTCCCCGCTGAAGGAGGGAAATCTGTTGTGCCCGACCGTCCGTTAACGAGAAAGCCGGGAGACCGCTCAGGGTCGATCAGAGCCCGTCGTCGTCGGGCTCAGTTCGGTAGAGTCGAGTTGTGGCGCGGTAGCATTAGGTTCGGTTTGTCTGTTTCCGCCCCTTTCGTTTGGCGGTGCCCGAGTAACCTTGCCTTAACCCCGTTTCCACAACCCGCTCATCGAACCGGACGTGCAGATCTCCCGCATCCGGCTCTCGGACAAGACATCACGCCTTCGTACACGGCAAGTCACTGCCAAGGCCCTTGTAGACGAACGAGACCGAAGTGCCCGTAGAGGTGCGAGGGTGGATAGCTCCCGCCCCTGCGACGTCTTACCTTGTGCTTGGTTCGTAACCACCGACGCAACCGCGTGCTGGTGTAGCTATCGAGCGCACGATATGCGCGACTGACCGTGCCTACCTTGAAGTAGTTCGCCCAGCCGCGTAGCGTGCGGTTCAATTTGCCAATCAACTCCGTGGTATTCATCCACGTCATAGAGGCAGCGGTCAGCGCATGAACCTTCTCAACCATACGCCGAATACTCTTCTTCGACGGGCGCATACCCATTCGGGCCTGCCCGGTCGTCGGCGAGTACATCCGCCCAAACGTGTAACCCTGGAAGTCAAATTCACCTTCCGGCACCTTGCAGATGCGTGTCTTCTCCTCGTTGACCGTCAGCTTCAGTTTGCCCATGATCTCGCGCAGTTCCAGCAAGGCCTCTTCGGCCTTGCCTTTCTTGCACAGGATCACGAGATCGTCCGCGTAGGTCACGATTCGACTGCCAAGACTGCGCTGAAGTCCGCGCTTCTTCCATGCCAGCACAAACCGACGCATGTAAATATTCGCCAGTAGGGGTGAGATGGGAGACCCTTGCGGAATGCCGCGCCTGCTATCTCTGGCCTCCGTCGTGCGTGTCTTCCGGCCTCGATCATCGGTTTCTTCAACGGGGCATTCCAGCCACATCTTGATCAGATGCAGCACACGCCGATCAACGATGCGTCGCGCGAGCGACAACATCAATTCGGCGTGGGGAATACTTCCGAAGTAGTCCGCGAGGTCAGCGTCAACGACATCCGTTTGCCCTCGATGCAGCCGCTCCTCCACCTCGATTACCGCTTGCTGGGCGTTTCGCCCCGGGCGATAAGCGTACTGCTCTGGCGGCAGGTCCGCTTCGAAGATCGGTTCGAGCACCAGCATCGCTGCTGTCATGCACACCCGATCCCGCAGGGTCGAGATGCCTAGCGGCCTCAGCTTGCCATTGGCCTTCGGGATAAACACTCTTCTGATCGGGTCCGGCAGGTAAGTCTCCTGCCTGAGCGCAAGCGCCAGTTCGCCGAGCCACTTCTGCACCCCGTACGCTTCGACCTCCGCGAAGTCTTGCCGATCGACACCCGGCGCGCCCTTGTTAGAGCGACACTGGGCGTACGCGTGCGCCAGCACATCCTCGCGATAGATCTTGTCGTACAGCGCGTAGAAGCGATACCCGGCTTCGGCCTTCGCTTTCGCGTGTAACGCCATCTGCAGCTTCTGAACACGAATCGGAGTTGATAGGTTGCCCAATCTCCACGTCCTCACTACGTATTGCGTTGGTCTTGAACTGAGGCCCCTTCCCTCCACCAGCATTACACCGGCTTCAACAGTAATACGGGCCTCTCCGTCACCCCAAGGCGCCCGGCCTGTCCCTCACGGGCGTCCGGTTGGTCATCCCTGACCACGTCGAGGGGCTTCCCGTGTTGCGCGCGCTTTCCTTGTGTACATGCTGTCGCCACTACCCCGGCACAGCGACTGGGCGTCCTGCCTGCTCGTTCACCCAGCCGTATCAGCCTTCCCCGACATGGCTTTCGGGTCGGCCTGCGCATCGACTTATTTCGAGGCTTGCTCGGCGTTCACTCGCGTTACGGCCTGCACACTCGCGCTGTCACCGTATTTCGTGACACGCTTCACCGAAGGCTTCAACCGCTTCGTTACCTCCACGATTGCTCCGGTTGCTTCCGGCTGGAGCGGTTGCCGGGTGGGGCTTTCACCCACTGGAAAAGCGCCGCCTTTTCACGGCGCACGCCATGGAGCGTCATTCAAGAGGACTGTCGCGTGGACATTCGTGCGGCTGCTTCGCTCCGCAAGTGGCCGGCCAAACGCCAGTGATGTTTGTAGGCGTCATCGGCCAGAACAACGTCTAGCGCCAGCATCGGCCGACGTCGGCTATGATCAGCTTTACTCAAGCCGGAGCAGAATCGAGTTCGAATGCGGAACGGCGGTCTTGGAACTAGTTTGGTGAAGTGCCTTGCAGCAGAAGCCAGCTGCATTCATAGTACTTCGCCAGTCTCGCATCACTAATAGTTCGTTTTGTCTTGCTATGAACCAAAACGCAGAACCGCTTTGCCTAGACTATTTTCCCACTGGCGTACCCAGCGGGATATCGTTCGATATGACGCTCCATGACGTCTCCAAAGCGTGCGATCGTTCGGCAACAGGTCTAAGTCGTGTGAACGAGATCTGCTTTATTGGGCTGGTTTCATATTTTGAAGCATTTTGCAAGGACCACTTTGCATCGATCATCAATATAGAGCCGACGCTCCTGAAAGGTCTTCGGAACAGTGGGCACGACACATCTATCGATCCGGAGAGACTGCTTGATTTTCGCGATGATTGGGTCGTTAAATTAGGATTTTTAGTTTCCGAGAAGTACGACTTTGGCACAGCGCAAAAGATCAATGCCTTGTTCATGGCGCTGCTTAAAATCAGTCCATTTTCGAAAGACGAAGCAAAAGAATATGAAGCAGTTTTGAGAGACAGAAATTTACTGGTCCATCACGGCGGCACAATCACTTTGGCTTATGCCAATCAAACCAGTGCGCCGCCCGCAAACAAATCGTATACGCCATACTATGATTCGCTTGTAGTGACGGCAGACTATTTCGATCAACGACTCACGTTCATCCGCGACATTGCAGCGAAATTGCTCAGAGCAACGTATTCAGCGCTCAACTCATATATTCACCAGTCCGGCGAGCAATATAGCGAGGAGCGCAAAAAGGCATTGGACGCATTCCTCTGGCGGTATGAGGACGAGCCGGATGCGGATGAGCACGATATCGACGACGCGGACACACACTAACTCTAGGAATCTTGGACACTCGCAAGGATTGCTGCTTTTGTCTTTAATGCAGGGGATTTCTGCACGGTAAGCTGCAGTCGTCAGAAAGAACTGTACTCGGGGCGACCGATCTACGTCTAGCCCACAACAAAATGAAGAAAAGGGATCGCTATGGACGCAAAAACTTTGAGCAAAAGAGTCGGTGAACTCCGGCGGGAACTGCAAATGGGGCTTAACGATTTGTACATTTGGATGTCTTTCGCTAGACAAGCGCTTTCGAATGCGAAGGAAGACCAGGCATTTCTAAATCAAAAGCGGTTTCGAGTCCCTTCGGTCATTAAAGGAAAAGAGGTTGCGCGAACACCAGATCAGTTGAGGGCCATCGCCTCATCAGCTGTCGAGCATGAAATTTATTTTCTGTTTTCGTGTATTCGGTCGCACAAGTTGAGGCGTTCGTAGGTGACATTCTTTTCGAGTTGTTACGATACGATAATCGACGTCTCAAAACGCATGTAAAAGGTATTGACCACACTGCGAAGATCGACGTATCCGAACTTATCGACGCGGCATCACGGGAGCATCTTATCGAAGGCGTGATCCGAAAGAACTTGGACCTCTTCTTCTATGCCGCGCCATCCCTTCAAATGCAGTATTTTCAAACGGTGACAGGAGCCAAACTTTCCGAAGACCTTGTTGGGAAATGGATTGAGCTGAAGGCAACTCGTGACATCATCGTGCACAATTCAGGCGTAGCTAATTCGAAATATCTGGAAAAGGCGGGCAAGCTCGCTAGAGCGCAGGACGGAGAAGCGCTCCCCATCACGGATCGATACTTTGCGGACGCAATCTCATCCATGAAATCTCTGGTAGGGAAAGCCACAAGTGCGATTCAAGTAGATTTAAAAAAGTAGAGCGCCAAAACAACGAACGATCGGATTTGCATATTTCGGTGAATCGGCGGGAGGGCGTAACGTCTGCGATTTCGGCTACTGAGTCGGACCTGAACAATCTTCGAAGGCTTTCAGGGTGAGGCTTTGAGGTCGAAATG
>NZ_JBHUFR010000040.1:0-1356 GCF_042680985.1 Paraburkholderia dipogonis | reverse complement strand
AATGTACATCGACTTCCGCAACCGGCTGCGCATCCAGTTCGACTGGGACCGGCAGGCGGAACTGGATGGCTCAACCTCGATCTGGGTGCGCGTCATAAGCCAGTGGCAGGGCGACGAGATGGGCGTTGTCGCACCCGGTCGCGCGGGTCAGATGGTGCTGGTCGCGCACGTGCACGGCGACCCGGACCGGCCTGTCGTCGCGGGATTCGTGGTGGACAAGTTCAACATGCCGCCGTGGGCCCTGCCGGCCAACGCGGCGCTCAGCGGCATCCGCAGCAGCAGCCTTGGGTATGGTCGGCGCTCGAACCATCTCGCGCTGGACGATACGCCCGGCCGGATGCAGGCGCAGCTCGCGAGCGACCAGGCGAATTCGCGGTTTGTGGCGGGGTTCAATACGCGCATCGACGGCAACCGGGGGCGCACCGAGGCGTGCGGCGAAGGGATCGAGATTGCCACCGATGCGCATACGGTGATGCGGGCGAACCGGGGCTTGCTCGTAACGACCGAGACGCGTGCGGGCGCGACCGCTCCGGTGAAGGATATGGGCGAGACGGTACAGCGGCTTACGCAGGCGCGGCAACAGCATGAGGACCTGTCACTGCTCGCGAAGCAGCACAACGCGCAGACGCCGCAAGCCAGCCAGAGCGATGCGGCCCGCACGATCAGGACGCAGAACGGCGCCATCAGGGGCGGCGCCACGACGCCGGAGAATCCATCGCCGGAGATGACGCGCCCGGACGTGGTGATGGCGAGTGCGGCGGGCATCGCGACCACGGCCGCAGACAGCACGCACATGGCGAGCGCGAACGATCACGCGGTGACGGCGGGGTGGGACGTGAGTGTGTCGTCGGGACGTTCGCTGATTGCGTCGGTGCGCGGCGCGATCAGCCTGTTTGCCTGGCAGCTTGGCATGAAGCTGATCGCGGCGAAGGGGCGCGTGGAGATACAGGCGCAGAGCGACCAGATGGCGTTGGCGGCGCTGAAGGACGTCACGATCAGCAGCACGGACGGCAGGATCGTGATCACGGCGGCAAAGGAAGTCTGGCTCGGTGCGGGCGGGTCGTATATCCAGATCAACGGCAGCGGGATCACTAACGGGTCGCCGGGGCCGATTCTGGAGAAAGGCGCGTCATGGGACGTGCCGGGCCGGGACATCCAGTTGAAGACTTTCCCGCCTTTCAGTTCGGGCACGCCGACCGATAACCACATCCATTCCCTTTGACGGCTTTCGTCCTGACAGACTCATGATTATCAGCCCTCCTTTTCTTTTCGCCGCACACCCGCAGCAGAACGACGCCATGACTACGGCGGACGCCGGCAACACGGTCGTCCCCGATGGCGACGTATGCACATCTG
>NZ_JBHUFR010000039.1:0-821 GCF_042680985.1 Paraburkholderia dipogonis | reverse complement strand
GCACTGTTGCAAAGTTAGCGATGAGGCAGCCTTTTGTCTTATTCAAAGGCCTTACATTTCAAAAACTCTGCTTACCAGGCGCATTTCGCCCAGGGGATCACCATAATAAAATGCTGAGGCCTGGCCTTTGCGTAGTGCACGCATCACCTCAATACCTTTGATGGTGGCGTAAGCCGTCTTCATGGATTTAAATCCCAGCGTGGCGCCGATTATCCGTTTCAGTTTGCCATGATCGCATTCAATCACGTTGTTCCGGTACTTAATCTGTCGGTGTTCAACGTCAGACGGGCACCGGCCTTCGCGTTTGAGCAGAGCAAGCGCGCGACCATAGGCGGGCGCTTTATCCGTGTTGATGAATCGCGGGATCTGCCACTTCTTCACGTTGTTGAGGATTTTACCCAGAAACCGGTATGCAGCTTTGCTGTTACGACGGGAGGAGAGATAAAAATCGACAGTGCGGCCCCGGCTGTCGACGGCCCGGTACAGATACGCCCAGCGGCCATTGACCTTCACGTAGGTTTCATCCATGTGCCACGGGCAAAGATCGGAAGGGTTACGCCAGTACCAGCGCAGCCGTTTTTCCATTTCAGGCGCATAACGCTGAACCCAGCGGTAAATCGTGGAGTGATCGACATTCACTCCGCGTTCAGCCAGCATCTCCTGCAGCTCACGGTAACTGATGCCGTATTTGCAGTACCAGCGTACGGCCCACAGAATGATGTCACGCTGAAAATGCCGGCCTTTGAATGGGTTCATGTGCAGCTCCATCAGCAAAAGGGGATGATAAGTTTATCACCACCGACTATTTGCAACAGTGCCGT
>NZ_JBHUFR010000038.1:0-130746 GCF_042680985.1 Paraburkholderia dipogonis | reverse complement strand
GGCCTGACGCATGTCGCATGGCAATGCGCAAGGGACGCCGTCTAATGCGCGCTTACCACGAACGAGGATGCCGACGCTGAAGATACCGCGCGATCCTAGAAGTGAAGACGGCTTGGGTTCGCCTACCATGACCACTGCTTCGCACAGCATGCAGACAAAGGGCGGCCGCGTCTCCTCATCGTGCGATGCCTTGGCTCGGCTCAGGCGAAAAATCGATTCCTTTGAGGCTCCAGAGGCTAAGTTTTTGACGACCGAATGGCAGAAGACCGACCTGAACATGCCTCACAAACACAACACGCAAACACCAGCTCAGGCCGACGACGAGCCGTCCAGCGTCGCATGCGCTTAGGCGGCATCCCATCGGCCAGAGCGGTCATCGGTCCGAGCGCTACACGCGCGACGCGCCCCGACGCTCGCGCCAAAGCTCATGGCGAAGCAGAGCCACATGCAAAACGCCGTACCGGCAGACAGGCCCGACATGTCAGAAATTCCGCGGCAGATAACGCCCGAAGGCAACGTGCTGCGTGTGACCGCCCGCGGAACCGCTGCCGAGGTCACCCGTTGAGGACGTAGAGAGCTATAGCGGATACAGCGTGCGAGGGCACGCTATCCTGCAGCAGGAAGATCTCCTCCAGCCGCAGCGCTATTCGGCAAGCGGGACCATAACCGCGAGCAGCAAGCTCGTCGAGGCCTCAATTGAGCTCAGCTTGCATCACCCCTTTACGTGTTCTGCTCAAACTCGGACTGCCGGCAGACCGAGCCCAACGGTAGCGGTTCCGTCGTTTTGTATTCGACTTTTTCCACCGACATGATGCGAACCGAGTCCGGCGTCAGCTCCAACGGGCTGTCGGTCCACCCATTCCCCGACAGGAACTTGCCCAGCACGGACCCGAACAATACGATGTTTCGGCCTCCCGCATGCTGGACGGAGCCGAACACCAGCCCGTCGACGCGTGGACGATGCACTGTGGCCAGGTATTCGGCGAGAACCTGCGTTGCCAGGTATTCGTGCTCTTCGCCGGGTCGTACGGGCGCCTGAATCAGCGTGTGAAGTCGTCGCAGTAACGCGAAGAAAACGGCCCGTTTGTCGAAATCATCCTGGAAGAAGCTCAACTTCACGTTGTAAGAACGTTCGAGCCGAGCGAAATCCAGCATGCAAAGGGGACGAGTCGTCCTGAACTGCGCATAGCAGACTTTGGTGGACAAAGCCGGCCGCAGCTCGGCGACACAGGTCTGCGGGTCGAAGGAACCATAAAACGCGGGCGTCCGTTCCACGTTCATGCGGCCCGGATTGCATCTATCCGGCGGAGCGGCGTGCAATTCTCTGCCGGGCGCGAGCGCGATGCGCTCTATCGTCTCTGCTCCCGCAATGCGCGCGCGATAGATGGCCGTCCCAACGGGGAGTTCATGGATAACCTGCCTGTTCTCGACGCCGTGCGCCCAAGTTTGCAGTTCATCGATGTCGTAAAAGAGATCGGCCAGGAATTTTCGGGCGTCATCGTTAAAAAAGCGACTGCCCGATTTCAGACTGCGTAAATACTCTTCCCAAAGATCGTGAGCGTGACCAACAACGTCGAATCCCGGCACTTCGACGTAACTATCAAACGCGTCCCACGCGGGCGGATCGGGATCGCGCGGGTCACCATTAAAGTTGTCGATGACATAATCAGCGATGGACTCGGCCAACCTGTCGTCAATCTCGCCCAGAATCTCTGCAATGACGGCGGTCAATGGTTCACCGTCCTGCTCGCCAGCAAAGTCGCAGTCACCGGGTCTATAGCGCTCTTCCAGGACTTCATGGACGCGCTTTGAAGCGAAAGCCAAACTCCACGTTCGACGCCTTGTTCCACAAATAACGCACTCGCGGACCTGGCCGTCCGCTTCGATTTCGCTTGCCAGCACCCAGTCTTTAATACATAAGCCACACACCCGGCTGTTCTCGTCGGTTCGCATCTTTACCCTATGTTTGATCGGTTCGCCCCGTAGCCGGTTACTTTACCCCGTGACCGCATGCCAGATTAGGATCGATCGAAAACGACAGTGGAGGGCCAGCCCAGCGTTGCTCTGAAGGTGACGCTGGCGCGCGCGTGGATACCCGATCATGAAAATCAATTCTCGCCGCGCCGCTCAGCCCACTGCCACTTCTCTCCAGTCCCGCATTTGTGTCGTCGCAACTGACGTCCAATCAACACTGTGACGGAGGTGGACGTCGCCGCTGGCCCAATATAAAGTGGGTCTACGTTATACATCGCGATAGTTCCGGCAATTCCCTACCCGCACGACTCAGCGGCGAAAGTCCGTCTCAACTAAAGTTGTGGCTATCGTTGGCCTCCGTCAACTAAAGCTGTAACGCGACGGAAAATAGCAACACTTGTGTCGCAATGCTGGGTTGAGTGACCTGAAAACGACGTCAACCGGATCCCGACCGGCGGTAATCTCGAACGTTGGTTGAAGACGAATACAAGAGCACAGGTTATGCCGACTGAATACTTCACCGAGCTTGAACTGTACGGCAATCTGCCCCGCCGGCTACGGGAACTCACCGAGATAATTGAAAACCATGCAGAGCTGCGCATTGAAGCGGTGTCCACAGACCAGAAGGGCATGGCGTGTGAGTTCGGCAAAGGCAAGGCACGCATCCAGCTGCCTTCCGACGGTCCTCCGCGCGACAATGCGTCGGTCTACCATGAGCTCCTGCACCTGAAACGGTACTTCCTAGACGGTGTGCCGAAGCTTGTCTACTGCGACGACGAGCACGAGTTCGAAGGCGACGCCGACGCGCGGCTACCGCAACTGTTTACCCGCCTCGACAACCAGATCGAGCACCTATTCATTGTGCCATGCGAGCTGGCACGGTACCAAAGCGCAAGCAGGTACTGGGAAGAACGGATTGGCGCGTTGCTCAATGACCCGATGCTTCCTGATGACGGTGCACTCGTGGCGTGGGCGTTTGTCCATCGAGTTTTGAGGAACAACGTCCTGTCTGACGCAGCACAGGAACAGGTCAACCAACGGGGTCTGGGCGACGCTTGCGGTCGGTTCGACCAAACCCTCGATGAGTCCAAGGAAGCTGCTACGCTGTGCCTCTTCGAGACATTCGCCCCCGCGCAACTCCCACGTGCTTGCCTCGACTACTTCGCCCAACAACAGGAGGTCCCGCTGGCCGGTACGAGATGAGCTGCTAATTGAGGATCCCCAGTCCGTCCCGTGCGCCGAGGCGCGACCCCGGCGACGAATTTGCGACGGGTCAGGGCAATAGTGAACCGTCCCGGATTTGGTGGAGGCTCCAACTCTTGAGAGAATGGAGCCATGAACAAGTCGAACAAATTTTCTGCTGAAGTCCGGGAACGTGCAGTGCGCATGGTGCAGGAGCATCGGAGCGAGTATCCGTCACAGTGGGCAGCGATCGAATCCATCGCTCCCAAGAACGGCTGCACGAGCCAGACATTGCTGGGGTGGATCAAACGAGAGGAAGTCGATAGCGGCGAGCGCGAGGGCGTGAGCACGTCGGAACGCGAACGTCTTAAAGCGCTGGAGCGCGAAGTCAAGGAACTGCGCCGCGCCAATGAGCTTCTGAAACTGGCGAGTGCGTTTTTCGCCCAGGCGGAGCTCGACCGCCGCCTGAAGTCCTGAAGGCCTTCATCGATCAGCATCGCGACACCTTCGGGGTCGAGCCGATCTGCAAGGTCTTGCGGATTGCCCCGTCGGGCTACCGGCGCCATGCAGCACAGCTTCGCGATCCGTCGCGCCGCTGCGCTCGTGCGATACGCGATGAACGCCTACGGTCCGAGATCCAGCGTGTCTGGCAAGCCAACATGCGTGTCTACGGGGCGGATAAAGTCTGGAAGCAGATGAACCGGGAGCGTATCGCGGTGGCTCGCTGCACGGTCGAACGGCTGATGAAGCAACTGGGTTTGCGTTGCGTAATGCGAGGCAAACGTGTTCGCACGACCATTGCCGATGCGGCGGCCGCGCGCCCGCTGGATCGGGTCAACCGGCAGTTCAGGGCAGACCGGCCAAACCAGCTCTGGGTTTCTGATTTCACTTATGTCTCGACGTGGCAGGGCTGGCTCTACGTGGCCTTCGTGATCGACGTGTTTGCCCGACGGATTGTCGGTTGGCGCGTCAGTTCGTCGATGACTACAGACTTCGTTCTGGACGCACTTGAACAGGCACTTTATGCGCGGCGCCCAGGCGGCGATGGAACGTTGATACATCACTCCGACAGAGGCTCGCAATACGTTAGCATTCGCTATAGCGAGCGACTGGCCGAAGCGGGCATCAAGCCCTCGGTTGGTAGCCGTGGCGACAGTTACGACACTCAGTTCAAAATACGCTTCGAACGTCGTTCTAATTTGACCCGAGTTACGATTGGCCACTGTGCCCTCGCTTTGACCTGTCGATTAGATCTGACGTTCCCCGAGCATTGCCGGGCCCAGCGTCTGTGACCTAATAGGAGCTTCGTACTGCGCCGTGAGTGTCCTGTCCTGCGAGTAGGGTTGGTGATGTGCCCACCACATGGAAAACACGCATGGAACAAGTAGAAGTGATCTTGGGTGTTGATACGCATCTGGAAGTCCACGTCGGAGCGGTTATAAGCGAGACGGGAAAGTTGCTGGGAACTCGATCTGTCTCAGCAGACTCGGGCGGTTACCTCGACTTACTGATCTGGGCAAAGTCGTTCGGCGATTTGCGTCGCGCTGGTGTGGAAGGAACCGGAACGTACGGCGCGGGATTAGCCCGAGTTCTCTTGGATCACGATATCGAAGTCTTGGAAGTGAACCGCCCAGACCGCTCGGAGCGGAGGTTTCGTGGCAAGTCTGATCCAACGGACGCGGAAAGCGCAGCTCGAGCGGTCCTATCCGGCAAGGCAGCAGCGGTTCCAAAAGACAAATCCGGTGCCGCCGAAGCGATGCGGGCCGTCACCGTCGCCCGACGCAGTGCAGTCAAAGCTAAGACGCAAGCCATCAATCAGTTGAGAGGTCTCATCGTCAGCGCGCCTCAAGAAATCCGCGAACGCCTGACTAGCACGAAAACCGCTGAGTGCATCGAAAACTGTGCTCGCGTTCGGTCGCTGGGTATACGCCGATGTTGCAAACCCTTGCGATAACACTTCGACTGCTGGCTAAGCGATGGATTGCATTGAACAACGAGTTGAAGTTGCTCGACGCAATGCTTGAAAAGCTCACAGATCAGCATGCTCAACGACTCCGGCAGCGATTTGGCGTCGGTCCGCACACGGCTGCAATTCTGATCACTGTAGCTGGCGATAACCCCGAACGTCTGAAGAACGAAGCAGCCCTTGCTGCGCTTTGCGGTACCAGCCCGCTCCAGGCATCCTCCGGAAAAACGGTTCGACATCGCTTGAACCGCGGAGGCAACCGTTCAGCAAACAACGCGCTGTGGACAATAGCGATGGTTCGGATGCGCAGCGATCCCAGAACCAAAGCTTACGTCCAGCGTCGTACGCACGAAGGCATGACGAACAAGGAGATTCATCGCTGCCTGAAGCGCTACATCGTTAGAGAACTTTACCCTCTGATCCTTGCCGATCTCGCTGATTCCAGAGCCTCTGCTTGACATAGGAGCGTCAACGCGCTGGCTGAGACAATCAACGATTTGTACAAGGCCGAACTGATTCATCACCGCACCTGGAAAACACGGGAATCCGTCGAGTTGGCAACGCTGGAATGGGTGGCCTGGTTCAACCATCATCGATTGATGGAACCCTCGGCTACATCCCACCTGCTGAAGCTGAGGCAAACTACTATCGGCAACTTGAAACACCGGTCGCCGAACCCGCATTAACTTAAACCAACCAGCCTCCACGACTTCCGGGGCGGTTCAGTAGGCGTCGAATGCGTCACGGAAAGTAACGCGACCTGAGAACCCGAATTCATCCTGCTGATCTTTGATGGCGCTTATGATATATGCTCGACGAAATAACCCAAGCTTAGATATCCAATGGAGTTCCCCCTCGCGCAAGTATATGTACCCAATGCTCCCGTGCTGGATCAGCTTGCGCTCGCTATCCGCGAAGGCGAGTCGATTGTCGAACTGAGCGGCGTTCACGGAAGCGGTAAGACGACGCTGCTGCAGGCGCTTAAGTACGAGCCTCCATCGTTAATTGACGGTGCGGTGGAGTATTTTCTTGGTAGCCCTTCCTCTCCTCTTGTCGATGCTCTTGACATTCTCGCCGAGCGTTTTGAAGCTTCGCGGGGACGTAACCTCCTCATCATTGATGACGCCGGCCGCATGGACAGGGGAGACATCCTCGAAGGAATCAATCGGCTAGGAACAGGACCGTGGCGCTTCTCGACCATTCTTGCGACGACCACACCACTTAACATCGGCGTTCCCGTCCACATGACGCCATTGAACCTTGCGGAGGTTAGCAGGCTGTTTGAGGCGCAGCTCGGGCAAGCACTGCCCTCAGAAGCGCTTCAGAAGCTTTGGGCCGCGTCACAGGGGTCGCCACTGCTCGCCAATATGCTCGTCGACCAATGGCGCTCGGGCCGCGTTCGCCATGTTGACGCGCTCGCCGACTTGCTGAACCCGTTGGCCGCGCCGGGATTGGTTGATTCACACGGGCGTCCCCTTTCACGCGACAGTCAGGAAGAGAAAGCCATCATTTCGGACGTGCGGTTCGTGAATGACGCGCTTCTCAAGGCCGTGGGCCAAGACCCTAACCTCGTCCACGCACTGACACCTCGCGAATTCGAAGAGTTGTGCGCTGAGCTTTTCCAGCGACAGGGCTATGACGTCACGATTACACCGAAGACGCGTGACGGGGGCAAGGACCTCTATCTCGCCAAAGCCGACGGTTTTGGTTCCTTCCTCTATATCGTCGAGTGCAAACGATTCGCACCAGATAGGCCGGTGGATGTTGGGATCATTCGCTCGCTTTACGGCGTTGCTCAGCATGAACGAGTCACAGCCGCAATGACGCTGACCACGTCTTATTTCAGCAAGGACGCGCGAGATTTTGCGGACGACCTTCGATATCAGCTGACGCTCAAGGACTTCATCGATTTGAAGCTTCTGCTTTCGCCCTACCGCGGCGCTTAACGGACGAGAAGTTGATCATCCGCCCCAGGGGAAAGCTCCGCATTGTCGGTGGCATGCTAGGCGGAGCAGGCGCGTTTGTACTCGGAAAGACTCGCCAGCCGATCTGGTTCAGGAACGGACCACCGACGACCTGGGCCATAGTTTTAATCGTAACGACGCCCTGCGCGAAATGATAGACGGCCAGCTTATTCGCGCGCTGTGCGTCATGTACCGTGGCATTGACCGATTGTCGAAGATGTTCGCTTGAACATCCACCGGTTGAATCCGCCGCCGCACCCGGACACCCCGGAGACAGTTGCCGTGATAACGGCGCACCGCTATCGGAGTACAAGTCATCGGCCATAGCCGACATTCGCACTTCGGCGGCGGCGAACGTCAGCTTCCACTGCTAACGAATGCGTACATGCGCCCCGCTCCGATCGGCCGCCCTCTCGCCGGTTCAACGGCAGGCAACATCTCAAGACGGCCTTGGCAAAGCTGCGCGACAACGCGCGGCGGCTGCCAGGACGCTTAACCCTCGGCGAGAAAGCGATGCACGAACGCGACGACCATCGCGCCCTCGCCGACTGCCGATGCACAGCGTTTCACCGCGCCATGACGAACATCGCCGATGGCGAATAGACCCGGCACGCTGCTCTCCAGATAGTACGGGTTGCGATCGAGAGGCCAACTGGCCGGCAGCCGTCCATTGCATAACAGATCGGGGCCAGTAAGTATATAACCGCCCTCGTCACGCATCACGCCGATCTCCGGTGCCCATTCAGTGCGCGGCACAGCGCCGATACAGACGAAGAGCCACTGCGTGCAGATGGCCCGCTGTTGTCCCGTCGCGTTATCGGTGAGCACGATGCCACCCAATTTATCGTCACCATCCAACGCAGTCACTTCGGTGCACGTCAGCACTTCCACGTTGTCTGTCGCAAGAATCCTGTCGACCAGGTACCGCGACAACGAACCCGACAACGAATCGCCCCTCACCACGACTGTCACCCACGATGCAAAGGCTGCGAAGTGCAGCGCTGCCTGGCCCGCCGAATTTCCACCACCAACGACGAAGACATGCTCGCCCGCAGTCAACGACGCTTCACTCGCGCCCGCACCATAGTACAAGCCGGCACCTGTGAACTCGTCGGCTCTCGGCAAACGAAGATGCGCATAATCCACGCCCGTCGCGCAGACGGTCGCCCGCGAGATGATTTTCCCGCCATCGGAGAGATGACCAATCACTTTGCCGGGCTGCAGTTCACCACGAACGCCCTCACGCGCAATCAGAATTTCGGTGCCGAATCGACAAGCCTGTTCTTTCGCGCGTTCGGCGAGATCTGCGCCACTGATACCCTTTGGAAACCCCAAATAGTTTTCGATCTTCGAACTGCTGCCGGCTTGGCCGCCGATTGCCGAACGCTCGATCAGCACGGTCCGGAGTCCGTCCGACGACGCGTATACGGCCGCGCTCAAGCCCGCAGGCCCTGCGCCATAGATCGCAAGATCGTATTCGCTCTGCGATGCACCGAGAAACCAGCCCAGCTTCTCGGTGATCTGGCGAATAGTCGGCGCCTCAAGCCGGCTGCCGTCAGAAAAGATGCAAACAGGTAGCCGCGGATCGTGCAGATGCGCCACCTCGGCTTGCGCACGTGCATCCTCGTCCGTGGTAAGTTGAGTCCATTCAAAGGGGACATCGCTGCGATGTAGAAAATCGCGGATAGCATAGGCCATCGGCGAACCTGCCCTGCCGAATATTCTGATGACCGCCGGCGACCGCGTATCTGTGCTGGCTGGCATGATGTTCTCCCAACATGCGGTTCATTCGACGCAGCACCAATGCCCGTGACGCCGGTGGTTGGATCGCATTGAACTCGAGGGAAAGTCATCTTACTCCCGTTTCAGCATGCAATCGGGATCACTCCTGCTGCTGCAGCGTGCTACTTTCAGAACGCGCCATGTGAAAACCGGTGGCCAATCCCTGGCAGAGTCGCGCACAACGCGCGAGATCGCCACAACCATTATCTTGCGCACCAAAATGCTCCGGTGCCTGTAAATGAATTCAGACGCCGCCGGACGGTGCCACGGATTGAAACCGGTACCCTCGAGCTTTGAATGCGAACACCATGAACCGACTCGCCGAGCTCACGGTGCGGCATGGCGTATACGGATTACCACTCATAGCGATTCCGATGTTTCTCGATGACACTAACTAACGTTAGTCAAAATAGAAACCGGATTCGCGGTTTCGCGCCCGGCCTGCGTTGTTCAGCCCGCGGCCTCCCGACAATTTCCTCATGACAGGATCGTGCCGTGTCCAACACGCTGATTGAACAGCTTGCGGATTTCTCCGCCCGTACGGACTTCGACCAGTTGCCGCGCGCTGTTGTTGACGAATGCAAGCGGATCCTCCTCGATTCGATTGGCTGTGCCGTCGCCGCGATTGGGGAGCCGAAAGGGCGAATTGGGATCGACTATGCGCGAATCATGGGCGGCGGTGATAGCGAAGCCACCGTCATTGGAACAGGCGAACGCGTCTCGATCTTCGGTGCCGCGTTCGCAAACGGTGAACTCATCAACGCGCTCGATATGGATGCAGTCGTACCGCCTGGACACGTTGCACCTTACGTGCTGCCCGGCGCTCTCGCCGTTGGGGAAGCAAATCGCGCACCGGGCAAGGCGCTCATCAGCGCGATTGCCATCTCGCACGAAATGTCATATCGGCTCGGCAAGGCGATGGACTATCTACGCGATACCAAGGATGGCAAAGTATCGCCTCCGCCCGTGTACGGCTACAGCAGTACGGTGTTCGGCGCGACCGCTGCGATCGTCAAGCTGAAGGGCCTTTCAGCGGACGTGCTTGCCAACGCCCTTGGCATCGCCGGCAGTATCGCGCCCGTGAATTCTCAAGTCGCGTGGTTTCAGCATGCGCCGAGTTCGACGATCAAGTATCTGCTGGCCGGGGCGCTCGCGCAAACCGCAATGACCGCCGCCCACATGGCGGAATTCGGCCATCGCGGCGACGTTCAGATCCTTGACGACCGGGAGTACGGCTTTCCTCGCTTCATCGGCACGCGGCGCTGGGAACCCGGACACATCACGGCCGGGCTCGGCAGCGAGTGGCAGTTTCCCACCGAGCAGGCCTACAAGCCCTACCCTCATTGTCGAATTCTGCATGCGCTACTCGACAGCCTCACGGAAATCGTCGACGAACACGATATCAAGCCGGGTGAAATCGACGGCATCAAGGCCTGGGTCGAGGGTTTCGTCGAGCAGCCTGTCTGGCTCAACCGCGATATCAGGCACGTGCACGACGCGCAATTCAGCATCGCGCACGGGCTCGCGCTGGGTGCGCATCGCGTGCCACCGGGGAAGGCATGGCAAGATCCCGAGCTCGTGTTCGGCCATTCGGTGATGGAACTGATGAATAAGGTCACTCACGAGGTGCACCCGAACTACGTCGAACTGCTATCCGGTCACGCCGCCAGCAGGCCGGCAAAAATCGAAATTTCTGCACGCGGCAAAACCTTTGTCGGCGAGCGGCGCTATCCGAAAGGCAGTCCGTCACCGGACCCGGCAAGCACCATGTCCAACGATGAACTCGCCGCGAAGTTCCGCCGTAACGCGCAAGGGGTCATCGCCGGCGACCGCGTCGACAAGGTGATCGAGGCTATCTTCGATCTCGAGAACGTGGACGACTTTGCGTCGATCATGCGTGCACTCGGCCCTGACGCAAGTCAGGCTCAACCGGGCGACCGCGCAATCGGGTAACCATGGCCGCCGCCATCGCGCCTCGCTCGTTTCGGCGACGCGCGCAGATGACGGAGGCAATTTTGCTTCGGGACGCGATGCGCGATTCAAGAGGCACGGAGAAAATTTGAAGCATTCCATACAACGTGAACAATCAGGCGAGGCCTCTCGCGAATCGTCTGCGATCCGCGAGGTGGCCGGACGCGTCATGCGCGGCACTGCGCGTAAATGGCACATCTCGGGACTGCTCTCGCTGCCGTACTCGCTTACACATATCTACTACCCATCGCTCGATTGCCCGATCAATCTAATCGAAGGTCTGGTGCTGAGCGAGGGCTGACGAACCGGGTCAGTAACTTGATCTAACTGCGGCCACATTGCCAGGCGAACCTTCAGTGTTGCCGTCGCGTTGATCCGCCCCGTAGCAAACGATTCGACGCCGGCGAACACACTCGCGCGCTTCCGCATGGCACATTCGCCGCTAGGCGACCACCTCCGCCTTACGGCCGCCGCGCCACGACACGGCGGCATGAGCCGGCTTCACGCCCTCGAAGAACATTGCACAAAGTTGATCAGCAACCTTGTCCAATGCCCCCTTTTTCGGGTCGAACCACGTCTGGACGGAATTGATGCAGCCGAGGATAAACACCCGGCAAAGCGCGATATCAACGTCCTCGCGCAAGTACCCCTCTGTGCGCAAGTCGTTGAATACGGTCGTCCAGAGTTGCTGATGACGCTCGCGCCGCTTGACCTGACGCGTTCGCACATTGTCCGGCAACTGGGATAGCAGCCGGCCGTGCGCGAGCGCATAGTCGCCGAATTTGATCAGAGCGCTCATCTGCCCCACCAGAACCGCCTTGAAGCGATCTTCGGCATTTGCGTTGGCGGGCAACGCGCCGAGATGTTCGTTGATGTGTTGCACGATACTGTCCGCGCCGTGCTCCATGACGACGTCAACCAACTCTTCCTTCGACGAGAAATGATAGTAAATGCTCGCCGCTTCGATACCCGCCTGGTCCGCAATGGAGCGCATCGTGGTGGCCGCATACCCCTGCGTCGCAAAGGATCGTGCCGCCAATCGCAGGAGAGTCTCTCGCGTATCCGCGTTGGGATTAACGTTTCTCTTTCGCACGTGTGTATCAGCTGTCCGCTGTCAAAGTGAGTTGATATTCAAGGCCGCGCCGGGCGAGTCTTGGGTATTCGTGCCGTCGTCGTATTCATCGCCCAATCTAATGTTTGGGAGGTTAGCGCATTTCTGTCATGCAGACTAGCTGGCAAAATCGTCGATGACACAGGTCACGACTGGCCGGAGGCGCACAAGGCTGCCTTGTCGGCAGCCAGCGCCTGCGGAACGAATTCCCGGAGGAAATCGACAAACGTCCTGATCTTCGCATCGAGGTATTGGCGCGACGCGTACAGGACATAGGCGGTGAGCTTTTGCAATTGATAGTCGGGCAGCACGCGAATCAGGGCGCCGCTGCGCAGCGCCGGCAATGCCGTCGCCATGGGCAGCGCGCCGATGCCGACGCCCTCCCGTAGCGCAATATTGAGTGCCTCGATAACGTTCACCTGAAAGTCGGCAGGCGCAAACTCGAACGTTTCTCGTCCATTGGGTCCGTCCAGCTGCCAGCGATCGCGAGGAAACACAGACGAGACGATCTGTAGACACCTATGCCCGCGAAGCTCCTGTACCGTACGTGGCGTCCCACGTTCGCTCAGATAGACAGGCGACGCACACAGTACGCTATGCACGTCGCCGAGCCGATGCGACACGAGCGCCGAATCGGGCAACTCCGACATACTCAATTGAAGAGAGATATCGTAGCCTTCGTCGAGGAGGTCAGGTACATGCTGCGACAACGTCAGCTCGACGGACACCGAAGGATTTCGTTCCCGATAGCGCAAGACCGCCGGTAAGACATAAATCTGGCCGAAGCTCGTTGTCGCGTGCACATGCAACTTTCCTGAGGGGCGGACCTGTGCATCCGCCGCCTCCGCCTCGGCCTCATCGACATATGCGAGAATCCGCTCGCATCGCTCCAGGTAGCGCTGTCCCGCCTCGGTGAGCGCGATGCGGCGTGTGCTGCGGTTGAGCAGGCGCGTGCGCAGGTGCGTCTCCAACTGTGCGATCGATCGCGAAGCAGAGGCGTTCGTGAGCCCGAGGCGTTGCGCTGCTCCGGTAAAACTGCCTTCTTCTGCGATGCGGACAAATATCCGCATCATTTGTAGCGTGTCCATCTTTCCTTTCCTAGGATGAATTCCTTTCGCCCGCGTCACGTGATTCAGTTGCCGGCGGGTCCGAAGAAGACCGGTTGCGGTACGGCCAACGCTATCGTCAGTGAAGGACGACCGTTCCGCCGCCTGTACACCGTTTCAGACGACCATTATTGTGCGCGCAGACACTACCTGAGCGCGCCGGACGTGTCCAGCCGAAGAGACAGTCCGCGCGGCCCGTAGCGGTCATGCGCCGGTACGAGGCGCTACGCTCGATGAAGCGCCGCCATCACCCGATCACTGTACGGAACACCGCGACCTCGGCCGTTGACACGACAAGCGCCAGACGCGAAGTTCTGTGATGTCACTCGGAACGAGCGCTGCCCGTCCTTGGGCACGACCCACAAAACTGCCAGCCCAGCCGTCGGACAGTCTCTCGGCAAGGCAATGGCACGCCAGCCCCGACACAACCATGAGAATCACGATGAACACAGAACGCCGCCTGCCGGGCACCCCGGAGCCGATGCACATGTGGGAAGGTTCGGATGGCATCCGCCTCGCCGGCGATGCCTGGGGCCATCCCGACGCCCCCCTAGTCGTCCTGCTGCATGGTGGCGGTCAGACTCGCCACGCATGGGGTGCGACGGGGGCATCGCTTGGCGAAGCCGGCTATTTTGCCGTTGCTTACGATGCCCGCGGACATGGAGATTCGGACTGGTGCTCTGATGGCGACTACAGCCAGGACGCGTTGGTCCGGGACTTGGGGTGCGTAGTCGCGGCACTAGGCACACGACGGCCCGTGCTCATCGGCGCATCGCTAGGCGGAGCAACCAGCCTTGTGGCGATTGGCGAACGCCGGCTCGATGCTAGCGCGTTGATCCTCGTCGATATCGTGCCGTACACCGAACCCTCGGGCGTTGCAAGAATCCGCACCTTCATGCAGCAAAGCCCACACGGATTCGGCTCGCTTGAGGAAGTCGCTGACGCGATCAGCCGGTACCGCCCGGCACAAGTGCGCACGCGCAATCTGGACGGTCTCGCCAAAAATGTCCGGCTCGGCGGCGATGGACGCTACCGGTGGCACTGGGACCCCAGGTTCCTCGCCAGTCAGGTCGAGCCGCACACGCGTCACCCAAGACTCGCAGCGTGCGCGAGCCATCTGAATCTGCCGACGCTACTGGTGCGCGGCGGGACCTCCGACGTCGTCAGTGAGGCTGGCGTTCAGGAGTTCCTCGAACTCTGCCCGCACTCGGAATACGTGAATGTCGCCCAGGCTGGCCATATGGTAGCCGGCGACCGAAATGACGTGTTCGGGCGCGCGGCCATTGAGTTCCTCGCGCGCAAGGTGCCGGTTGCCGGGCCCATGTGCCATCCCATGGGCCCGATAGGCATCAGTGCATAGACGCCGTCCGCGTTCCAAATGCGCGTTATGCCACCACGACCCACGACAGCGCAGTAACACGCACCGCCTATAAATCAAGTACCAGCCGCGACGACTTGCCACGCGAGCAGCACGGCAGGAACTGGTCGTTCGCGGCGCGCTCCTCCGCGCTCAGGTAGACATCGAAATGGTCGGGCTCGCCTTCGAGTACGCGCGTGAGGCACGTACCGCACACACCTTGTTCGCAGGAGATCTGTATCTCCACGCCCACTTTCGCGAGTGCCTGTACGACCGTCTCGTCTTTCTCCACGACAACGACTTGCCCGGTACTCGCTATCTCCACCTCGAAACGTGCGTCGTCGGCCGGCGAACGCGCTTCGGCGGCAAAGAACTCATAGTGCAGTTGCGCCTCCGGCCAGCCGGCCGCACGCGCCGCATGCAGCACTGATTCCATGAAACCCTTCGGTCCGCAAACATACAAATGCGTTCCGCTCTCCGGTTTCGCGAGGCACGCCGCCATATCGAGTTTCTGGTCCACCGCTCCGTCGTCGAAGTGGAACTGCACATGGGACGCATAGCACGCGCCGGCAATACGTTCGAGAAACGCCGTATGCTCCCGCGATCTGGTGCAGTAATGCATCTCGAACGACGCGCCGATCATCGAGAGCCGCTCCGCCATGCAAAGTATCGGCGTGACACCGATGCCACCCGCCAGCAGAACGCTGTGCCGGGCGCCATGAGCAAGCGCAAAGTGATTTTTCGGAGCACTGATGATCAGCTCGTCGCCAACGCTCACGCGGTCGTGCATGCCTGCAGAGCCGCCTCGCGAACTCGGATCACGCAGCACAGAAATCTGGTAGCGATGGCTCTCGTTGGGCGCGTTGCACAGCGAGTACTGACGCGTCAATCCTCCCGGCACGGCCACGTCGATGTGCGAGCCGGCTGAAAACGCCGGAAGAGCGTTCCCGCCCGCCTCCACCAGTTCGAAACTACAGATGCCGACCGCTTCGACATGTTTCGCGGCCACGCGAACCTTCAATCCGCCCAATACACTTGTCACGTCTTCTCCTCCATCGGCGGGGACCTGCCGGCCCCACCGGTACAAATATCGCCATCCGCTACCGTTCCGGCTAATCGAGCGCCTCCTTGGCCGTCGCGGCGGCCGTCCACTTGACGACCTGTTCGAGCCCGTGACGGCACAAAATCTCGGTCTCGTTGAACACGACAAATGATTTGGCGCCCGACTCCATTCCGGCCTGCATGCTTTCGATGTTCCCCAGGTCCTCGAGCATCGTATCGGTCATATGCGAGGTGAAATGCTCAAGTTGAAGACGCTCGCGCACGGTCGTCGACTTTGGTTTGTAGAAGCGCGCTTCCCACACTGTCGTATTCGCCGACGTCGGCCAGAATTCGTGAGTCCAGAACTGGTTCGCGGAAATCTGCAGATGCCAGTTGGGAAAGAACCAGTTGACATCGCTCGACCAGTTCTCGTGTTTCGTCGGATTCACCGCCTTATGCTCGACGATCGAGTTCGTCTGGCCTTCCTTGCGGGTGCCTGTAATCGTCTGACCAGACGAGAACAGCCAGCGCATGACCTTTGCCTTGTCGGATGGCGGATTGCTCTGATTGAGCCAGAGAGAAAGAGAGCGGTGCGGGCCGTACAGATTGGCGCTGATTGGCCTGCTGAACGGATTGTCTCGTCCCGTGTAGATCGTCCCCAACGTCTTCGGATGAATCGATGCGATGTGGTAAGCCTCGCTGAAGTTCTCGGCAACGGTCTTCCAGTTCGCATTGAACTCGCCGCGCAGCACAATTGGATGATCCGGATCCGGGTAATCGATATTGGCTAATGCGTCCGCCATCGGGCCCAGGAATGCTTGCAAACTGACCTCCGGAGCGGTCTGCATATTGATGAAGATCCATCCCTCCCAGACGTCCACCGCGACCGGCGTCAACCCGCATTTCTTTTTGTCCAGGTTGAAGAATCCAGCCTCGTCCGGCACATGCGCCAATTCGCCCGCGTTGCTGTATCCCCAGCTGTGATAGCGGCAGACGAAGCGCTTCGCATTGCCATTCGGGCGATGCTCGACGATGTTGGCGCGGTGAGCGCAGACGTTGTGAAACGCCCGGATCTTGCCGTCGTCCGATCGCGCCACAATAATCGACGACTTCAAAACGGCAATGTCCTTGACGAAGAAATCCCCAGCTTTGGGAATCCGCTCGACGCGCCCCACCATGAGCCACGCACGGCGAAAAATCCGTTCGCGTTCGACCTCGTAGTGCGTCGGATCGGTATAGAGACGCGTTGGCATCGGAGCGGTGGACAAACCGACCGACTCTGCCAAGCTGGGTTTGGAATCGAAGGGGTGATTCATGCCAACTCCTGACAATGAATGAGATTCGGAAGCGATCGTGGTCTATGCGATGAAGCTCAGCCGTGCGGCTGGAAACCCGTCACAATCTGCAAGGCATGAGCCGATGGAGCGTGTCGGATACTCGACGACTGATGCATCTCGACCGCCACAGAGGCGTGACACATAGCCAGCAGCAGGCGCAACAGATTCGCGGTCGGCTCCGGCATATCATTCAGCGGGAAGCGCTCCAGGTAGACGGTCGCTTCTTCTGCGCGTGCGAACATCGCGTCATAGAAGCGCACGATCTCCGGATAAGGTGTCTGCGCGCGAAGACACCATCTTTCGTGCGACGTTGCGGTACTCCAGTGATCCACGAATTGTTCGATATCCTCAAAGCCTTCCGGCAGGCGACGCGAATCGCATGTCCTATCCCTAGTCATTGTGCTCCTCCAGATTGACGGATTACCGGGCCGCCCGTATTGAACGGACAGCGACAGACAGCAGATTGTTTTAATGGCATGCCCCGGCTCCCGGATAAGTCACACGGCAAGACATGCCGTGCTTCTCCGGGGCACGGTTCAACGCGTTCGGAACGGCGCCGCTCGTGTCATCTAAACGCGGCCCGGCTTGCTGCAGCAAAGCGCATCGTCTTCCCGGGTCTCGGCGCTGCGCTGATCAAGCCTCGCCGATCCTTTTCCCACGACGAACTCCGGCCGGAACACATAGACCAGCGCCGGCATGATGAACAGCGCGCTAAATGCCGACACGAACAGCCAGATGCCCATCAGCAGACTCATCTCAGCCTGGAAGCGCAGCGTCGACAGCGACCACAACCCAACCGCGACCGTCAGCGTCAGCGCGGTGATCAGCACGCCCTTGCCGGCCGTGCGAATCGACTGCTCGATCGCCTTCTTCAAGTCGTTGTGCTTGTGCAGTTCTTCGCGAATCCCGTCGACCACATAGAATGTGTAGTCGACACCCAGACCGATGCCGAGCGCCGCGACGGGGAGCGTGCTCAGTGTCATACCGATACCCTTCCACGCCATGAAGCTGAAAGTGATCGTGTTCGACAGCATCACCGGGATCATGAAGAAGATGCCGGCACGCGCGGTGCGATAAGCGACCGCGCAGCAGATCACGAGCCAGAGCAGCGCGAGTGCGACGCTTTCGACCTGCCCTGAGAGGATCACCTCGTTCACCGCAGCCGTCACCCCGATCAAGCCGCCGGCCAGCAGATACTTGCCATGCTCCACCGGATTGTTGGCGATGAATTCCTTCAGCCGCGCCATCGCCGTGCGGATGGTGTCACCACGATGGTCCTTGAAGTAGAACGTGACCGAACCGTTTCTCACTTGCGGATCCATATAGCGGCCCGCTTCGCCCGCATCGGGGCCCCACATATAGATCAGCTCGCCGTTCTCGTTCCGGGTCTTGCCCAGTTCGTGATAGCGCGGATTGTCTTCATGCAGGATCTGCTTGACGGCCGGGAGCACGTCTGCAATCGACAGGCTGCCGCCTATCTCCGGTTGCGCGCCCATGTAACGCTGCATGGCTTCCATGCTACTCAGTACCGCCGGCTCCTTGACCGCATCCGGCCGGCTTCCCTCGAACACCGCGTACATGCGATCGGTACCCTGGAACTGCCGGTTGATCGCGGCTGAATCGACGTTGTATCGCGAGTTCTGCCAGAGGATCGGCGAACCGGCGTCGGCATCGCCGATATGCAGATTGAGCGCATACACACCTGACACGACAAACACGACCGCCGTGAGGCCAAGGATCACGTAACGGATGCGTGACGTCGCGACCCTCACGCACAGATCGAGTACGCGATCGAACAACGGCAGCACGTCGAACGGATGTGCATGACCCCGCGGCTTGCGGACCCAGGACAGCAGGATCGGTGTCATCACACAGGCGGTGAGCGCAATCGTGAGCACCCAGATCGTGCCGACGATCGCAACCTTCTGCATCAACGGAATCGGCGTGAGCACGACGACGACCATACAACCCGCATCGGCGATCACCCCAAGCATGCCCGGCTTGAAGAGTTGCAGCATCGCCGAATGCGCGGCCGCACGGCTCGAATCGACACCGCCTTCGACCTCGTCGCCGAATCGCGACACCAGTTGCACCGAGTGCGAAATTGAACGCGCGGTGATCAGGAAGGCGATCACGATCACGAGCGGATCGAAGTTGAAGCCGAACAGCTTCGCCACGCCGAGCGACCAGATCGCGCTCGTCGTACCGGCGAGCAACGGCAGCAGCGTACCGCGCCATGTGCGCATGATGACGAACAGCAGCGCCGCGAGAAACATGATCGTCAGCATGAAGATTTTCAGCGTTTCCGGCACATAGTGCGTCACCCAGCCAAACAGCATGGGCTCACCGACCACGTTGACCGTCACGCCATCACCTTGTACCGACTGCGTGAGCTTGTAGATCTGATCGTAGATCTTCTGATAGTCGAGTTCGCTTTCGTAGAAATCGACCGTGATCAACGCCGCCTTCAGGTCCGGTGACACATACGTGCCGTAGACGAGCGGGTTATTCAGGATCGACGTCTTCAATTCACTCATCTGTTCCGCCGTCTGCGGGACGTTTGGGAACATCACGGGCTTCGATTCAATCGCATCGGTCGACGCGCGAATTTCCTTGAGCTTCGGCGACGCGATCGAGATGATTTGCATAGGGTTCACGCCGTGCACCAGGGCAAGATCCGTCGTGACCTTCTTGACCTTGTCGAGCACGCTCTTCTGGAAGATGTCGCCCTTGTCGGCCCGCACCATGATGCTTACCACATTCGAGCCGCCGAATTGCTCCTTGAAGCGCTCGTGTACCTGCACGTACGGATGCGAGCGCGGCAGCAAATCATCGAAAACCGTCTTGATCTCGATGTGCGACGCAAAGAACGTCATCACAGCCGTCAGCACGACATAGATGGCCGTCACTGCTACCCGGTTTCGAATACAGAACTCAACGAATCTCTCGAGCTTCGAAAAAGTCGCGCTCTTCATACCTGCTCTCCTGCTTTTTTCGTGTTCCCTGTCAGAGTCAAGTCCGTCATCGGCAAGCTGACGAAGTGGCTGCCGGACAGAAGGTACTGGCCGTGCTCAGGTACGATCGATGTGTACCAATGCCGGTCGTCGGGTGAGATCCGCGTACCGGTCCAATGCCCGGCACCGGCATCGCCGACGGCGAAGACGCCCTTGGTCCCGGCCGCGATCCATCGTTTGCCGTCCCACGCCACACAAAGCAGGTGCTCCGTTCTCCCCTGCTCATAGAGCGTCGTTGCGCCGCCTTGCGCGGTGCCGTTGTAGGCGACGTCGTCCGGCGAGGCGAAGGGCATCTGGGCCCAACTCGCGCCGCCGTCGTGGGATACGAGAATCACGTCGTTGAGACCGACCGCGACACCATCGTTCGCGTCCTTGAACGACACCGCCATCAGGCTGCTTTTGACCGGCCCTGTCACCTCATGCCAGGACTGGCCGTTATCGGCCGAGGTCAGGATGCGCCCTCGCTCGCCGACGATCCAGCCGCGCCCGTCCTTCAGGTACACGTCATTCCACGCGATGTCTTCCTCCGGCCGGACTGACGCCCAATGCCGGCCGTAATCGGTCGACATCAGAATGGCGCCGCCTTCGCCGACGGCCACCGCGTGGCCGCCAGGTTCGGTCCTGACCCGCATCAGCTTGTTGGCGATCCTGGATTTCGGTGCGTCCACCGCCTTCCAGGATTTGCCGCCGTCTTCCGTAATCAGCACGACGCCCCCGTTACCCACCGCGACGGAGCGTTTGTCATCCCATGCCGCCACGTCCTGAAACGCCACGCTCACCGGAACGGCGGCGTATTGCCAGGAACGGGCAGCATCTGTGCTGGTCAGGATTTTTCCGTCACTACCCACGAGCAAAATCTTGCCGCCGGGTTGGACTGCGGCCCCATACAGCCGGTCGCCGCGCTCGAAGGCAGGCCGTGGCACGGCGTCGCCTTTGGGTTCGGGCTTGATGAAGAATCCCGCATAAAGCAGTCCCCCAATAATGAGCAACGGCATGGCCGAACTCACGAAGCTGGAAAGGCGTCGCAATTGCATATTTCACCCGTCGATATCAACAGTTATTTAGAGTCCGGACCTTACTGATAGGACTCCAACGCGTTCGGCGAGTAATCGCCGACGCTGCGTTCACGATCCACCACCGCGTCAGGCGTCGCGAAGAATGTCGCGTGATGAGCCTTGAAATCGACGTACGTGCCGAGCAATGCCGAGATGTACTTGATGCCCGTCCTGTTTCCCGTCAGCGGCCCGTAGTAGAAGTCGATGGCACGCCATGGCTCGCCCTTCTTGTCGGTAATTTCACCGCGGTAAATGCCATACAGCTTCGTGTCGACATACACGATCTTCTTGCCGTACGGGTGTTCGCTCGGCGGCGTGCACTCGACCACCCAGACTTCACGCGGGGTCATTGGAACGATGGCGTTCCAGTACGGCGCGTCTTTGGAATCGATCACCGGCCACTCTTCCGCCGAACCGCTCTTCGACGAGTCGCGGTGCAGCTTGGTGTCGACGCCGGCAAGGATCCAGCGCTTGCCGATCACCTTGTTGCTCAGATACTGCGACGGGCGCGAGTTGTACACGAAGAGGTCGTCGTCGAGGAAGTCGAAGCCACCGACAGGGTCCATCCATGCGTTACCCGACAGCCGACGCACGCGTCGTGCGGACTTGATGTAGACGAACTGATCCTCGAGTTTGCCCGCAACGTCATAGCGGGTTGTAAATGTCCCGGTGCCCTTGATGTCCTGGGGCGACACGCCAACGAAGATCGTCTTGGAAAGCCAGTCCCCGCCGTCGGCCGATGTCGATCCGCCCAACCGGCCCCGATTGCGGGTCCGGTCGAACACCCAGCCCTGGGACGATTCGAAACCGCTCGAGTTGAACGTCAGGAACGAGACGTTGGAGAAAAAGTCATGCGGGTACGACGGGGAACCGTAGTAGTAGTTCCACATGATCTTCTCGCCGGCGTCAGGATCGCTTTGATTGATCGTCGGGAACGGCAACCCAGCCTTGTAGCCCGTAATCTCGCGCGTCTTCGGGTCATACTTGACATCACCCGAATCCTTCTCAGTCGCCTCGCTCCACTTGGAGTCGACAACCGGCTCCGCAGATTTCACGAGCTGGAACTTGCGATTGAAGTTGTTAATCTCGGTGACTTCTCGATCTGTGAGCAGACTGGCGATCGTGTGGCCCATGAACGTGTCGTTCTTAACCTGATCCAGATTAGCCTTGCTGACGACCGTGCCGGACGGCAACTCGGCCGCCACCGCCGATGCGGTCGCCGTCATTATCGATGTGGCGAGGAGCGCCGCGAGGCAGTAAGTAATACGCCCTTTGAAGGATTGCTGCATGTTTCGTCTCCGATCTTTGGGGGTTACGACACTTAGAACTGGTAAGTTGCGCGAAGCATCAGTTGATCGTTGTTGGCAAATCCGGCAAGACCGTAAGTGCTCTGGCCAGGCTGAGGAATTGCGCTACGCGAATGACGTGCGAAGAACAGATCCGCCTCGGCGAGGAGACGCCAGTGATTGCCGATCTGATAGCCAATGCTGGGAATCACGAACCCGTCGCCCGTGCTGAGGTCGACGCCACCGGCGATGCCGGGATTCAGACGGCTGTTCATATAGTTGAGCGTCAAGAACGCCGTCATGAGCGTGTCGTGCCGCTTCGCCGGCGCGCTCCAACCGACCTGAGCAACAATGTCGTCACTCGACTTGAAGTTCTGGATCCACGTATCGAACAATTGCAGCGAGAACAGCGAAGGCGCATTCGTCCCGAGCAGCCGCTCGAGGCTCAGCTTCTGGTCGAGGCGGATTGTCGTCGTGATCACATCCTTGCGAACGACCGGACCCGTCCCCTGCTGGTTGATCGGCAGATTCGTGCCGGTGTTGAAGTAGCGGTTCGGCTGATACGCAATTTCAAGGTTCGCCACCGTGCCCGTGACCGGAATTTCACCACTCACGCTTGCATCGAACACGTTGATCGTCGGGAAGAACCAGTCACCGAGCAAACCGCTCGGCGTCTTGCCGATCGGGTTGGCAGACGGGTTGAGCACCGGATCGGGCGCGAACGTGCGCAGGTACGACATCGCGTAGTTCACCGGGCCCGCGAATCCGGTCCAGCGGGTGCCGCCAGTCACCGAACTGGTCTTGCCGTACGGATGATCGTAGTCGTAGTTGGTCAGTGAGAGAAAATCGACGCCCTTGAACGGCTGCGGAATCCAGCGCCCGCCATACAGGTCATAGTTGTTGCCGATATCCCGCTTGCGGTCGAGGCCCGGCCGTACGACCATCTGCAAGTCGCCGTTCAGTTCCGGAACGCTGACTGTCGCATTGGCCATAATTAACGGCTTTCTGAGTTCGTCACTTTCCGGCTCGAGGAATGACCGCCAGCGATAGTCATAGCCTTGAATCAGGTCAGTAGGATGGAAGAAATCTGTCTCGCCCCAGACGATCTGCTGCTTGCCGAGCCTCAGATGCACACGATCGCCGACGTCCGTGTCGACATAGAATTCGCGCAACTCGTTCTGGTCATACTGCTGCAGCATGCTGCTGCCCGGCCCCCCCGGCGTATTCTGACGAACCATGTCCTGCAGGCTCTTTTCGTAGGGTGTGAGAATTTCCCGGTCGAGTCGGCCGATTGCCGTCCACTTGAAAGGACCGGTCTTCAGGCCGGCATCGAGCTCGAGCGAACTGCGCAACATCTGCAGTTCACCCGCTCCGCCATTCGCCACCTCAGGGTGGTTCTGAAGGTTCATCGAAGCCCAGGTACGCACAAAACCACCGAGCGTCAGGTTGTCCTTCAGGCCTCCAAGGCCTGTCAATGCGTTCCATGCGGACGGGGGCTGGCTATCCGGTTGGGACTGTTGCCGGGTTTGCTCCTGATCCGCCGCCTGCACCTGATCGGCAGCCTGCGCCGCCAGCGAGTAATCAAGCGAAATCATCAAAGCAGGAATCGTGGCTAAAGAAAACATGCGATGCTTCGCGCGACGGGATAGTGTCTTCTTCTTTAGCTTTTCAAGCTCTCTCATGGTCGACGTCTCCTCTTGAAATTTAAATAGTTATACGAACTGTTTGATTCGGACCGCCCGCTAAATTCTTGTTGCCCGCTTCGCCGGTTGGAATCCGTCGCTCCAAGGGCGGATCTCTGTCCGCGTCCCTTGCAAACTTTGTTCTCGACTGCACGACTTCCGATATGCGTCTTGTCGCAGCGTAGCTAAACGGCCACGCTCAGCGTCAAGGCAAAGCTCAACCCCGATGATTGATGGATGTCAGAAGATGGGCGCGCCTCCGTAGTTCTTAGTGTCGTTCTGGGTAGGCATTAGAGGCGTTAAAAAAACACCGCGTCAATTGATCTTTCGCTTCGTTCCGTACGTTGACATTCAGCATCCTTTCGCGGAATACGACGCGTACGGGCTAGGTGCTAACACTCATGGTTTGAGGCAGATTTGTCTCTCACACTATCTAACGTTCGTATGGTGAATGGACTGAATTGCGGAAGATCGAAGTCGGTGTCGGTCGCATCCGGCACCACCACCAACAGCCAACTGGAATCTCACCACCCAGTTTTCAAAATAAAACGAGAAGCTTTAATTTCGTCAAAGGTTCTATCAACCATTGTTTGAGGAGACGTGTCAGTGAAGAAGCATCTTTTGTCGGTAGCAATCCTTGGCACATTTGCCGGCGCGGCTTATGCGCAAAGCAGTGTGACGTTATATGGCCTCGTCGACGCTGGCGTGAACTACATCAACAACGACAATGGAAAGTCCAACTGGACGATGACATTGGGTTTACTTCAGGGCAATCGTTTCGGATTGAAGGGCGCCGAGGATCTCGGCGGAGGAACGAAGGCAATCTTCCAGTTGGAGAATGGGTTCACCGGCGGTGGCGCACTGGCCCAGGGTGGCCGTTTGTTCGGACGCCAAGCGTGGGTGGGCGTCACCAACGACAGGTACGGCGCGATCACAATGGGACGCCAATACGATTCCGTCGTCGACTACGTTCAACCGCTCAGCGGCATTGTGTACACGGGCCTCGCTCATCCGTTCGACAACGACAACCTCGACAACTCTTTCCGAGTCAACAACTCCGTCAAGTTCACCAGCGCCAACTATGGCGGGTTCAAGTTCGGCGGCATGTATGCGTTCAGCAACACCAGTTCTACAGACACGGGCTCCGGCTTTGCCACCAACCGTCTGTGGAGCGCCGGTGCGAGCTATACGCAAGGTCAGGTGTCACTGGGCGCCGGCTACCTGCATCTGAATGCCCCGAACGCCAATACAACCGGTGCGATCTCCGGCGACTACATTAATGTCACGACTACGTCGCCGCTGCATGCAGCCGGTCTCGCATCTGCCGTGATTCGTGAAGACATTGCGGCGGCCGCCGCAACCTGGCAGCTGGCTGCGGTAAAGCTCGGCTTCCTGTATAGCCACTCGAAATATACTTCGGTGAACGACTCGTTGAAGTTCGACAACTATGGAATGTCTGCCAATTGGCAAATAACCCCTTTCGCCTACCTCTCGGGCAACTACACGTATACCGACGGCAAGCAGGACTCCAAGGGACTTAAGCCGAAATACCATCAGGTTGAACTCATCGGCGACTACTTCCTGTCCAAACGCACCGACGTTTATTTGCTTGGTGCGTTTCAGCGTGCGGCCGGAGACGCGACAGTAGCATCGATTGCCCCCGACACTTATGGTGCCGGCGGCTCATCGGCTCCGGACGCATCGACAAGCAGGAGCCAAGTACTGGTCCGGCTCGGCATGCGTCACAAGTTCTGATAGACGCACTGTGCAGCGTGACGAACCGCCCCCTCGCCGGGGGCGAATCAGACCATCAGGTGCTAATTGTCCCGCTCAGATCGGTGGCGATTCCGGCTCCGCCGAAAAATGATGCTGGCGGATGCGCCACTCGCCATCCTGTAACGCGATCACGAGAGTCGTGCGCAAGCGGGATCGCGACATCCGGCCGCCGCTGAGCGTGAATGAGAATTCGCCGTAGCCTTGCGCGAGAAAGCACTGAGTTCCGAGTCTGACGATCTGCTGTTCCACCAACTCCAGCGTCGCAGAGTCGATCACACCCTCATACGAAGCGAAGTACTCGCGAATCGCACCGGTTCCGACGGATTGGCCCGGTCTTCCGCCAAAGAAAAGCGCATCGGCAGTGTAGACGGCTGCCAGCGCGTCCGCATTCCAGTGTCGCGCGCCCGCATTCCACGCGGCCTGGACAATCGCTAAAGCCGGACTGGCGGCTTCGAATGTTCCATTCACGATGGTCTTCTCCTCTCTACGATAAATGGCGCTTGCGCGGGTAGCACGGCAGTTTGCGGTTACACCAGGCACCGCCCCTTCGCGCACAAATCAGTGATATGCATCATACCGCGATCTACCGGTTGTTAGGCTAGCAAACAGATTCCTTATGTCAGACGTGAACTCAACAGCGCACCAAAGCGGCACGGCCCCTGTTTCAAAGCATGGAACGATTGGTTCGGCGGGATTGTCCTCGTGCGCCCAACGGACTTACAAAAAGTGATACCGGCTTTTTTCCAATGAAGCAGCACATTTCGAGGGGCAACGGATGTCGAAAGTAATTCCCGCCGCCGGCGGCACAACGCTGCAACGCTACGACCAACTCTATATAGGCGGAGAATGGCTAACCCCCATCGACGGCGAACTCATCGAGAGCATCGATCCCGCAACCGGCAGGCCGTGGGCAATCGTGCCAATGGGTGGCACACAGGACATTGATCGCGCGGTGGCCGCCGCCCGCCAGGCTTTCAACGGCCCTTGGCGCAGGATGCCAGGTCACGAGCGGGCGACGCTGCTGCGTCGCTTCGCAGATCTGTTCCTTGCGGCAATCCCAGAACTTGCCGTGCTCGAGTCGCGAGATAACGGCGGCCTGGTTCGGGAACATCGTGTCAGCCTTGCCGCGCAGGCCCAGTGGTATCAGTGGTTCGCCTCGCTCGCTGACAAAGCGCAAGGCCGTACGATTCCGATCGACGATTCCGTGCACGCGTTCACGTCTCGCATGCCTGTCGGCGTCGTCGGCGCGGTCGTGCCGTGGAACGCGCCACTGCTTGCCACTTGCCTGAAGATCGGCGCGGCCCTTGCGGCCGGCTGCACAGTCGTCGTCAAGCCGGCCGAGCAAACGCCGGTCACCGCACTCGAGCTTGCGCGACTTATGCACAAGGCGGGGATTCCGCCTGGCGTGTTCAACGTGGTGCCCGGTTATGGGCGCACAGCGGGCGCTCACCTTGTCAAGCATCCCGATGTCAACAAAATCTCGTTCACCGGCGAAGGCAGCACTGCAAAACAGATGCTGCGCGACGGAGCCGACAACTTGAAGCGCTTCACGTTCGAGCTCGGCGGCAAGGCGCCGCACATCATCTTCGCCGATGCCGACATCGACAATGCGATCAACGCCGCGACGGCATCCGCCTGGCGGCTGTGCGGCCAAAGCTGTGCGCTCGGCTCTCGCGTGCTGGTGGAGCGGCCGATCTACGAGCACGTCGTCGATGCTTTCCGCGCGCGCGCCAAGTGCGTGCGCGTCGGCATGCCCTTCGACGACACGAATCATATGGGTCCGCAGGCGCACGAAGCGCAACTGATGAAAACGCTTTCGTATGTCGAGGCCGGACGGCAGGACGGTGCAGAACTCGTGGCCGGTGGGCACCGCATCGTGACGCGCGGGCTCGAAGAGGGCTACTTCGTTGAGCCGACGGTATTCGCAGGTGTGAATAACACGATGCGCATTGCGCGCGAGGAAATCTTCGGGCCTATCGCTTCGCTGATCCCGTTCGACGGTGAGGACGAGGCGCTAGCGATTGCAAACGATACGCCGTACGGCCTGACTGCGGGCCTATGGACACGCGACGTCGGACGCGCTCACCGCGTGTCGAGCCGTATCGAAGCCGGAATGGTATGGGTCAACACCTATTCATTTCTGCGTTGGTCGACGCCTTACGGCGGCTTCAAGGCGAGTGGATGGGGCCGGGAGAACGGTATCGACGCACTCGATCCCTACCTCGAGGACCGCACGACAGTGATTAGTACAACAGGACAGTTTCCGAACCTGTACGCGACCTGAAATGGTCCGACGGCCAAGATATTGTTAAGCTGAGTTTACATGTGTAGTAGCGCACCAGAGCTTGTCGATTGCCAAAGCAGTTCCTACCATATTTGAACCTGATCAACACGCTAACCGATGATCCTTCGCGAGTCGTCGAGTGTCCCGCGCGACACCGGCCAACGAGCGACTTGTAATACGCGACGATCCACTTTCCCTGCAATCCAGGAGGTCCCCATGCAGAAAGTCAATTTCAAGAACCTCAACGGTCAAGGCATCACCATGGCCGCTGTGATCAACTTCCCTGCTGACTTCGATCAGGGCAAGAAGTACGCAGCCATCGTCGTATCCCACCCGGGCGGCGGTGTGAAGGAGCAGACCGCTGGCGTGTACGCCAGGAAGCTGGCGGAACAAGGTTTCGTCACCATAGCGTTCGACCGCTCCTATCAGGGCGAGAGTGCGGGCGAGCCCCGCCAATTGGAGAATCCCTACGTCAGCACCGAGGACGTGAGTGCAGTCATCGACTACCTGACCACACTGCCTTATGTCGACCAAGGCAACATCGGTGCGATGGGAATTTGTGCAGGTGCTGGCTATAGCGCCAACGCCGCGATCAGCGACCGCCGCATCAAGGCGCTGGGCACCGTAAGCGCTGTGAACATCGGCCAGATGTTTCGCAACGGCTGGGAAAACACCGTCAAGGACGCCGACGCCGTCGGGCTACTGGCAGCGGGTTCCCAGGCGCGTACCCACGATGCGGGCCAGGTCGACCTTGTCACGATCCCGCTCGCACCGCTGAAGAAAGAAGACGCTCCCAATCCCGAGCTGGCCGAAGCGTGGGAGTACTACCACACCCCTCGCTGCGAGCACCCGAACGCCCCTGGCTTCACATTGGCCCGCAACCTGACCCAGATCATCTCTTACGACGCCTATAGCAAGGCCGAAGCATTCCTGACCCAGCCGATCCTGGCCGTGGCAGGCAGCGTAGCCGGCAGCAAGTGGATGAGCGACGACCTGCTGGCCCGCGCAGCCAGTCAGGACAAGCAGATGCACATCGTCGAGGGGGCAAACCACATGTCGCTATACGACGTGCCGAAGTATGTGGAGGAAGCCGTGTCCGTGCTCGCACCGTTTTTCCGGCGCACGTTGAAGTGAGTCTGCAAGAGATCATGGGCTGCACCCAAGTCACCATCTGAACTGATCGGAGTATTAAATGAGCAGGAGCAATATCAAGAGCGTTACCTACCCGAACCTGGGCTGGGATACGGCTGCTGACATCTATTTCCCACCCGGCTTTGACCAGAACAGGAAGTACCCCGCCATTGTCAGCACGCACCCGATCGGTAGCTGCAAGGAGCAAACGGCGGGCAACATCTATGCGAAGGGACTGGCGGAGGAAGGTTTTGTCGTGCTGGTACATGACGCGAGCTTCCAGGGTGCGAGCGGCGGCACGCCTCGCTTCATCGAGGATCCATCGATTCGCGTGTCGGATATCCGCTTCGCGATCGACTACCTGCAGTCTCTGCCTTATGTCGATGCCAGCCGCATCGGTGCCATCGGCGTGTGCGGTGGCGGCGCCTACACCGTTCATGCCGGTATCACCGATCACCGTATCAAGGCTCTGGTATCGATCACCGGCGTGAACTACGGTCGACTGATCCGCGAAGGCTTCGCCAACTTCAAGCCGCACGAATTCATCGAAAACATGGCCGCGATGCGTACCGCAGAAGCCCAAGGCGGCGAACGTCATGTGGCCAACCTGTTGCCCGATTCCGTGGAAGCGGGAAAGAAGGCCGGCATTGACGACATCGACGTGCTCGAAGCCACCGAATACTACAAGACCGCTCGCGGTCAACAGCCCAACGGCGCCACCAGCCAGTTGATGTCGTTCAGCAGCGCCGCGATGGGCTGGGACGCCTTCCTGAATGCGGAGGTGCTGTTGACGCAGCCGCTTCTGGTCGTCATCGGCGACAAGCCGGGTGGGTTTGGCGCCTATCGCGACGGCTGGGAGATTTACGGACGCGCCGCCTCGAAGAACAAGCAGATCGTTGTGGCCGAGGGCTGGTCGCACTACGATTTGTACGACAAACCGGAACCCGTAGGAATAGCCATGGCGAAAGTCGTGCCGTTCTTCAAGGAGACCCTGTAACGCCAGGTGCCCCACCGTCATTCACTCAGCGGGCGTGGCAAACGCCCGTTTTTTTCGTACGAAAGAATCGCTCATGAAACCACTACTTTGCGCTAGAACCGCCATCACCAACGGCGTCTACGGTGGCTTGGGCCACGCTCTTGCCAAAACATCACAACCATTGTGAAAGGAGTAGTTTTTGTGAAAAATGTCCTTATTCTGGGTGCTAACGGCCAGATTTCCCAATGGGCGATCAAGGGACTCGCGACCGACAAAGGCGTCAGTCAGACCCTGCTCGTACGTAACCCCAAAAAACTTGGGGATACGCCCTCGAATGCCAAGGTCATCATCGGCAACGTGCTCGACAAGACGCTGTTGCTGCGCGCCGTGCAAGGGCAACACATCGTCTATGCCAACCTCACGGGTGAGGATCTGGACGTACAGGCCAAGAGCGTGATCGCTGCCATGAAGGCCGCGGGTGTCAAACGCCTCGTTTTCGTCCTCTCGCTCGGCATCTATGACGAGGTGCCAGGCAAGTTCGGCGATTGGAACAACGCCATCATCGGTGAAGATCTCAAACCTTTCCGCCGCGCTGCGGATGCGATCGAGGCGTCTGATCTTCAGTACACCATCCTGCGCCCGGCCTGGTTAATGGACGAGGACGAGGTCGATTACGAACTCACTCTCAAAAGCGAACCCTTCAAGGGCACCATCGTTTCGCGCAAAAGTGTGAGCGACCTGATTCTCAAGATCATCGCGTCGCCGGAGCTTCACGCCGGAGAGAACCTGGGCATCAACAAACCGAACAGCGATGGCAACAAACCGTACTTCATGTAACGAGGTCAGCAGATGACCTTGCAGGATCTGGACGGCGAAATCGCGGTTATCACCGTCAACGATCTCAAGATGCGTCCCAGTCTGCAACTCACGCTCCAGGCAAGACAGCCGCGCCCTGGCACTTCATGAACGCTTCGTGAGAGAACCAATGTCCGCTGTCCAATGGCTATGTGCCGCAGTGGTTCTGGTGCTGCTGGGCGCCTTCAGTGTGTTGCTGTCAGTTACCTGGATCGAAAGCCGTCAAGCTCATCAACCGGCGAAAAGGCAGTTTCAGACTCCCGTCACCGATGCGCCTACATCTCGCACGGTCGTGGTTTATTTTTCTCGCTCCGGCAACACCGCGCTCGCCGCAAGCCATGTGGCGAGGCGACTCGGCGCCAGGCTCTTCACGCTGCAGGCGACCGACTATCGGCTAGGTCTCTTCGGCCTGATCCGTGCACTGCGCCACGCTTCCGTGATCAAACGCGAACCCGCGGCCCTACCGGACATTACGCCGAGCACCATCGACCTGACGCCGTTTCGCGCTGTCTGGCTGGGCTCCCCAGTCTGGCTGTACAGCCCTGCACCGCCGATCTGGGCCTTCGTCGAGCACAACCGATTCGACGGCCAGCACGTCGTGCTGTTCAACACGTACAACAGCCATTTCGGCGATGACCAGATTGCTGCTTTCAAGGCCAAGGTGATGGCTCGCGGCGCTGCCTCGTTCGAACACCGTCACGTACTGCGTGGGCGCATGACGCGACAATTGGCACCCGACGAAATGCTCCGCGCTATCGACGACCAATGGTCGGTCTCCAGCGAATCCAAGTAATGCACTTTACGTCTGACGAGCCGGCAAGGCAGCGTTGCGAAAGACATCCGCAGAGTCTGTAAATCAATGCTTAACACTGAAGTCAGTTTTAGGCCATATATTCGAATCAATTTCGTGCCTATCATCGCTACAGATCACTTCACTGCCACACACCACAGGAGTTAGCCATCATGCAGAAAGTCAACTTCAAGAACCTGAACGGCCAAGGCGTCACCCTTGCCGCAGTGATTCACGTCCCGGCAGGTTTCGACCAAAGCACCAAGTACGCGGCCGTGGTGGTCGCCCACCCTGGCGGCGGCGTGAAGGAGCAGACGGCAGGGCTGTATGCGAAGAAACTTGCCGAGAACGGTCTCGTAGCAATCGCGTTCGATGCATCGTATCAAGGCGAAAGCACGGGCGAGCCGCGCCAGCTCGAAAATCCTTACATCCGCACCGAGGACGTCAGCGCCGTGGTGGACTACCTGACCACGCTTCCGTATGTCGATGCCGACCGTATCGGCGCGATGGGCATCTGCGCGGGTGGTGGCTATGCGGCCAACGCAGCAATCAACGATCGACGCATCAAGGCGCTCGGCACGGTCAGCGCCGTCAACATCGGTTCGATGTTCCGCAACGGCTGGGAAAATACCGTAAAGGATGCCGATGCGATCCCGTTCGTCGCGCACGGCTCGCAGGCTCGCACAAACGACGCGTCCGGCGCGCAGTTGGCCACGTTGCCGCTGGCTCCGATGCGCAAGGAAGACGCGCCGAACAAGGAACTGGAAGAAGCATGGGAGTACTACCATACGCCGCGCTGCGAACACTCCAACGCTCCGGGCTTCATGACCGCCCGCAGCCTCAACCAGATCATCACTTACGACGCGTATAACAAGGCGGAAGCTTTCCTCACGCAGCCGCTGCAGATCGTGGCTGGCAGCGTCGCGGGCAGCAAGTGGATGAGTGACGACCTGTTCGCACGCGCCGCCAGCGCCGACAAGCGCTTGCACGTGGTCGAGGGCGCGAATCACATGTCGCTTTACGACGTCCCTCAGTTCGTCGACGAAGCCGTCTCCGTGCTTGCGCCGTTCTTCCAGACCAAACTGTAAAACACTCATCCGTTCAGTTCGTGCGACGGAGCACTCGCGGACAGAGTGAACAACGGACGGATCGCTTCCCCGAGGCGATCCGTTCAAGTGCATTGGTGTCGGTGTGCAAAAACTCGACCCAGGGCGCGACTGCGGGACAGTCGCAACGACGAGCGGCTGTGACTGCACCCAGAACGGGCGCCTCGCCCTTGCGATTGATTTCCGTCCCTCGGCCGTCGCGGACGGCATGACTCCCCTTTGAACTTCAAGCGGCACCGGCGCCCCGATGCCGCTGCCTGCCATGCGCTACACCGACTTCGAACCCGAGGCCGGCGTCCCATCGATTATCCGCATCCGCCTCCACATTGGTATAAACCCCAATGCCGGTCTCGCCATTTGAGCACTAATCTAACTATCAGTTGTTAGGTTAATGCCTGGCGATAAATCAGATGCCCCCCTCAACAGGTCAAGACAGTCATGACGATGCAGATGAAACCCATACGTTCCTTCCTCTTTGTTCCAGGCAACAAGCCGACCTGGATCGAAAAGTCCATCCAATCCAAGGCCGACGCTCTGATCCTGGATCTCGAGGACAGCGTGCCGCCCGCGCAAAAGGTCGAGGCGCGTGAGATCGTCAAGTCCAAGCTGGCCTGGCTGGCCGAGCAAAAGCAGCGTGTCTGGGTGCGTATCAATCGCAGCGCGCATCTGTACGACTTCGACGACATCCTCGCCATCGTCAACCCGGTGGTGGAAGGTATCGTGATTTCCAAGCCCTGCGGCCCGGAAGACATCCACACCGTCTCGTCGATGCTGGCCGAAGCCGAATACCGCGCAGGCGTCCAGGTCGGACATACCAAAGTGATCCCGCTACTCGAGACAGCTCGCTCGCTGGAACTGGCCTACGAAATCGCGCAGCACGAGCGCGTGCCGGCGATCGTCGGGGCTACGGCGAAGAATGCCGACGTCGCGCGTGCGCTGAAGACCGTCTGGTCGCTCGAAGGCCGCGAAACCCAGTACCTGAAGTCGCGCATCGTGATGGCCGCGCGCGCCGCTGGCAAGCTGCCGATCGGCGGTGTCTGGCAGCAGGTGCACGACCTCGAAGGACTCAAGGTGTCGTCTGCGAACGACCGCCAGCTTGGCATGAGCGGAGAACTCGTGCTGCACCCTTCGAACGTCGAGATCGTCAATAGGACCTACAGCCCGACCGAAGAGGAGGTGGCCTTCTATCAGGGCATGATCGACGCACTGGACACGGCTCAGGCGGAAGGTCGCGCATCGTGCATCTATGACGGCGAGCACATCGATATTGCTCACGCGAAAACGGCCCGCGAAATCATCGAGCTCGCACAGTCGTTCAACAACTGATCGCCGACACGAACAATCCAGGAGACAGAGAAATGGCAGGCCTTTACTTCGAAGAATTCAAGCCCGGCATGGTGATCGAACATGCGATCCGCCGGACCGTAACCGAGACCGACAACATTCTGTTTTCGGCCATGACATACAACTGCGCACCCCTGCATATCGACGCCGAATACAGCAAAAACACGATGTACGGCCAGCGCCTCGTGAACAGCATGTTCCTGCTTGCGCTGGTGGCCGGTATCACTGTGTACGAGACCACGCTGGGCACGACGCTGGGCAATCTTGGCTTTGGCGAAATCGCTTTCCCCAAGCCCACCTTTCACGGCGACACGATCCGTGTCGAGACCGAGATCCTCGAGACGCGCCTGTCCAAAAGCCGGAAAGACTCGGGCATCGTCACCTTCAGGCATGTTGCCAGGAATCAGCGCGACGAGATCGTGTGCACCGCTGTGCGCACGGGTCTGATGATGCTGCGCCCCGCCGTCAACGCTTGATTTCGTCCCTGCAGGAGATCTGAGAATGGACTACCAACTTAGTGCCGACCAGCAGGCGATTGTCGATGCTGCGCAAAAAATCTGCACGGACTTTCCGCTCGAGTATTGGCGTAAAAAGGACAAGAACCACGAGTTCCCCCACGAATTCTTTGAAGCTGTTGCGAGCGGTGGATGGCTAGGTATCTGCATGCCGGAGGACGTGGGCGGCGCGAACCTGGGCGTGACGGAAGCCGCACTGTTCATGCGCACAGTCGCAGAATGCGGCGGCCAGGCAGCAGCGTCGACCATCCACATGAATATCTTCGGCTTGCAGCCGGTCGTGCACTTCGGCACGGAAGCGCAGAAGAAAGCGTGGCTGCCGCCCTTCGCCCGCGGCGAGCATAAGGCATGTTTCGCGGTCACCGAACCGGACACGGGTCTGGACACGACAAAGCTGAAGGTGTTGGCGAAGAAGCAGCCCGACGGCAACTATCTGATCTCGGGCAAGAAGGTCTTCATCTCGACCGCGCAGGTCGCGGACCACATGCTGATTCTCGCGCGCACCACGCCGATCGAAGAGGTCAAGAAGCACAGCGAAGGGCTAAGCCTGTTCTACACCAAGCTCGATCGCAAGTATGTCGACATCCGCGAAATCGACAAGCTCGGCCGCGCAGCAGTCGACACCAACGAACTCTTCATCGACGACCTGCCGGTATCGAAGGACGCGCTGATCGGCGAAGAAGGCAAGGGCCTAAGCTACATATTCCACGGCATGAACGCCGAGCGCGTGCTGGTTGCCGTCGAACAGGTCGGCATCGGTCGTGCGGTGCTCAACCTCGCTACGCAGTATGCAAAGGAGCGCGTTGTGTTCGGCCGTCCGATCGGCCAGAACCAGGGCGTGCAACATCCGCTGGCACGCAACTGGGCGGAGCTGGAAGCGGCAAACCATATGATCTTTGCTGCCGCGGACCTTTACGACAGGGGGCTTGCTTGCGGCTCGGAAGCGAACGCGGCCAAGCTGCTGGCCTCCGAAGCATGCATGAATGCCTGCCAGACCTCGATCCTCACGCACGGCGGCTTCGGGTACGCGAAGGAGTATCACGTCGAACGTTTCATGCGTGAAGCGTGGATCGGCTACATTGCCCCTGTCACCCCGCAACTCATTCTGTCAAACATCGCTGAACGCAAGCTCGGATTGCCGAAATCCTACTGATCGCGGCAATTCTGTGGTGCTTGCCGGTCCGGGAAGCATCCGGAATCAAACAGAAATAAAGGGTTGTTTGCAGCAGTGCCCGGCGCATGCGAGCCAAGCATCGGCCGCACACAAGTTTTAGGAGACAAGCATGTCAGCTTCAAGACCCTTGGAAGGTATTCGTGTTCTCGATTTGACCGTGGCGCTGGCGGGCCCCTACGGATCGCTGTTGCTGGGTGGCATGGGCGCTGAAGTCATTCGTGTCGAATCGCCAGGCGGGGGCGACATTGCCCGCAACAATCCTCCTTACGTCGGCAAGAACGGCGTGCACTTCGGCGTCAAGGGCGATGACGAGGTATCGCTGACCGTCCTCAACCGCGCGCGCAACAAGAAAAGCATTACGCTCGACCTGAAGTCCGAACAAGGCAAAGCCTTATTCATGGAACTGGTCAAGCAATCCGACGTCATCATCGAAAACACCAGCGAAGGCGTCACGGCACGACTTGGCGTGGACTACGAGAGCGTGCGCAAAGTCAATCCGAAGATCGTCTATGCATCGATCAAGGCGTTTGGCGAACCGAGTCCGTACAAGAACCTGAAAGGCATGGACATCATCGTTCAGGCGTTGTCGGGAATCATGGACGTGACCGGATTCGCGGACGGCCCGCCGACGCGCTCGGGCCTGCCGATTGCCGACTTGATCGCACCGCTATACGCCGTCAACGGCATTCTGGCTGCCTTGATTCATCGCGGCCGGACCGGCGAAGGCCAGTGTGTGCAGGTATCGATGCTCGATTGCCTCTCCTCGCTGGTGGCCGAGGAGCATTTCGACGTGTTCCTCAAGCATGGTTACTCGAAGCGCTCGGGCAATTTCCAGGATCGTCTGGTGCCCTTCGGCGTATATGGCACGCGCGACGGCTACGTGGCGATGGTGGCGTTTCAGCCCGACTGGTTCCAGAGCCTGATGGAGGCCGTGGGTAAGCCCGAGATGGCCACGGATCCGCGCTATGCAACGCGCGGCCCGCGCATGAAGTACGCGACCGAGATCAACGCGATCATCGAAGAATGGACGCGCCAGCACAACACGGAAGAAGTCGTCAGCGAATTGCAGATCCGGCGCGGCATCCCCGCGGCCCCGGTACGCTCGCCGCTCGACGTGCTCAAGGATCCGGTGCTGCGGGAACGCGGTGCCGTAGTAAGGCTGGAGCACCCTGACCTTACCGACGTCGACGCAATGGGAATGGGGCTGCCGATCAAGCTCTCCAGGACGCCGGTGCAGTTTGACCAGCCTGCGCAGGAGCTCGGTGCCGCCAACGACGAGATCTACAGAGGGCTGCTCAAGCTGCCCGAGGATCGCTTGCAACAATTGCGCGACCAGGGAGTGATCTGACCATGTCCGCTGCATCATCCCGTTGCGGCCCGCTTGTGGGCATCAAGATTGTCGAGATCGCGGGCATCGGACCCGGGCCGCTGGCTGCCATGTTCCTGGCCGATCTGGGCGCAACCGTCATCCGTGTGGACCGGAAAGAACCTTCTGGGCTTGGTGCCCCGCGCCCCGTGGAATTCGATCTCGGACTGCGTAATCGCAAGTCGATCCGCGTCGATCTGAAAGATCCCGCCGCCGTCGAGATGGTCCTGCAATTGATCGCCCAGGCCGACGGGCTGATCGAAGGTTTTCGCCCTGGCGTGATGGAGCGCCTGGGTCTGGGACCCGACACATGCCTCGCGCGCAATCCGCGACTCGTCTATGGCCGCGTAACCGGGTGGGGACAGGATGGGCCCCTGTCGCAGGTGGCCGGGCACGACCTGAACTACATTTCCATCACCGGCGCTCTGCATGCAATGGGCCGTGCAGGACAGGCCCCGACGCCGCCGCTCAATGTCCTGGGTGACTACGCCGGCGGCTCGCTGTATCTGGCCTTCGGACTGCTCGCGGGCATTCTCGAAGCGCGCGGTTCCGGTAAGGGCCAGGTAGTGGATGCCGCAATGGTGGACGGAGTGGCCTCCATCATGACGGTGACGATGGGCTTGCATGCGGCCGGCATGCTCGACAAGGAGCGCGGCACCAATCTGCTCGACACCGGTGCGCCGTTCTATGACGTTTACGCGTGCGCCGATGGCAAATACATCAGCGTCGGCCCCATCGAGGGAAAGTTCTACCGGCTGCTACTCGAGAAACTCCAATTGCAAGACCATCCGCTGCTGCAGGCACAAATGGACCGCGCGCAATGGCGCGAGGCCAAGCAGATACTCGCCGCCAGATTCAAGGAACGTACGCGCGACGAATGGGCACAACTGCTCGGCCACCTCGACGTGTGCGTGGCGCCTGTACTGGATTTCGACGAAGCACCGAGCCATCCGCACGTCAAGGCACGCGGCACGTTCGTCGATCTGAACGGAGTGACACACCCGGCGCCCGGCCCGCGCTTTTCACGCACGCCTGCTGCACGGCCCGAGGCACCTGTGGCACCAACGACTGACAACGCCATCGCTGCATTGCAAGACTGGCTTTCCGACGCGCACATCGAAGCCTATCGCACGCAGGGCACTTTCATCTAAGGATGGCGGACGTGCAACGGCCGTCGGCGGATTCGCGGGCGTATTACCGATCACAGTTTTTCCCTCGTGGCCTTCGTGTTCCCGCAGAGCACGGACCGAGGAACAGGCAAGGACTCTACTGACATGACATTGCATTCTCCCGAACTCGCAGCGCTAGATCGCCTGACGAGCGGTCGCTCCACCTGCCGCGCCTACCAGCACAAGGCGCTGGACATCAAATTGATCCGCAGCATCATCGGCATGGCAGGCCGCTCGGCTTCGTGGTGCAACGTGCAACCGTGGCAATTGGTCATCACCGAGACCCTGGAGAGCACTGAGCGCTTCCGTGAGGCACTGATGCAGCGGATCAAGGTTCATCCAGAGAACGAATCGGACCTGCCCTTCCCGCCGAGCTATGACGGCATTTATGGCGAGCGTCGGCGCGGCGCCGGTATCGCGCTGTATTCGTCGCTGGGGATCGGCCCGAAGGATACCGAGCGCAGTGCCCAGCAAGCATTCCGCAATTTCCGCATGTTCGACGCGCCGCATGTGGCGATTGTCACGGTACCGGTGGAGTTGGGTCCGTATGCACTGGTGGACGCGGGCGGTTTCATCTCATCCTTCCTGCTCGCGGCCTATGCCCACGGCGTGGCCACCACGCCGCAGGGAGCGCTGGCCCGCCACGCGCATTTCGTGCGGGAGTATTTCGACATTCCCGACACGCAGCACATGATTTGCGCCATCTCGTTCGGTTACGCGGAAAACGAGCACCCGGTCAACCGGTTCCGCACCACGCGTGCCGGCGTTGACGATCTGACGCGTTTTGCCTGAACCTAGGCGCATTGCCGGGTCGCGAAGCTGGAGCGGCTAAAGCCCGTCTCCGGCACGCTAGCCAAGCCAGCGTGCATCGGGCCAATTACCCTGTTCGAACGTCGCCTTCACACAGTCGAGAAGCACGCCGACCACGCAGCGCACCGGGGCCGTTGCCTGCCGGCTGCTGGGTGCCGCCAGTACGATCGTGCGTTTGAGCCCGGGAGAGGCCAGCGGAGCCGCGCTCAGAGTGCCCCGCTCCACTTCCTGAGTCACGCCTACGGCAGGCAGAATGGTCCAGCCGTAACCTTGCGCGACCAGTTCCTTCTGCACGCTCAGTGCGTTGGTTTCGGCGAAGACCTGCAACGTCACGCCTGCCTCAGCAGCGGCGTGCTCGATCGCTGCACGCAGGCCTTGGGGTGCGGAAGGCAAGATGAATGGCTCATTCGCGACGCGCGAGAGTGCGAGCGGCCGTTTGCGCGACAGCCCGGCGGATGGCGCAGCCACGACCCACAGACTCTCTTCGATCAACGCCTTGACATGCAGCGCGGGCGTCTCCTTCTGCCCGTATAACAGAGCGGCATCCACATCCCCGGCTTCGAGCCAATCCTGCAGATGCCCCGCGTATCCGATCGTGAGTCGCAGCCGGATGTGCGGGTAACGCCGCGCCACCTCGCCCGCGAGCAGCGTGGCCAACAGGTCCGATGTGCTGGCCAGCAGGCCGATGCTCACAATGCCTGCTACGGGCCCTTCGGTCGGCTGAATCTCCGCCTTGGCACGCGCCACTTCGTTGAGGATGCGGTGCGCATATTCAAGCATGGTCTTGCCCGACGAGGTGAGTTGCATCCCGTGACGGCTGCGATCGAACAACTCCGTTCCCATGTCCTCCTCGAGAAGGCGCAACTGGCGCGAAACCGCGGGCTGCACGAGATTCAACAGGCTGGAGGCACGAGTGACATTGCCAGTTTCGGCCACGGTGACAAAGGCGCGCAGTTGCTTGAGATCCATCGCAGATACCTCGATATCGAAAACTGATGCTTCGATCAAAAAATTCTACTTTTTAACAAATCCATCAAAACTTATTATGACCATAACCCATGCCAATGACGAGACAAGATTTATGAGCGCCTCCATTTTTTCCGCCCCCGACCAGTACCAGGAAATCCGCGATGCGGTGCGCGGACTGTGCAATCAATTTCCGGCCGAATATCACCGCAAGATCGACGAGGCCCGCGGTTACCCCGAGGAATTCGTCACCGCCCTCACCCAGGCCGGCTGGCTGGCCGCACTGATTCCGCAGGACTACGGTGGTCCCGGTTTGTCGATGGCTGAGGCGTCGGTCATCATGGAAGAGATCAACCGCTCCGGTGGCAATTCAGGCGCCTGCCACGGGCAGATGTATGTGATGAACACCATCGTGTTCAGCGGCACCGAAGCGCAGAAACAACGCTATCTGCCTCGTATCGCGTCGGGTGAACTGCGCGTGCAATCGATGGGCGTGACCGAGCCCACTACGGGCAGCGATACGACGAAGCTCAAGACCACGGCAGTGAAGAAAGACGGCCGCTGGATCATCAACGGCCAGAAGGTCTGGATCTCGCGGGTTCAGCACAGCGACCTGCTGGTCCTGCTCGCGCGCACCACGCCGCTGGATCAAGTGCAGAAGAAGAGCGACGGGCTCTCGTGCTTTATCGTCGAACTGGACAAGGCCATCGGTAACGGCCTCACGGTGCGCCCCATCCTCAACATGGTCAACCACGAGACCAACGAGCTGTTCTTCGACAACCTGGAGCTTCCGGAAGACGCGCTGCTGGGCACTGAGGGCAAGGGGCTGAAAGTCATCTTTGATGGGCTGAACGCCGAGCGTACGCTGATCGCCGCCGAGTGTATCGGCGACGGCTACTGGTTCCTGGAAAAGGCCCGCGACTACGCGAGCGAGCGCAAGGTCTTCGGCCGCCCGATCGGCCAAAACCAGGGTATCCAGTTCCCGCTAGCCGAATCGTTCATCGAGCTGGAAGCCGCGAACCTGATGCGCTGGCGCGCCTGCGAAAAGATCGATGCCCGCCAGAACGCAGGCGTCGAAGCCAACATGGCCAAGTACCTCGCTGCGAAGGCAAGCTGGGAAGCCGCCAACGCCTGTCTGCAGACGCACGGCGGCTTCGGCTTTGCCTGCGAATACGACGTGGAACGCAAATTCCGCGAAACGCGCCTGTACCAGGTCGCACCGATCTCCACCAATATGATTCTGGGACATGTGGCCGAACACGTGCTGCAGCTTCCCCGTTCCTACTAACTCAGCAGGATTTCTTTCCATGAAGATTCTCATACCCGTCAAGCGCGTGGTCGACGCGAACATAAAGGTCGGCGTGAAGTCCGATCAATCTGGCGTCGACATCGCCAACGTGAAGATGTCGATGAATCCGTTCGATGAAATCGCGGTTGAAGAAGCGGTACGTCTGAAGGAAGCGGGCGTGGCGACCGAAGTGATCGCCGTGTCGGCAGGCGTGACGCAGTCGCAGGAAACGCTGCGCACGGCGCTGGCCATCGGCGCGGATCGCGCGATCCTGATCGAGTCGGCGCAGGAACTGCAGCCGCTGGCCGTGGCCAAGCTGCTGAAGGCGCTGGTCGACAAGGAACAGCCTTCGCTGGTCATTCTCGGCAAGCAGGCTATCGACGACGATTCGAACCAGACTGGTCAGATGCTCGCTGCGCTGGCTGGCCTGCCGCAAGCGACGTTTGCATCCAAGGTTGTCGTCGCGGACGGCAAGGCAACCGTTTCGCGTGAAGTCGATGGCGGCGCTGAGACGCTGTCTTTAAAGCTGCCTGCTGTCGTCACGACCGACCTGCGCCTGAACGAGCCGCGCTATGTCACGCTGCCGAACATCATGAAGGCGAAGAAGAAGCCGCTGGAAGTCCTCAAGCCGGAAGACCTTGGCGTCGATGTCACGCCGCGCCTCAAGACGCTGAAGGTCGTCGAGCCGCCGAAGCGCTCCGCCGGTGTGAAGGTGCCGGATGTGAAGACGCTGGTTGAGAAGCTGAAGACCGAAGCCAAGGTGCTATGAGGGAGACAGAGCAAATGACGAATCTGGTAATTGCAGAACACGACAACGCGTCGATCAAGGCCGCGACGCTGAACACGATTGCCGCCGCACAGAAGATTGGTGGCGACGTTCACGTGCTGGTGGCGGGCCACAACGCACAAGCCGCGGCGGATGCGGCGGCGAAGATTGCAGGCGTGTCGAAGGTCCTGCTGGCCGACGCACCGCAACTCGAAGCGGGCCTTGCGGAAAACGTCGAGGCAACGGTGCTGAACGTCGCGAAGGACTACACGCACATCCTCGCGCCGGCAACGGCCTACGGCAAGAACATCACGCCGCGTATCGCTGCAAAACTCGACGTCGCGCAGATCAGCGACATCACAGCAGTGGATTCGGCTGATACTTTTGAACGTCCGATCTACGCCGGCAACGCAATCGCAACTGTGCAATCGGCTGACCCGATCAAGGTCATCACGGTTCGCACGACCGGTTTCGATGCAGTCGCGGCCGAAGGCGGCAGCGCAACGGTCGAGAAGATCGAAGCGGCAGCGGACAGCGGCATCTCGTCTTTCGTGAGCCGTGAAGTGACGAAGCTGGATCGTCCGGAACTGACGTCGGCGAAAGTGATCGTCTCGGGCGGCCGCGGTCTGGGCAACGGCGAAAACTACACCAAGGTCCTCGAACCGCTGGCGGACAAGCTGAACGCCGCGTTGGGCGCATCGCGTGCCGCAGTCGACGCAGGCTTCGTACCGAACGATTATCAGGTGGGACAAACCGGCAAGATCGTCGCACCGCAGTTGTATATCGCAGTCGGCATCTCGGGCGCGATCCAGCATCTGGCCGGGATGAAAGACAGCAAGGTGATCGTCGCAATCAACAAGGATCCCGAAGCACCGATCTTCAGCGTCGCCGATTACGGTCTGGTGGGCGATCTGTTTGCGCTGGTGCCAGAACTGATCAAGGAACTCTGACAGGGACGGTAGCGAGTGCCTGCCATGAAAGCACTTGCAGCTTGCCAGACTCTTCAATCATCGAGTGCGAAACAACATGAGTCGTGAGAATTCCGAATCTTTTGATGCCTGGGTCGGTCGCAGCGAAGAAGGTGCGGATCGCATTACCCAAGCGCCGATCCGCCTCCTGCAGGCCACGCTGGATTACGCGAATGCATCCGCGCCGCCCGCGATCCTGCCGCCGCTGTGGCACTGGCTGTACTTTCTGCCTGGCGAGCGCCTTTCCAACATCGGCTTCGACGGTCACCCGCAGCGCGGCGGCTTCCTGCCGCCGGTCAGGCTGCCGCGCCGCATGTGGGCCGGTGGACGGCTGCAGTTTCTGCATCCGCTGGCCGTTGATGCCCCCGTGCAGCGCCGATCCACGATCAAGAACGTCCAAAGCAAGTCCGGCCGCAGCGGTCACCTGGTCTTCGTGACCCTGCTGCACGAAATCAGCGATTCCGAGGGCGTGGCCATCCGCGAAGAGCAGGACATCGTGTATCGCGACGCACCTCCGCCCGTCGCAGCCGGTGCACCGGCGCCTCAAGCGGCACCGACGGACGAACAGTATTCGCGCATCATCACACCCGATCCCGTGCTGCTGATGCGCTTTTCCGCACTCACCTTCAATGGTCACCGGATCCATTACGACCGGCCCTACGCAAGACAGGAGGAAGGCTATCCTGGCCTGGTGGTGCATGGCCCGCTGATCGCCACGCTGCTCATGGAAGAGCTGCGCCGCACGCACCCCGACAGGACCATTCGCAGCTTCGAGTTCAAGGCTGTCAGCCCGCTGTTCGACACCGCTCCGTTCACGGTGAACGGCAAGCTCGAAGGTCATACCGCGCGCCTCTGGGCACGTGGCCCTCAAGGCCAGCTGGCCATGCAGGCCAGCACCGAACTGGAATAGAGACTCGATCATGCAAGCTCAAAAAGGCCCCCTGAGCGGGATGACCGTCATCACGCTCGAACACGCAATCGCCGCACCCTTCTGCACACGCCAGCTCGCCGACCTGGGCGCTCGCGTCATCAAGATAGAACGCCCCGGCGTAGGCGATTTCGCACGCGCTTACGATCACCGGACGCGCGGTATTGCGTCGCACTTCGTCTGGACCAACCGGTCGAAGGAAAGCCTCACGCTGGATCTGAAACAACCCGCAGCGCAGGAAGTGCTGGCAGAACTCGTGGCTCAGGCCGACGTGCTGGTGCAGAACCTGGCACCTGGTGCGGCCGCGCGCATGGGCCTGTCGTTCCAGGCGCTGCACGCCAGGCATCCCCGGCTCATCGTCTGCGACATCTCAGGCTACGGCGCCGACGGTCCTTACCGGGACAAGAAGGCCTACGATCTGCTGATCCAGAGCGAGGCAGCGTTCCTGTCGATCACGGGCACGTCTGACGAACCCAGCAAGGCCGGCAATTCGATCGCCGACATCGCGGCAGGCATGTATGCCTACTCGGGTATCCTCAGTGCGCTCCTGCAACGCAGCCTCACGGGCACAGGCTCCCATGTGGAAATTTCCATGCTCGAAGCCTTGGGCGAGTGGATGGGCTTTCCCATGTATTACGCCTACGACGGCCAACAGCCGCCAGGCCGTAATGGCGCGGCGCACGCAACCATCTATCCCTATGGCCCTTTCAAGGCGGGTGACGGCCGGGTGGTGATGCTGGGCCTGCAGAACGAGCGCGAGTGGAAGGTGTTCTGCGACACCGTGCTGCTCAACCCGGCACTCGCGACCGACCCGCGCTTCAACGCCAACGTGCGCCGGGTGGAACACCGTGCCGAACTGAAGGCCGCGATCGAACATGCTTTTTCCGGCCTCACGGCGCAGGAGGTGAGTGCCCGTCTGGACGAAGCGCAAATCGCCAACGCCGCCGTCAATCAGGTTGGCGATCTCTGGACGCACCCGCAACTTCATGCACGCCAGCGTTTTCGCACCATCGGTTCGCCCGCCGGCGAGTTGCAGGCGCTCCTGCCACCCGCCACGGTCGACAGTTTTGATGTCCGCATGGATCCGGTCCCCGCACTCGGCGAACACAGCGCGGCTATTCTGCGCGAACTTGGACGCACCGAGGCCGATATCGAACAGTTACGCGCCGCCGGCGTGGTCTGAACCATGTCTACGCCCCTCACTCCCGTGCATCATGCGCGCAGCCTGCTGTTCGTACCGGCTACCCGACCCGAGCGTTTCGCCAAAGCACTCGATTCTGCGGCCGACTGCATCATCATCGACCTCGAGGACGCCGTCGGCGCGGACGGGAAGGACAGCGCGCGCGCGCAACTCGCGCGGTGCCTTCCGCTGCTGACGTCCGAGCAACGATCGCGTACTGCCGTACGCGTGAACGCCGTCGGCACGCCTTGGCACGAACCGGACATCGCGCTGCTGCGTGGCTGGGCGAAGCAAGGCGTCACCGTGATGCTGCCCAAGTCTGAAGACGCGAGCGCGCTGCGCGGCGTCGCGGAACAGCTCGGCGCGGAAGCACACCTCGTGGCCCTGATCGAATCGCTCGCCGGGCTGGATTCGGCTGACGCGCTGGCAAGCGACCCTCAGGTTGTTCGCCTCGCCTTCGGCCACCTGGATTTCCAGCTCGACCTGGGCATGCGCGCATCGCCCGACGAACCGGAGCTGGCCTTGGCGCGTAATGCGCTCGTGGCCGCCTCACGCCGCGCCCGGCTGCCTGCACCGATCGATGGTGTGACCACCCGCACCGACGACATCGAACGTCTGATGGCCGACACCAGACGAGCACGCGCTTTTGGTTTCGGCGGCAAGCTGTGCATCCACCCAGCCCAGGTCGTCGGCGTGAACGAGGCAATGGGATATTCGCAGGACGAGCAGACTTGGGCGCAACGCGTGATCGAAGAAGCCGCGAAACACGGCGGTGCTGCCTTCAGCCTGGACGGCCGCATGGTCGATCTCCCGGTCATCCGCGCGGCCGAGACAATCGTCGCAAGCATGCAAAAGTAGTTGCCACCCGCACCTGAATCAGGTTTCACCCATGACAACGATGAACAAAGAAGACTTATTGGCCCAGTACGGTCCGCGCGAATCCATGCAGTATGACGTGGTGGTCGTAGGCGGTGGTCCTGGCGGGCTGGCCACAGCCATCCGCGTCAAGCAACTGGCGGCAGAGCAAGGCCGGGATATCTCGGTGGTGGTGCTCGAAAAAGGTTCCGAGCCTGGCGCGCACATTCTCTCGGGCGCCATCATGGACCCGCGAGCCCTCTCCGAACTCTTTCCGGACTGGGAGGCCCGTGGCGCACCGCTGAACCAGCCCGTCACCGAGGATGCCTATGTATTTCTCGGTGAAAAGTCGTCCGTGCGGGTGCCCAACCTGCTCCTGCCGCCCTTCGCGCACAACCGCGGCAACTACATCATCAGCCTGGGCGCGGTGACCAGGTGGATGGCCGAACAGGCAGAGTCGCTCGGCGTTGAGATCTTTCCCGGCTTTGCTGCGGAAGAAGTACTGTACAACGAGGACGGGGCGGTCAAGGGCGTTGCCACCGGTAACATGGGCGTCGGTAAGGATGGCACGCCCACGGAAAACTTCCAGCTCGGCATGGAACTGCATGCCAGGTACACGATTTTCGCCGAGGGCGCGCGCGGCCACCTGGGCAAACAGATCATCGAACGTTATCGCCTGGACGCGGAGCGCGACCCGCAAAGCTTCGGCCTCGGTATCAAGGAACTGTGGGAAATCGATCCCGCACGTCACAAGCCAGGTCTCGTCATGCACACGGCTGGTTGGCCGATGGACAACAAAACCTACGGCGGCGCGTTCCTGTACCACCTCGACGGCAGCAGAATGGCCGTCGGTTTCGTCACGGGCCTGGGCTATGCCAACCCCTACCTGAGCCCGTTCGAGGAATTCCAGCGCTGGAAGACCCATCCCGACATTCGCCGCTACTTCGAGAACGACAAGGGCGAGATTACGGCCCGGCGTTTGTCCTATGGCGCGCGCGCGATCAACGCGAGCGGCATCAGCGCGCTACCGAGGTTCATTTTTCCGGGCGGTGCACTGGTGGGATGCGATGCGGGCTTTCTCAACGTCAGCCGCATCAAGGGTAGCCACGCCGCCATCAAGACCGGCATGCTTGCAGGCGAAGCCGTCTACGCAGCCTTGGCGGCAGGTCGTCAGCACGACGAGCTCGAGACCTATCCCGAAGCCTTTGAAGCGAGCTGGCTGCACACCGAGTTGAAGAAGGACCGCAACTTCAAGAACTGGTTCAGGTACGGACTCAAGGTGGGCACGCTCATGAACGGCTTCGAGCAACTCGTACTGCGCGGCCGCATGCCCTGGACGTTGCACCGAAACAAGCCCGACCACGCGTACCTCAAGCCCGCCAGCGAGTGCTCGCCGATCGCCTATCCGAAACCCGACGGGAAACTGACTTTCGACCGCCTCTCCAGCGTGTTCATCAGCAATACCAACCACGAGGAAAATCAGCCCGCGCATCTGACGCTCAGGAACGACCGCGTGCCGGTGAGCATCAATCTGGCCAGGTATGCGGGACCCGAGGCGCGCTACTGCCCGGCGGGCGTCTACGAATTCGTGGACGACGATGCATCAGGCGACAAGCGACTGCAAATCAACGCGCAGAACTGCGTGCATTGCAAGACCTGCGACATTAAGGATCCGACGCAGAATATCGTATGGATCGCACCCGAAGGCGGAGGCGGACCCAACTATTCCGGCATGTAACGGGTGCTGGAAAAAGTGACGGGCGACGTCCGGTTGCTGGACGCCGCCCATCGCTTTGAAACGAGGGATGCTGGCGCCTCCCTCAGACGGGTTCCATGATCAGTGTTCGACGGCCCACATGCGGGTCAGCTCGGTGGCTTTCATGGTGGGGCTCAACTCACGCAGTGTAGCCAGCAGCTTCCGGGCGCGTTCGACACCCAGCACGTCTGCGGTCAGATCCATGAACTTTGCGTCCTGCTCATGCTCCGGCATCGGGTTCGTGTCGGTGCCGATCGGGTCCCCGACGAACACGTTTTCGGCATGGCCATCCTTGAACGTAACTGTCACGTCGGCCACGAACTTGCCCGGATATTGCTTCTCCAGCGCAGGTTCCTCGCTGATTCGGATGCTGCGGGCCATTTCGATGACGGGTGCCATGTCCACTTTGCCGGCCAGGTAGTCGCGGTGGACCGGGTAACCGTTGCCCTTGCCCAGCAGCGTGAATGCAGCCTGAATCGGCAAGCTGAACTGCACGTGTTCGATATTCTTGGGTTCGTAGGCATTGGCATTGGCCGTGCCGACAACGACGTTGAAGTGCGGCGTGATCTTCAGGTGCACGTCGGCGATTTCGTTCCGGCGCGGCGCGAACGGCCGCAATGCATCGATGTAGGCGTGTGTGCAGTAGCATGCGCAGTAGGCCTTCAGCCAGACCGTGCCGATTTCGAAGGGCCGGTCCATGACAAAGCGCCGTTCGGCCGCATCGCCGGCCGGGCGTTGCAGGAAGGTGCGGAACAAGCCCTTGTTGCCGCTCAGGAACGCACGCGGCCCCGTGATGCCGGCCCGAGCCATGTCCGCTGCTGCCATCCCGTTACGCGTGCCAATGCCGGCGTGAATGCGCTTGATGGAACCGCCCGTCGAGGTGTACTCAGTAGTACCCGATACATGGCTCAGCGCAATCGCCAGTGCGTGCAGCGTCGTTTCCGCATCGAATCCGCGCAGTTTGGCTGCCACGGCCGCAGCGCCGAAATTGGACAACGTTCCGTGCGGATGATAACCACGGTGCAGCAAGTCAGGCGCCGCCAGCATACCGATGCGCGCATAAACCTCGTAGCCGGCAACCATCGCGACAACGACGTCCTCGAGCGACGAACCGAGTTCCTCGCCGATCGCGAGCGCAGCCGGAATGACACAACTGCCGGGATGGCTGTAGCTGGGCCCGTGGGCGTCGTCGTACTCGAAACCGTGGCCGTACGAACCGTTGACAAACGCGGCGTCCGCGGCGCTCATGGTCAGATCCGACGCGCTCACGCGGCTGTTGCCCGGGCGCTGCTGGGCCGTCGCATACTTGAGCAGTTGCTCGGACCAGGGCAGCTTCGAGATACCGACCTGCAACGCAATCTGATCGCGCATCAACCGGTTGACGCCGGCATGCGCGTGGGCATCGAGATGCTCATACTTCAGCTCCTGGATGAAGCGCACCACCGCTTGCTCCAGCGGCGGGCAGTTGTCCGGCACAACGGGTCGGGTCTCGTGGGTGACGGTCATAGCAGTCTCCTTGGTAATCTAAAAGTGAATGACCCGGCACGTTGGCGGGCCACATCGATTCATGCGTGGCGATAGGAGCGGTGTTGCCGCCCCAACGAAAGCGCAATGCCGGCGGCAATCAATGCGACGACGGCCATCAGCAGCAGGGCTGCCGCGTAGCCGCCCGTTTTTTCCCTGGTCACACCCAGCAAGTACGGTCCGGCGAAGCCGCCCAGGTTGCCGACGGCACCGATCCACGCGATGCTGGCCGCCGCAGCCGCACCTGACAGCAGGTCGGTGTTGATCGCCCAGAACGCAGGCAACGCGCCAAACACCCCGAACGCCACCAGGCAGAAGAAAACGAGTTTGAGCGCCGGGGCGTCGATCAGGCCGGCACCAACCAGCGCCACCGATGCAATGAGTGCCGGAATCGCAATGTTCCAGCGCCGTTCCCCCGTTCGGTCGGAGCGACGCGCCCAGAACACCAGGCTCGCGGAGCCGATCACGTAAGGAATCGCCGTGACGAGGCCAGTCTGAGCATTGGTCAGGCCGAAGGACTTGACGATTTGCGGCAGGAAGAAGCCGATGCCGTAGATCGTGAGGAATAAGCCGAACGCCATGGCCGCGAGCATCCAAACGCGCTTGTCGCTGAACACCCGCGCCACCGGAATATCGTGAGTTTCTCGACGCCGATTGTCTTCGTTCGTCATGCGAGCGGTCAGCCATTCGCGTTCGTCTGCCTGCAGCCAGTGCGCGTCACGGGGCGAACCGTTCAGGTATCGCAAGGTCACAAAGCCCAGGATGACGGCAGGCGCGGCCTCGATGATGAACATCCACTGCCAGCCCTGCAGCCCAGCCAGCCCAGGCAGTCCCAGCAGCATGCCCGAGATGGGGGAGCCGATTACCGAGGACAGGGGCGCGGCCACCAGTAGATAGCCCATGACGCGAGCGCGGTACGCCGACGGGAACCACAGCGTGAGGCAATACGCGACACCAGGAAAGAAACCCGCTTCGGCGAGGCCCAGCAGCAGGCGTACAGCATAGAAGCTCCACGGGCCGACAACGAACGCCGTGGCACCCGAGATCAGCCCCCATGTAATCAGGATGCGGGCAATCCAGACGCGGGCGCCCACGCGCACCAGCAACAGGTTGGACGGCACTTCGAACAGGAAATAGAGCAGAAAGAACAGCCCCGATCCCAGACCGTACTGCGCAGGCGTCAGGCCGATAGCGTCATTCATCTGCAAACTGGCAAAGCCGACGTTCACCCGGTCCAGAAACGAGATGAAATAGCACACCATGAAAAACGGGACCAGGCGTCGAAATACCTTGCCCATGGTGACCTGCTCAAGCGAATGCATGTGGTCTCCTGAATCATTTTTTTGAGTCACGAAGGGACCCGAATCCTTCGTCACGAATGTCCGGATCTATCCGGGCATCAGGTCTCCGACGGTGCGAGCGGATCGAGCAGCACACTGGCCACATCGTCCATTTCGTCGAGGTGCAGAATGTCGTGGATCATCCTGTCGATGGTCTGCGTTGACAGGTCGATCACGGAATACGGCACGCAGAGCCTGAATTTGGCGATGAAGTCCTCTTCCGAAAACGGGTTTCGAGGATGGCCCTTCACGTAGGTGCACTCCTTCCTCAGTTCGCGCCCGTCGTGCAGGGTGACACTGAGACGCGCGCCCCAATCGGACACTTCGGGGTTCTCCTCGGCGGTGATGCGCGTCATCAGCTCGCGCACCTCGGGTCGGGTGCGCGCCTCTTCGCTGTATGACTCGAGAAATACCTTGTCGTCGAAGGCGGCGATCGCCACCACATAAGGCAGGCTGAACTGACACTCGGGCACCGTGACAGGATTCCACTTCTTTTCCTGTGGCTCGCACACCGCACGCCAACTCGGCGTGGATGTTTCGATGTGGATGCAGGCGATATCGGTCGCGCTGAACCCGTTTTCCTTCATCAGTTCGCGGATGCCGTCGATGGAGGAATGCGAGAAATAGCAGGCACTGTAACCCTTGGTGATGATGTTCTCCATCTCCCAACGGTCGCCCAATTCATGCAGGATGAAATCGGGATCGGTCTCCCAGCGTGCCGTAGCCAGATAGCCGTTTGGCCCAAGCAACACCTCCGCACGCGGGCCGGTAATGCCGCGCTGGGCGAGCTGGCAGCACGTGATCGCACCCTGGCTCACCAGCCCGTGATGCATGCGCACCATCAGCGTCGCCGGAGAATAAATGCCCATGGTGTTGGGTTGCGTCATGGTCCGCGCGATGCCCTGGGCGTTTTCCAGTTGCTCCTGGGTCAACTCCAGCAGCTTGCCTACGGCTGCAACGGCGCCGAAGATATAGTGGCCGCCGCATTCGTGGTGTTTGATCGCCCGGTTGATGACCTTGTACGCCGTGCCGAGCCGCACGAGGGTTTCCTGCCCTACCGCCATCGCAGCAAGAAACTCTTTGCCCGACACCTTGCCGCGCAGACCGGTGGCCGCCAGCAACGTCGGCACTATGTATTCGGTGACGTGGCCCGCTTCCTCGTGCAGATCGCCGCAATCCATCGCACGCGGCATAGGGCCCATGACGAGTGCCGCCTCATGGGCCGGCACTCGACCGCCGTAGAAAGGCAGCGGCGTCTGCGGGTTGCCGCCTCGCTCCTTCACGAGCGACACGATTTCGGGAATGCCCTCCATGGCTGAGCCTCCGATGGTGACGCCCATAGCGTCGAGCAAAGTTTGTCGAGCATGGCACACCACGTCGGCAGGCAGATCTGCAAATTGTGTTTGCAGTGCCATTCGGCATAGTGTGGCCATCGGATCTTCAATGCCCTGCCGGGCAAATGTCGCCATTTTTCAATCTCCTTTGCTTCACTGAGCCGCGTTGAAACCGTGACGCGGTATCCCTCAGATCGGCGACACGGGTTGCGCGCCGCCGCATACGTCAGAACAGAAACACGCCCTTGCCGCCCGCCTGACCGTCGAACAGCCGGTAGGCCTCGTCAGCCTGTTCCAGTTTCCAGTAGTCGGTGAACAGCTTGTCGACGTCCACGCCGTGATCCGCTACGAAATGAATGCAGTCGTTCATCCCGACTTCCGAAAAGGTGTAGGACCCGATGATGGTGCGCTGCTTGCCGATCACGTCCTTCATGCCGTCGACGTTGAGGTTGCCCCCTACGGCTACCAGCGCGATGCGCCCCCACGGACGCGTGCAACGCACGGCCTGCTGTTTGGGCACGTCGCCACCCGCGCAATCCATCGCACAGGTAACGCCCAGGCCACCGGTGAGCTTGAGGATTTCCTCGATGGGGTCCTGCTGGCTGCCGTCGATGACATGGGTCGCACCGAATTCCTTCGCGCGAGCGACCCGGTCCGCAGCGATATCGACGCCGATAACTTCCACGCCCATCGCCGCAGCCAATTGCACGGCCGAAAGACCGACCGGACCCAGGCCGAACACGGCAAGCGTGTCGCGCGCACTGATATCGAGGCGCAGAAGCGCGCCCCAGGCCGTTCCGGTACCGCAGGAAATGGCGGCACCGGCGGCGTACGATACTTCGTCGGGCAGGTGGACCAGCGACGTCACGGGCACCTTCATGTAGTGCGCGTGACCGCCATGCTTGATCACCCCGTGAATATCCGCGCCATGGCTGCACATCTGTGTCCAGCCGGTACGGCAGTGGTCGCAATGCAGGCAACCTTCATAGTGAAACACCGCGACGCGATCCCCGACCTTGAAGGCGCGCGGGTCGACGGCCGAACCGACGGCGACGATCCGGCCGCAAGGCTCATGACCGCCGATGATGGGCGTGTCCTCCGACATGCCGCGCGACGCCAGATCCTTAAAGCCCAGCGACCTGATCACGTCGGCCGGCTTGTTGCGATAGAAGTGCAGGTCGCTGCCGCACATGCCCGACGCCTTCATCTCAATGACGGCATCGCCGGGGCCGGGTGTCGGATCCTCAAAATCCAGGATATCAAGCTTCTTGCCGCCTCTGAAAACTACGCCTTTCATGTTTGTCTCTCCTGACTGCCAGGGAATGGTGTCGAACAGCGAGCGCCTGACGGCTCAAACCAGATTGATATAGGTGGCCTTTGGGTACAGGAAGCTCTCGACGTGTTCTTTCCCGCCCTTCCATCCGTAGCCGCTCATCTTCGTGCCGCCGAAACCCACGGCTGGATCGATCACGCCATAGCAGTTGACCCAGACAGTGCCCGAGCGAATGCCCTGCGATACCCGGTGCGCCGTCGAAAGGCTGCTTGTCCACACGCCGCCGGCGAGACCGTACGGCGTATCGTTCGCCAGTTGCAGCGCCTCCTCCATCGTGTCGAACGGAATCACCGAAGCCACAGGGCCGAAGATTTCTTCCCGGGCGATGGTCATGTTGTTGCGAACATCGGCAAACACCGTGGGCTCGACGTAAAAACCCTTGGCCAAATCGCCGCCGAGGCGCTGACCGCCGTGCACGAGCCGAGCCTCCTTGCCGCCGATGTCCACGTAATGCATCACGCGATCGAGCTGACGCCGTGAGATGAGCGGGCCGATCTGGGTATCCGGTTCACGACCGTCGCCGATCCTGATGGTCTTCGCGAATGCCGCGATGCGTTGCACGAACTCGTCGTGGATTGAGCGCTGCACGAAGATGCGCGTGCCGGCCACGCAAACCTGGCCGGTGTTGGTGAACACGCCCATTGCCGCGCCGGGCACGGCCTTGTCCAGATCGGCATCGGCGAACACGATGTCGGGAGACTTGCCCCCGAGTTCGAGTTGGAGACGCTTCAAGTTTCCGGCCGAGGCGCGCACGATGGCCTGCGCGGTGCCCACCGAGCCCGTGAAGGCCACCCGGTCCACATCGTGGTGCTCGGCCAACGCCTGACCCACGTCCTTGCCATAGCCCGTGACGACGTTGATCACACCCTCGGGGACGCCAGCTTCCATCATCAGCCCGGACACGCGCAGCGACGACAGCGAGGCATCCTCGGCCGGCTTGAGCACAGCCGTACAGCCCGTGGCCAAAGCAGGGCCGTAGATCCACCACAACCCCATCAGCGGGCCGTTCCACGGGATGATGCCGCCGACCACGCCCACGGGCATCAACTGCTTGAGCGCCGTGAACCCGGAAGCGATTGACATCGGCGGGGTTTCTACCGCACCGGCACCGGTTTGCGATGCGTAGAACTGCAGCAGCTGCGACAGCCATTCCTTGTAGCCGCGCGTGCGTGCCAGCGGCGCGCCCATGTCGAGCGTTTCGATCAACGCGAGTTCGTCGAAGTGATCCAGAATGGCATCGTGAACGCGCAGCAGAAGCTTGCGCCGCTCGTGCGGCGTGAAGCGGCTCCAAGGTCCCTCGAACGCGCGGCGCGCAGCCGCCACGGCCCGATCCACGTCCTGTGTGTTGCCCTGCGCGATATGGCACAGCACCTCACCCGTGGCAGGATTGATGGCTTCGATATAATCGCCGCTGCTCGGCTCGACCCACTGCCCACCGATCAACAGTTTTTTGTTGCCCTGCTGCACGAACTCAGGAAGCGTCATGCTCACTGAAGTCTCCTTTGATTATGTCCGGATATCGGAAATCACATGCGGAGCATGATCGATTTGGTCTGGGTGTAGGCCTCGATCGATTCCTGGCCAAATTCGCGCCCCCAGCCCGATTGCTTGTATCCGCCGAAGGCCATGGCCGGATCTGATTCGCCGAAGGTGTTGATCCACAGGCGCCCTGCCTTGAGTGCGCGCACCACCTTGTGGGCACGCGCGACATCGCGCGTCCATACCGCAGCCGAGAGGCCGTAGGCGGTCTCGTTGGCCTGCAGCACGGCGTCGTCCTCATCCTTGAACGGGATAATCGAAAGAACGGGACCGAAGATCTCCTCCTGCGCGATCCGCATACCGTTGCGCACGTTGTCGAACACCGTGGGCTCCACGAAGTAGCCGGTGCCACTCCAGGCCTCGCCGCCAAGCCGCAACGTAGCGCCGCCCTCCTGACCCACGCCGATGTACGACCAGACACGATCGCGCTGCTTCGCCGAAATCAGCGGGCCGAGCTTCGTGTCGGAGGCAAACGGATCGCCTACCTTCCAGGAAGCAGCGACCTGCGCCACACGCTCCGCCACCTCCTCGTGGATGCTCTGCTGGACGAACAGGCGCGTACCGGCCGAGCAGACCTGACCCGAGTTGCCGCAAAAAGTCTTTACGGCCGTCTGCACGGCCTTTTCGATGTCGGCGTCAGCGAACACCACATTAGGCGCCTTCCCGCCGAGTTCCAGCGTCACCTTCTTGAGGTTCAGGGTGGCGTCGCGCGTGATCTGCTTGCCGACGGCCGTTGAACCCGTGAAGGCGATCTTGTCCACGCCCAGGTGCTGGGCCAATGCAGCGCCCGCTGTCGGGCCGAAACCGGGCAACACGTTGATGACGCCAGGCGGCAGATCCGTTTCCAGGATCAGTTCCGCCAGACGAATGGAGGTCAGGCACGCCAGTTCGGCTGGCTTGAGGATGACCGTATTGCCGCAGCACAGCGCGTTGGCGAACTTGATGGCGGCCATCAGAATCGGCACGTTCCATGGGATGATCTGGCCACATACGCCAAGCGGTTCGCGCAGCGTATAGATCAGCGTGCTGCCATCCGACGGAATCGTGGTGCCCAGCACCTTGGAACACCAGCCCGCGTAGTAGCGAACGATGTCCACCGTGGCCGTCACCGCCGCCTGCGCGAACCACAGCGGCATTCCGTTGTCGAGCGATTCGATGGCAGCCAGTTCGTCGATATTCTGCTCGATCTTATCTGCGATCTTCAGCAGCGCGCGCGTCCGGGCGTGAGGCGACAAAGCCGACCAGGACGGCGCTTCGAAAGCCTCGCGCGCCGCGGTTACGGCGGCGTCGACGTCGGCGTGGTCCGCCTCGGCCACGTGGCAAAGCAGTTGTTCGGTCGCGGGGTTGATCGTCTCAAACGTTTTGCCCGAGGCTGCATCGACCCAGCGCCCGCCGATGAGCAGGCGCTTCGTCCCTTGGTTGATCCACGCGAGTGCCTTCGCGCGAGCGGCTTGCGCGGCGTCGGTTACAGTAGTCATGAAAACTCCATGTGAAATGACGTTGTGCGTCAGGCCAGCGCAACGTCGACCCGAGTCGACAACACCGCGCTCAGCGGATTAGCGCGACGCACCTCCGGATTGAAGTCGGCAGGCGTGACACATAGAAACAGCGTGCGTCCATCTGCGCCACCCAACGCGCAGGCATAGCAGTTACGGTCACCGGTCTGGATCTCCTCGAGAATCTTTCCGCCGGGCGCCACGCGCAAAACACGCGTCTTTGTGAAATCGGCGACCCAGATCGCGCCCTCGGCATCGACCTGCGAGATGCCGTCCGGCGCTACGACGATTTCGGCCATTGACTGGATCACGTCTTCGTTCAGCGGCATCGGTCCGAACTTCGCCCAGTCGCGGCGCTCTGACAGCGAACCGTCGGCATGGATGTCGAAGGCCGACATGCGATTGCCCCAGGACTCGGACACGACCAGCGTGCGTCCGTCGATGACCGTGGCGCCGTTAGCAAAGTGCAACGGCTCGCTCACCATCGTGACCGTGCCGTCCGGATCGACGCGGGCGAGCCGCCCTGGACGACGCGGTGCGAGCTTCATCACATCGAAACCCAGATTGCCGACCCAGACACGGCCTTGCGCGTCCACCACCATGTCGTTGGGTTCGAATTCGAGGTGCGGAAACAGATCGGCATGAAGGACCACGGAGCCGTCGTGCTCGCGCCGCAACAAAGCGCGGTCGTGCATGGACACAACAATCAAACGCCCGTCAGGCAACCAGCCGATGCCGGACGGGCATTGGGGAACATGCATTTCCTCAAGCAGATCGCTGCCGTCCTCCCGAATCGAATACACCCGCTCGGTATACAGGTCGCTAAACCAGAAACGCCCGTCGTGCCAGCGCGCGGCCTCGGTATGTGTCATGCCATCGAGAAGTTTGGTAAGCTGTCTCATTTTACCGTTTGTTAGTTAGATTGACAGGTGCATCCAGATTGACGCGAGTTCTCCGACTGCTTACGACTGCGGCAGCCGGGCTGACGGAAAATCGGCTTGACGCTTGCCGCGCAATGCGGCGAGTCCCTCCTTGACGTCCGTACCCAGGAAACACAGCATCTCAAGTGCGAGCGAGTTGTCGAATACCGGACCCGCCAGGCGCATCCAATTGTTGAGCGACTTCTTGGTCGCACGGATCGCAGTCTGGCTACCGCGCGCCAGGTTGGCGGCAATCGCCAGCGATCGAGGGAGCACTTCGACGCGCGGCGTGCAAAAGCTGACCAGACCGATCCGTTCGGCTTCCTTACCATCCACGAAATCCGCCGTCATCAGGTAATACTTGGCCTTGGCCATGCCGCATAACAGGGGCCAGACAATGGCCGCGTGATCCCCTGCAGAAACGCCCAATCGCGCATGTCCGTCGGTCAGTTTCGCGTCTTCCGCCATCACGCTTACGTCCGCAAGCAAAGCCACAACGAGGCCCGCGCCAACAGCCGTGCCGTTGATGGCGGAGATGATGGGTTTGTCGCAGCCGAGCATGTTGTAAACGATGTCGGAAGCCTCTTTCATCACGCGCAGGGTTGCCTCCTGACTGCCCGACATTTCTTCCACCACGGACAGATCACCGCCGGCCGAGAAGGCTCGATCACCTGCCCCAGTCACCACAACCACCTTGACGCTGGGGTCCTCGCCGATCACGCCCCAGACCTTGGTCAGTTCCCAATGCATCCGATTGTTCGTCGCATTCATAACCTCCGGACGATTGAGTGTGACAAGCAAGACGCCGTCCGGCTGGCGATCGAACAAAAGGAACTGAAAGTCGTCGTATTTCATGCGTGGTCCGGAGATTTCTTTGAGCGGCGGGCGACATGCCACGCGCCCGCCAATGGAATGAACCTGCTTTGATTCGCGGCCCCCGGAGAAACGGAAAATGTCGTCGAGGCTTTGCCGCACCTAACTAACACTTGTTATTCTATTTTTCCTATCCAGAATTCCCATCCGGGAATCCCCGTATACCTGCGCGCCGGGTCATCGAGCGCTACAGCAGGATTTTCAAAGAGCGGAACGTTTTGAACGCAGACATTGCGTACGACGGCACGCGCATGACTAAATAGCCCGAATTTGCGTACGGCCACAATTGCACGGCGCAACTTCTCACAGACTGACTATCGGCGGGGGCTTTCGTGAACGAACAGGCAGGCCGTGTTGCACTGGTAACGGGGGCGGCAAGAGGCATTGGAAAAGCCATCTCTATGCACCTCGCCAAAGAAGGTGCGCATGTACTCGTCACCGACATCGACGCAGACGCCGCGGCACGAACGGTCGCCGAAATGAAGGCGCGCGGCCTCTCTGCTGACGCGGTGACACTCGATGTCACCGACTCGCGTGCCGAGCGCAGCATGGTCGACGAATTGCACGCGAATCACGGTCGTATCGACATCCTGGTGAGCAATGCGGGCGCGGGAAAAGCCAAGCCGTTCCTGGATGTAACGGAAGCCGAGTTGGCGTTCCAGATGTCGTTGAATTTCTCCGGCGTCTACGCCATCGCACAGGCCTGTGCCCAGAAGATGCGTGCGGCAGGCTATGGGCGCGTCGTTCTGGTGTCGTCCGTCACGGGGCTCGCCGGGCCGATCGACCTGTCGGCATACGGCTCGATGAAAGCTGGCCAGTTCGGCCTGATGCGTGCGATGGCGCTCGAACTCGCCGAGCACGGCATCACGACCAATGCGGTCGCGCCCGGTCCGATCGATACCGAATTGCTTCGTGCGGCATGGGCTGACGACATGATCGCGGATGCCGCTGACCGGATCCCGCTGCGCCGGATTGGCAAGCCCGAGGACGTTGCCTACGCGGTCGGATTCCTGGCGTCACCGCAGGCCTCGTTCCTCAACGGGGTCACGATCGCGGTCGACGGCGGATTTACCGCCGCAGGTGGTTACATGTCCGAGATCTACCGGCGGAGAAAGATGCAGAAGGACGCGCATCCCGAGCATTCCTCATGCTAACGGCAAGCGGTCGTTTCAACATCTGGAGGAATATCGCATGAGCACGAAATCCGTAGATGAATCACAGCGCGACTGGATGATCCATTCGCGCATCAAAGGCCTGGTTGCGCTGGTCGTTGGCGCTGGCAGCGGGATGGGCGAAGCCAGCGCGAAAACCTTCGCGGCAAACGGCGGGCTCGTGGCCGTGGCCGATCTGCGTGCTGACCAGGCCGAGCGTGTCGCCAAGCAGATCAAACGACAAGACGGAAATGCAATCTCGTTCGGTCTCGACGTCTCGAAACAGGCGGACATCGACGCGGCGATCGGCAAAACGATCGCGCACTTTGGCAAGCTCGACGTCGTGATCAACACTGCGGCACTCGTCCGTTCCGCGATGCTCGAAGATGTGTCGATCGACGAGTGGCGCAGCGGGTTCCAGGTCAACGTGGATGGGGCGCTCATGCTCGCTCGCAGTGCGCTTCCCCATCTGAAGAAGAGCTCGCACGCGGCCATCGTGAACACCGCCTCTCTGGCTGGCGTGCACGGATATTCTCAGGGCGGCGCCTATGGCCCCAGCAAAGCGGCACTCATCACGCTTAGCCGTCAAATGGCCCACGAGTGGGCGTCATACGGCGTGCGTGTCAACGTCGTATTGCCCGGTGTCATCGATACACCCATGGCACGCGGCTCGGTACCTCAGGAAATCCTCGACCAACTCGCGAACGTACTGCCGATGAGCCGCGTGGGCCAGCCTGGCGAGGTCGCTGATCTCATCGTGTACCTGGCATCTCCGGCCGCCGGCTATATCACCGCCCAGTCGATCGCGTGCGACGGCGGCATGTCTCACATGATGTTTGCAAAGCCCATGGGGAAATCGGCGGCCTGAGTCAAAGGCGTGGCGTCAGGATGATGCGGCCAGTTCCGCCTTGCGGCGGCCGCGCCGGGATTTCGTAGCAGGACTCACGCCTTCGAAGAACATCGTGCTGAGTTGGTCCGCGACCTTGTCCAGCGACCCCTTCTTCGGATCAAACCAGGTCTGGACGGAATTGATGCAGCCAAGAACGAATACACGGCACAGCGCGATGTCCACGTCTTCGCGCACCAGCCCCTCGGCACGCAAGTCATCGAACACCGCGGTCCAAAGCTGCTGATGCCGCTCGCGCCGCTTGATCTGGCGCTCCCGTACCTTGTCCGGAAGCTGGGTCAACAGCCTGCCGTGCGCCAGTGCATAGTCGCCGAACTTGATCAGCGCGCTCATCTGCCCGACCAGCGCAGCCTTGAAGCGCGCTTCTGCTGTCGCGTTAGGCGGCAATGCGTCGAAGTGCTCCTTGATGTGCTGCACGATGCTATCCGCACCGTGCTCCATGACGACGTCGACCAACTCTTCTTTCGACGAAAAGTGATAGTAGATGCTTGCCGCCTCAATCCCTGCCTGATCCGCGATGAAACGCATCGTCGTCGCGGCATATCCCTGCGTCGCAAAAGAGCGCGCCGCAAGCCGCAGCAAGGTTTCACGGGTATCCGCATTGGGGTTTACATTTTTCTTTCGCACGTTTGTGTCTATCAGCCGTGACTGTTGTCGAGAACGCCGCCATGCGGCACAAAACTAATGTTTGAGAGGGTATCCCATTTTCATGACGTGGGCCAGCGAACTGAGTCGCCGTCGGCAGGACGCCCCCCAGACGTTAAGGCTCGCAGTCTACGTCGCTCAGGATAGTAGACAGGGTGTTTGCCGCGGCCTTCAATTCAGGCGTCACGCGCTGGCGGATCGACGTCATGTCCGGCTCCAGTTCCACTGCTCCGCAATTCAGTGCCATCAACGTGCGGGTTCGACCAACCACGATCGGCAACGCAATGCCATATGCATTGCGTTGATATTCGCCAACCGACATGCATACCCCCGACCGCTTCAAGTCCTCGAACGCGGCGTCGAGGTTCTCACGGACCGTGTCTGCATCGTCTCCGGCTGCTTCAAGCAACTCGGCAATCAACGACTCGCGCTGCGCGTCCGGCAGCCCATACAGATAGGCGCGCCCCACTGCGGTCGATTCCATCGGCAACAGTGAACCAACGCCAAGGCGCAGCGTGGCGATCCTGGCGCTCGCACGCCAGGCGATGTACACCATGTCGAGTCGATGAGGCACCGCGAGCGCAACCGACAGGTTCAGCTTGTCGGCAAGCTTCTGCATCACTGGCGTGACTAGGCGCGTGACGGGATTCGCTTCAAGATACGCGTGACCGATGCTCAACGCGCCGGCGCTGAGTTCGAACTGACGCCCGCCGCCCACTCTGCGCAGATAGCCGATCAAGATCAGTGTCGTTGTCAGACGGGATACCGTGGCCTTTGGGAGGCCGGTGCGCCTCACCAGTTCCGCGTTGGACAAGGGTGCGCGGGCCGCACGGAACGCATGGAGTACCTCGAGCCCGCGTTCGACAGTCAGTGTGACGCCCTTTTGCATGTCGGTCCTGTTCATGTTCGCATCAGTCGACGACGACTGCCTGCTCCTGCAGGTGATGCGCCGCCGCCACCAGTCGTGGCCCGAGTTCCCGTTCGACCCGCGCCCGCCCCAGCCGGGCGCTACGCCCGATACAGGCAAGTACCAGCGGCGTGTGGTCCTGGACTACCAGAGGCACGGCGAGAATCGTCAGGTCGGGCTCCCATTCGCCCAACGACATGCAATAACCGACGTTATGCACCTGTGAAATACCTTCGCTGATCCGCCGGCGCAGATTAGGCCAGTCGCGTCCCGTTTTACGTTCGATGTTGCCGAGCAGGTAGAAGCGTTCGAGTTCAGGTAATGCAGCCAGCAAAGCCCAGCCCATCGGCGACGACGCGATGCGCAGGCGCGTTCCCGCGTGCAGTTTGAGATCGACCGATGCCGGCTTGCTCGCACACGTTTCCAGGACGATCACGTCGAGACGATCTCGTGTGCCGAGCATCACATACGTTTCGTTCGCATTCGCAAACGCCTGCATTTCCAGTCGTGCAAGCAGTTGAACGTTGGAATGGGCGATCGCGGCGTACCCGAGCGACAGCACGGGTGCCGCCAGTCGATACTTGCGGCGCTGCGGCGAATAATGAAGATATCCGAGCGCAACGAGCGAGCGCACCATCCGCGAAATCGTTGGTGCTGGGATGTCCGTTTCGTTCGCAAGTTCCTGGTTGCCGAGCCACGGCTCGTGCGGCGAAAACGCGGCCAGTATCGCCAGACTTCGCGCCAGCGGAACGACCATTGCCCCGGATGCATGCCCGCCGTCCGGACTTTGACTGCCCCCGATCGACGCATCGTGCCCATTCGCGTCTCCCTGCCCCGATAAAGGCCGCGCTGTCCAGTTTGCCTGCGGTGACATCGATTGCTCCATTTGTCTCGATTTGGCTCTGGAAACGGCCATAAACTGCCCTGATACGGATCGTTCACAGCGGAGCTGTCGCGCATGGCGGCAACACTCGCAACATGAGCCCATCCGATGCTTTGCATTACACGAGCCAATCGGGAACGAGTCAATTGTAGCGCGATCTTGTTCCGTACATTGAAAGTTAGATCAGGGACGAAATTAGGGATTTCTAGTGCGAAATGGCTCTCTCCCGGAAACTTCGACACGGGACGCATGCATCAATAGCAGCCAAAGTACGGAACATGGAGCCGCTCGGGCGTTACCGTAGCCCTGGATCGTTAGTGATTGAATGAAGCTGGCCGACATGTTCGCCATATCAGCCCACACTTGCTGTCGACGATCAGTCGCGATGCTCGAAAAGCGGCGCGTGATCCATCCAGTCGTAGTGAGCACTGCTTTCCGCCCATGCCCAGTTCACGCGATCGCGTCGTACGCCGTTCGAGTCCGATCCCATGAGAGATTCTTCGACATCCGTCGCGTCTTCGCTCAACGCTCGATCTTCACCGCACCGCTGTACTTCGGTGCATTTTCTGATGTTGGTCATATCATCACCACACTGGCGGTTTATTGAGCGTCGCGGATCATGTTGCGTGCGATCACCAGTTGCTGAATCTGGGTCGTACCTTCATAGATGCGGAACAGGCGCACATCACGGTAGAAGCGCTCGATGCCGTACTCGGCCATGTAGCCGGCACCACCGAAAATCTGCACCGCGCGGTCAGCGACACGACCGCACATCTCGGACGCAAACAGTTTCGCGCAGGATGCCTCCGTACTGACGGGAAGCCGGGCGTCGCGCCGACGCGCGGCATCCACTACCATGCAGCGGGCTGCATAGATTTCCGCCTTGCTGTCGGCCAGCATGGCCTGCACAAGCTGAAAGTCGGCGATGGGCTGGCCGAACTGCTTGCGCTCCATCGCATACGACAGCGCCATCGACAACATGCGTTCGGCCACGGCCACACATACCGCGGCAATGTGGATGCGGCCCTTGTCCAATACTTTCATTGCGGTCTTAAAACCCTGGCCTTCCTTTCCGCCGATCAGGTTGGCAGCCGGCACGCGCACGTCCTCGAAGATCACGTCGCAGGTATGGGCGCCCTTCTGTCCCATTTTCTTGTCGCGTTTGCCGAAGCTGATGCCGGGCGTTTGCGCGTCCACGATAAATGCAGAGATGCCTCCCGAGCCTTTCTCGTCCGGATTGGTGCGAGCCATCAACGTAAAGATGCCCGCATGAGGTGCGTTCGTGATGAAACGCTTGGTACCGTTGACCACGTAGTCGTCGCCGTCCTTGACGGCGGTCGTACGGAGCGAGGCCGCATCCGAGCCGGCTTCCGGTTCGGTCAGCGCAAAAGACGCGATCAGTTCACCGGTTGCAAGGCGCGGCAGGTACTTCTCCTGTTGCTCGGGAGTGCCATCGAACAGGATGCCCTGCGAACCGATGCCAACGGTCGTGCCCAGCAGCGAGCGAAATACCGGCGACGCGCGGCACAACTCGAACACCGCCAGCACCTCCTCCTCCATGGTCAGTTCCAGCCCGCCGAAACGCTCGGGAATGGTGAGGCCGAACAAGCCCATGGCCTTCATGTCGGCGACGATTTCGTCGGGAATTTCGTCGGTTTCGGCAACCAGCTCCTCGTTCGGCACGAGCCGCTCGCGCACGAATCGGGCGATGGAATCGAGCAGGCCGTTGAGCGTTTCTTGATCGCGAATCATGTCGGTACGCCTGAAAAGGTGGAGAAAACGACGAGATGCTGCGCCGACGGCCAGCACTAAACAATCGCTTTGCCGAAAATGTTCCGTAGATTGAAATCGTTTGGGCAAGGCTGGTATTGATGCCGACGACACAGGCGGCGAAGGCATCTACCAAGGTACGGAACAAAGTCCCTTGATCCGTTGACCCGCAATCGGCGCAGCTCCATCGTATGAACTCGAATCAACTGCTGCCACGTACGCCATGTCGCTCCAACCCGATCGTTTGCTATCCCGTCGCTTTCCGCCCATTGAGCATGTGTACTCGCTGCGCGATACCCAGCTTTACGCGCTTGGCCTGGGTCTCGGAACCAATCCGCTCGATGCGGGGCAATTGCGGTACGTCTACGAAGGCAAGGAGGGCCAGTCGTTGCGAGCGCTGCCAACCATGGCGAACGTGCTCGCCTACCCGGGTTTCTGGGCACGTGAGCCCGACACAGGTATCACCTGGCAAAAGATTCTGCACGCCGAGCAGGAAATCAGGATTCATGCGCCATTGCCGGCTAGCGGCCGCGTCAAGGGCACGACACGCATCACCGGGCTGTGGGACAAAGGAGAGAACAAAGGTGCGTTTCTCCAGCAGACGCGTGACATCACCGATGCCGAAACAGGCCGGCTACTCGCCACCGTCGTGCAACTGAGCTTGTTGCGTGCCGACGGCGGTTTCGGTAAAGGCGGCAGCGCCGAAGCATTGCCGACACCTCACGCGATGCCGGATGGAGCGCCGGACCATGTGTGCGAGCTGACTACGCCGGCGCAACTGGCACTGATCTATCGCTTGAGCGGTGACCTGAATCCGTTGCATGCAGATCCCGCTGTCGCCACGGCAGCGGGATTTCCTCGCCCGATTCTGCACGGCATGGCCTTGATGGGTGTGGCCGCGCATGCGGTCCTGAGAACCGTACTGGCCTACGACGACACGCGCTTTGCGGGCATGCGCGTGAGATTCACCGCGCCGGCATGGCCCGGCGACACGTTGAGTACCGAGATGTGGGTACGTGACGGCACGGTTTCACTGCGCGTCACGGCCGTGGAGCGCAACGTGGTGGTTTTGACTAATGCGCGGGTCGATCTGCGCTGATCGCAATTATTCAGGAGACACAAATGGATCTGGGTTTGACCGGCAAAGTTGCCATCGTTACCGGCTCGGCTCGCGGTTTGGGCGCCGCCACCGCGCGCCGGCTCGCGCAGGAAGGTGCCAGCGTCGTCATCACCGATATCAACGCCGAACTGGCGCAAACCACGGCCAAGGGATTGCAGGATGACGGCCTGGCAGCGCATTGCATCGTGGGCGACATCACCCGGGAAGCCGACGTGCAGCGGCTTGTCGACGAAACGGTCGCACACTTCGGCGGCGTACACATTCTGGTGAACAACGCCGGCGCGCCGCGCGACAAGTACCTGGTGAAGATGAGCGAAGACGACTGGGATTTCGTCATGACCGTGATGCTCAAGGGCGCATTCCTCGCCGCCCGGGCTGTCATGCCGCACTTCATCGAACAAGGCTGGGGCCGGCTGATCAACATCAGCTCGCGCGCGCATCTGGGCAACCCCACGCAGGCCAACTACTCCGCAGCGAAGGCCGGCCTCATCGGCATGGCCAAGGCGCTGTCGATGGAGGAAGGCCGATACGGCGTCACCTCGAACTGCGTGGCGCCCGGCTTCATGGAAACAGAAATGGTGCAGGCGCTCCCGACCTACGAAACGATCAAGGAGCGCGCAGTGGCTGCCCAACCGATCAAACGTGTCGGTCGTCCGGAAGACATTGCCGACGCGGTGGCCTTCCTGGCCAGTGAGCGCGCCGGCTTTATCAGCGGCGAAGTGCTGCACGTCACCGGCGGGCGCTACGGCTGACCTGGTGGCGGCAAAAAATGGGCGATAGCTGCCAGCTCGTAACAGGCGAGCGATGGCGGCAGAATATTGATGACATTCAAGAGGCATTCGAAATGAAACGAGCAGCCATCGTCTCCCCGCTGCGCACCCCAGTGGGCGCGTTCGGTGGAACGTTGAAAGGCGTTCCCGTCGAGGAACTCGGCGCCACCGTCGCGCGAGCCATTGTGGACCGTACCGGACTCGATCCCGCGCGCATCGACGACGTCGTGTTCGCGCAGAGCTATGCGAGCGGCGAGACCCCGTGCACCGGGCGCTGGGTGGCGCTGCAGGCAGGCTTCCCCGTTGAAGTGGCCGGCATGCAGCTGGACCGCCGTTGCGGCGGCGGCGTCCAGGCGCTGGCCACAGCAGCGATGATGGTGCAGACCGGCGCTGCTGACGTGGTGATGGCAGGCGGCGTCGAAAGCATGAGCAACGTCGAGTTCTATACCACCGACATGCGCTGGGGCAAGCGTGCGGGTTCGGTCACGATGCACGACCGGCTCGACCGGGGCCGTGAGCGTTCGCAGCCGGAAAGCCGCTTCGGCCGCATCAGTGGCATGATCGAAACCGCCGAGACGCTGGCGCGCGAGTACGACATCACGCGCGACGCCTCCGATCGCTTCGCCGCGCGCAGCCACCAGCTCGCCGCCGCCGCGCAGCAAGCCGGCTATTTCGACGCCGAGATCGTTCCTGTGTCCGTCCCGCAGCGCAAGGGCGATGCGCTGCTCGTCAAGCAGGATGAAGGCGTGCGAGGCGAAACGACGCCGGAGAGCCTGGCCCGGCTGCGCACCATCACGAAAGATGGAGTCGTCACTGCCGGCAATGCCTGCCAGCAGAACGATGCCGCCGCCGCCTGCCTTATCGTGGCCGAGGATAAGCTCGACGAACTGGGTCTCACGCCGATGGGCTGGCTTGTCGGCTGGGCTGCCGCCGGCTGCGACCCCGCGCGTATGGGGATCGGCCCCGTGCCGGCCGTGCAAAAACTGCTGGCACGAACCGGCCTGAAGTTCGACCAGATGGACCTGATCGAACTCAACGAAGCCTTCGCGTGCCAGGCGCTGGCCTGCGTCAAGGGCTGGGGCAGCTCCATGGATGCGCTGGCCGACAAGCTCAACGTGAACGGCTCGGGTATCTCGCTGGGCCACCCCGTTGGCGCGACCGGCGTACGCATCATGAGTACGCTTCTGCATGAAATGCAGCGCCGCAAGGCCCGCTACGGACTCGAGACGATGTGCATAGGCGGCGGCCAGGGCATCGCGATGATTTTCGAACGCGCCGCATGAGACATATAAGGCAGGAGACAAACATGAGCACCCATGAATCCGGTGACGCGTGGCAACCTGGCCAGCGCGAACTGCAGAACGCCGGCATCGTGAAGCTGATGCGCGCGCTGGATGTGCCGTCGTATGACGAGCTGATGCGCGTGTCGATCGCAGAGCCCGAGCGATACTGGAATATCGTGATGCGTGAATGCGCGATCGCATGGGACGAGCCGCCGACCGGCTACGTGAACCTGCAGCACGGCCCGCAGTTTCCGAGCTGGTTCCCCGGGGGCAAGCTCAACTGGGTCAACACCATCTACGCGTGGGCCCGGCATCCTGCCACGGCGCAGCAGAAAGCCGTGGTGGCCGAACGTGAGGACGGCAGCGTCAGCACGCTGACCTATGCGGAACTGGAGCAGCGCGTACACGATTTCGCTGCCGGGCTCGCACAGTACGGTGTCAAACAGGGCGACAGAATCGGCCTGCTGATGGAAAACGGCGTTGAGGCGACTATCTCGCTGCTGGCCATCGTGCACCTCGGTGCACTGGTTGTGCCGTTGTTCAGCGGCTTCGGCGTGGATGCCATCGTGGCCCGCCTCTCGGCCGCCGAAGCACGCATGGTCATCGCCTCCACCGGCTTCTCGCGCCGCACCAAGCGTGTCGACGTGCAAGGCGCACTGCGCGACGCGTGGCGCCAGTTGCCACTGGTCGAACATGTGATCTGGAAGCGCGGTGACAACGACATCGCGCAGGATACGCGCGACCTGGACTGGCAGAAAACCGCGACTGCGGCAGAGGGCCAGGGCAACGCCCCCGTGTCCGTCACCCCCGACACGCCTTTCATGGTGATCTACACCTCGGGCACCACGGGCAAGCCCAAGGGTGTGGTGCATACGCACGGCAGTTTCCCTATCAAGATCGCGCACGACTCGCTGATTCACTTCGACGTGCATCCTGGCGACGTCTATTGCTGGCCCGCCGACATGGGCTGGATCGCCGGCACGTTGGTACTGGGCTGTGCGCTGCTGCGCGGTGCGACGCTGGTGTGCTATGACGGCGCCCCCGATTACCCCGACTGGTCGCGCATGTCGCGCGTGGTGGAACGTCACCGGGTCACACACTTCGGCTCGGCCCCCACGCTGATCCGCGGGATGGCCAGCCACGAAGAACTGGCGCTTGCTGGCGATCGTTCGACCGTACGGTTACTGATTACGGCAGGCGAAGGCATCGCGCACGAGCATTTCAACTGGTTCCTGCATCGGTTCGGCGACGGCACCGCTCCCGTCATCAACTACACGGGTGGTACCGAGGCGTCAGGCGCGCTGCTCGCGAGCGTCCCGATCCGTCCGATTCCACCGAGCGGCTTCAACACCGTGTCTCCCGGCGTCGCCGCGGACGTGGTCAATGCCGATGGCCAGAGCGTGACTGGCGAGGTGGGCGAACTGGCCATCCGTGCGCCCTTCGTGGGCATGACGCATTCATTCTGGCGGGACGACGAGCGCTATCTGGAAACCTACTGGCAGACCATCCCGGGCGTCTGGGTGCATGGTGACCTGGCATTGCGCACGCCTGACGGCAACTACTTCATGATGGGCCGCTCCGACGATACGCTCAAGGTCGCCGGCAAGCGCCTGGGGCCAGCCGAGGTCGAAGAAGTCGTGCTGGAATTGCCCGACGTTGTCGAGGCGGCTGCAATCGGCGTGGCCGATGCCGACAAAGGCCAGAAGCTCGTTGTATTCGTCGTGGCCAGGCCCGACGCGAGCATCGCAGGCGCCGATCTCGAGGTCATCGTCTCGGGACACGTCGACAAGCGCCTGGGCCGCCCTTTCCGGCCGGGCCACGTGCATGTAGTCGCGCAACTGCCGAAGACACGCAGCTCCAAGATCATGCGGCGCGTGATCCGCAGCGTGTACTGCGGGCAGCCACCGGGCGATCTGTCGTCGTTGGACAATCCCGCCGCGCTTGACGAAGTGCGCGCGGCTGCGACCTCTGCCTAATATGGTGAACGAAACATGAAAGTACTCGAAGGCATCAAGGTTCTCGACTTCGGACGCTTCATTGCCGGGCCGTTCTGCTCTGCCCTGCTGGCTGACTACGGTGCCGACGTCATCCGCATCGACCGCATCGGCGGGGGCGAAGACCGCTTCATCGTGCCCGTAACCGAACAAGGCGAAGGCGCACTGTTTCTGCAGGTCAACCGCAACAAGCGCTCCATGACGCTCGATCTCGACAGTCCCGAGGGACGCGATATCGCGCGCAAGCTGGTCGCCGATGTCGATGTAGTGATCGCCAACATGCCGCCGCGCACGCTCAAGAGCCTGGGGCTGGATTACGAAAGCCTGCGGGAAATAAAGCCTGACATCATCCTCGTCGCCTCCAATGCTTTTGGAAACAGCGAGGCCGTGCGCGACCGCGTGGGTTTCGACGGCGTAGGTCAGGCCCTGAGCGGCGCCGTGTACATTGCGGGCACGCCGGATCGACCGCAAAAGGCCATGGTGCCTGTGGTGGACTTCGCCACGGCCTTTTCCTGTGCGCTCGGCGTCATGCTGGCGCTCTACGAACGCCAGCGCAGCGGCTTGGGTCAGGAAGTCAGCGCCTCGCTGCTGTGCACGGGTCTCAACCTGGCCAGCGGTGCATTGATCGAAGAAGCATTGCTTGGCCTGGATCGCCAGGCCACGCTGAACCGCGCGTCTGGCTACGCGCCTTCCGACATCTTCAAGGCCACGGATGGATGGTTCATCACCCAGGTCATTGGCAGGCCGATGTTCAAGCGCTGGACGCAGCTCGTGGACCGGCCGGAGCTACTCGACGATCCGCGTTTCGCCGACGATACGCTGCGTGGTGAAAATGGCGAGTTCCTGAGCGATCTCATGAGCAAATGGTGTGCGGACAAGACACTGGCCGAAGCGCTGAACGCGCTCGAAAAGGCGCGCATCCCGGCCAGCCCTGTCAACTCACCACGCCAGGCGCTGGAGGACGAGACCATCAAGGCTGCCGACGTGATCAGATGGATGGACTATCCCGGCGCGCCGAAGAAGGTACCCATCTTCGCCACGCCGGTTTCACTGTCGCGCACGCCTCCGGAAATCCGGACCCGGCCGCCGCTGACGGGTGAGCACACGGATGAAATCCTGGCGGGCATTGGTCTGGATGCTCAAACGGTCGCCGATCTGAGATCGCGGAGAATCGTCTGACCAACCCAGCGCACATCGTCGGGCCAGTGACGATGTGCGCGAGCGGTCCCCCTCCTCATTTCGTTCCTCACTCGGCGGGTCTTTCCTGCGCCTCGGCACGAACAGATTCGTCACGTGCACTACATCGAGAGGCCTAACCCTGCGCGCTCGCGAACCGGCGTTGAGGCTCAGAATCTCGCTGTTCAATTTCAGCCGATTTTTCTGCCCATTACGGAACGCCGAGCCGACGTCGACAGCGCCGACGCTCCGGTCGCCGCTCTGGGTCGTCGCAGAGTGAACGCCGCAACTTCACTGAATACCGGAAAATACAATTTAGACTATTGTCGTAAGACCCACTTAACAATACGACTTATGGACCCTTCTCAGCTCCCTTCACTCGCATGGTTTGTGCATATCGCTCATCATCTCAGCTTCACCCGTGCAGCCGCCGAGATGGGGGTATCACGCGCGGCGCTGTCGCAAAACCTCAAGGCGCTCGAGCGGCAGTTAAACGTGAAGCTTCTCTACCGGACGACTCGCGACATGTCGCTGACCGAGGATGGGCAACGATTGTTCGACACGCTGCGGCCGGCGTTCGGTTCGATCGATCAGGCGGTCCGCAGCCTGCACGAAGTCCGGCACGAGCCGTCGGGGCTGCTACGTGTCAACACGTCGCGGGTCGCCGCGAGAAAGCTGATCGAGCCGCATTTGGGTGAATTCATGGAACGCTACCCGCTTCTACGGGTGGAACTCGTGATGGACGACGGGCTGTCGAACATCATCGCCGACGGATACGACGCGGGTATCCGCCTCGGCGAAAGCCTTGCGGAACACATGGTTGCCGTGCCGATCACGCCGATGCTAGAAATGGCCGTGGTCGGCTCGCCAGACTATTTCGCGCGCCACGGTAAACCCGCCACGCCTGCCGACCTGATCGGGCACAACTGCCTGTGCTATCGCCACACGACGAGCGGTGCAATCTATCGTTGGGAGTTCACGTCGTCCGAAATCGAAGGCCACGCCTTCGAGGTCGAACCGCAGGGCAGTGTGGTCACGAACGACGACGACGGCATGATTCGCGCTGCACTGCAAGGTATCGGCCTGATTCAGCACCAGGACATCGCACTGCGCGAGCATCTGACCGCCGGCACACTGGTGCGTGTACTCGACGCGTGGTGTAAGCCATTTCCTGGATACTACCTGTACACGCCGTCGCGCGAACAGATGCCTGCGAAGGTGCGCGCGCTGATGGATTTCCTTGTCGAGAAACGCGAACATCTCGCCCGCGACATGGCAAAGCACGAGGTCAGATCATCCGCATTAAAGCTCCGCAAGTCACGGACCAATCGAGCATGAGAGACGGCGTGGCGCAATGCGCCGCCGCTCAACTCTTATCGCGCTGCGCAAAATCGAGCACTGATGCAACCAGCGACGGCGATTCGATGCGGTAACGGTATTGCATCCACCGCTCCATCGACAGCCCGTCGTTCAGTGGCATCTCCAGCGCGCGACGTGCCATCTGCTTCATTGCCGCAAGCGCATCGGCATCGATTCGACCGATCTCGGCGGCGAGCTGCATCGTCACCGAGTCGAGTTCGTCGCTGCTCACCGCCAGCGACACTAGTCCCATACGCTCGGCGTCGCGTCCTGTCATGCGCCGTCCAGTGATGAGGTAGTACATCGCGCGAGCGAATCCGATCTTCCTGGGCAACCGCTGCGAGCTGCCGCCGCTCGGCAGCAGATTGCGCTGCAGATGCGCATCGCCGAGTTCCGCGTTCTCGTCAGCCACCACAATGTCACATGCCAGTGCCAGTTCGAAGCCGCCGGCCAGCGCATGGCCGTTGACAGACGCGATCACGATCTGCCGCGCGCCCTCCATCGACGAGAACGTGTCCTGCATCAGGTCCTGGTGCTCCATGTGCGCGGCGGGATTCGAGAGCACGCCGCTTGCGAGCCATTTCAGGTCATTGCCGGCGCAGAATGCGCGTCCGCTGCCGCGAATCACGATTACGCGAATTTCGAGCGCGGGATCGGCGGCCGTCCGCACGGCATCGTTCAGTGCCGCGAGCGTCGGGCCGTCGAGCGCGTTCATCCGTTCGGGGCGATTCAGCGTGACAACGCGAACGCCGGACATCGAATCGTCGATAAGGAGCGAGTTCGTCATGGGCCGTTACTATGAAATGCAGTCCGGCACGAACGGACCCGTGCAGGCCCCCGATGCGACCGCGACATCTCCGACGCGAGGCGCCGCGCATCGGCGAACCGGCGCCGTTCGGGTCTCGTCCGAGGCGATACCGGACAAAACTACTTCGTTGCTCATACCGTCTCCTTATCGTCTGGATCGACCTGCACCGGTTTGCGATATGCCAGCACGTCCGCCCCTGCCCACATTAAACGCGCGCCCCGTCGGTATTCGCAATGCGACACGCGAGTTGTTCCGAAAGTTGGAAATGAACGCGATGCCGGCGTTGTCGCCGGTAGCGACGACGAGCGCATCACAGCCGCCCCTTCCGAAGTACGAAACAATATGAGGCAAACGGCTCGGCAAAGACGTGCGCTGTGATGCAATCGAATATTCGTGCCCAGACAAGCACGACACATTTTTCTAGTGCGGCCGGCGCTTGATCTGCGAGAACACTCTTTGAGCTAGGCCGTCCGCCAAACCCATCTCCGGGGAGACACACCATGTCGTTGCTGCACACCATCCGCTCGCGGATCGGCCATGCGGAAATCGTGCAGATCGTCGAAATGGACATCAGCCGGATTCTGGAAACGCTGCTGCCCGACGCCACGCCCGACGTGATGAAGACCATTCCGTGGATGAAGCCTCCCTACGTGAACGATGATCACAGCATGCGCGCCGTCAGCCAGTGTTTCATCATCAGGATAGGCGCGCGCATGCTGGTGGTGGACACCTGCGTCGGGAACGACAAGCACACTGCCGGCTTCGACGCGTTCGCCGAACTGCAACTCGAATTTCTGACCACGCTGGAGCAGGCGGGAATCGATCGCCACGCGGTCACCGACGTGCTGTGCACGCACCTGCATTTCGACCACGTTGGCTGGAACACCTACAGGCAGGACGGCCGGTGGCTGCCCAGTTTCCCCAACGCGAAATACTACTTCGGCAAGAAGGAGTACGAATTCGCGCAAAAGGGCAACCCGAAGGACGCGATGTACGAGGCGCAGGACATGTCGTTCCAGGAGTCCGTCAAGCCTGTCGTCGATGAAGGTCTCGCGAACTTCATCGACCGCGACACCGACCTGGGCGACGGAATCTCGGTGTTCTCCGCGCCGGGACACACCATCGGCCACATTGCCATCGAGGTCGACGCCGGCACCGAGAAATTCATCATCGGCGGCGACGCGATGCATCACCCGGTACAGGTCGCCAAACCGGACATGGCACAGGTTCTGGACTACGACAACGCACAGTCGTCGGCCACGCGACACGCGTTGCTGTCGCGCCTCGACGGCAGCGCCACGCTGTTCACCTGCACGCATTTCTGTTCACCGTCGTTTGGGTTAATTACCCGCGATCCGAAAGGCGACTACATGTTCACCGGCGTTCACAAGTAACGCCCATTTTTTTCCAACCCATGCTCAGTCTCGTCTCTACACTCGACCGGTTAAACGTCCGCCCCGGACGCCTGTTCATCGATGGCCAATGGCTGGACTGGTCTGATGCGCGTTTCGACCAGCTCAACCCCAATACGAACGAGGTCATGACCAGCTTCGCCGAGGCGGGCCCGCGCGGTGTGAATCTCGCCGTGGCTGCGGCACGCAGGGCGTTCGACGAAGGCCCCTGGCCGCACCTGCGCGCGCAGGACCGCAAGCGCCTGTTGCAGCCTATTGTCGAACGCCTGTACGCGGCCGAGGAGGAGATCGCCCAGCTACAAACGCTCGACAACGGCATTCCCTACGCCTTCAGCCGCAACTCGCGCGTTTCCGCCAAGGCGGCCGCCGACATCTTCGATCACTTCCTGGGGTGGATCGACAAGATCAACGGCGAGACGCTGCCGATCTTCTCCAGCGCGTCGAACATGCAGTACATGACATTCCGCGACCCCGTCGGCGTGGTCGCGGCCGTATTGCCGTACAACGGCCCGGTGATGACGTTCGCGATGAAAGTGGCGCCGGCGCTGGCCTGCGGCTGTACCGTAATCGTCAAGCCGTCGGAACTCACCAACCTGGCCGTGAGCAGGCTTGCGCAGATCCTTGCCGAGAGCGACTTGCCGCCTGGCGTGTTCAACCTTGTGACCGGCGGCACCGAAACCGGGGCCGCGCTGACCTCGCACGCCGGCGTCGACAAGGTGAGCTTTACCGGCAGCCCTGTCATCGGCGAAAAGATCACGGTCGCCAGCGCACCGACCATGAAACGTCTGTCACTGGAGCTGGGCGGCAAGAGCGCGGCGCTGGTCTTTCCCGACACGCGCAGTGTCCATACTGCCGCGCAAGCGCTGATGGGGCTGTGCTCCACCTTTTTGTCGGGACAGGTCTGTACCACGCCTTCACGCGCGGTCGTGCATCGCTCAATCATGGACGAGTTCCTGCACCACGCGCAGGCACAACTCCGCAAAGTGCGGTTCGGCGATCCGTTCGACGCCGCCACCACGTCAGCGCCGATGATTTCCCGGCGTCACCAGGCGCGCGTGCTCGAATACGTCGAAAGTGGTCAGCAGCAAGGTGCGACGCTATTGGCCGGCGGTCGTTTGCCGGGCGGCGATTTAGGCAACGGCAACTGGGTCGAGCCCGCGCTCTTCGCCGACGTGCGCAACGACATGAAGATCGCCCAGGATGAAATCTTCGGCCCCGTGCTGTCGGTGATTCCGTTCGACACTGAGGAGGAAGCCATCCGCATCGCCAACGACAGCGAGTACGGCCTGGCCGGCTGCATCTACACCACGGACGTGAGCCGCGCCTTCCGCGTGGCACGCGCGGTGAAGAGCGGCTCGATCGGCGTCAACGGCTTCGCCAGCATTCCGAATGCGCCTTTCGGCGGCATGAAACGCTCGGGCGTGGGGCGCGAGGGCGGCTGGTCGACGATCGAGGCGTTCACCGAACTGAAGACCCTCAACTTCAATCTGGATGCCTGAACCATGAGCGAAACGTTCGATTATGTGGTCGTCGGCGCTGGCAGTGGCGGCAGCGTGGTGGCCGCCCGCCTGGCCGAAGCCGGCCATACTGTGTGCGTGCTCGAAGCCGGCCCGCCCGATACCAATCCCTTCATTCACATCCCGGCCGGGTACATCAAGAACCTGTTCAACGACAAGCTGGTGTGGCGCTTTCGCAGTGGCCCCATCGCTGGCACGGACGGACGCACCATCGAGTTGACGCAGGGCAAGGTCGTCGGCGGCTCGGGTTCGATCAACGGGATGGTGTACAACCGCGGTCAGCACGCCGACTTCGACAACTGGGCTGCGCTGGGCAATCCGGGTTGGGGCTACGACGACGTACTGCCGTTTTTTAAAAAGGCGGAAACGCGGATCGGACCCGGCGATGACCGCTATCGTGGCCGCAGCGGGCCGCTGATCATTACCGACCCCATCTTGCCCGCCCCCTTGTGCGACCTGTTCATCGAAGCAGTCGAGAGCCTGGGCTACCCCTATATCGCCGACTCGAACGCCGAAGCGCAGGACGGTGTTGGCCCGTGGCATTTTATGATCGACACGCGCGGTCGTGCGCCGCGACGCAGAAGCGCCGCCAGGGCTTACCTGCATCCGGCCATCAAGAACGGCCGCGTGACGCTGCGTACCGGCAGCCCTGCCACCCGCGTGCTGCTGGACGGTCGCCGCGCCACGGGCGTGCGTTACCGGGCGGGCGGCGCCAGCGCACCCGAGCACGAAGTGCGCGCCAACCGCGAGGTCATCGTGGCGGCAGGCGCGCTGAACACGCCTCGCCTTCTGCAAATCTCGGGCATCGGCGACAGCGCGCATCTGCGCGCGATCGGCGTGCAGACGCGGGTCGACCTTCCCGGCGTCGGCGCCAACCTGGTCGATCACTTCAACCTTCGTGTGGCCGTCAAGGTCAAGGACATCGCCACCATCAACGAGCGCGGACGCGGCTTGCCGCTAGTCAGGGAGATCGCAAAGTACTTCCTCGGACGGCCCAGCATCCTGAGCATGGGCCCCGTGCCGATGCGTTTTTTCTTCCGCTCCGAACCTGCGTTGTCTCGGCCCGACCTGCAAGTTTCGTTCACGCCGGGCAGCTATCAGGAGGGACTGCCCGGCCTGCTGGATCATTATCCGGGTATGACGCTCGGCGGCCACAAGCAGCGCCCCGACAGTCGGGGTTGGGTCAAGGCACGCTCCGCCAACATCGACGAACTGCCCGAGGTGCAGCCCAACTACCTGACCGACGAGTCGGACCAGCGCGCCATGGTGGCGGTGGTAAAGATGGCGCGCACCGTGCTGCAGGCCAGGCCGTTCGCGCCGTACTACGTCGACGAAATGTTCCCCGGCAACGAGGTGCGCACCGACGACGAGATCCTCGCGTTCGCGCGCCAGCGCGGCGGCACCGTCTATCACCACAACGGCACCGCGCGCATGGGGCCCGACAGCGATCCGATGGCCGTGGTCGATGCGCGACTGCGCGTTCGCGGCGTGCAGGGATTACGTGTGGCCGACGCGTCCGTCATGCCATCGCCGATCTCGGGCGCGACCAATGCCGCCACCATCATGATTGGCGAGAAGGCTGCCGACATGCTGGTTCAAGACGCGAAGACGACGGCCTAGACACGCGTCCGACGGATGCCGCCTGCCTTCCCGAACGCGAGTGGGTGGACGGCAATGCGATGCACGAAAACCGACAACCGTTGGCCCGATCAGGGATGATCTCGACCGGCAAGCTTGTCTCGTCGTTTCATGGCCTTTATTCCGTACTTCGAGGTACCTTCCCGGTCAGCAAACAGGCGCAGCGTCACCGTCGATCCGGCTGTCATCCCGGCCGACCCGCTCATCTAACGAATGGTAGATCGATTCGAAAAAGACGACTCCATCCGGTCAAACCCAGACGCCCGCGCGGCGTCCGGATCATGCAGGTCGCGCTTAATGGATAACACCCATAGCACATCACTTCCGATCTCGCCAAACTACCTAACAATAGTTTGATAAAAACACTCACAGGTATCGCCGCCGGCCGCTTCGATTGAGCGGCGATGAGCGCTCGATGCGCTTGATCGATGCGAAGCTGTCGCCTCGAATGTCGTGTCTTTCGTATTTGCCGAAAATATCCCGCAGCAGCTGAACGATCGTATTGGAGGAATGATGAGGAATGCCATGAATGAATCCCCGCCCGTCGGCGGCCTAAGCGACGCACTAGCGGGACGAACCTCCGTCCAGACCGGGCATGACAGCCTTCGGTCGTGGTACATCCTGATCATTCTCACGCTGGCGTATTCGCTCGCTTACATTGATCGCCAGATTCTCAACCTGCTCGTCGACCCGATCCGGCATTCGCTCGCCATTTCCGACACGCAACTCAGCCTAGTCCAGGGCATCGCGTTCATTTCCGCGTATCTGATCGCGTCGCCACTTTTCGGCCGGCTCGTCGACGTGACCAATCGACGCAACATCCTGCTGGTCGGCATCTGTTTGTGGTGCATCTTCACCGCCCTGTGCGGCAAGGCCACGACATTTCAAGGGCTATTCCTCGCGCGCTTCGGCGTCGGTGCCAGCGAAGCGTGCGTGTTTCCGATTGCACTGTCGATGATCGCCGACTGCTTTTCGGCGAAGCAAATGCCGCGCGCGATGAGCATCTTCATCCTCGGCCCAATGCTAGGCGGGGGACTCTCACTCGTCGCCGGCGGCCTCGTCATCTCGTTCGCGCGCGACGTCCACCAGCAGTTTCCGTTGCTCGCTGAGTTCGAAACCTGGCAGCTCGCATTTGTTCTGATCGGGCTGCCAGGCATTCTGTTCGCATTGCTGGTATTGCTGACAATGCGCGAGCCGGTGCGCAGCAAAGTCGTCAGCGGCAGCGCGGATGAGCGTCAGTACTCGACCCGAGAATCAGCCGCGTTTATTTGGGAGCGGCGCGGGTTCTACGCGCGCATGTTGTTCGGTGTCGGCATGCTCGCGATCGTTGTACTCGGTATGCCCGCATGGCTGCCGACGTATCTGATCCGTTCACACGGCATGCCGGCAGCGCTCGTCGGATTCCGCTTTGGCGCACTGGTGGTTGGCTCCGGCGTCGTCGGCGTGCTGGTCGGACCATGGGTCGTTCGCCGGTTCGAAAAGCGTGGCTATGAAGATGCCCCCCTGCGAACTGCCGCGTTCGCGATGATACCGATGCTGCTCTGCTGTGCGAGCATTCCGTTTGCGCCGGGCGCCACCGGCACACTGGCCGCGGCCGCAGGCACGGTCTTTTTCTTCACTCTGCCTACTGCCTGCATGGCCGCTGCACTGCAGCTCGTCGCACCCAGTCGCATGCGCGGTATTGTCGGAGCGCTCTACTCGTTCTTCGCCCAATTGATCGGGTTTGGACTCGGTCCGACGTTGATTGCGTTCGTCACGGATCGCGTGTTCGGCAATCCGAAGATGGTCGGCAATTCGATCGGATTCGTCTGCACGATTGCGGCGGCACTGGCCATGTGGCTTTTGTTCACGGCGCTGCCGCACTATCGCCGATTGCTTGCGGAGGAGCGCGGAGAGGAAGTTGGTTGACGTTGCGTGATGTTGGCCAAGGTCAATCATCGCTGCGGCTAACCCGAGGAAGGCTCGACCTGAGAGACCGCCCATTTTTTGCGGAATAGATAATAGACCCTTAAGCCCTGTCTTTAGCGACAGATGCGGCACTGCGGCTTTTCGCACATATAGAGAATTGAGCGAACAGATCGCCGCCACCGCTGTCGCGGCGTGATGAAGCCAAAGCCCTTGCTGTCGTTGAACCACTTGACGGGAGCGGGCCTATAGAAGCAACACGTCCCAACTTAAAAATTCGCCGGCCTCGAACGTTGCTCGGCCCCGCAGACTAGAAAGCGCGCGAGGCGGCAATCGCCTCGCGCTTCTCCACGAGGAAATCGATGAGCGCCCTGACCTTGGCCGGCATCTGTGCACGGGTCGGTGCGTAGACATAAAAGCCCGCAAAGGGCTTGCACCACTCCTGCAACACACGCACAAGCGCCCCCGAAGCCAAATGTTGCTGCACGGCAATGTCGATGTGCTGGATGAGTCCGACACCCTGTAACGCAGCGCGGATCATACCGTCGTCGTCATTGGTGGTAATGCTTCCCCGCGGCTCAACCACGAAACTGTGGCCCGACTCTTGTGGCGACGTAAATTCCCAAGGATGAATTGCCCCACTCACTTGCCGGAAGCGCAAGCAATTGTGCTGCGCGAGATCGGTCGGCGTCACTGGCTTGCCGTAGCGTTTGAAGTAGGCCGGCGTGCCGACCACTGCCATCTCCAAATTCGGAGTAATGGGCACGGCAACCATGTGTTGAGCGAGGCTCTCACCGATCCGAATGCCAACGTCACACCCGTCGGCCACGATGTTGGCAAGGCCATCATCCATCACCAACTCAAGACCCAGTCTCGGAAAGCGGGTACTGAACTCCTCGAAGTGTGGCTCTATCAGCGTCTTCGCTGCGACGCGCGAAGTATTCACACGAATCAACCCCGAAGGCTCGTCACGCGCCTCGTGTAACGCGTCGACGGTGCGCTCGACTGCGACCAGAGCGGGGTACCACACTTCGTAGAGCCGCTGCCCCTCCTCAGTCAGCGACATGTCGCGCGTCGTTCGATACAACAGCTTGACATTCAGCCGGCGCTCGAGCGCCTTCACATTCTGCGAAAGATTCGCTCGAGAAACGCCCATTTCCGCAGCCGCTTTCGTGAAGCTACGATGATGTGCGACGTGGGCAAACCACGCGAGAGACGGGAGCAATGAGGGATCCATGCAGGTGCGATTGTCAATTTGAAGATACCACTGTAGTCCAGATTGCGATCTTACGGAATTCCAATCGGCTCTCTATATTCGAGTCGTTGCCGCGTGGCTACCAACGATTCGGCCTAGCGAACTTACCCCTCCCCCTAAAAGGAGCTGTTATGAAAAGCGTCAAGATCAAGAATGTGTATTGGGACATCGCAGCCGACATCCACTACCCGCAGAATTTCGACGAAGATAAGAAATATCCCGCCATCATCAGCGCGCATCCGATCGGCAGTTGCAAAGAGCAAACCTCGGGGAACGTGTACGGCGAGGCTCTGGCCAAGGAAGGTTTCGTCGTCATTGCATTCGACGCCAGCTTTCAGGGGGATAGCGGCGGCGAACCCCGTTACATCGAAGATCCAACGTTGCGCGTCCAAGATTTTCGCGTTGTCTGTGACTACCTCGTGACGCTTCCGTACGTCGACGAAGAGCGTATCGGCGTGCTGGGCATCTGCGGTGGCGGCGGCTATTCGATCAATGCAGCCATGACCGAGCGTCGCATCAAAGCGGTCGGCACGGTCACGGGCGCCAACTATGGTCGCCTGATGCGTGAAGGCTTCAGCAACTACAACCCCATTGCCGCACTTGAAGCTATGGCCAAACAACGTACGGCGGAAGCACGCGGCGCCGCCCTGCGGGTGGACGATCTGTTGCCGCCGTCGCCCGAGGCTGCCAAGGAAGCCGGTCTCACGGAAGTCGACTTGTATGGTGCAACCGAATACTACCGTTCGGATCGCGGCCGTGCGCCGAACGGTGTCAACCGCTCGCTGTTTTCCCACCAGGCCGCCGCCGTGGGCTGGGACGCGTTCCACCTGTGTGAAACCCTGCTCACCCAGCCGCTGATGGTAGTGGTAGGCGACAAGGTCGGTGCTTTCGGTGCATACCGCGACGGCTGCGAAATCATCGGTCGCGCGGCTTCGAAAAAGAAGGAACTGGTGGTTGTCGAAGGCTGGTCGCACTACGACCTGTACGACAAGCCCGAGCCGGTCAGCAAGGCATTGGCCAAGCTGGTCCCCTTCTACAAAGAAAACCTGTAATCCCCATCGCCGCGATCGCTACGGCAACTTCTCGCGCCAGGGAGCCAACACGAGGCTTCCTGGTGTGGCTGCCCACGTTCCATGCGTGAGGCGCCCGTAACCGCGCTGCCGCGCATACGCAGGATCTGTCACGCTCATCGAACATGCTCCTACGTTCTCGCGCGAAGCCTACTTTCTGAATCCGGAATAAACATCATGACCAAGGTATTGATCCTCGGCGCCAGCGGACAGATTGCGCGCTGGGTCGTACAGATGCTGGGCGAGAAAAAGGACGTCAAACAGACCCTCCTAATACGCGATCCCAAAAAGCTGGCCGGCAACGAGCCCACCAACGCGAGCGTCGTTATCGGCGACGTACTAGACAAGAAACTCCTGCCGCGGATCATGGAAGGACAAGATATCGTCTACGCCAACCTGGCTGGCGACGTGGACACTCAGACCGAACATATTCTGGCAGCCATGAAAGCCAAGAATGTCAAACGGCTGATCTTCATCAACTCTCTCGGCATTTACGAAGAAGTACCGGGCGAATTCGGCGAGTGGAACCGTCGGGAGATCGGGCAATATCTGCCGCCCTATCGCAGGTCTGCCGATCTGATCGAAGCATCCGACTCGGAATACACCATCCTCCGTGCGGCTTGGCTTCAGGACAAGGATGAAGTGGCCTATGAGGTCACTGCACGAAATCAACCGTTCAAGGGAACCGAAGTTTCTCGCAAAAGCGTGGCTGCATTGGTAACCGAGTTGGTCGAACATCCCGACAAGCTGGTGCGCGCCAATGTCGGCGTCAACAAACCGGGAACCGACGGCGTTAAACCCGCCTTCGTCTGACGTCGTACACCGGTACGCTTAAATGGGGCGTCGGCATCACCTGATGGACCGACTCGTGGCGGCGTCTCGTCAGACCTGGGTGAAGCGAAAACGATACTTGTCGCCATCCCGCTCGACATGCTCGCCCGATCCATATCTGAAGTGGGCAGGAAAGAGCATCGTATCGGTGCCTGCAATTTCCTCGAGCACCGCGATGCGAACCTGTTCCGCAAGATCGCCGTTCCAGTCGTACGCAAAATGAAGATCCGGACGGATCAGTTGAACCGGATGATGTACCAAGTCGCCGGCGAACCGCCGCAGCAAGCCTAGATCATGCAGCTTCCAGGCGAGTGGCCGTACGCCGGCCGGAGCCACATGCCGTCACCGGCCTTGCCGAAAATGACTTCGTCTCCCTCGACGATATCCGCCTGCCCGACATCGATCACTGGTAAGACGGAATCGAGCCACAGTTCACGAATCATCGCATGGGTGCCCGGTGCGCTGAGATGGTCGACATCGCGCCTGTTCATGACATAGCGCGCATTCGGGAAAGTCGGCACCCAGCGCCCGTTGTCGAGGCGTGTGTTCCAGCCGACATGATCAACGTGCAGGTGCGTACACATGACCATGTCGACATCTTCCGGAGCAATATCGAGTTTCCGGAGCCTGTCGAGCCAAGGCGTATTCAGCCGATGGAAGGTTTCGGTCGAGCGATCCTTGTCGTTCCCGTTGCAACTGTCGATCAGGATCGTCTTTCCTCCGAAACGCACAAGGTAACTGCGAATGCTCAGACCACACCGTGCTTGAGTCGGATCGAGCGAAAGCACATCGTCCCAGTACCCCCTTCAGGCGGGAAAGGTCGCCTGCAGTTACGCCCGGGAACAGCACGTCGATCGGAAAACTCGTTTCCATTTCGACTACCTTCTGAATCTCCAACCTGCCAAGCACAATGGGCTGCATCGGAGCTTTCCCTTGTCTGTCGTTGTGATTTTCGTGTCGAAAGTATGAAAGCGTGGCCATCCAGCGCCGAAGCGACCACTCAGTCGCGAGGTCGGTCCAGCAGTTGCTTGATCAGCGCACGAACAATCGGATTCTGGTCTCGACCGCGCGCAGTGGCGATATGAATGCGTCGCAACGCCCATGGTTCGGCCAATTCCAGCACGGCAACCCGGCTAAACAGTTCATGACTGACAAGGCATTCCGGTTGAATGGTGACGCCCAGTCCGGCCTGCACCAGACTTACTGCGACGCCAGCGCTCCTGACGCTGTAGCGCGGCTTGAACTCTTCGCCCAGTCGCCGCGTGGCCGCACGTACCGCGCCAAGCATCGCCGTGACGGCGATAACATTCTCGGAAAGGAGATCCTTGAAGGTCACGCTTGCCTGCTCGCTCAAGCGATGCCCCTTCGGGACGACGGCAATCAACCTGTCTTCCCGGTATGGCGTTACATCGACGCCGCCTAGGTCCAGCTCGTGTGCGGCAGCGAACACGCCAATATCGGCTTCGCCTCGGACAACGGCCTGCACGATTTCGGCATTCTCGAGCTCCTGCATCACGAGGTCGACAAGCGGGTATTCCCGACAGAACTCGCCTACTTCGCGCGAAAGAAACGGGACGATGATCGACCGAGCGGACGCAATTGTCAGCTCGCCCTGCATGCCGTCGGTAAAGGACGTGATCTCGGATCGCATATCGTCCAGATCATCGAAAATCTTGCGGATATAGCGCAGTAGTACCGCACCGGCCGGGCTGGGCGAGACGCCTTTCGGGCCACGTTCGAGAAGTTTTACGCCGGCAATATCTTCGAGATCCTGAATACGCTTGGTTGCAGTGGACGCGGCGATATTCTCCCGGATCGCGGCCAGGCCGATCTGCTGCTCCTCAACCGCTGACACGAACAGCTTCAGCGTAAACAAATCGACCTGACGAATCAGGTGCAATCGGTTGAATGTACTCATGTCTCCTCGCGTGCACGTCTTCATGACCTTGTTAGGCGTCATGTCACACGGCGTGCACTTCCGCTCTCAAACGCCTCACCACGATAACGCGTCGATGCTGTTCCGTGTCTGTGTCGGCAGCGAAGTGTGCTTCCTCGTCGACTGACGTTAACCCTGATCGTACACCAACGTCATCTGCCCGGTACGCCAATAAATGACCCCGCCAGCCTGACGCAAATTGCGTGGCTGGCGGGATCATCGATCGTCGCTTGACGACTCAAACGGAACGGCATCCGCCTTGCTGCATCGTCGTCTACTTCGGGTAAAACGGTTAAGGACTGACCTTCAGAAGACTGTCGAGGAGCGAATTGTCGGCGCCGGTATCCTTCGCCAGATGCAGCGGCGGGGAACGCTTGCCGTCGAACGAAAGCGGCAGGCCAACGATACCGATCTCATCGTCCGACGGCTTCTCGATGATGCCAAGCGCCTGCGTCTGCTCGTGGGCCAAAACTTCCGCGGTCGTTTGAATCGGTGCAACCGGAATTCCGGCGGACTGCAACCGTTCCGTCCAGAACTCCCGCGTCCCCGTCGACAACCGATCGCCGATAAGGCGGTCGATCTCAGCGCGATTCTTCAGACGCCCCGCGTTCGTCGCGAACCGCTCGTCCGTCGACCATTCCGGATGGTCGAGCGCGGCACACAATCGCGCAAAGAGCGGATCGTTCGCGCAGCTCACGATGAGGAAACCATCCGCAGTCGCAAACGCACGGTGCGGCACGATAAACGCGACCCCCGACCCATGCCGACCACCCGGTTCGCCGTCTGCGTTGTAATTCGCGATGCCGACGGACATCCACGCAAGCGCAGTCTCCAGCAGAGAGGCATTCACGGTCGCCCCGCAGTGCTTCATCTGACGTCGGTACAGCGCAGCCAGAATGCCCATGGCAGCCCACATGCCCGCACCGAAATCGACGATCGACACCCCCGCTCGCACCGGTGCTTGACCTTCTTCGCCCGTGATGCTCATGACCCCGGAAAACGCCTGCATCAGCGGGTCGTAACCGGGAAGCGTATTCATCGGTCCGACATGGCCGAATGCACCGATCTCGCAGCAAATCAGCTCGGGCTTCGTAATCCGCAGGCTGTTTGCGTCGAGCCCATAATTCGCGGCCGCCCCGGGCCGCAGATTGTGAATGAATACGTCGGCACGCTCGGCAATCAACCGATGCAACGTCGCCAGTTGTTCCTTGTCCTTGATGTCGATGCAGATATTGCGCTTGCCGCGATTCAATGCGTGATAGGCCGCGCCGCTGCCTTTCCACATGCTTGGGCCCCACCCGCGCGCAGAATCGCCTGTCGCCCGTTCGACCTTCCATACTTCGGCCCCGAGCGACGCGAGTATTTTCCCGCTGAACGGCGCGGACGCGCTGTCGCTCAATTCAACCACCACCACGTTCGAAAGCGGTAGATCTCGTAACATGTCGCTCCTCCACTTCAATGTCTCGATCAGGTCATCGCGGCATCGGCCGGGTCCACATCGATACGGACTCGACCATGTGCCAACGCGCGATACCTGATCACGCAGTTAGCGTTATTGTTTCGACAACACGAATACCGGCAACTTCTGTTCGCCACGCTGCACGAACCGGACTTCGACACGCTGGCCAATCCGTATCGCTTCCGGCGCTTCGTCAATCTGCGAGAACAGGAAATAGCCCTCGTCCATGCGAATGAAGCCGACGGTGTACGGAACGATGCCGGCCCAGACCGGCGTCGGCCCGCGCGTGATAGTGCTGTATGAATAGATTTCGCCGCGGCCGGACGACTGCGTCCAGCCCAGCGACTTCGCACCACAGTGCGTGCAAAACGAGTGAGCCGGCCATACCGATTCGCGGCACGCAGTACAGCGCTGGAACGTCAGCTTCTCGTCGGCCAACGCGTCCCAGTAAGGCTGCGCATCGAGCAACCGGTACGGTTGCGGCCAGGTATTCGGCAAATGGGTTTCCGTCATGGGATCCTCTCGATCGGGTATCAGGTCTCGGACGACAGGAGCAGAACCGCACCCGCGGCGAGCATCCCTCCGGCGCCTTGCACGAGCGCGGTCTTCGGGCGGCGCGATGGCGCCAGTCCAAGCGGCTCACCGCGCAACTGGCGAACGGCTTCGACGATGCTGTCCATGTTGCATGAAATGCCAGGCTGACCAAACGACAGCCAACCGCCGTTCGTGTCGGTCGGCAGATCGCCGTCGACGCTCGTACGGCCTTCTCGATAGAGGTCGATGCCGCGCCCCTTCTTCGCGAAACCGAGATCCTCCATCACGATCGGCCCCATGTGCGCGAAGTTCACGGAGATCTGTGCCATGTCGATGTCGGAGGGACTCAGGCCCGACATCGCATAGGCTTGTCGTGCCGCCTCGGCAGTTGCAGTGGTCGTCAGGTTCGGAAATGCGCCGAGACTATCGAACCTGCATTGACGCATGTTCATGCGATCGGTCAGATATTCGTGCGTCGTGGCCGATCCGTAGCCGAGCAGGTACACCGGATCACGCGCGTGGCGCGCGTTTTCAGGCGATGTCACGACCAGCGCGCCGCCCGTGCCGCCCCCCCACGTCGAACACATCCAGCGTCGCAGAGGCGTCGCCACATACGGCGACGACAGCACCGCCGCGCGATCGATCTCGCCGAACTTCGCCTTCGCCGCGTGCGGATGATGGCGCCCCCAACGCTGATTCGCGATCGCGACATCAGCGAGGTCGTCCTCGGTGATGCCGAACTCGTGAAAGTAGCGCTGCGCCGCCTGTGCATAGAGCGCCGGAATCGTCGGGCCGTACGGGATTTCGAACTGAGGGTCCGCGTCGGCTTCCGCGCCCATCGCCACTGCGTCGACGAACAGCTCGGTCGCATCGCTTTGCAGACACAGCACGTATTCCGCGCGGCCGGCCGCGATCATCTGCGATGCGATCGCGAGTGTCGACGTCAGGCCGGCGCCATGCATCGTCAGCTCGCTCGTGAGCGTCACTGGCATCTGCATGTGCGAGATGAAGATGTTGCTCCACTGCGAACGCTTGTCGGCCCACGGCGAGCGTCCCGTGAATACCGCATCGACTTGGTCCTTGCGGATGCCCGCGTCGGCAAGCGCGTTGAGCGTTGCCTCGGCGGCCAACTGCAGCGGGTCCTTGCGATTCGCACGCGACGCATAGGCGTCACCCATGCCGACGATCACCGCAACCGGACGAGGAGTCATGGCCGCGCTCCTCAGACCTTGAACTCGGGTTGGGCTTCGGCGATCAGCGCCTCGAGATCCGCGCGCTTGCGCAGCATCAGCAGGCTCCATTCGCTGCGCTGCACGACTTCGCCGCGCTGGTTGTACGCCTGAATCAGCATCGTGCCAACGCCGAACTTGTCGTCCTTTTCCTTCTTGGCGATGACTTCAGCGCTCGCGTAGACCGTATCGCCGATCTTTACCGGATTCAGGAAGCGCATCTTGTCGACGCCGTAGTTCGCCTGGATCGCGGGACCGAACTGCAGCAGGCCGGAGATCAGCGAGAAGGTCAGCATGCCCTGCACGATGCGCTCACCCCAGCGCGTTCTCTCCGCGTATTCCTTGTTCGAATGAATCTCGATCCAGTTGCCCGTGAACATGCAGAACATCACAACATCGCTCTCAGTCACGGTACGGCCAGGCGAACGAAATTTGGTGCCCACCTCCAGCTCGTCGAGCGGAATGTTGATGCTGTTGTTGATAACGCTCATTACAGTGTCTCCTGTCGAATTCGGGGTAACGGCGCGCGGGCCTGCCCGCGCGCTCCGTTCATGTGAAGCGATACGACGTTACTGGCGCATCGATTTCGCAATGATCGTGCGCTGGATCTGCGACGTGCCGCCGCCGATCGTCGATTGAATGCTTTCGCGCAGATAGCGCTCCATGTCGGCTTCCGGCAGATTTGCATAGCCACCCAGGATCTGCATGCCTGCGAGCGCACACTCCTTCAGCGTCTCGGACCCGTAGAGCTTCGCCATCGATACTTCACGGCTGCACGGCACGTGGTCCGCCGCCATCCGCGCCGCGCGATAACAGAGCAGACGCGCCGCGTCGACCTTCGTCTGGCAGTCGGCGAGCAGGTGGCGAATCACCTGGAAGTCGTACAGTTGATGGTCGAACTGGATACGCTCGTGCGCGTAGCGCGTCGCCGTCGTCACTGCCTGCTGTGCATTACCCGTATAAGCTGCGGCCACCGCGCAGCGCTCGAGTTCGAGGTGTTCGGTGATGATCTTCCAGCCCTGCCCTTCCTCGCCCAGCAGCGCATCGCCCGGTACACGCACTTCGTCGAGGAAGATCTCAGTCGTACCGGTCGCGTGACGTGACAGCGTCGGAAGGCGGTTGATGACCATGCCCGGCGTATCGTTCGGAATCAGCAGCACGGACAGGCCTTTGTGCTTGTCGTCGGTGCTCGTGCGAACCAGCATCGCGATCACGGTGTCTTTCGCCGCCGCGCCGCTGCACCACAGCTTCTGGCCGCTGACGATCCAGTCGCCGTTGCTGTCGCGGCGTGCGCGCGTCTTCGTGTTCGCTGCATCGGAACCTGCGTCGGGCTCGGAAATCGACACCGAAAAGCGGATCTTTCCGTCGATGAAGGGCTGCACGTACTTCGCTTTCTGAGCCGGCGTGCCGAACTTGGTGATGTTCATCGCGGTAAACGTCGGCACGAGCACCGAGCACGCGAAGTCAAAGCCGAACTTGCCAAGACCTTCAGCCATCAGCGAGTAATCGAAAATGTCGCCACCCGAGCCGCCCTCGGCTTCCGGAATCAGGATCCCGAGCCAGCCTTGTTTCGCGATCTTTTCGTACGCTTCGTACGGGTAGTCGCGATTCATGTCGCACTTGCGCACGTATTCGACGGTAATCTCGTTGTCCATGAACTTGTTCACGGTGTCGAGCCACATCGTTTGCGATTCGTCGATAAAGTTTGCCATTTGTCTTCGCTCCTGTTGTGTGGCGTCTGCTCCTGCATCGGCCCTGATCGTCATGACCTTCAGGTTAGGGCCACGTCCGGAGCAATCCAACTGGTCATTTTCGAAGCGGCGATTCGGAAATGGCGAAGACGGTTACCGACTACTTCGCGTCGGTCGTTCTGCTTCAATGATCGGGCAGGTTTGACCGAGCGAGGTCGCCGCCCGACCCAACTGAAACGTGCCCGACGTTCCTTTTTTGGAATCGTCGGGCACGGTCGCGATCAGTCCGGCTTCGGTACGCTAACAAGCACGCATTTGTCGTCGAACCTGCAGTCGACAGCGTGCGCTAAAGCTACCGTGCACCGCCTCGCGTCGAGACGACAACGTCGGGTCATGCCTTCGCATACGTCACGTCCACACGCCTCGTTTTGGGAATCTGGGTCACCATGATGGCGGCAATCACGGACGGAATCGCGAACACGTAGAAATTCCACTGATGTCCCAGGGTCGACCCGACGACCCATCCACCGATCATCGGTCCCAGCACCGAGCCGATCCGCCCCAGACCTTGGGCTGTGCCGATGGCCGAGCCTCGGCAGGATGCGGGGAAGTACGTAGCGATGTAGCCGTAGCCGAGCGTTGTCGATCCGATCGACCCCAGCCCTGCACCGAACACGGCAAGCATTAACCAGATGTAATCCGGTTTCTGGCTCATGACCAGCAACGAAATTGCGCAAACGGAAAAAAGGGCGATGAGTATCTTTCGGGATCCAAAACGATCGGCCAACCAGGCACCAAACAGATTGCCCGCGGCAGCACCGAATTGCATCACCAGAAGAAACTGCAGCGATGAGCCGAGCGGATACCCAGCCTTCCGCATCAACGTGGGAAGCCAGACATTCATTCCGTAGACAACAATCTGCCCGCAGAAACACACAACCGCGAACAGCAGCACCGCGGATCGCCAGTCTGACGACATCACAAGCTTGAAGCCGCGCCGTTCGCCTGAGACGGATTGAAGCTGACGTTGGTTGGCGTTATCGGCCAGGACACGATCGAAGTCGATCGAATAGCGGGTCGCCAGTTCTCGCGCTTCGTCCATTCGATTGCTGTCGACGAGAAAATTGACCGACTCCGGCAGGAAAAAGTACATGATGGGAAGGATGACAACGTACAACGCGCCGGCGGCATAGAGCACTCGCCAGCCGTGACTCTGCAACAGCGACATGGCCAGCAGCGCACACACTACGCCACCAATCGCATAGCCCGTCAGGGCGATTGCGCTATACAGCTGCCGGCGATTTCTCGGTGCGTACTCGATTGTCAGTGCCACCGACGACGGCACCACACTCCCCAACCCGACACCCGTGATGAAACGTGCGAAACCCAGTTGCGTCGGAGAATGGGCCGCCGCGCAGAGCAGCGATCCGATGGAAAACCACAGCACGCCGGCCATGATCAGTTTCCGACGGCCGATGCGATCGGACAAGGAACCGGCACCGAACAGGCCCAGCATCAGCCCGGCCAGTGTCCAGCTCCCGATCATTCCCGCCCCCGATGTGCTCAAGCCCCATCCGGGCTCCGCGAACAGGGACGACACCGTTGCGCCGTAGACGATGAGATCGTAGCCGTCGACAGCGATCGTTAGAAAGCACAAGACGACTACGAACAAGCTGCTGCGAGTCCGAATGGAAGAAGCGTTCACGTTGTCTCCTTTTTACTCACGAATTCCCGTTGACGACCGGGTTCTTTATCTCCTCGCCCACTATAGGGATGCGAAATTTATCGACCAAGTGACGGATTTCGAAGCGGCGCTTCGGCGGATTCGAATTACCTTTCGTGCGATCAGAAATGCCGTGCACGCGAGGCGTGCCAGGTTTACGGCAACGCACCCGTGGACAAATTCAGGCTTCTCCACTCGGCTGGAAGCAGCACGAATCGTCTTGTCAACGGTCGGGAAGACGTTGTCTCGATGGAACGGCCGTATTGAAGGGAACGCTTTATTCAGCGGTGTGGGGGATATTGCAGGGCAACTCGGGAAGCGGCATCGCACAAACGAAAAGCATGCGCATGCGCGACTCGCTCGACGCTCTCACGTCTGTCGACCATCGGAACTCCACGTAGTCGATGCAGCGCGCCGCGCCGCACGAATGTCGGAGCCGCATGTCATTGATACCGCAGCTAGCGGTCAGTGAACCGTGCAACGAACGCCCTCGTTGCTGCTGTCAGCGAATCGCCGCGCCTTGTTCCAATGCAGAGCCGGCGCAATGCCCATGGTTCGTCCAGCGCCACCAGCGTCACCTTGTTGAGGTCCTCGACCGGCAGCATGCTCTCGGGCTGAATCATCACGCCCAGGCCTGCCTTGACCAGGCTACGAGCTGCCTCGATCGTGCTGACCCGGAACTTCACATTCAACTCGCGTCCCAGCGCGGCGGCTGCATTTCGCAGCTGGGTCATCATCGAAGTTGTCGCTGAGATGCCAATCACGTTCTGCTCGAGGAGATCCCCTGTCTTTACGCTGGCGCGCTCTCCCAGGCTGTGCCCTTTCGGCACAACGGCAACGAGACGATCGGTACGATACTCGATGATCTCGAGCGCATCCCTGTCGATGTCGTCGGTTGCATAGAACATCGCCACATCGGCCTTGCCGGCCACGACGGCACCGACCACGTTGGTATTTGCATCCTCTTGCAACTCGATATCGACGAAGGGAAAGTCCCGTGTGAACTCGGCGATCTCCCGAGCCAGAAACTGGACGATGATCGTGCTGGTGGAACTGATAAAGATATGACCGCGCACGCCCTCGGTGAACTCGGCTACCTCCCGACGCATCACGTCGAGATTATCGAACAGCAAACGCACGTGACGAGCCAGCACTTCGCCGGCGGCGCTCGGCACCATGCCGGTTGGCAGTCGCTCGAATAGGTCAATACCGGCAATCTCTTCGAGATCCTGGATTCGCCTCGTCGCAGCTGACGGCGCGATGTTCTCCCTCACCGCTGCGCGACGCATCTGCTGCTCTTCCACGACGGTGAGAAACAACCTCAACGTGAAAAGGTCGACGCGTCTCGTCAGATTGTGGAGACTGAGCCCGGCCATGTCCTCTCCTCGGTCTTCTCGCTCGGCTGGATTGCTGAATTGAGCCATAGAGACTAAGCCGGGGGTGATCGGGCGTCAATTGGGAGTCGAAGAAGGGGCGACCGGGACAACCGCGGCGATATCGGTCATATCCCAAGGGCAGTCGAGAAGCTTGGGCCGCCTCGACGTCATGCGGGGCATGAGACGATTGGCGCGAGGCGGGCACGCGCCATCGGTTCGCCGGGTTCAGATCACGTTCATTTCCCGCAATTTCCCGATTTCATCGTCGTCCATGCCCAACCACTCGTGCAAGACATTCGTGTTGTGCTCGCCCAGGCGCGGCGGCGTCTTTGCTTCCGGTTCCGGAACATCCGACATCTTGACCGGATTTCCCGCCACCTGAATGGGACCCCATACCGGGTCATCGAGCGTCATGAGCATCCTTCGTGCAGCAACGTGCGGACATTCGAACAGGTCCGGCACGTCGTTCACGTTGGCGCAAGGCACGCCGCCCGCGCGGAGCTCGGCCAGCGCCGTTTCGCGTGACCGATCCGCCAGCCAAGCGTCGATCTCGACATTCAGATCGTCCAGATGCTGCTTGCGCAACATGCCGTCGGCAAATCTCGGGTCGTCCGGCAGATTCGGGCGGCCGATCACTTCCGCGAACCGCTTCCAGATGTGTTCGCCCAGTACCGCAATGACGATATACCCGTCTTTCGCACGATAGGTTCCGAACGGCGCAGTGACCGCGTGCACACCGGGAGGCGACGTCCGCTTCGTTGCGGAATACATCGCGACGGAGATTTCGTTCAGGATCAACGAGGCATCGTACATCGAGATATCGATTTTTTTGCCCTTGCCCGTCGTCTGCCGATGCAAGAGTGCAAGCACGACGCCGTAGAGCGCCAGAATCCCGCACTCGATATCGGCGAGCGAGAATCCCAGATAGGTTGGGCGGTCGTCGCTCCGCTCGGGACGATACATCAGCCCGCTCATCGCCTGTCCCACGATATCGAACGCCGGGAAGTCGCCGTACGGACTGGGCAGTATATCGTCGTGTCCGAACCCGGAAATAGCGCCGTAGATCAAACGCTGATTGATCTTGCTCAGGTCCGCATAACCGAGTCCCATCCGATCCATGACGTTCGGCCGCAGATTCTCGATCACGACATCGGCTTGCGCGGCGAGTTCGGTGAAGATGCGCCGGCCTTCCGGGTGTTTGAGATCGAGTGTGACACTCTTCTTGTTTCGATTCGCCCGCAGAAAAGCGAGGCCGCTCGGCTTTCCGTCCGCGCCCGGTTTGACCGGATTGGTGCTGCGGGAAAAATCACCGCCTTCGCGCGTCTCGATCTTGACGACTTCCGCGCCGGCATCCGCCAGCCACATCGAAGCAAAAGGCGCCGCGATGAAGTTTTCGACGGTGAGTACCCGAATGCCGGCCAGCGGTCGATCGGCACCGATCTTCGTTCCGACACGCGAATCATGAATTGCCTCCTCCATCACATCTCCTTTTCGATCATCTTTAGAATCCCGCACGCGCGCTCACCGAATCGCATCTCGATTGCGCAGCGCATCAATCTCATGTTGGGCAAACCCCCAGTCGAGCAACGCTTCGTCCGTATGCTCCCCGATCCGGGCAGGGGGCCGCTGGATGGCGCCTGGCGTGCGGCTGAAGCGCGGTGCCGGGCCGGGCTGTACTACGCCGGCCACCTCATGGAACGTTGCTCGGGCGACGTTGTGCGGATGCCGCGGTGCTTCCGTCAAAGACAGTACCGGCGCGATGCACACATTGGTCCCGGCCGCGAGGTCGCACCACTCGTCCCGGGTCTTCTGCCTGAATATCTCGGCAAAGCGTGCACGCAGCAGCGGCCATCCGTCCGTGTCGTGCTGTTTCGGAAGCACTTCATCGGCCACGCCGAGCAGGGTCAGCGTCTCGCGGTAGAAGCGTGGTTCGTTGGATGCGAGCGATACGTAGCGGCCATCGCACGTTTCATAGACCTGATACCAGGGCGCGCCTGAATCCAGCCGATTCGAGCCCCGCCGGTCGATCCATGCGTTGCCGGCATGCATGCCGTATATCAGTGTCATCAGCGACGCGGAGCCGTCGACCATTGCCGCGTCGACCACCTGCCCCTGTCCAGAGCTCCGGGCCTCGAGCATTGCACTGACGACCCCCAGTGCAAGATAAAGCGACCCGCCACCAAAATCTCCGACGAGATTGAGCGGTGGCACCGGGGGGCCGTTTTCGGAGCCGATGGAATGGAGTGCCCCGGTCAACCCAATGTAGTTGAGATCGTGGCCGGGTGCGTCTGCGAGGGGGCCGTCTTGCCCCCATCCCGTCATCCGGCCGTAGACGACCTTCGGATTGACTGCGAGACAGTCGTCAGGGCCAACGCCAAGCCGCTCCGCGACTCCGGGACGAAAACCCTCGATGACAGCGTCTGCTCCCTCGACGAGACGCAGGATCGCCTCGATAGCCGCCTCATTCTTCAGATCCATCGCGATCGAGCGGCGGCTACGGCGCAACAGGTCGAACCGGCTTTCCAGCGAAACACCGCTGTCCGACGGCACGATACGGTCGATTCGCAATACGTCGGCGCCGAGATCGGCGAGCAGCATTGCACAGAACGGCAGCGGCCCGATGCCGCCGACCTCGACCACCTTGAGACCCGCCAACGGGCCCTGGCCTTTGCAGCGTTGCAAGTTTGTCTCCGATTTTTTTGCGGGATTTCGTATCGCTACCCCGCCTCTTGTGTCCGAGACACTGTCTGCCTCGGAAAGCGTTGTGCCATGCGCGTCGGCAATTTGCCGGGCTTGCTAGTTGACGACCGGAGCCGACCAGCACGGTCAATCATAGGTGCGTCCGCCCCCTCGTTCAAATGCAGATTCGCGAAAGCGGAGTTGCAGTTTCGCGAACAAGGACATCGCACTGCAGGTCACGAGCATCTCGGTTGCCACATCCCGATCGATGGGCCAGTCAGGCAGTCACCTGCCATGTCACGGTGCGACGAAGGTCAGATTCGAAAATAAGCAACTCCTCATTCGAAAAACGTCACTCGAAATACCCCGTCTCCGTACCTACTATTGCCCAAGCAGATATACGGTGCGCGGAAGAGCTCATTTGCCTCTCGCCGCCAGGCATTCTCGATCCGCCAGTCGGATTCGCACGATTCGCAATGTCGTGCGTACCCGACCGACAGGCGAGCTCGAGCGAACTTCTCCATGATTTGAAGGCAATTTCGATGAGCAGTCTTGAAGGGAAAGTAGCCATCGTCACCGGTGGCACAGGCGGGATTGGCAAAGGCATCGCATTGCAGCTCGCATCGCGCGGCGCAACGGTCGTGATCAGTGGGCGAAACGCAGCAAAGGCAGAGGCGGTCCTTGCCGAGCTCCGGCTGGCCGGGGGCATTGCAGATTTTCTGTCCGGTGACGTGCGATCGAAAGCCGATATGGACGCGTTGGCCGCGGAGACTGCCCGCCGCCACGGCGGCATCGACATCGTCGTCGCCAATGCCGGCGGCAATGATGACGAGGCGCGGTCTCCCAAGGTTCGTGGCGCATTCGCCGAGATCGATCTCGCACGTGTTGCGGCGCTGGTTGCCGAGAATACGGCCGCCAAGCTCTTTCCGGTGCAAGCTGCGTTGCCGTACATGCGCCCTCGTGGCGGTGGCAGCGTGATCTTCGTGACGTCGGAAGGCGGCCGGGTGCCCACTCCGGGTCAAACGGCCGTCTCGACATTTGCCGGCGGCCTGATTCGCGCAAGCAAAGTCATCGCCAAGGAACTGGCGCGCGACAAGATCCGGGTCAACTGTGTTTGCGTGACGGTCGTGCGCGACAGCCCGTCGTGGGAAGCCGTGTTCGGTGCCGATAGCAAGGTATCGGAACAGCACCGCAAACAATACGAAAAGGTCGTCGCCGGCTGCCCGCTCGGCGTTGCAGCGCCGACGGATATCGGTCAGGTCGTCGCGTTCCTCGCATCGAACGAGTCGGCCTACCTGACAGGTGCAACGCTGAGTCCGACGGGCGGGCTGACCATTCATTAATCGTGCCACGGGTCGTGCCTGAGCTCACCGCGCCGGTATCGGAACACTGACGCCTCGCGCAAGAGCTGCAGCGCACACGCCGGCTTATGCACCAGCATTCGGAGAACTCTCATGCGTGGCATAGTCTTTCAGGGAAATTGCAAGGTCGATGTACTCAACTTCGACGATCCTGTTCCGGAATACGGAGAAGCAGTCATCGAAATGAAGGCTTCCGGCATGTGCGGGACCGACCTTCACTATTACCGCCACGGTATGGCGGAGTCGTTGAGCATGCTCGGCATGCGCGGCCGGATGGAATCCGAACAGGTCATCGGCGGTCATGAACCTTGCGGCGTCGTGGCCGCGGTCGGCCCGGGCGTAGATCCCACAACGTTTCGGGTCGGCGACCGGGTCATGGTCTTTCATTACGCGGGTTGCAGCTGCTGCGACCACTGCCGGACAGGCTGGACCCAACTATGCGATCGCGGCGCGCGCATCTACGGCGTGCTAAGTCACGGCGGGCATGCGAACTACATGAAGGTACCGGTATCGTCCCTAGTACATCTGCCGCAGGAAGTGTCGTTCAAGGGAGGTGCGGCCATCGCGTGCGGCACCGGCACGGCATACGGCGCGCTGTTGCGTCTGGATATCAGCGCGCGTGACACGCTTGCCGTCTATGGCCTTGGTCCTGTCGGCCTCTCCACGGCTCAACTCGCCGCCGCAATGGGTATCGAGGTGATTGGCATCGACATCAATCCGAGTCGCGTCGAGCGCTCGAAAGCATTCGGCGTCACGCATGGCATCGACGCCAGCAAAGTCGACCCGGTCGAGGAGATCCATAAGCTGACTGGCGGAAAAGGCGTGTCCTGTGCAGTCGAATGTGCCGGCGGCGAATTGCCACGCGCACAGGCGATTCGCAGCACGAAAGTATGGGGGCGTGTCGTTCTCGTTGCGGTCGGCGGGAACCTGACCATCGATGCGATGAAGGACCTGATCGGCAAGCAAAGGACGCTGATTGGCTCCTTTACCTTCTCTGAAGTCGGCATGAAGGACTGTGCCCGCTTCATAGCCGATCGCGGTGTCGAAGTAGACAAGCTCTTTACCGAAGAGTGGCGTCTCGAGCAAGCCGGTGAAGCCTACGCACACTTCAACCAACAAACGAGTGGCAAGGGCGTCGTCGTATTTTGACGGCACGCACACCCGTGCTGTCCGGAATTTGGAAAGCGCCGTCGATGACGGCTCTGGAGAATCAGATGACCAAGAGAACGATCGACCTCAAGCATCCTCGAGAGTTCTACATCGGTGGACAATGGGTGGAACCATCCACCGCCGAAACGTTCGATGTCCTCGACTGCGCGACGGAAGAAGTCGTGGCAACCGTGGCAAAAGCCGCGTCCGCCGACATGCAGCGTGCAATCACTGCGGCTCGTGACGCATTCGACAATGGCCCGTGGCCTCGAATGACGCCGCAGGAACGCGCGGTTTATCTCGAGAAGTTCGCCGAACGGCTGGAGGCGCTGAACGACGATTTTGCGCGCATCTGGTCGATCGAGACCGGGATCGTGTACAAGATCGCCCAGCCTCGAATCGGGCTGTTCATCAGCGGCGCATTTCGCCAGTATGCGGCAATGGCATCGACCTTTCCGTTCATCGAGGAACACCGGTCGGTTACCGGCAATCTCGGCTATCGCGTCTACGAGCCGGTCGGCGTCGTCGGGGAAATCATTCCGTGGAACGGTCCTGCCGGGTTGATGGCGTACAAGACTGCACCCGCACTGCTCGCGGGTTGCACGCTGGTGATCAAGTCGTCTCCGGAGGCACCCTGCTCTGCCTACGTGTTCGCCGAGATCTGTGAAGAAATCGGTTTGCCGCCTGGTGTGATCAATGTTGTGACGGCTGACCGGGACGTATCCGAGGAGTTGGTCCGCCATCCCGGCGTCGACAAGATCACGTTCACGGGTTCGACGGGCGCGGGTCGCCGGATCGCGTCCATCGCCGGTGATCGAGTCGCGCGCGTCACGCTCGAACTCGGCGGCAAATCTCCCGCCGTCATTCTTGATGATTTCGATGTCGAAGCTGCGGCAAACATACTCGGGCCATCCTATTTCGGCTACAACACCGGGCAGATCTGCCACAGCCTGACGCGAGTGATCGTTCCTCGTGCGAAACACAACGCGATGGTCGAAGCGTTGTCGAACATCGCCAGACAGATTGTGGTCGGCGATCCTTTCGCGCCAGAGACGACCTCCGGCCCGCTCGCGAGCGCGCGGCAGCGAGAGACCGTCGAGCGATTCGTCGCGAAGGGCATCGCGGAAGGCGCAACGTTGGCAGCCGGCGGCAAACGGCCACCCGAACTGCAGCGCGGGTTCTTCTTCGAGCCGACGGTGTTTGGCAACGTCGACAATCGTTCGACGATCGCGCAGGAAGAGATCTTCGGGCCGGTGTTGAGCGTCATTCCCGCCGACGACGAAGCCAGCGCGATACAGATGGCGAACGATACCCCATTCGGACTGAATGCAGCGGTCTTCACGAACGATAGCGCCCGTGCCCTGCACGTGGCACGACAGATCCGCTCGGGGACGGTCGGTCACAATGGCCCGCGCACCGATTTCTCGATCGGCTTCGGCGGATTCAAGCAATCCGGCATCGGGCGTGAAGGCGGTGTAGAAGGACTGACAGCCTTCATGGAATCGAAGACCATCGTCATGGCTTGACGATCCGGCTTTTCCGGCGCGGTTCGCTCATCGACACGGGTAACAGAGTCGATTGGTAACGCGGTTCTCTGATTTCGCGTAGCGGATCGACCGTGTCTCTCCCGACACGCCCGTCCGACTCAACGATGCGCCGACAGAATGTCGGCGCTTCATTTTCGCCAAACATGTACGCATACGTTGACGTTCCATGCAGCGCCCAAACGCGCCGCGTGAATCCGTATGCGCGGGCAACCGCCCTCCCCCTCGTTCAATCGATGCAAGCCGGGAATTCACAACTCGTCGCGATTCGCGAGGCCGCTCGGCAACTGGCCGTGACGCCCCGCACACTGAAGTATTACGAGGAACTCGGCCTTGTGATTCCAGCCAGGAGCAACGAGCTGAACGACGATCTCGAGTACTTGCGGCGACGACTCGCTGGCACACCCGCGGAAGTCCTCGAAGGTGAACGTCTTTCCGCTCGCGAGCGCCGTTCTGCCTCGTTCGGGTCTGGAAACGGAGAATCGTGATCATGGCATTCTCCCGTGCGCGGTCGCTTACGTACCGCCATCTTCGCAATGACCTTTTTCCCTGGGCCGTCGCGTTGTCGGTCGGACTCGACTACTTCGACAACACAGCTTTCTCGTTCTTCAGTAGCTATGTGGCCGGTGGGATCAACGTGCCGCCGGACGAACTGGTGTGGTCGTCGTCTGCGTATGCTGTCGCATCGGTACTGGGCATTCTTCAACAGCAATGGCTGATCGAGCGAATCGGGTTCCGCCGATACCTCAGTGGCTGCCTGATGATGTTCGCGATCGGCTCGCTGGCGGCGTCGCTCAGCGTTACATCATTTCAACTGGCGATGGCACGAGGCTTTCAGGCCTATTTCATAGGGCCGATGCTGGGTACGTGTCGGATTCTCCTGCAGACTGGCTTCTCGCCCAAGAATCGCCCGCCAGCGACGCGCCTGTTCCTGACGATCATCCTGTTGGCGAGCGCTCTTGCTCCGCTGGTCGGTGGCGTGCTCATTGCGAACTTTGGCTGGCATGCGCTCTTTCTCTGCACGACAGTCGCCGGACTCGCACTGGCCGTATTTGCGTTCCTGGTCGTCCCGCATATCGGCAAGCGCCAGCCGGCACTGCGCAGCGATACGCATCTCTGGCCCTACCTGATTTTCGCACTCGCCCTCGGTGCGCTGCAGATCGTCGCTCAGCAGATCCGCTTCGAGCTGTTCAGTACGTCGCCGATACTGTTGCTCCTTACCGCGATGGGCCTGCTTGCGCTCGGTTGGGTTGCCTGGCAGCAATGGAACCACCCCAAACCGCTCATTCGGTTGAATGCACTGCGAGAAGGCCCCTTCAGAATCGCCATCATTCTCTACGCGTTCTACTACTACATCACGAATGCAATCGGCTATCTGATTTCACGATTGCTCGAAGGCGGGCTCGGATACCCGGTGGAGAATGCGGGTCGAATCGTCGGATTCACATCCCTGTCGTCGATCACCGTGGCGTTCATGTATTTCCGATACGCGAAGTTCGTTACACGCAAAAAACTGTTGATCGTTCCAGGATTTTTGATGGCTACCTTCATCGCCGTGTGGTTTATCCACCTCCCCCCCGATGTGAGCGTACCATGGCTCCTGGCACCGTTGATCGTACGCGGCTTCCTGTTGATGTTCATCGCTCTGCCGAACGGAAACGTGGCGTTCCAGATCTTCCCCGATCACGAGTTTACGCACGGCTACCGACTGAAGAATATCGTCAAGCAGCTCGCATACTCGCTCTCGACCGCATCCATCATTATCCTCGATCAGCATCGCCTCGCACTCCATCAAACCAGGCTGATCGAGTTTGCGACCCCTTACAACCCGATCTTTGAGAACGCGCTGCAGTCGACGACTCGCGAGTTCGTCGAGCGGGGCATGAGCTCCGCACAGGCCGAAGGTTTGGCCCTCGGAGAATTCGCCCAAATGGTCGCTCATCAAGCGAGCTTCATGAGCGTCCTAGACTGCTTCTATGTGATTGCGATCATTTCCCTGGCTGGCGCCGTCATTGCACTCGTTCAGAAGCAGATAAAGTGACACGAGCGTCATCACAGTACGGAACGTTACGGGTGTCGAGATTGACGCAACTGCCCGCTGCGTCGAACTTATAGGGATGCTCAGTGATCACCATGGGCGACACCGATCTATCCGAATCCCAAGCCGAGAACGCGGGATCCGAGTGCATCGGTTGCTCACGGTGTCGAATCGGTGGCGAATGGTCACGTAATGCGGAAGCGGTGCAATCATGACGATTTCGATGAAAGAGGAAACCCGCCCTTCGTGCTCGACGGGAAGGACTCACACATGGACGAGTGCTGACGGTCTCCGGCTCGCCGGCGAATCGTGGGGCAACCCGCTCGGCACGCCCGTCATCTTGCTGCACAGCAGCGGGCAAACGCGCCATGCGTGGAGCGGAATCGGCCGCGCGCTCGGTGCGGCCGGCTTTCATGCCGTTGCCTTTGACGCACGAGGCCATGGTGAATCGGATTGGTCGCCGACTGGCAACTACAGTCAGATCGCGATGGTCCGCGATCTCGAACGCGTCGCGACCATCTTCGATGGCCGACGACCGATGCTCGTCGGCGCCGGCCTGGGAGGTGGCACGAGCTTGCTCGCAGTCGGGGAAGGCTTTCTTGATGCAGTCGCACTGGTGCTCGTCAACATTGCGCCTTGCGTCGAACCGCACGGTGTCGTACGTCTGCAGTCGCTAATGCGACGGCCGGATGGGTTCGAATCTCCCGACGAAGCCGTCGACGCGATCCGGCGATATCGCCGACATCCGAAAAATGCGTTCGTTTCAAGCAACGTGGGCCGCAGCCTGCGTCATGACGGCGATGGAAGATATCGCTGGAATTGGGATCCTTATTTTCTCGCGTGGCCTCGTGATCTGGATCGACGCCACGCACGCTATTCTGCCTGCGCACGAAGGCTCAAGCTGCCGACGTTGCTGGTGCGCGGCAGCAATTCCGACATCGTCAGCGAAGCCGGTGTGCACGAGTTCCTCAAACTGTGCCCCCATGCGGAGTACGTCAACGTTGCTGACGCCGGGCACATGGTGGCGGGTGATCGCAACGATGTCTTCGGAAAGGCCGCAGCTCAGTTCCTCGCTCGCCACATCCGCCCTGTATAGAACTGTCGGGTTGTCACCAAATCTGCTCAGCAGGTCGAACTGCCACATGCGGCAAAAATCGAGCGAAGCGAACGCGTCGCTGTTCAGACCCTCCGCATCACGTCCGTTGTGGCCGCCCGGGTGGAGCGAAATCCATCGACATCGCGAAATGTTCTGCATCGTGGCGCGATGTGCAGCCATGGCGCGTGGTGGTGACATCCCGCGAGACGATCTATCAGTGCCGCGCTGCACTCGTCGACCATGCTGCGCGGCATACCGAGATGGATTCCGATGTCCGGTAAATATGCGCGGCACGTAAATCGCGAAGATGATAGATGATGGATCGTTTCGACGTCTGCCGGAGTCCGTTCATCCAACCACAAGCGATCGATGAGCTTGTGCATGGTGTGTTTCTCCTTCCATTGATCGCTATCGGCGTTCGACTCAATCCGCCACGTCGCCCTTGGCCGCGTCATTCAGCTACCCGGATGGGCTTCTCGTGCGAGACGCTGGCGATGATCGGGGTGTGCGACTGCAATCATCTTCGGAATACGCTGGGCGAGCGACAGGCCACGCAAATCAGCAATCCCGTATTCGGTAACAATCACGCATGCGTCACTTCTCGGTATCGTGACCGGCCCCGACAATCGCGTCACGATCCGGCTATGCCGCCCCGCGGTTGACGGCAGCGCAACGATAGGAACGCCTCCATGGCTGAGCTGTGCCGCACGCAGGAAATCGCCGACACCGCCGACGGCGCCAACATACGTGTCGCCAACCACCTCTGCGTTGATCTGCCCGGTCAGGTCCACCTCCACTGCCGAATTGATCGCGACGAACCGGTCGATCCGGCGAAGCACCTCCGGGTTATGCGTGTATTCGGTACCGCGCAACTCGAGCGCGGGATTGCAATGCGCAAAGCGACGCACACGTGCAGAACCGATGATGACACCACCGATGATAACCCCCGTGTCGATCGCCTTCTTCGCGTTCGTGACGACACCTGCTTCGCAGAGCATTGCAACCCCGTCCCCGATACTTCCCGAATGCACGCCGAGGTCGCGTTTGCCCCGCAGTTCCGCCATCACTGCATCGGGAATCGAGCCGATGCCTGTTTGCAGCGTCGCGCCGTCCTCGACGAGCGATGCGACATGCCGACCGATTGCCTGCTCGACCTGCCCAGGCTCTGTCACAGGAACTTCGGGGAACACCGCGTCGGAAGCCACCACCAATTCGATATCGTCGGCGCGGAAATACGGCCCACCGTGAGTCCACGGAACGTCCGGATGCACCTCGGCGACAATCGCGCGCGCGTGCTTCACCGCCTCGACCAGATACTCGCGAGCAAGACCGAGGCTGTAGCGTCCCTGTTCGTCCGGTGGCGAAACTTGCAGCATCACGACATCTATCCGCAACCCGCCGGCACGGATCAACCCGGGCAGCTGTGAGTAATGCACGGGAAGAATGTCGAGCACGCCTGCGCGGGCTAGCTTTCGGTTCGATCCGCTCCCGCAATAGGCGAGAAAGTCAAACGCGTCGGCATGCTCGGGGGCAAGCACGTCGGCAAGGCCGATACCGAGGAAGATGCGGATCCGCTTCAGGTGGTCGCGCTGGGCGACGAGCGCGCGCATCAGCGTTACGGGTTCGGCGTGAGATTGACCCCACATCACGGTGTCGCCAGGTCGAATGATTGTGGAGAGAACTTCGCAGCGGTCAGCCGTGGCGGCATCGTTCGAAGATCCCGGAATCGAGGGTTCAGCGTGGTTCATGCGCGGACGAAATCGAAAGTCACGGAGATCCTGATCCGACGCTGCTCACTGCGTTCGAAACGGTCTATGTGGAATGGGGTAGTCGGCACGCCACCGCGGCATGCAACATGCTTCTGCGCGCAAGCAAATTGGGCCGTCGGGTTCGCTACAGCAAGAGTCGAGAGCAGCTGTGGCGGTAAAGGCGTTCTGCATCGATTGCAGCACTGCCATCGGGGCGCGTCAACGCGGTCTCGGTCCGCGTTCCGTACTTTGGTGTGCGTTGTATTGAACCCGCCTGGCGACCACCGACACTGCCGTCGTCGTTTCAGTGAAAATCGGTCGCGGCCGCGCGCAATGCAATATCCGTCCAGACACCACTCTCGGCCAACTCGGTGATCAGTTCGACAATGATTCGCCGCACCGCCAACGTCGCCGAAACGACAGGCGCCGTGTTCGACCAGCAAAGGCTGACCGGGCGCCGGATCTCAGGATGCACGATACGCTGCATTTTCGGCCGGTTCGTGACATCGCGCGACGCCAGCACGGATGCAGGCAGGATCGTACATGCCGCCCCCGAATGAGCGATTGACAACAGCGTGGGCAACGAGTCGATATCCGCCGCGATGTCCAACGGAATACCTTCGCGAGCGAACGTTCGTTCGAGCATAAGCCGCAATCCGTTCGCCGCGCTCGGCGAGACGACAGGTACGCAAGCGCGGTCCGACCGCGCCGCCCGGCTCGCCGAGCAAGTACAGATCCCCGTCGAACAACGGCATCGCGGTAATGCCGGCTGTATTGGATTCGCGGAACAGGATCGCCGGATCCAGGCGCCCGTTTGTCAGGAGCTCGTTGATGTACCCGCTGATGCTCTCGAAGAATTGCAGCCGAATACCCGAAAAGCGCGCCCTGACGCGTTTGAAGACCGGGGCCGCAAGCAAGAGGGCCATCGTCGTCGGCAAGCCCATCGCGACCGTGCCAGCCTCCCCGCCCGCGTCTGCCCTTACCTCTTGCCGCAACTGATCCATTTGCCGGAGAACGAGACGCGCATGCCGATACAGTGCCTGTCCTGCCGGAGTCGGCTTGACACCCTGCGGACTGCGCACGAGCAGTTCAACTGCCGAGATCATCCTCGATCTTCGCAACTTGCTGGCTCAGTGATGGCTGTGCGACGTACAGGGTCGGGATTCCGCGCAAATCAACACTTCGAAGCGAGCTATGCGCTCGTGTGGGACTTGCAACCGCACGTCCGTACGCGGCTAGCCGCACACGAGTATCCGCGCGAGGTGCGCTTCGCCGCGGAATTGCCAATGACCGCGACGGGCAAGGTCATCCGCAGGACCTTGCGCGCCGACTTCACGCGGAAGCCCCGAGCCGAATCAAAAGCCTAGACCCGCGACGAATCTCCAGTGACCATTCGTCGACGCGAGTTCCATCACCTCGGCCAGCTCGGATCCATCGAGCGACTTGTGCGCGACGGTGCCCGTCGAATATCACTCGACGCTGCTCCAACTCACATATTCCATCATCGCCACGCTCGGTCATGGATTGCCCGAGCGTCGGTCTGAATAGTGAGGCCGGCCTCGCGCACGTCAGCCTTCGGGTACAGACGCCTCGGTCAAGGTTTTGTGAATGATCGCAAGGTGTTGGGAAAGACCCAGACACTTGGTGCCGTGCGCAATTCTCTCAGCCCACGCGTCGCTATTCACGATCAAGAATTGGAAGCAGTGACGCGGAATCCTGCGGCAAGGTAGTAGTCGTTTGGGCGTCAAACCACCATTGAAAATTGAAAGAGCACTCGCGGAGCAACCGGAGTTCTCGCGGCGGCCAAGCCTCAGCCGAGCGTATCCCGATTACGCAACGTCGCTTTACGCGTCGGCCTAGAGGGACGCAACATCGCTGTGATCGCATTTCGGTTTTGTACGCTGTGTCAGGATACCTACCCTTCCGCGCTTGCGTTGCCTAGTAAGCGTTTGGCGCTGGATTGAGCTTCCGCATCTCTTCTTAAACGCAAATTCGATTGACTTATAGCTCGATCGGCACTTTGTCGCTGACTACGGAAACCCGCGCTTCCTGCCAGCCACCCGCTAAGACAAACGCGCCCCGCGGTCAGGCGATGTGAACTTGCGTGTGTTAATTCGAGAACGCGTATGAGACTGCGTGACCAGATGGTCCTCCGGAAACTGCGCACCGGTCCTGCCAGTTGCCCCGGATCTGCCAACGGACTAGGACGCTGCCGGTTCAATTTGAGGACAGAAGGTCTCCGCGCCACACGCTCGCGACACCCCTGCGTCATTGGCGAAGCTCGTGCAACACATCAATGACTCACGGAAATCACTAGACCGCCCGCCAGAACCTTATAGGCGAGTGCGCTACGCCGATCCTGTACCCTATCTGGTAGATTTATCAGCGTCCAGATGCGCCAGCCGATCCTGTATGCCTGTCTGGAGTAGATATGTGGTAGATAGCGCACCCAAGCACGCTCGCCCGACGAGAATGCGCCGACCCATCGCGATGGCAGTGTGGATCGTCGCCGAACACTCGCGAAGCGCGACGACCACCACCGGATCGAACCAGTCGCACTTACGCTGCTGTTTCCCTCCCAAACCCTCCGAGTGCGACGACTGACCTGAGGAGAGTCGACGCGCCACCACGATCACAGTGTCGGTTCGGAGGATCGGCGTCAGCACTCCGGCTACGCTTGCTCCCGGTCTCTGTACCCGACAAGTACACCGAATACCCAAAGCATGCGCAATCACGGCGCCCACCGCGGCTTGAACAACGTAGGGCCGCAACTGAGAGCTTGGCCAACACGCGGTAGCACAGACTCTTTCGAGGATACGGCGCGAAGGGAGGGCTGATTTCAGCCTTCGGTTAATTGAGCAATGGCGCTCTTTATTTCGATCTTTCAACCGGTATAGCCCACTCCTTTCCTCGCAGAAAATGCGTCGCCGCCAAGATCGGACATCGAGGCAATAATTCGCCTTGTAGAGTGCGCATGATCTTAATTATCTTGAGCGCGAAGTGCGGCGATTGACTGACCGCTCAACCAGGCACCGATGGAATCACTGAACTTGAGGGGGATACGAGCGTGGAGCCGGATCCCGATCGCCTTGGTGGCCCCGTTGACCTCCCGCTAACGCTCACCGTTGGTGTGCTTGAGCGCATTGGTGCGAACCAGCGTCGCCCCGATTTTCGGTCGTCCGCAAGCGTTGCCTGATGGAGCCGGCGATTGAACCATAGCCCGCACAATACCGGAAACGGTTCGCCGCTTATGGGGGATCGCGACTTAAGCATCCAAAGCGGGGAACGGTATCGACTGAGCCGGTGCGTGCGGCCAGTAGGTCAGACTCGCGCGAGGTTCGTTATGCCGGACGCCAACGTCTTCACTGTTCTGCCGACACTTCTTCCGCGACGATACCAGTCTCGCCGCGTGTTCGTGCCGCCGATTTGATATTCCCATAAATCCGTCGACGAAAGCCCAAATGAGTTCGCGAAAAGGGTTCTTCACATCGCTCAAGATCCATGATGCGTTCTCGCGCCGCTACCCAAACTGGACTGTCGCATTACCGCAATTTTGCTTCCATCAAGGTAAAAGCCCAGGCGCCTATGCACCCGAACTCCTGCCTCACGGGATCACAACAGAGTCTCCGCTCCCTACTCGTGGATCACGGAAATTGTTGTGACGCGAAGACCGTGCGTCCGTTCTGCCTCCTCTATCGACTCATGCCACTGCTGCGCGAATTGGTGAGCCACCGCCTCCAGAACCCGCTCCCCGCCGGGAGAAAGCGGTTCTCCGATCACAGTGACTTCGACATCGCAGGTTTGCGTCTGGGCTGCAGTCAGGCGTACGTGAAATTCACGCAACACCGCTACCGTTACATCGGCTGCGGCTTCGGCAAGCAAATGGCTCAGTCCACAGTCACGGTATTCCGGATCGACAAACACTTACCGAATGTCAAGGTCAGCTTCGGGTGCATCACCGTCACAGTCATACCTCAGGGTCGAGCTTACGGTGCGGAATCCCACGGCTTCATCGACGGAACACAACACAAGACGATGCTTCACCGATGCGGACGCAAATCCGTCATCATCCGGCACGGCGATGACGCTGGCATCAGGCCACGTACCAGACTTTTTCATTAAATCGTACGGCGTCAGAAACTGTCCTTCGAAGGAGGATACTTCGTCGAGCTCCCGCCAGCGCGGAGTTTCTTGCAAAGTGAGCGCATTGTGCCGAGCTCTGTGTTGCCCGGCGCGCGATTCGAAAAGACGGCCCATGTCCACTCCCCGCGCAGATCGCTGATCGCTGCCAAGGGTTTCGACGGGTCGTCTGACACCGGAAACGGGATCGATAGTGCCCCCACGATTCCATCATGCAACGGCGTGTGAATCACGGCAACTTGTGAGCACTTCTCGGCCAACGCGCGCGTCGTCGGGGCAAAGCCCATCGCGTCGAGGTTCATCGCCTTGCTGTGTTTTTTCATTCTAATTCTCCTTTGGAAAACTGCTAGCCATTAGACCAATGCCATCTACCCTGACCAGCACGTGCGTGGAGCAGGCGCTACTCAGAATTCTCGTTTTACCGGTTCCTGCATTGCGTAGACGCCGGGTGGTCCTCCACACAACATCCGCCACGTTCGAACTGGAAGCATTCGTGGTCGATAATGTTTAATTTCGTATCCTAACTAGTCAACACCCACCTGCTTTCGCGCAACGAGCCACGCCTCGATCTCCTGCGCATGCCAGCCGATTGCCCTGGATCCCAACCGAACCTGACGGGGAAACGAGCCGAGCTTCATCCACTGATAGATGCTCGTTTTTCCCACGCCCACGATCTGCATCACGTCGCGCAACCGCAGAATTTTGTTCGTCATTTCCGTCATCTCCTCATCAAATCGTTAGTCCGAGCCCCGTACACCGCTACTCGAGCACCGATCCTCCAAATCCAGCCAGAAAATCCCGCGGCACTACTCCCGCTGGAAGCGAAAGGGCATCCAAGTCATCCGCCGTCGTGCGAACTTCTTCGGCCTGCACCGCCGCCACCCGCGTCACCTCAGCCGGCATCCGTTCGCTTCGCACGCCGCGCAGCGCTTCCTGCGCGTATCGTCGAAGCAGTGCGGCGCGTGCGCGTGAGTTGCATTCCCCTCCGAGCGCGGCGTAGAGGTGCGGAAACTCCTCCTCGCGGATCGCCAGCCGGATGTCAAAATGCGACGAGTCCACGCTGGGGGGCGGCGCGAGCGGCACGCGCGACCGCCCGGCGCCAGAATCCGGCAGGCCCCCACCTGCCGCGCGCGCGCCTTCTTCGGCCAGGCGCTTGAGCCATCCGGCGCGCGCCCGCGGCTCGGCAAAGGCGGCGAGTTCCCCGGCGAGCGCGGCGTAGACCGGGCTGCGGATCACAACCGTGAGTATCAGCGGCGGTTTCATCGCGTCGCCAGCGCCTGCTGCTCGCCATAGAGCAGGAACCCTATCGCATTGGTGAAGCGGGCCTGCTGCAGTTCGACCACACGATTTTTCTGAAACACGGTCGCGATCGCGTCACGGTATAGAGGCGCGCCGCCGCCGGTCAAAACAATCGTCAGATCGTCGGCGCTACGAACCCGGGCGCGCATCGCGCGTACGGTCTCGAGCGCGGGCGCTTTTCCACACTCGAGATAGCGGCTGATGTCGAGGGGCTGGCCAAACGCCAGGAGCGGAGTCCCCTTTCGAAGCGCCAGGTCGATCGCATCGAGACCCTCGAACGGTTCCCCGAGCTCGGCCGACAGGCCTTCAGCCAGTGCGCGATAAATGTGGCTCGCACCACCCGGTCGACCGCCGCTGCGACTGAAGTCGATCGCGAGCCCCTGAGCGACACCGACAATCCAGTCACTGGTGTAATGGCCGATGTCCATCAGACAGATGGTCGTTCCCACAAGCGAGGCATCGCCTTGGGCGAGCACCATGAGCAACGAACCGACGCCTTGGGGAACCACGTGCACGCGGTCCACAATCACCGAGCGGCTGCCAAACGTCAGCGTGCCGCGGAATTGTTTCTGCAGGGACTCGGCGTAGCGCGCGAAGGTCATCATCGGCAGACCGAGCACGAGCGTCGAGACACGGGTGACATCAAGACGGGCGAACGCCGCACCCACCAGGGCCCGATACTCGGGCCGTCCGGCGAAATCGTTTGCTTCGTTCCGCTCGCCCATTGCTTTCCCGACGGACGAATTCTCGTCGACGTCGACGTCGAACAGTTGCCCGTCGACGGCGATCGTCTGGATCAAACTGCTCGCCTGCGCACGACGCACAGACGTCGCAAGCGCCGAGTCAATGTGCGGCAGGGCGACGGAGCGGAACGACCCTGACCGTATGCGGCCGCTGCCATCGCGATAGGACCACTTCATGAAACCATGTCCCGGGTCAAGCCCGAGTTCAGAAAGATACATCGCACCCTCCGATCTGTAAGTCAAACAATGCCCGGTCACGGCTGGCCGAACCGCACCCACCCCGCAACCGGCACCTCGCTCGCGCCCGTCCCCGGGCGTAGGCGCATCTACGAAGAAGAACAACGAAAAGGAAACTGCAAACATCACAACCCACAAACTGCTAAGCACAACGAGAGAGATCACCACCACACGGGGCGGACGGTCGCCCGCAGGCGACCTGGGACGCGCGATTAGGAGCGCAAAAGCTGGTGCAATTTCACGAGCGCTACGATGACTCGGCGCAATGGGTCGATTTCTGGGAGCGCGCGCATGGCGCGGTGGCGCAACAGTGATGAGCGCGCCCGGTGTCGGGCGGCCGTTGCCATTGATGGACGCTGGAGCGCGTTACGATACGTGGATTGCGGAAACGAAAAAGCCCGCGACCGCTAATGCGGCCCGGGCTTTCTGCGGGCGGTCTCGACGCTGGCGCGTCAGACGACTTTACCGATGAACCTGTCCGGGTAATTCATGGCCCGGACAAGGCTGCTCATTCATAAATATTCACTTCGTGCCTGGATGGCGTGGAAAAATTCCGTATGCAACTCCAGGGTGAAACTCTGCCGATCGAACGGCTGCACCTACTATACGCTACCCCATCGAACGCGCGCAACTGTTTGTTGAACTTCCTGCATCGTCTTTTTTAAATCAATCACACGACGTTCGAGCCCCTCGATTGTGCTAGACGTAAGCATACCGAAACGAACGGCAGCGAACGTCACTGGCCGTTGTCATCGGAAGCGTCGGATACCCAAGTAATCAGTTTTTTCCTGGTGCGCGCCTTCGCTCTCAGTTCTAGGACGTGCTCAATTCGCGCATGCCCCAGCAGCAACTCAGCCCTCGATGTAACGCCGGCGGAGTTCGATGCGTACACGTCGAGGAACCACGCGAGTTCCGCTCGCCGCAACGCAGGAATCAAATCGGGCCGACCGTCCCGCTGCATCTGCTGGCTGGCGTCTCGGGCCGCCTGTCGAACGGCTGTGCTCAATGACACGCGATCCTGCCTTTCGCCGTCACGGTTCGCCGGGTCGGCGACTGCCATCACGCGTATTGTCTGCAGCGTGTTTTCGGGGAGAAAGCGTGCGACCAACTCAGCAAGCTCGGCGCGAATCTGGGTTTCTTGCGTCCGCGCCAGCCACGGGCACTCCCGATCGATCAGCCCTTCCCCATTCGCCCAGCGCCAGATTTGCCTCAGCCTTCGGATGAGCGTTTCTACCTTGACTGGACCAACGCCCGGGAACGCTCGAAAGGTTTGACAATCTGTTTCGCTGAGCTCGTCGACCATTGGATCACCAAGATCACGCAGGCGTTGCATAAGGAGTCCGACTTCTTTGCTGAAAAGGCGGCGCTTCTTGTTTCCGGCAGGTCGATGTCGCTCGGAAAACTCATCGATCAGCCAGCTCACCCGGAGCGGGTTAGGCACAACAATCGAGGCACGTCGCACGTCCAGCCACCGTGTGTAAGCCCGTTGCCAGTCAGTGCCTAACGAGACCTCCCGACCACTCTTTGGATCACAAATGGCGAACCGACGTTCTTTGGCGCCCCCCTTCCGAACGGTCATCCCAGGAGGATGAAACGGAAACATATCCACAGTTTTCCTAACGAGGCTGGTAGTACGCAAAAATCGGGCGAAAGTGGCCAAGTTCCCGACTGACGAGTTGGATCGCTGCCATGAACTCATAGCCGAGGGCCATCAGCTCGCGCACCCGACGCTGGGCATAGGCGTGGCGCAGGCCGTGTGCCCCGGTGGACGCGCCAAGGGCGCGCTGGCTCGCGTCAGAAAAACTTTGGCTAAACGCCTGCCCGCCAGCGATGTCGTAATAGGACTCGTAGTGCACCCCGCGATCCACAACGATCACCGGCTCGGGACGCCGTCGCTTCTCCAGTTCCTCGGCCAGACAGCGTGCGAGCGCGATCGGCCGCCGCAATCCTCCCTTGCCCGTCACGATCATCACGACCACGTCGTGCCGCCCCAAAAACATGGTCGCGGGCCAGTTGCAATGCGCAGAGGGCGTCTGTTCATCGGCGCGGCGCAGCGCGAAAAGCTCAATCGCGCGCAACCCCGCATCATTCGCGATGAGCGTCGACAGCGCGTTGTGCTCACGCTGCCGCGCGGCGATCGCGGTTACTTCGTCCCAGCGCGTGGCGCGTCCCTGTCGCACTGTCTCGATGAGGCTGGCGACCGGTGACAGCTTCATGGACAGCAACCGGCCAAGAGCGATGCGCGTCGCGTCGAGGTTCGATTGTTCGTGCAGCTCTGCGTAATCCTGAAGAAACTCAACTACTTCAACGCGAAGATAAGGGCCGTCGAGTGCGAGACCATTCTCCTCGCGCCACTCGAGGAAACGCCGCTCGGCCTGCCCAGTGACGCGCTCGGTTCCCACCGAGGTAATGACGACACGGCGGTCTTGCTTCAACGTCGATTTCGGCACGCCATGCAAGGCGATCGACTTGCGAATTTCGCTTAGCGTGTTCGACTTGGTCATTCTTGATAGCGCTCCATACCGTCGACGATGCCCCACACCACCATCCGCCGTTGCAGGGTGGAGACTGCAAAGCGGCGTCCGGACTTGCGCTCAACCAGGCGCGCCAAACGCGCGTAAGTGTAAGCAGTTCGATCGTGGGCGTGCGCCCGCCGCTTAATGAATTGTTCAGCAATGCTGCGGTAAGGCTCAAGCGCCGACCCGCGCCATCGTCGTCGTGACGGGACGACATCCCGCTCTGGGACCACGAGCGTGGCGAGAACGGGAGTCGCCATCGGCGACGCCGCCTTGTAGCGATCCTGCAATTGAAGGATCAGCGCTGAAACAGTCGAACTAGGCATCGGGACTCCTTGTGCGCGACACGTGAATCAGAAGATGCGGGTATGGCGAATGAAGCACGGGTAAGACGGATGAAGCGCGCGGCCGGTCGAATAGCCACGTGGCGATACGAGCAACCAAGAAAGTTTCTGAGCGCCATGACGACGCGGTGTCGAACCGCGGCGGTGCAAACGGAGGGGGTCGTACGGCGCCGTCATGGCGTGAAGCCACAGTCCGACGCGCGGCGTCCGGATTTGCGATGAAATGAATTTCTGAGAGGAGTCGCGGGCATGCGTACGCATGCCGCGTGGCGACGCGTACGCCTACCCGGTGCGGTGCTCGGCCAGCTGACCGGCGCCGGGTCAGCAAGCAGTATCGCTCGCGCCTTACGCGCCGCTGTGCAGGACATCTCGCGCTGTATCGCGCGACTTTTCAGGGGGATGCTGCCGAGTGAACGGCTCGGCAGGATTCTTCCATCCCTCACATACCGTGTCAATGGCAAGATACGCGCGTCTCACGCGCGCCTTCGGAGCCGGCCCGCGTCACCGGTGGCCAGGACGATCACCACTCAACGGAAAAGCCGCACCCAAGATGGAGTCGCCAGCGCCGTTGCAGCGCCCGCGATTTCGGGTAAATTTTGGGTAAAACACGCCGCAAATGAAAAAGGGCTACAGACCGAAATCTGTAACCCCTTGATCTATTTGGTCGGGGCGAGAGGATTTGAACCTCCGACCACCTGCACCCCATGCAGGTACGCTACCAGGCTGCGCTACGCCCCGAACAGCACAAAATTATAACAGACACTTTATTCGATTAGAACCGCCTTCTGCCAACAAAGGCGACTAGTGCCCCAACAAATCGATTACGTGCAGCAATTCTTTACGCAACTGCTCGACGTCCACCGCCGCCACTGCTGTGGTTGCCGCCGGCACCACGGCGCCCTCGCCTTCATCGACCACATCGCCCGGCGCACCGTGCGACCCGCCGCCATGTGAATCGAGCCGGTTGCGCGCGCCGTTGATCGTGAAACCCTGCTCATACAACAACTCACGAATCCGCCGGATCAACAGCACCTCGTGATGCTGGTAGTAGCGACGATTGCCGCGCCGCTTGACCGGCCTCAACTGCGTGAACTCCTGTTCCCAGTAGCGCAAGACATGCGGTTTCACGCCGCATAGTTCGCTGACCTCACCAATCGTGAAGTAGCGCTTCGCCGGAATCGGAGGCAAGACGACTTTTTCGATCGTCGCTGTCATCGTCAGTTAGCCGTCGTGGTGGGTTGCGCAGGAACGCGCCAGTCGGTTAGCGCGTGAAACTCGCTTCAGCGCCGTTCTCAACCAGTGCTTTCAGCTTTTGACTTGCATGGAACGTCACAACGCGGCGCGCGGCAATCGGAATCGCCTCGCCAGTCTTCGGGTTTCTGCCGGGACGCTGGGGTTTGTCGCGCAACTGGAAGTTGCCGAACCCCGACAGCTTCACGCTGTCGCCACTCTCCAGCGCGTCGCGGATCACCTCGAAAAACGCTTCGACCATGTCTTTCGCTTCCCGCTTGTTGAGTCCGACATTGTCGAACAGCAACTCAGCAAGTTCCGCCTTGGTAAGCGTCGGCGTTTCAGTGGAAACGACGGCGGGTGATGTCGGAATTTCGCGAATCATGGCGCTACGTTGCGCCGTAAGAAGGGCTTCGAAATCACTCGAGTTCATTTCATTCATATCTATCAAATGGCGCGCCAAGCAGAAAACAATGGATGCGGAAACAGCCGTGCAATTGTTAAATGCGGGTTATCCGCGCAACCGTGCGCCATATACTCGAGCCAGACGTTCCACCAGAGTTTGAATAGCCAGATCGACCGTTTCATCCTGAAGGGTTCCGCCAGTATCTTGCAAGGTCACACGGAACGCAAGGCTTTTCTCGTGAGCGCCCAGGCCACCGGAAGTGTTTGATTTTGGACGGAATTCGTCGAAAAGCGCAACCTTCTGAACGGTCTTGCAAGCGGGTTCGGACTGGGCCTTGTGAAGCTCGTCCAGCAGTGCCTGGACTTCGATTTTCTGATCGACGACCACCGCAATATCACGACGCACCGGCTGAAATTTAGACACTTCAGACGGAATGGGCAATACGCGCTGCATTAATGCTTCGGCTTCGATTTCAAACAGAATCGGCGCATGCGGTAAATCATATTTTTGCATCCAGCGCGGATGCAATTCGCCAATCCAGCCAACTGCGCGGCCATTCAGTTCGATACGCGCGCTGCGTCCCGGATGCAACGCCGGATGTTCCGCTTTAACGAAGCGCGCGACCGCCGGCGCCAGCACAGCCTCCAGGTCGCCCTTCACGTCGAAATAGTCGACCGTGCGCGTCGCCGCGCCCCACTGCTCTTCGAGCGCGGGACCGTACGCGAGGCCGCCGATCATCTTGGGCTGCGCGAAACCTTCGACCGTCAGCTCGCCGGCCTTGATCGACGGATCGTGCAGGAACACGCGGCCGGCCTCGAACACGCGCACGCGATCCGCCGCGCGGCGGTTCAGGTTCGTACGCAGCACGTGGATCAGGCTGCCGAACAGCGTGGTGCGCATCACCGACAACTGGCTTGCGATCGGATTCAGCAGACGTACCGGCTTGTCGTTGCCGGCGAAGTCCTGCTCCCACTCCGCATCGACGAAACTGAAGTTCACCGTTTCCGCGTAGTCGCGCGCGGCGAGCGCGTGACGCAGCACGTGGATCGAGCGCTGCGTTTCGTTGGTCGCGCGCATTTCGCTGGTCGCGACCGGCGGACGCGCCGGAATTTTCTCGAAGCCATAGATGCGTGCGACTTCTTCGATCAGGTCTTCTTCGATTTCGATATCGAAGCGATACGACGGCGGCATCACTGAGAACGTGTCTTCACTGCGCTCGAACGACAGGCCGAGGCGCGTGAAAATTTGCGCGATTTCGTCGGCGTCGATCTTGATGCCGATGATGCGATTCGCACGCGAAACACGCATCTTCACAGGCTCGCGCTTCGGCACGTTGACGATCTGATCGTCGACCGGACCGGCTTCGCCGCCGCAGATGTCGAGGATCAGTTGCGTGATGCGTTCGATATGTTCGACGGTGCTCGCGTAGTCGACGCCGCGCTCGAAGCGATGGCCGGCGTCGGTCGAGAAGTTGTACTTGCGCGAGCGGCCGCGGATGCTGTCGGGCCACCAGAAGGCGGCTTCAAGATAGATGTTGGTCGTGTCGAGCGTGACGGCCGTGCTGTCGCCGCCCATGATGCCGGCGAGACTTTCGATGTGCTGCTCGTCGGCGATCACGCCGACGGTTTCATCGAGCTCGACGGTGTTGCCGTTCAACAGCTTGAGTGTCTCGCCCTTACGGCCCCAGCGAACGTCCATGCCGCCGTGGATCTTGTCCAGATCGAACACGTGCGACGGACGACCCAACTCGAGCATCACGTAGTTCGAGATATCGACGAGCGCGGAGATGCTGCGCTGACCCGAACGCTCCAGACGCTCGACCATCCAATGCGGTGACTTGGCGCGTGCATTCACGCCACGGATCACGCGGCCCGAGAAACGGCCGCACAGATCTGGAGCCGAGATTTTGACGGGCAGCGTCTCGTTGAGTTTGACTTCGACCGGCTTGATTTCCAGCGGACGCAACGGCGCGCCGGTAATTGCCGAGGTCTCGCGCGCCACGCCGAATACCGACAGACAGTCTGCCTTGTTCGGCGTCAGCTTGATTTCGAAAACCGTGTCGTCGAGATTGAGCGTTTCGCGAATATCCTGGCCGATCGGCGTATCTTCCGGCAGGATCATCAGGCCGCTATGATCTTCGGAGAGCTTCAGTTCGCGTGCCGAGCACAGCATGCCCTGGCTTTCCACGCCGCGCAGCTTCGAGAGCTTGATCGCGAACGGCGCGCCGCCTTCCTCGGCGGGCGGCAGTTGCGCGCCGACCAGCGCGACCGGCACCTTGATGCCCGGCGCCACATTCGGCGCACCGCACACGATGTTCAACGTCGCGCCCGTGCCGGCGTCGACCTGACACACGTTGAGCTTGTCCGCGTCCGGGTGCTTGACGACTTCCAGCACCTGGCCGACAACGATCTTCGAGGTCGGCGGCGCGGCCGGCCGCAGGTCTTCGACTTCGAGACCCGCCATCGTCAACGCGTGCGACAGTTCATCGGTCGTCAGTTGCGGATCGACAAAGGTTCTCAGCCAGGATTCCGGGAATTGCATGGTTCTGTGTACGTTCTGATCAGGTTAGGTCCACGTCCGGCAATGCTTTGACTCGGCGCGATGTTCACGCGAGCGAATCATCGGACACTGCCGGGGACGCTGTGGCGGCATGTACTGCAGGCCTTGCCGCACTCTATGCTCGTCGCGTTCGACCGCGCCGGTTCAGGCGAATTGACGCAGGAAACGCAGGTCGTTTTCGAAGAACAGACGCAGGTCTTGCACGCCATAACGCAACATGGTGAGCCGCTCGAGGCCGCTGCCGAAAGCAAAGCCGATGTAACGCTCCGGGTCGAGGCCCATGTTGCGGATCACCGTGGGGTGAACCTGGCCCGAGCCCGAAATTTCGAGCCATTTGCCGGCGTTCTTGCCCGTTTCGAACAGCATATCGATCTCGGCCGACGGTTCGGTGAACGGAAAATACGACGGACGGAAGCGCACGAGAATGTCGTCGCGCTCGAAGAACTTCTTGAGGAAGTCGGTGTAGACGCCCTTTAGATCCGCGAAGCTGATGTTCTCGTCGATCCACAGGCCTTCGACCTGGTTGAACATCGGCGAATGCGTCGCGTCGCTGTCCACGCGATACGTGCGGCCCGGCACGATCACCTTGATAGGCGGCGTGTTGGTGCGCGCGTAGCGAACCTGCATCGGGCTGGTATGCGTGCGCAGCAGCAGTTGGCGGCCGTCGGCATCTTTGCCGTCGACGTAAAAGGTGTCCTGCATGGAACGCGCCGGATGATTTTCCGGGCTGTTCAGCGAGGTGAAGTTGTACCAGTCGGTTTCGATTTCGGGGCCGTCGGCCACGTCGAATCCGATCGTGCGGAAAATCTGTTCGACGCGCTCCCACGTGCGCATCACCGGGTGCAGACTGCCTGCGCCGGTGCCGCGACCCGGCAGCGTCACGTCGATGGCTTCGGCGGCGAGGCGCTGATTCAGCAGCACGTCGGCCAGCGCCTGACGGCGCGCCGTCAGCGCGGCTTCCACTTGTTGCTTGACGAGGTTGATCCGTGCGCCTTCGGACTTGCGCGTTTCGGGATCGAGTTTGCCGAGGCCCTTCAATAGCTCGGTCAGCGCACCCGATTTGCCGAGAAAGCGTGCTTTCTCGTTCTCGAGGGTGGTGACGTCGGAGGCTTCTGCGAAGGCTTTTTGCGCGTCGGCGACAATCTGGTCCAGATCCATTGATCCCATCATTTCAACGTCAGTGTTCAATCGAAGCAAAACTGGTTCTACCAACAAAAACGGGGCTCGGTGAGGAGCCCCGTTTTTGCTGCAGCGTCACCGAGACTACCGGATGTTCGCTGCAACGAACCACGCAGTGTTAATTGCCAGAAGCGCAATCAGGCTGCAACGGCGGCTTTCACCTGCTGAACGATCGCAGCAAAAGCAGCCTTGTCGAACACAGCCATGTCGGCCAGCACCTTGCGGTCGAGTTCGATCGAAGCCTTCTTCAGGCCGTTGATGAACACGCTGTACGTCATGTCGTGCTGACGCACCGCCGCGTTGATACGCGTGATCCACAATGCACGGAACACACGCTTCTTGTTGCGGCGATCGCGGTAGGCGTACTGGCCTGCACGCATGACCGCCTGCTTGGCGATGCGATAGACGTTATTGCGACGGCCGCGGTAACCCTTGGCCAGCTTGATGATCTTCTTGTGACGGGCCCGTGCGGTAACCCCACGTTTTACTCGAGGCATGTCTTGCTCCTATGAGTGTCGGTTAAGGGTTAAGCGAACGGCAGCATTGCGCGCACGGAGTTCATATCTGCATCATGAACTGCCGTCGAACCGCGCAAATGGCGTTTGTTCTTGGTGGTCTTCTTGGTAAGAATGTGGCGCTTGAAGGCTTGACCGCGCTTGACGGTACCGCCCGGACGCACCACGAAGCGCTTTGCAGCACTCTTCTTGGTCTTCATCTTCGGCATGACAACTCCATTATTTGATGGATATGGGTGTGCAGTCGGCCATTGGCCATTACCCGCCCTTCGAAACCCACTCCACTTGGTATGCAGACCGCCTGAACTACCGGCAGCCGCTTTTCGGGAAACGACGCGCATTGTACACACGTCGCTCCGAAACCTGCTGACACCGCACCGGACACCCGGCGCCGCGCCGTTCAATCTTTTCACAAACAGAACGCACGCCACACGGCGCGCCGCTGCTCTGATTGCTTACTTCTTTTTCTTCGGAGCGAGCACCATGATCATCTGGCGCCCTTCCATTTTCGGCATCTGCTCGACCTGACCGACTTCGTCGAGGTCCGTGCGCAGGCGCTCGAGCATGCGCATACCGATTTCCTGGTGAGCCATTTCGCGGCCACGGAAACGCAACGTGATTTTCGTCTTGTCGCCGTCGTCGAGGAAGCGGATGAGGTTGCGCAGCTTGACGTTGTAGTCGCCGTCGTCCGTACCCGGGCGGAATTTGACTTCCTTGACCTGGACGATCTTCTGCTTCAGCTTGGCCTCGTGTTGCTTCTTCGCTTCCGAGTACTTGAACTTGCCGTAGTCCATCAAGCGGCAAACCGGCGGAACCGCTTGCGGAGCGATTTCGACCAGATCCACGTCTTGCTGTTCCGACATGCGGAACGCATCAGCGAGTTTCACGATGCCAAGCGGTTCGTTCTCGACGCCGACCAGACGCACCTCGGGTGCCGTAATTTCACCGTTGATGCGGTGCGCAGACTTATCAGTAGCGATGTTACGTTTCCTCTAAAAATTAAAAAAACGAGCCGAGCTGCCAATGGCTCAATTGAACGACTGCACATCCTGGCGCAGACGCTCAATGAAAGTGTCGGGAGGCATCACACCCAGATCGACACCACCACGGGCACGCACGGCTACCGTTTGGGCTTCACGCTCTTTGTCGCCGACCACAAGCAGGTACGGCACCTTTTCCAGCGTGTGCTCGCGTATTTTATAGCTAATCTTCTCGTTGCGCAAATCGGCCTCTACTCTAACCCCTTGTTTTTGCAACGATTGGGCTAAAGATTGTGCATATTCGGCCTGACTTTCCGCGATATTCATCACCACGACCTGCATCGGCGCGAGCCATGCGGGCATTGCACCGGCATGGTGCTCGATCAGAATGCCGAGGAAACGCTCCATTGATCCGACGATTGCCCTATGCAACATGATCGGACGGCGGCGGCTGTTGTCTTCGGCGACGTATTCAGCGCCCAGACGCTCCGGCAGCACCATATCGAGTTGCAGCGTGCCGCATTGCCACGACCGGCCAAGCGCGTCCTTGATGTGGTACTCGACCTTCGGGCCGTAGAACGCGCCCTCGCCCGGCAACTCCTCCCATGTCACACCGCAGGCCGTCAGCGCCTCGCGCAGGCCCTGCTCCGCGCGATCCCACGTTTCGTCCGTACCGGCGCGCGCGTCCGGGCGCAGCGACAGCTTGATCTCGACATTATCGAAGCCGAAGTCTTTGTAGACGCTCATCGCCAGCGTGTTGAACGCGATCGATTCGCTGATGAACTGGTCTTCGGTACAGAAAATGTGCGCGTCGTCCTGCACGAAACCGCGCACGCGCATCAGGCCGTGCAACGCACCCGACGATTCATTGCGGTGGCACGAGCCGAATTCCGCGTAACGCAGCGGCAGATCGCGATACGAGCGCAAACCGTGGTTGAACACCTGCACGTGACCGGGGCAGTTCATCGGCTTGATCGCGTAGTCGCGCTTTTCCGATTCCGTCGTGAACATATTTTCACGATAGTTCTGCCAGTGGCCCGACGCTTCCCAGAGCGAGCGGTCCATGATCATCGGCGTCTTGATTTCGAGGTAGCCCGCGTCGTTCACGCGACGGCGCATGTACTGCTCGACCTGCTGCCACAGCGTCCAGCCACGCGGATGCCAGAACACCATGCCCGGCGATTCGTCCTGCATGTGAAACAGATCGAGTTGCTTGCCGAGCTTGCGGTGATCGCGCTTCTCCGCCTCTTCGAGCATGTGCAGATACGCTTCCTGGTCTTCCTTCTTCGTCCAGGCCGTACCGTAGATGCGCTGCAGCTGTTCGTTCTTCGAATCGCCGCGCCAGTACGCGCCCGCGACCTTCATCAGCTTGAAGACTTTCAGCTTGCCGGTGGACGGCACGTGCGGGCCGCGGCACAGATCGGTGAAGCCGCCGTGCGAGTACAGCTTGATGTCGTCGGTAGCGGGAATCGATTCGATGATCTCGGCCTTGTACTTTTCGCCGATGCTCTTGAAGTAGTCCACCGCTTCGTCGCGCGACACCACGCGGCGCGAAACCGGCTCGTCTTTCTTCGCGAGCTCCTGCATGCGCTTTTCGATCTTCTCGAGATCTTCAGGCGTGAAGGGACGGTTGTACGCGAAGTCGTAGTAGAAACCGTTGTCGATGACCGGGCCGATCGTGACCTGCGCTTCCGGATACAGATCCTTCACCGCGTACGCGAGCAAGTGCGCCGTGGAGTGGCGGATGATATCGAGACCGTCTGCGTCTTTCTCGGTGACAATGGCCAAGGCTACATCGTGATCGATCAGCGCGGACGTATCGACCAGTTCACCGTCGATCTTGCCGCCGAGCGCGGCTTTCGCGAGGCCGGGACCGATCGAGGCGGCCACTTCGGCGACGGTCACCGGATGCTCGTACTGTCGAACAGAACCGTCAGGCAGACGTATCGAAACCATTGCGTTCTCCGTGGTGCCGACCGGCGGCGGCACATACAACCAGGTCAAAAAAACAAAAAAAAATGCGGCCCCGCTTTCGAGGGGCCGCATTCACATTTCCTGCTAACTACAGTGGCGAAAGTGGTCCTCGACTAGCGTCGCTCCGAAGTAGTTTCGGTCAACGTTCGCGGTGTCATAACCGTATTCGCCTTTTGCGCCAAATGCGCTTACTGCAGCTTGCGAAACCCCGGCAAAACCGGGATTTCTCTTTCGTTGGTAGGCTCGATTGGACTCGAACCAACGACCCCCACCATGTCAAGGTGGTGCTCTAACCAGCTGAGCTACGAGCCTGAAGAAACGAGATTATATGGAGCGCCACACTGCTTGGCAAGTACTTTTATGCACCGACTTTAAATTTCTACTCACGCGCTCATGCATGGCTCTAGCAGATACCTCGACTGGCCATGCGTGCGCCGCACACTCATCAACTCTTGCGTGAAGCGCGCACAACGCCCGTGACTTCGCCGAGCAGCGTACACGCGCGCTGAATCTGCGCCGCGCTCGACACCTCGACAGTAAATTGCATGAACGCAGCGTTACGCCGCGTCTGCGTTTTCACACCGATCACGTTCATCTTTTCGCGCGCGAACACTTCGGAAATATCGCGCAGCAGGCCCTGCCGATCCGTTGCATCGATCGAGAGATCGACCGGATAGACCGACTGGCCATGGCCGCTCATCACCTCCGCCGACCACGCCGTTTGCAACACGCGCTCGGGCGCCCGGTCTGCCATGCGCAGAAACGTCGGGCAATCGCTGCGGTGAATGGACATGCCTTTGCCGCGCGTAACAAAGCCGCAAATATCGTCGGGCGGCGCGGGCCGGCAGCAACGCGCGAGTTGTGTGAGCAACGCATCGACGCCGACCACCAGCACGCCCGTGGACGCTCCACGCGCCACGCTCGCGCCGCTGCTACGCTTCTCGAACTGCTCCGGCGCTTCGACCACCGGTTCGGGCGGCGGCGCATCGTGCAGCGCCTGCTCGACGAGCCGCAAACTGAATTCTTCCTTGCCCACCACTGAGAACAGATCGTCGGTGGTCTTGAAACCGAGCTTGGCTGCGAGCTGATCCAGATTGACCGACGTTTTGCCCTCGCGTTGCAAGGTCTTTTCGACCATCGCGCGGCCGCTCGCGATATGTTCCTGCAGTTCGACCGCATTGAACCACGCGCGCACCTTCTGCCGCGCTCGCGGACTTTGCAGATAGCCGAGTTGCGGGTTGAGCCAGTCGCGCGACGGGCCGCCCTCCTTCACCGCGACGATCTCCACCGTCTGACCGTTTTGCAATGGCGTATTCAACGGCACCATCGCGCCGTCGACGCGCGCGCCGCGGCAACGGTGCCCCAACTCGCTATGCAAGTGATACGCGAAATCGACAGGCGTGGCGCCGTGCGGCAACGGAATCACCCGCGCCTGCGGCGTCAGCACATAAATGTGGTCGTCGTCGAGCGTGGCCTGGCGCAATTGTTCCCACGGCTGCGACGCGCGCTTCTCACCGTGCTCGCCCTCGGAGACTTCGTCTTTCCACGCGAGCAATTGACGCAGCCACGCGATCTTCTCGTCGTACTTCTCGTTGGCGGCGAACTGGCCGCCGTAGCCGCGTGTGCCGGCTTCCTTGTAACGCCAATGCGCGGCCACGCCGTATTCGGCGAACTGATGCATTTCCTGCGTGCGGATCTGCACTTCGAACGCGCGGCCGTCGTCGCCGATCACCACCGTGTGCAGCGACTTGTAGCCATTCGGCTTCGGTCGCGAGATATAGTCGTCGAACTCTTTCGGCACCGGTTGCCACAGGTTGTGCACGATGCCGAGCACCGTGTAGCAATCCTTGATGTCCGGCACGATCACGCGAAACGCCCGCACGTCGTAGAGCTCGGCGAAATCCAGCTCCTTGCCGCGCATCTTGCGCCAGATGCTGTAGATGTGTTTCGGCCTACCGCTCACTTCCGCGCGAATATGCGCCGCGGCCAATTCCTTTTGCAGGCGTTCGATAGCCTGCGCGACATAGCTCTCGCGCTCGACGCGTTTCTCGTCGAGCAACTTGGCGATGCGCTTATACGTGACCGGCTCTTCGAAGCGTAACGCGAGATCCTCGAGTTCCCACTTCAATTGCCAGATGCCCAGACGATTGGCGAGCGGCGCATAGATATCGAGCGTCTCGCGCGCCACGTCCGGTGAAGGCGTAATTTTCGCCGCCGCGTAGTAACGCAGCGACTGCAGTCGCGACGCGAGCCGGATCAGCACCACCCGAATATCCTGCGCGAAGGCGAGCAGCATCTTGCGCAGCGCCTCGACCTGCGCGCGGCGCGCGGCTTGCGCGTCGCGCCCGGCTTCGGGCATGGCATTCTGTGCGGCACGCAAGCTCACAGTGCCGAGACGCAGCAACTTGCGCACGTCGCCGACCAGTTGCGCGACTTCTTCGCCGAAGTTGTCGGCGATCACGCGCTCCGGGTCCTGCAGATGCGGCGTCAATGCAAACAACGCCGCCGCCAGCACCGCCGGCGGATCGACGTTGAGCTTGCGCATGATCGACGCCGTACCCGCCGCGTGATCCGCCAGCATTTCGCCCGACGACAGCCGCACCTCGCCCGCATGTTCGCGCACGAACGCCATCGCTTCATCGAATGAAGGCAGGGGGTGCGGCGCGTTCGTAACGGTTTCGGTATTCATGGTGCGACGGCCCACCGAGCCAGACGATTCAACGGAATTTCAACTACAAGCGCCCTGCTTAGTCGCGCTGCGCGGCGACCACGCAAATTTCTACCAGGCACTTCGGATTGGCGAGCTTTGCTTCGACCGTAGCGCGCGGCGGCGTGGCGCCTTGCGCGACCCACTCGTCCCACACCGCGTTCATGCCGGCGAAATGCACCATGTCCGAGATGTAGATCTGCACCGACAGCAAGTGCGACTTGTCGCTGTTCACTTCGCCCAGCAGACGGTCGATGTGGCCGAGCACTTCGCGCGTCTGACCCGTGATGTCCTGATCCGCGTCTTCAGCGATCTGGCCCGCGAGGTACACGGTGCCGTTGTGCACGGCGATTTCCGAGAGGCGCTTGCCGACGTGGTGACGAATGACTGCCATGGCGAATCCTGATTTGGTTTGAAAATTGATCGGAGATGCGTTCCGCATCGCGCCCCACTGAGGACGCCGCGCGGAACTGCATATTATGACGCGTCGGCGGCCGGTCCGATAAAGAACTGCCGCGCGATGTCGATCTGCTCGGCCGACAGAAACGCCGGCGCGTGTCCGACACCGGCAATTTCCGCGCTCGACACCGCGCGCCCGGTCTCGACCATCTTCGCGACGGTTTCACGCGAAAGCAGATCGGACAACTCGCCCCGCACCACCAGCACCGGCCCCTGGAACGAAGCCAGCGAATGCCACAGCGCGGCCTCGCCGAGTTTGGATGCTTCCTCGGTGATCGCGGTGAAGGGCTGCGCGATCCGCGGGTCGTAACGGAACAGCCACTTGCCGTCCTGTTCGTGCAGAAGCGGCGTGTTGATCTCGCGCCACTCGTCCGGCGTGAGCGGGCCAAAAGTCTGAGCGAGCAGGGCTGCGTAGCCGATACCTTGCTGCAGCGTTTCAAACTGCACGGGCTTGCCGAGATAATCGCCGATGCGTTGCACCGCAGCTGGCTCCAGATGCGGGCCGACATCGTTCAGCAACATCTTGCGGATCGGCGTTTCGGGCAAGCCGGCGAGTCCAAGCCCGATCAGGCCGCCCATCGACGTGCCGAACCAGTCGACCGTCTCGACATTCAGGCGCGCGATCAGCGTGACCATGTCGGCAACGTATTGCGGCACCGTATAGAAGTTGGGGTTGGCAAGCCACGATGACAAGCCCCGCCCCGCGACATCCGGGCACACCACGCGGTAAGTGCCGGCGAATTCCTCCGCGAGACGGTCGAAGTCGCGCCCTGAACGGGTCAAGCCATGCACGCACAACAGCACGCGCGGATTGGCCGGGTCGCCCCACTCGGTGTAGGCAATGCGATGCAAGCCCCCGGCGCTCGCGCACTGCACGTAGCGTTGACGCGGCGCGAGCCGCCCTGCGGTGGAAGCGGACATGATTTCGGTCATCTGGGTTCCTTGCAAAAGCGCTGCGGGATCGGCCTGGGTAAAGCAGGGACCGTCGTGCGTTCAATCTTCAAACGATTGTAAACCGCTTTGCCGCGCGGCAAGAGTCGGCCAGATGGCATAGGACGGCTCCGAAAGGACGTCTTATGCAGAAAAGAAAGCGGGCGAGACTCACGCCTCGCCCGCCTTGGAACTGCCTCGCGGCCGCCTGCCGCTCACACCAGCCGCATCTGGCCGCACAGCGGCCTCATACCACCTCGAACCGCTTCAGATGGCCTCGCCGCACGCCATTCAGCTAACCGCGCTCACATCGAGCGGCGCGCCTGTCTTCGCCTTGATTTCCTCGACGCTCACGCCCGGCGCCAGTTCGGTCACCTTGAGCCCGTTATCCGTGACTTCGATCACGCCGAGATCGGTGATGATCTGGTCGACCACGCCTACGCCCGTGAGCGGCAGCGTGCATTCTTCGAGGATCTTGTGCTGGTCGCCCTTCGCGACGTGCTCCATCAGCACGACCACGCGCTTGACGCCCGCGACCAGATCCATCGCGCCGCCCATGCCCTTGATCATCTTGCCCGGAATCATCCAGTTGGCCAGATCGCCCTTCTTGCTGATCTGCATGGCGCCGAGAATCGCCAGATTGATGTGGCCGCCGCGAATCATCGCGAACGAATCCGCCGACGAAAAAATCGACGAGCCCGGCAGCGTGGTCACCGTCTGCTTGCCGGCGTTGATCAGGTCGGCGTCGACTTCCTCTTCGGTCGGCGACGGGCCGATGCCGAGCAGGCCGTTTTCCGACTGCAACCACACTTCGACGCCGGGCGGCACGTGATTGGCGACCAGCGTCGGCAGGCCGATGCCGAGGTTCACATAAAAACCGTCCTGCAATTCCTTCGCCGCGCGTGCGGCCATTTCGTCACGAGTCCATGCCATGATCAGTCTCCTTTCGCGCGGACAATGCGTTGTTCAATGCGTTTTTCCGGATTCGCATTGAGCACAATGCGCTGCACGAAAATGCCAGGCGTATGGATCGCGTCCGGATCGAGCTCGCCCGTTTCGACAATCTCTTCGACTTCCGCAACGGTAATCTTGCCGGCCATCGCGCACATCGGGTTGAAGTTGCGCGCGGTGCGGCGGTAGATCAGATTGCCCGATTTGTCGGCCTTCCACGCCTTCACCAAAGCGACGTCTGCCGTCAGCGAATGTTCGAGCACGTAGTGGTTTTCGCCGAACTGGCGGGTTTCCTTGCCTTCGGCGATCAGCGTGCCGTAGCCGGTATTGGTGAAGAACGCCGGAATGCCCGAACCGCCCGCGCGCAGCTTTTCGGCGAGCGTGCCCTGCGGCGTGAATTCGAGCTCGAGTTCGCCGGCCAGATACTGGCGTTCGAATTCCTTGTTCTCGCCGACGTACGACGAGATCATCTTCTTGACCTGGCGCGTTTCGAGCAGCAGACCAAGGCCGAAACCATCGACGCCCGCATTGTTGCTGATGCAGGTGATGCCCTGCACCTTCGAATCGCGCAGTGCGCCGATCAGCGCCTCCGGAATGCCGCACAGCCCGAAACCGCCGACGGCGAACGTCTGCCCGTCCTTGACGATGTCTTTCAGCGCCTCGGCGGCGCCTGGATAGACCTTGTTCATCAGTATGTCCCTTCCTTTATGGAAACCCGAATTCGGATCGTTGCGGCTGGTATGACGTTGCGCGGGCCCGAGCCCGACACGTCATTCTAGTCATCCCCGGCGGGCTGTGCGCCCAGGTTTCCCTGCGCGCAGTGCGAAGCCCGCCGCGGACGGCTTCGCCGCGTTGTCATGTGCCCGAAAGAGTACGCTGGGCGCGCCATGCGGCACAATACGCAAAAATACATAAGTACTCGCCGCCAATTCATGCCCGCACTGGATTATCAAACCGCGTTCCACCTCGCTCCGATCGGACTCGTGCTGTCGCGCGAACGGACTATCGAAGACTGCAATGACGAGCTCGCGTCGATATTCGGCTGCACGCGCGAGTCGCTGCTCGGCCAGTCGTTCCAGGTGCTGTATCCGTCGACGGACGAATTCGAGCGGATCGGCGCGCGGATTCCGCCGATCATGACCGCGCACGGCAGCTACGCGGACGACCGCATCATGAAGCGGGCCAACGGCGAATTATTCTGGTGCCACGTGACAGGCCGCGCGCAGGAACGCGCCGACCCGCATGCGGCGGGCGTCTGGACTTTCGAGGATTTGAGCGCGACGCGGCGCGTGGCGGTCGAACTGACGCCGCGCGAACGCGAAATCGCCGCGCAGCTGGTAACGGGCAAAACCAGCAAGCAAATCGGCCGGGTGCTGGATATCAGCCCGCGGACCGTCGATGTCTATCGGGCGCGGCTGATGCGCAAATACGATACGGGGAACGCGACGGAGTTGTTGCAGCGCCTGCTCGGGCATTGAAGCAACGGGCGCGTGTGTCGGGATGCTGGTTCGCGCGACGCTGAGTCGCGCCTTTGGCAATCACCTCAGACGCGGGCGGCAATGCGCGGCGGCGTAAGTGAACGCCGCCGGTTCGCCACGAAAGTCGGCTGAGAGTTGTCTAAAGGTCGCCTATTACGCCACCTTGACCAGCGCGGCCCGCTCGATGGTTTCGCGCAGCGAGTCCGGCACCGGCACCGACTTGCCAGCCGCGTAATCGATCCAGACACAGCGCGCGGCGCCGCGTGCATAAACCGTATTCGGATCGTCCGCGCGCACCAGCTCGAAACCCGTGTCGAAGCTGCTGCGGCCGGGCGTGGCGACCGTCATCCGGCCGATCACGTCGCCGGGATAATGCAGTTGCTTGAGAAACTCCATCGACGCATTGACGATCACCGGTCCCTGCCCGTCGGCGTTGTTACCGGCGAGGCCCAGCTGTTCGAACCAGGAAATCCGCACCTGCTCCATGTAGCGGAAATAGACCGTGTTGTTCACATGGCCGAAGGCGTCCATGTCGCCCCAGCGGATCGGCATCTGCATCTCGAAAACTGCGTGAAAATCGCTCATCGTACTTCTTTATCGGGTTGAAATCAGGTTGAAGCCGGCGCGTGGACCGGCGTAGAGACAGACAGCAACATAGCGCGCGCCCTCAGGCGACGCAAAGGCCCGAGCGCGTAAAACAGTTTCTTCGAACGGACGCCAATCCGGGCCCTCGCGACCTGAAAACGCGAGCGCTGGCTGCGCCGTCTTGCGTTCAGGAGAGCCCGAAGCCGTCGTCGGCGGCAATCACCGAGCCGTTGATGAACTGCGATTCGTCCGCCGCCAGCAGCAGCAGGAGCCCGTCCAGATCGTCCGGTTTGCCGACGCGGTGACGCGGCAGCATCGACACGAGCTTCTGCCCTTGCTCCGTCGACCAGTGATGATGGTTGATCTCCGTGTCTATGTAGCCGGGACAGATCGCGTTCACGTTGATGCCGTGCTTGCCCCACTCGAGCGCCATGGCTTTCGTCATATGCACGACAGCCGCCTTGCTGATCGAATACAGGCCGATTTGCGGCAGCACGCGCAAGCCCGCCATCGACGCGATATTGATGATGCGGTACGACGGTTTCTGCGCGCTGTTGCCGCGCATGATCATGCGCTTGGCGACTTCCTGGGCGACGAAGAACGCACCGCGCGTGTTCGTATCGAACACGTATTCGAAGTCCGCGGGCGTGACCTCCGACAGCTTCTGCGTGGTCGACACGCCCGAATTGTTCACCAGAATGTCGATCGTGCCGGCCTCGGTTTCCGCATGGGCGACCGCCGATTTGATGCTTTGGTAATCGGTCACGTCGAGCGAAACGACGTGCGCCGCGCCGCCGGAGGCCTCGATTTCGGCGCGTAGCTCCTTCAGGCGCTCGGTGCGCCGGCTCGCCAGCACGACCTTGGCGCCCGCCTGCGACAACACTTGAGCAAAGCGCTTTCCCAACCCGCTCGAGGCGCCGGTAATCAGCGCGACCTTGCCTTCCAGATTGATCGAACGGCCCATTGTCGTTCCTTGTTCGGTTGTTGTTACGGCTGCGGTTGATGGGTGCGGTAAGCCCGCCACTACGGGTCATACCGTATCACGAAAATAGAACGCTCGTGCTAATCTCTGCTCATCTGGTTGCAGTGCGGGTGTGCATCGCCCACAATACGAACCCGAAAAAAGCATTCTAACGGTAAGAGGAGCATCAATGACCCCCGCAAGTCTCATTGAGCAATACGGTCCACGCGAGTCGATGGAATACGACGTCGTGATCGTCGGCGGCGGCCCGGCTGGCCTGTCCGCGGCGATCCGCCTGAAGCAGCTGGCTGCTGAGAAAAGCGTCGAGATTGGCGTGTGCGTACTGGAAAAAGGCTCGGAGATCGGGGCTCATATCCTGTCGGGCGCGGTGATGGATCC
>NZ_JBHUFR010000037.1:0-24494 GCF_042680985.1 Paraburkholderia dipogonis | reverse complement strand
TAGGTTCAGACCTTCAGCCACTCATTGGAAGGACGTTGTTCCTCGACCGCATACGAATGATGCATAGCAGGCTACGTTTCGACTGAGACGTAAGGCGTCTCAATTTCCGGCGCGGTCGGCATAAGGGCTTACGCGGCGTCTGCTGAACTTAGGCCGCGCTGTGGACTCTTGCTGAGGTCCGAGCGGGTTGAATAGGCGTGCACCTTGCCTCTGCAATCGTTCCCTGTCCGGCGGCTTCCGCTCCCCGCGGCGGCTGCGAGCACGCCCGATGCGTTCCTGAATGTCCCGTCATAAGCTCGTTGTGACCGCAGCGGCAATTGTTGTTTTATTGCGCTGAAATTGCTTTATAAGCTAGGGAGAGAGGCGACAACCGTCTTTCTGTTGCCAAAGGACCGACACATACTGTATAAATATACAGCATCTACAGTAGATTCTAACCAGCCGCCGCCGCGGTCAGTTGCTAGCAGAGCGTCTCAAACAGGTCGAAATTCTTCGGCGTGCGGGCACGAGGCTTCGTGGCAATGCGCCGGATTGACGTGACCACGTCGCGCCAAGTTCGCTCCGCGCCATTTTCTACCGCCCGAGCAAGCATGGCTTTCTCGGCACTCGAAAGTAGTCGAGGCGAAGAGAGACGGATGAAACACGGTTGGACCAGCTCGGCAGAAAAGCTGACTGGATAGACTTTGCCAGCAGTGGCCTGCCTGTCCCGATTGTTGCGAACGATGGCGGTGACTTGCGACGCGCCAAGTGGCTTGTTTGTCGCGAAATTGCAGATTGAGTTCGGGTCTACGGAAAGCTGGCCGGTTGTCGCCAGCGAGATAGGCGACCGACAGACTAGAGCGTAGTGCGATTCCTTGCGTCGGCCCGAGGGTAATGTTGCCCGGCTGGTAACAAGGGCATGTTCCGGCAGAGGATGTTCTTCGCCGTAAGTATCGACATAGGCAGTCCACACGACAGTCTCGTCAGGAGTGGAGTCGATTGCCTTGGCCTTGCTAATCATTGGGGAGAAAAGAACCTTGAGCGCTTCTCCGCCACGCATCGCGAGGTCTGCGTTCCCGCCCAGCGATTGCCCAATTCCCCAGAAAAACAGACCGTTCCCAAGCGAACGTTCCCACTCCTTGCGCCGAATAATCAATTGCAACTGTTCCCCAGACTCGGCACCCATCTTGGTCCAGCAAAAGCTGCGCGGCAGTTGTTCCATATTGCGATTCCCCTCTTCCGCCGGAATCATACCATGTGGCTATACAAAAATGAATAATGAATAATATAATGAATGGATGCTCAATGCGACTCCAAGTGACGTTTTCGCCCAACTGAAGCAACTTCTAAGCACAGATGTTAGAAGTGAATCGGCTATTGCACGGGCAGCCGGCGTGAGCCAGCCTTCAGTGTCTCGCTACAAGCGTGGAACGGAGCGTCATCGATGGGGAAAGTCATTCATTAAACTATGCAATTTCTATGGTCTATCCGTGCGCGCCGACCGCGGGCAAGGACTCGAGTACGAGCGGCTTCTGTGCGATGCCATAATTGATGTGTGGGACGGCAGCGATAACCAGGCCGATGCTCTTCTCGAACTGCTGCGCAATCTCAAGCAGGTCACTATCAACTCATCTACGGGAGCGCGTAATGGCTGAAAATCCTAGGATTCAACGAATCTTCGGCGCGCTGGAGTCGGCCGGCTATCCTGTCAGGTTCCAGCGGTCACTGCTGCCTGACTGGGTCACACCGGATGTCCTTGAGGACGAAGCGGTGTCGACTGAAGTCGCCGCAATCCTCGCGAAGCGCCTGAATCTGCGGACCAGCGGCCTCTTCTCCCAGAATCCGTCTGTCGAATCGCTTCACCACTTCGATACAAAGTACAAGCGCTCGGTCAGTGCGAAGTCAAAGGACCTCACGGCGGCGACTTCAATTGCCGTCAGTGTCGCGGAGATGGTCTCGTTCGCTTGTCGCATTGCCCACACGGAGTTCCCGGCGTCGGCTGCGGAACTGCGCGCCGACATCATGAAGCAGCATCCGGGCAAGTATCTCGGGTTGCGCAACTTGCTCATGGCAACGTGGAGTCGCGGCGTGCCCGTTGTGTTTCTGTCGGAACTCGGACCAGACATCGCCAAGATGGATGGGATGGTGGTGCACACGGATGCACGACCGGTCATCTTGTTATCAAAGAAGTCGTCCTACTGGGCGTGGCAGCTGTTCATCCTGGCTCATGAAGTCGCACACTGCGCGTTGGGTCATGTGGCGCCTGACGAAATCCTCATCGATGAGGAGCTGGGTGCCGCCTCATATGCGCTCACTGATGCCGACGCGGACGAGCAGGCTGCTGACCACTTCGCGCTCGAACTCTTGAACGGGCGACCGGACGCCGAGTACACGCTCGGCAACCAGACGGTAAACCCAGCAGAGCTTACGGACGTCGCATATAAAACCGGCCTTCAGACGCAGGTTGACCCGGGACATATCATCCTGAACCTTGCAAACAAGTCCGGCGATTGGGGGCTTGGTATGGCGGCATTGAAACGCTTTGAAAATGGCCGTCCACCTGCACCGGACGTCATCAACGAAGCGATGTGGATGAATCTGGACGTTGACCGACTGCCCGGGGAAAGCGTCGAGTATCTCGAGCGCGTAACGGGCAGCAAGTTCGTGACCTCTTGAGTCGGGCGAGGCTATGATTCTGCTCGACAATGACGTGCTCCTGAAGCTTGCCTCGTACGACCTCATCGATGAAGCGTTGAAAGCGCTCGATGTTCAACGCGGGCAGGTTTCCGTTCTCTCGACGGCAAAATACTCGCTACTGCCCGCGAAGAATCGACTCCAGCGTTGCAAGGACGAAGAGACGGCCAACCGCCTTGAGGCGTTCCTGAAAACTTGCCCCGTCGTCTCGCAAGATGCGATTGCACCGGAGCTCCTGGACGAACTGACGAACATCCAATCGCTGGATTCCGGTGAAGCGGTGCTCTTCGCGTTCGCCGCGAGCAACCGTGACGCGGTCGTCGTCACGGGAGACAAAAGGGCCATCAGCGCATTGATGAACGCGCGTGTGGCCGAAGACCTGCAAGGTCGAGTTATGGCGCTGGAATCACTTTTCGAAGTGATGACCGCGGAAGAGGTCGAACCTGTGCAGGCGAAAGTGCGCGCAAAGCCAGCTGTGGACAAGACTCTGTCGAACGTCTTCGGTAAGTCTTATGCTGCGTCGGCCGGGAGCGTGCGAGAAGGTCTCGCTTCCTATATCAACCACATGAAAGGCCAAACGGGCGGTCTCCTTTGGAGGCCGCCCGATTAGGTAGCGCCCGGTTGTCGGCCCCTACGCTCAATTCCTAACGAATACCGCGTAAGGGGCCTTGACGCGAGCAACTAAACCGATTTGCTTTACGATGCGCTCTTCCGGCGCAATTGGAATCTCGCGCGGGACATAGTTGAAGCACCCCTTGTCGACCTGAAAACGCATGTAGTCGGTGGCTTTCCGACCACGATTCGGTCCAATACCGACTTCGAGCTCGCCGAGGTCCACTTCGAACTCGTCGATGCGCAGTTCGTCCAGCACAAGAGCGAATCGCGACCCACGAACCTCGATGCCCTTAGGCACCGGCTTCCAATCAACGCCATCGTCCGAATACTCTTTCGCGACCTCAGGCGGAGCGGCGTGCTTTGAGTTCATCTTATTCATGACGATGAGCAGCTGGCCACCGGCGGCTTCCACCTGCTTGCCGAACGGCTGAACCATCGACACCGGATGGCACGTGGAGCCACCGTAGCCCCAGAAGATGGCGCCAGCCTCGTCGTATTCTTTCTGTTTTCGAGCGATGATGTCTTCGATGGTCTCTTGCGCGTGAAGACCGACCTTCATGAAAATCAGGCCGCCCGCCCCCAAAACCTTATTCATGCTTTGCCTCCGGAACCAGTTCAAGCTGGTACAGATGGTCCGGAGCGTTGCCCCGGTTCAACGTGGAGACGTCACGCACGTACTGATACCTGAGCGGTGACAGCTTTCCGTAGAAGTTAGCGCGACGCTCGCTTGACAGCCGCTCGGACGACTTTGCCATCAAACCAGGCTCGATGCGGCGAAAAAGCAGCGAACATGAGCGGAGGTCGGGCGCATCGTCAAGGTGATACATGTGCAACTGCGGCATCAGCTCACTGACAACATAGCCCAGTTCGAGCGCTCGAACCTGCGTGTCTCGCAGCACTAGCTGAGTCCACTCAAGGTCAGGGTCATCGCCAATGACGACGATGCCAAGACTCTTCGCGTTAGTCGCCTCGCTTCCACGCTCAAGAAAAGCAGTCACGCTCTGGCCGCCATTGCTGGCCCCCCACGGCGGATTGATGTGGAAGCCATCGTACTTTCCGAAATGCTCAGGCGGCAAGGGGTCGGCGACGTTGTACAGGAAGGCGTTCACCTCGACTGCGGGCGCGAGCTTTTCGCCGAAACGCTGAACCGAATTTACGATACGTTCATCGAAGTCGAGCAGCGTGATGGACTTCGGTCCATATGGGATGACCTTGGCAGCTTTCAAATGCGCGGCGGACAGTGCAATTCCGTCGCCATCCCCTACAAACACCACATCCTTGTTGTCGAAGACCCGCGCGACGTATTCCGCCTGGATGACCATATCCGCGACTTTCATATATATCTGGTCAAACTCGCGAAGCGGCGCCGGACGATTCATCACGACGTCAGAAATCGCATTGATTGCGTTCCGCAAATCGAAGGCCATCGGTCTCTGCTCCCAGTATGGTTCTTCACGCGCTGTGTGTGGTTCATCCTGCCTCGACAAGGAGGCATGCCAGTCATCCCGTAAAAGGAATCATACGATGGAATGTTAGCCATTTAAGCAGCCAGAGAACAGAAAAAGTGAAGCTTGGCGGCCCGCGATATCGCGAGTCAGCCGCGACCTGCTAATTGAGCGACGAACTTGGCGCTGCTTCGGAAGCCCGTCCGATGGCCTGCGGTTCCACATAAACGACGACTTTCTAAACAAGCTCCTAGGATGAGCTTATTCACGACGCATTTTCGGCGAGAACGGAGCAATGCGAATTGGCGGCTAACTCGTGGGCTGCCGCTTCGAATTCTGCTGGAAAACGCGAGACGAACGTCGAACCGGGTCGTGAAAGAGTTTCCTCTGAACGACGAGATGCGCGACCGGTTGCGTCGAGCGATGATGAGACGGGTCGCACAGAAGCAATCGGCGACGAAACTGTCGGGGAACGACGACGAGGCCGTCTCAAGAGCCCGGCCTGTGCGCGGAAAAGGGCGAACGCCTGCAACGTGCGCTCGACCGGATTGCCTGCGCGCAGAGCGTGTTGAAAACAGTCTGCACAGAGGTGCTAGGGGCAGACCACAGCGGCGCAGCAGCCGAGTTGCGGGTGCGGGAAGCGGTGGGACTGCTGGCAAGGGAGTGGCCGGAAGGTTATCCGGCCGAGGCGGTGGAGTGGTTGATAGCAGGAGGGGTTTAACCCGACGAGGTTAAGCGGGGTCAAGACGAAGCCCGTACCTCAAAGACCATCTGTGATTCGTGGGGAGGGCTTTCACGCCTCCTCGAGACGCTGCGGAGCCCCCCTCCCTAAAAGTGTCCCTCAGCCGCCCTGCGCTCAAAAAATTCAAGGAACACGGGGGGTAAAAAGACGAGCCGCTCGATGGTTACGTGCATTACCGAATAAATGCGTCCCTAGCCATATCTGACAAGGCTTTGACCGTTTCGGTACTCCTCGTCAGGGAGGCTTCCATGACGAGGTCGAGGGACACTTTCATTTTTGCCGGGCAACGCGCGACCGATCTTCGCCCTCCAACCCCACCATCACCGACTTCGCCAGATTCCGCCGATTCTCCCTTCGTTCAGTCAGCCTCCCCCTTCCGCCTAAGGCAGCGAGGCACCATGACTGACTTTGTTCTCTCAGATCAGCGGCGCGTTTTCCGGCGGCCGAGGTTGGGCAAAGAATCCCGGTAGTCAGATAAGGATAGTCATCTGACCACCTGCGTCTGATTTCACATTTTGCTGGGGGTGCCCAGTTGGGAAAATCCGGCAACCAAACCATCGAGGGGAAAGGAGCGCCCGTCTGCGCTCGTCGTGGAAGGTAGGTGCCAGGCAGAGATGAGGCAAGACGCCGATCGTTTGTCGACCTGTGATGTCTGCAGCCGCGCAGGCACCGGCTCGTGAGCGATGTTGGCTTATCCCTTTCATTCGAAAGGACAGCCTCGCGCAAATCTGACGCGGCTGTCGCCAGATTTGCGCGAGGCAGAAACTACTGACCTGCTGTCACAGGCACCTTGGGGCGGAACAACTACCCCCGGGACTTGGCCTGCGAGATTTGCGCAGACCTGTGTTCCGCGGTTTTACTGTCCGGAAAGGAAGCAGCGGCCACGCCTGCCGCATCTTTCATCCATGTCGGCCACTGGGCCACGTCTTTTTTCGAAGCCTCGAATTGCGCCAGAAATCTGGACAGCTGGTCATTATTCATACAATCACCTCATTCAGTTGACCGACGCGGTACTATTTATAATAATATCTTCAGCAACAATATATGTCAAAACAAATCTTTTTAGTTTTGGTTGTTTTGCGATTTCATCACCACTCAGAATTTCACCTTTCGCATTCTTCCGGTGTGTGGTCATTGTAAATAGATCCATGTAGCGACGCGGCGCCACACCTACAAATGCACGAAAAGAAGCTTTATTGCGCGGCAATTCACCGGGTTCAATGGAAATTGAATCATCATAGAGCTCGCCAGTTCGACTTTTGTCGTACGGCTCAACAAACACAACTTCCGACAAGCCACTTGAAATTATATGCCGCGCGCAGATATGGCACGGAAAAGTCGTACAGAATAACCGATGGCCTGACAATGAAATACCATTCTTGGCCGCTTGGGTTATTGCGGCCATTTCGGCGTGCACTGCGCGGCCAAATTCAATTACATCAAATAATTTTGAGCTTTTCAGGTATTTGCCATTTCCAGTAAGACTATCGTCGGTCAGCTCTGCGTCACTTTTCTTCTTGGCTGCGCCAGAAAGCCAATTCGCTTCGCGGAGTTTAGCGAACATCTCCTCAACAATTTCCCGTTTGATCGTCACGTTCGAGTCGTGGCCGAGCTCGAAGTCTCGCGCGCAGTGCTCGTCTTCTTCCCAGTAGAGTCCACCGCCAAACTTGGGCACTTCGTTGCACCCCGTCGATAGCAGATCGCCATCCTGCGTAATCACCGCAGCTCCGACCTGCCTCGACAAATCCAGCGAACGTAAAGCAGCAGCCTGCGCGAAGAACATACCTTGCTCATCGCGTGTGGGCGAAATATATGGATCTCCAAATATAAGCCGTACAAGTCGGCGGATATTTTCTTCGATCTCAGCGGCTGACCCACTGGTAACGAAATAATCAGCGAGCGGAAACGTTTCGCCTACGCTCTGGCCGTAGTCCTTGCCGTCTTCCTCTGCATAGTCGCGATTGATCAACTCAACGGCATATTCGCCTGCCTTTTTCCGCGTCCGCGATGATTTCAGGAACTTGCGCTCCATGTGCCTGATTCGGGCGACTCGAGGGGAATAGACGGAGATAAGCGTGAACGCCTTACCATACACATCGCGATAAAGGTCAATTTCCTCCGGTCGCTTGAACGAACGAATAATGTATGCAACGCGGGATGCGGGTTTTTTGCGGTCACCTGACTTTTCTTCTCGCACCGCACGGATTCGTGCGACTCCAAGCCGAGCTACAATATCCGCCTGTGCTGTACGTTCACGGAGCTTGGTACCAAGGGCCATCAATTCCTTGATACGATCATATTCCGAAGCTGGCTTAAAATCCTTCCTGATATAGCCCGGAATCAACTCGCTCAAGGAAATAATCACTGGATCATAGCCGACGGCGGTCAATTGTGATTTGAGCGCATTACAGACGGCGGTTAGATCGACACCGGTCGGCCCGACCAGCCCGAATACCAGTTCAATGTCTTTGGGAGAAGACGTGTGTACGGCGCGTTCTGCATCGCTCACATTATCACGCCGCTCCCGCTGCCTCGCCTTTCTTGTCATCCCGTGCTCGTTCTGTTCGTTAATCGTTCTGTTCGTTAATACCCGGAACCTCTTTGACTTCTAGTTGAGCATTGCGGCAAAGGCAATGTTTTCTTGATAGGTAGATTCCCCAGAGGGGGTAATTTCAGTGCTATTTGCATGCAATAGGCATCAGCGGCCACTGCAAGCGTGATGCAGACGATTAGTCTCAAGGGAAGGTAAATCAGCAGACATCACCTCGTCCCACTGGGGACGCTGGCAGCAGCGTACATGTTCCTCGGAAGCGGACCGTCGCGTAAACGGCGAACCAGCGCGGGTGAGGATATTGGGGCACGTTTCACGTACTTTTCTTACATAAACTGTGATAAATTGGGACCGTAGAGATTAGAAGCCACGCAAAAGGCTGATACTTGGCTAATACAACCGTACAACGCCTACTCGAGAAGGCACCTCGCGGCCAACCTCTGGACCCGGAAATGTTACGGACGCTGGGGATTGAGGCATCACAGACCAGTTACCTGGTTCGTGCCGGCTGGCTCAAGCGCCTCTCGAAGGGGGCGTATCTACTCGTTGGAGACCAATTATCGACGGACGGCGTTATTGCCTATCTGAGCCGACGCGTGCCCGGCCTTCACGTCGGGGGAAAGACCGCGCTTGATTGGCAAGGGATCAGACACAACATAGCGTTCCGCCCCAGAATCGCTCTATGGGCTTTCCAGTCTTATAGGTTTCCGGACTGGGTTGGCGAACACATGCCCTTCAGCTTTCAGACCACCCAACTGTTTCGGAACGATGCGCCGATAGCAGCTTGGCTACGTCCATTACCCAACAAGAACAACGAAATTCTCGTTTCAATCCCGGAACTTGCCCTTCTAGAACTCGCAAGCTCCATCGGCAAGGCGGGTGATAAAGGACAGACGCTGGAAGAGGCAACGCATCTCGCTGAACTGATGCGTAATCTTCGCGTTGACGTTTTAACCTCAATTCTCGGGTACTGCATTCGAGTGAAAGTTCTCAAACTTGTGCGAGATTTGGGACGAACTAGCGGACATGCTTGGGGCAACAATCTTCAGGCGTACGTAGAGGCGCGTAGTCCTGGAAAGCGATGGTCAAGAAGCGGAAAGGATGGCCGCCGACTTACGCTAAAACCCTAGGATCGGCGGCTCACTCAATCGGTCAACGTCTGCGGCGACGTCGCATGGGACGCATTTCCTCACGCCAATTCGCACGTACCGCACATTTCGCTGCAGCCGCCGGAGGCAAGGTGAGCCTTTTCGGGAGATACGAATTTATCCATCGTCTTAGCTCCTGGAAATCCTCACCTCTGCCTTGTGCCGATACACAGCTAGGGTGAGTTGTTTCGGCCCCCGGCGTTTCACCGCAGGCAGCTATGATCAAAATTCCCTGGAAATCCTCACCATTGGACAGGTGCGGAACCGGCGTGGTGACTTCTGATCTCCTGGAATGGCTCACCTTTGCACGCGATCTCCTGGAACTCCTCACCTTGAGTGCCGTTTTAGGCGGTTAAGGTGCCGCTCAGCTCCTGGAATGGCTCACCTCTCGGCGAAACTGAACCGCCTCCTGGAAATTCTCACCTTCCTGGAAATCCTCCCCTGGAGATCCTCCCTTGGAAGTCCTCACCATCCTGGAACAGCTCACCCATCCGCGAAGATTTTGAGAAGGCGAACAGATGCCAGTTCAGCGGCTCACCGAAGTGAGTTTTGGACATATCTCCTGTTGACTCAGCCGAAATGGAGACGAATGTGTAGTCGGGTTGAGCTGCCCCAACGTCAGGTACGAATCACCTCGGGAGCCTTATGCGATAAGCAAGGTCGCAACTTTTGGTTTTGCACAACGAATTAAACCTCGCCGCCGCAAGCAAAAAATTCGCCGATTTGTCGCGGTTGGACCGCTGACACCCAATCGCACACATCTGCGCCCCGTAGGACAGAGCGAGAATATTTTCGTAATGTGAGATGGAAGGTCGCAACTCTATTGTCCGATTTAGGTGATTTCCCAAAAGTCGCATCTTTTTTGTGCTGCGATAGTTCGGTTAGAACTTCACCTTCAACTGAAAGCCAATGGTGAACGGAAGATCATCCGATGGAATTGGCGGAATCACGATAAAGTTCGCGCCCACACGCTTGTACTCGACCATCACGATCGGCGCGACCACCGGACCGATCGTGTGGTCGCGGCCCAAACCCCAGTTGCCGTAGTTATAGCCCGAGATAATCCCGCCGATGGCCGCGATCCGCACAATGCCCCAGTGCGCGAATTCCGGCGCCCACACGCCGCCACCGTAATAGGAAGGCCGGCGCAACGAGTTGCGAAAGCCGCCGGCGGTCAACGCCCATTGGTTATTGAGCCAGCATTCGACGCCGAGGCCCGGGTTGAACTGCTCGAAATGCGTGTTCGGGTCAGGGTTGATGTGATACGAACCCAGCATGGCGTCGACCCATACGCCGCCTTCGCACCAGTTGCCGGCATGTGCTGCGGACGCAGCGGCGAAGCTGGCAACGAGCGCCAGTGCGGTCCGTCGGATGTTCTTGTTGATCTGCCGAAAATGCATGTCCTCTCCGCCACCGGTCGAGCGCCGGCGTCATCTATGTTCTGGGTATGCTTGCCGCCCGTCGCGCACTGTACCTCAAGCCGCACACGCGATGTTGAGGACACGCTCTGGCGCGCGGGCACAAGACGTGCCCAGCAGCGCAGACACAACAGTAACGGAGAACCGATGGCAGAGCGGTGAACGCGCATCGCGCGTTCACCAGCGGAGTGTCAAAGACCGAGATCGGACAGACTTGGATGGTCGTCGGGACGGCGGCCGAGCGGCCAGTGATAAAGACGGTCGGCTTCGCGGATCGGCATATCGTTGATGCTTGCGTGACGGCGCGCCATCAGTCCGTGCTCGTCGAACTCCCAATTCTCGTTGCCATACGAGCGGAACCAGTTGTTCGAATCGTCGTGCCATTCATAGGCAAAACGCACGGCGATGCGGTTATCGGTGAACGCCCACAGTTCCTTGATCAAACGGTAATCGAGTTCTCTCGCCCATTTACGGCGCAACAAGCCGACAATCTCCGCGCGACCATTCGTGAATTCGGCGCGATTGCGCCATACGCTGTCCACGGTGTAGGCGAGCGACACGCGCTCGGGGTCGCGGGTATTCCAGCCGTCTTCGGCGGCACGCACTTTCTGGATCGCGGTTTCGCGTGTAAAGGGCGGCAGCGGCGGGCGGCTTTCGATTGTGTCGGCCATGATGGTTCCTCAGTCAGGTTGCGGTTCGCCGGGATGGCGGTCGTTTGCTTGGCGGTATGCCTGGCTCGCCCGCACACTGCGCGTCGAGCAGGACTTGGGCTGCAGCTTGCGCGTCTAGAGCGGCATCGGGCTCACCGCTCACCAGCGCCACCGCAATGGCGCCGTCGAGCAGGATCAGCCATTGACGCGACAGGCGCGCCGCGCGGTGGGAGTCAAGTTCCGACTCCGCCGCGAAGGCATCGCATTCGGTTCGCACGAACGCCAGCAGGCGTTCCTTGTGATGGCGCGCGACGATCCGGATCGGGTCGTCCGCGGAGGCAATCTCTCCGGATGCATTCAGAAACGCGCAACCGTGAAAATCCTCCGATGCAAACCATTCGCGCAGCACTTCGAACATGCCGAGCAGGCGTTTCTTCGCCGTCTTGCCATGCCGTTGCGTGCCCGCGATAAACCAGTTCATCCAACGCTCATCGCGCCGGTCGAGCGCGGCCGCAACGAGCGCATCTTTCGATTCGAAATACGTGTAAAAGCTTTTGCGCGCCGTGCCGGACTGCTTGACGATCGCGTCCACGCCCGTTGCGTGAATGCCGCCGGCGTAGATCAGCGCCTCAGTCGCGTCTAGCAGCCGCTCGCGCGCGCTGCCGGGTGTGACCGATTCAGTTTGAGTTTCGGTAGCCATGAACGAAGGGTAGAACGATCATTCTCCCTCGTCAAGTCTTTTGCGTTTTTGCAGCTGGAGGGAGCGACCTGCTATCTTGTGCACGATCGGTCAACGGGAACGAACTTCATGAGCACACTGACTCTCCGCGCCACGATCGCGCGCGCCTTGTTCAGCGCAGCGCTACTGACGGCGATGGCCTGCACGCCTGTGCAAGTGCTTACGCATACGGTCAGCCAGAACGAGACGCGCGTGCCGCCTGGCCGCTACGAAATCGATCCGGATCACTGCAGCATTACCTTCGACATCGATCACTTCAAGTATTCACGCTTCACGGCGCGCTTCGACCGCAAGAAGGGAGAGCTCGACTGGAACGAAGGCGGGCTGGACAAGAGCACGGCGTCGGTGACGATCGACGCCGCGAGCATCGATACGAATGTGCCGTTGCTGGACAAGATGGTGAAAAGCGGCAACATGCTCGACGTGGAGCGCTATCCGGAGATTCGCTTCGTCAGCACGCGTTTTGAGCGCACCGGTGAGTCGCGCGGCACGTTGACTGGCGATCTGACCATTCGCGGCGTCACGCAGCCGGTCGCGCTCGACGTCACCTTCAACGGTTTTGCCCCCGATCCGCTCACGAAGAAAGACACGCTCGGCTTTTCCGCCGAGGGCCAGTTCAGTCGCGCGAAGTTTGGTTTGGCGACGTGGTATCCGGCCGTCGGTGATGATATTCATGTGCGCATTCAGGCCGAGTTTGTTAAAACGCCCGCAGGCGGGTGAGCGCGGTGCGGGCGTTTGGAACCAGGCGTTTGCGCTGTGCGCGCGCTGCTACGATTGCGCGCTTCAGGCACGTTCTGCACGTTCGGTAGGTGCTAACTCACGCGGCCGTCCAGTCGAGAATGACCTTGCCGCTCTCGCCGGAGAGCATCGTGGCGAACGCTTCCTGATAATCGTCGACCTTGAAATGGTGCGTGAGGATCGGCGAGAGATCCAGACCGCTTTGCAGCATCGCAACCATCTTGTACCAGGTCTCGAACATCTCGCGCCCATAAATGCCCTTGATTTCGAGGCCTTTAAAGATCACCTGGGTCCAGTCGATCGCTGTCTGCGCGGGCGGAATGCCGAGCAGCGCAATCTTGCCGCCGTGGTTCATCGCTTCGAGCATGCTGGTGAAGGCGCTCGGCACGCCTGACATTTCCAGCCCGACGTCGAAACCTTCGGTCATGTGCAGGTCCGCCATCACATCGCGCAACGATTCGCGCGAGACATTGACTGCGCGTGTCGCGCCCATTTTGCGCGCGAGTTCGAGGCGATAGTCGTTGACATCGGTGATCACGACATTGCGCGCGCCGACATGTTTCGCGATCGCCACCGCCATGATGCCGATAGGTCCAGCGCCGGTAATCAACACGTCCTCGCCGACCAGATTGAACGACAGCGCAGTGTGCGTGGCGTTGCCGAACGGATCGAAAATTGCAGCGAGGTCGTCGGAGATCTCGGGGGGAATCTTGAAGGCGTTGAAGGCCGGAATCACCAGATACTCGGCAAACGCGCCTTCGCGATTCACGCCGACGCCCACCGTATTGCGGCACAAATGCCGGCGGCCCGCGCGGCAATTGCGGCAGAAACCGCAGGTGATATGTCCTTCGCCGGACACGCGATCGCCGATCGCAAAGCCGCGCACTTCCTGGCCCATTTCGACGATTTCGCCCACGTATTCGTGACCGACGTGCATCGGCACAGGAATCGTTTTCTGCGCCCAGTCGTCCCACTTCCAGATGTGAATGTCGGTGCCGCAAATCGCGGTGCGCGTGATGCGGATCATCACGTCGTTGTGGCCGACTTCAGGTTTCTTGACGTCCGTGAGCGTGAGCCCGGGAGCGCGTTCGAGTTTTGCCAATGCTTTCATGTGCGCCTCCGTGTTAAATAACGCCGAGTTCGCGGCCGACGCGCGCAAATGCATCCACCGCGCGGTCGATCTGTTCGGGCGTATGCGCGGCGCTCATCTGCGTGCGAATGCGCGCGCGGCCTTTTGGCACCACCGGGAACGAGAAGCCGATCACGTACACGCCTTCTTTCAACAGGGCGTCGGCCATTTTCGAGGCGAGTTGCGCGTCGCCGAGCATGACCGGAATGATCGGATGTTCGCCGGGCACGAGCGTGAAGCCGAGCGCGCTCATCTTGCTGCGGAAGTGCGCGCCGTTTTCGCGCACACGTGCGCGCAGTTGCGCGCCTTCATCGCTTGCCAGCAGTTCAAGCACTTTCAGCGATGCGGCGGCAATGCTCGGCGTCAGCGTGTTCGAGAACAGATAGGGACGCGAGCGTTGACGCAACAACTCAACGATCTCCTTGCGCGCGGCCACATAGCCGCCCGATGCACCGCCCAATGCTTTACCCAGCGTGCCCGTAATGATGTCGACGCGCGACAGCACGCCACAATGTTCCGGCGTGCCGCGCCCATGTTCGCCGACAAAACCCACCGCGTGCGAATCGTCGACCATCACGAGCGCGCCGTAGCGGTCCGCCAGATCGCAGATGCCGGCAAGATTGGCGATGATGCCGTCCATCGAGAACACGCCGTCAGTCGCGATCAGTGTAAAGCGCGCGCCGGCGGCCTTCGCTTCGGCCAGTTTCGCTTCGAGGTCGGCAAGGTCGTTGTTCTTGTAGCGAAAGCGCTTCGCCTTCGAAAGCCGCACGCCGTCGATGATGCTCGCGTGGTTCAGTTCGTCACTGATGATCGCGTCGTTTTCGTCGAGCAAAGTTTCGAACAGGCCGCCGTTTGCATCGAAGCAGCTGGAGTAGAGGATGCAATCGTCGGTTTGCAGGAACGCGGCGAGCGCGTGCTCAAGATCTTTATGCACGGTTTGCGTGCCGCAGATGAAACGCACGGACGCCATGCCGAAGCCGTCGTTGTCGAGCCCTTGCTTGGCGGCGTCGATCAGCCGCGCGTCGTCGGCGAGGCCGAGGTAATTGTTCGCGCAGAAGTTCAGCACGTCCGTGCCGTTAGCCAGACGGATGCCAGCCGATTGCGGGCTGGCGATCACGCGCTCGCTCTTGTAAAAGCCGTCAGCGCGAATCTGCTCGAGTGTGCCCCGCAGATGGGCGAGATAAAGGTCACGCATGAACCAGACTCCTGAGATGGGTGATGGCGCCTGTGTCAGCGTGCTCGGCATGTGCGACCACGAGGCGGCCTGTTATAGTCGGCTGTCAGTTTTATCGGATATTTTCGTTTTTCCGAACTAAAATCCGGTATGTCGAACAACTCTAAACGATGGGTCAGGAAATGGCAAGTTCGGGTATTCGCCGCACCGCAGCGAACGCGGCGCCCACTTCAGGTGCGACGTCGGTGCCGACAGTCGCAGCGCCGCCGCGCGTCGGCGAACAGATTCAGCGCTTGCGCGCCGAACGGCGCATGACGCTCGACGATCTGTCGCGCGCGGCCGGCGTGTCGAAATCGATGCTCTCGGAGATCGAACGCGACAAGGCCAATCCGACCATCGCGGTCGCCTGGCGTCTGACCAACGCGCTCGGCGTCAGCCTGGATTCGCTGTTCGCGCCGCAAAAGACGCCGGAAGCGATCGCCGTCTCCGGTCCGCACGAGATTCCCACGTTGAGTGGGCACGACGCCAAGTATCAGTTGCGCGTGTGGGGGCCGATCGAGCTGGCCGGCAAATTCGAATGGTACGAGTTGACGCTGCAGCCGGGCGGGGCGCTGGTGTCGAACGCGCACGAACCCGGTACGCGCGAGCATCTGACCGTGCTGCAAGGGTCGATCGAAATCGAGGCGGCCGGCACGACGAAACGGCTGAAGGCAGCGGACACCGCGCGCTATGTCGCCGACGAACCGCACGCGGTCCGCAACGCCGGAAAGGGCGAGGCGAAGGCGCTGCTAGTGGTGATTCACGGCTGATTTCTCGGCGCACCGTGGCTAGCAGTTGGCGGAATCGACACTCCGGCCGAGGTTGCATCCGACACTGTATATTTGCACAGTACAGGCTATCGACTGGAGCCGATCATGAACAACCTGACAACCGACTCGACCGACCATGCTCTGGCCGCGCTGCGTTATCAAACCGCGGCGCGCGATCTCGAACGCATTGTGCGCAATATTGCTGGTCGCTACATCGTTCAGCAGGTTCCGCTCACCTGGCGTTTGCTGCATGCCATCGAAGCCGAAGCGCTGGCCGATCTCGGCTTTGCCAGCCGGCACGACGCGGTGATGCTGGGCCTTTTTCAACGGCCCTCCGACCTGCCGTATCCGGAGACGGACGAGGCTGTGGACTTCGGCACGTCCACGGCACTGCCGGCAGTGTTCGCGTTCGCGGTCAGTGCCTATGAAGAGGCGGCACGTCGCGCTGCGCAACCGTCGGAGAACGCGCCTCTCAAACGTGCACGCGCTTGGGGTGACTGACTAAGGGCTGCATTTCCATCGGTTGCCGCCTACAATGTGTGCAACTAACAGAAAGATAGCTTATGTCGCCTCCCCATCTGACCGACCCGGTCCCTCGTCCTGCCCCATCCACGGATCTATTCGACCAGCAACGTGAAGACTGGCGTCGCGACCCGCAAATTGCTTTCGACGCCTGGCTTGCCAAGCAGAATTTCCGCCGTTCCTCCGCGGAAGTCTACCAGGCGCAATGGGGGCTTTTTCTCGAATGGCTGAGCGCGCGCCAGAAAAGTCTCGTCACGGTCGATGCTCACGCGATTGCCGAGTTCGTCGCTGGTCTCGACGTGAAAAAGACCCAAAGGCTACGGTATTTACGGCTGATCGAGCGGGTGCTCGATCATGTGCGCGAAATCGAATCCGCTTCGACCAATCCGGCGCGCTTCATTGCTCAGGATGGCGAAGCAGCGTGGCGGAACGCACGCGATAACGAGCCGACCGGCTTTCTCAACCACTCCGAACGAACGGCGCTGATCGCGCATCTGTTTTCGCCGTTGCCGGATTTGTCTGCGGCGCTACGTTGGAGGGAGCGGCGCGACCGCGCTTTGATCGCTGTGTTTCTAGGTGGCGGGTTGAAGACGGGCGAGGCCGCGGCGCTTACGGTTAGTTGCGTGCATGCCGGAATGCCGTGGGTGACGATCGAGTCAGCTAACCCGATGCTTACACGGCGCACCCGGCTCGCGCCGTTCGCCGCAGCCATTCTCGACGCGTGGCTCGCGGAACGCCGGTTATCGGAACTGGCGGGGAACCTGGTGTTTCCCGCGTCGCCTTCCGGAAGGCCCATGCATAAAGCGACCATGCTCCGCGCAGTCGACGCGTTGATTGACGGAGCCGGAATCGCGGAGTCGCGGGCGTCGCGCGCCAGTCCGCAAACCTTGCGGAATACGTTCGCGGCGGATCTGTTCGAAAGTGGAGTCGAGGCGGAACTGGTCGGACAATGGCTGGGATTTGTGCAGGCGGTGTCGGCGAACCGTCTGTATCGAGCGTGGCAAAACTGGATGGATCAGCAGGATTCTCCCGCCACCGACGTTCCAGATCCGGCAGTTCCGCCTTTAGCCGCACCTAGGCGCGACGGGCGTTTAACGAGGAAAAGGGGAGCCGTCGACTCCTGATATTCCTCACCTCTCGGGTCCCGAATTTCCTCACCTTTGCCGATTTGTCCGCTATTGCCCCGCAGCAAATGTCACGCCGACGCCTCAATCGGGTCGCTCGACAGAAACCGGCTAACCGCCTCCAGTCTTGATTCGCCGAGGCCCGACGAGTGATCGCATTCCGGACATTGCAGTTCGAAGCGGTGATCCACTTGCGACAGTTCAGGCTCACCTTCCTCACATTTTGGGCACCGCAGAGGAAGGGCGACGTGACCATCCGCCGCCGTGCCAATCGTTTTTAATTCGTCACCCGTCAAGCGGCCAGCTTCGACTAGCGAGCATAGAAGATTCGCAATCGCCGGATCGATTCCTTGCTGACCGCGCAGAACGGCGACTTCTTTCGTGAGCGCGTCTACTTCATCCGATTGCTCGCGCAATTGGGCGTCGAGCCGGTCGCCGCGCGCCTTGGCCGCGGCGATTTGCTGAATAAACTCAAATTCCTTGCGGCTCGCGTCGCGCACCCCGGACTGATAAGTGGCCGCCATGCTGCGCAAAGAATCGAGTTCGACCAGCATCGGCTTGACGCGCCGCTCGGCTTCGGCGACAGCGTCCTTGATCTGTTGCGCATAGTGTTCGGTGCTTTGGCGCAATTCGACGTGCAATGCATCGATCCGGTCCCGCAGCGTCGCGTTGTTCGCGAATTCGTTGTCGAGCCGTTGACGAAGCGCTTCGTTTTCGTGCTCGAGCCGGCGCACCGTTGCCTGTAAACCTTCCTGGTGAGCATTCCCGTGTGTGGCCGCGCTCGACAGTTCGCTTTCCAGTGCGCGAACGCGTTCCCAAGCCGCCTCCGCTCGCAATTCGCTGCGCTTGATCGCGTCTTCCGACTCCTGACGGCGAATTTCCGCTTCTCGAGCGCGCTGGTCAGCGGCGGTGATTTGCGCGCGAATTTCCTGGCGCTCGTCGTCGAGCGTGGTGCGCGCATGTGAAACGGCTTCTTCAAAAAGAGCGGCCAGCAATTCGCCGGCTCGGTCTTCAAGTGCTTTCGGGATAGCGCCCGCGCCGACTTTCACACGCGAGACATTCCGGATGCGCTCCCAGAAGTGGTCGATGTCCTTTGGAATGTCGCTCGCGCTGCCGGTCTGGGTCAGATCGCGAACCGCAGCCATGGACGGGCGAATTCCCAGATCAAAAAACAGCCGTTTGCATGCGTGCAGCGAAAGTTCTTGTCGCCGGGCCCCGTTAGCTCGCAGCGCTTCGAGCTCGTTTCGAATGGCTTGCCGTTCCTGATCTAGATTCATGTATACCTCGATGTCGCTCGAATTGGATGAATCATAACAATTTACGTACTGTTTGCTACGTATTTGTTTGTCTAGGGTACGGAATGTCGAAACACGCTGTGTTGCTACTGAACGTGGGGCGGCGGATTCGTGCCAGCTGCCTTTTTCCGTGAAACAAAACGAAGAGTAGCCAATAAGGTCTTGTAAAGAAAGAGTTTTTGGAGCCTTCCCGATGGTCGCGCACTGTTTCACGAACGCGTCATGTTGCCAGCTTGGGTTGAAGACTTTGTCCGAAGGACGCGCGGGGGCAATTCTAGAGAGTAATAAAAGTAAACACCTTTGAACCCATGTTAAAAACGTTAACGCCACGGCAAAGCCTTATCTGGCGGGAGTTTCAGGCTGGGAAGGTGAAGCTTTGCGGGAGACGTGGTGAGGTCTTGCGGGAATGTCGAGTGATGAGGTTCGGGGGCCTCGGTGAGCGGGTCCGGGACAGAACGTGAGCGGGTTCAGGAACCACCCCAAAAGTGCGGCTTGCCCAAAGGTGAGATTTTGCAGGACCTGGATGCCGTGGATCGCCCGGCAGCGCTCGAAAGTCAGCTGTAGGCCGGATTAGGGCGAAGGTGAGCGCTTTCGGGACGCATCCGTCAGCCCATTTTTGTCTTTATTTAGGGCTCGTTAACCCCTTTGGTGAGCCAAGTCAGGAGAAAACGCGAGCCGAAGGTGAGGCTTTACGGGGCAGAGGTGGCGTTTTTGCCTTATTTCTGTGCATTTCGATGCCTAAGGTGAGAGTTTTCGGGAGCGGGCGGGGGGCTCAGCCGGAAAGTCGTGCTCGACGCAGATGATCTGGTCGATCGTCGGCGGTCAAAGGTGAGGAAATTCGGGAGGTTGGGTTTTGCCGTCTGCCGTCCTTGAAATGGGCCTGCAGGGGGTCAACGGTGAGGTCTTTCGGGAGACGTCTGGCAGCTTGACGATCATTAAGGTGAGGAAATACAGGACCAAAATGGCTCCGAGCGGCTGGAAAAGCCCTGCTGACGCCGCCGAATCCGTTCGCGCTTCAGCGGCACAAAAGTCGAACGGTGAGATTTTTCAGGACCGCGGCGACTGCGATCAGAAATGCCCCGATTTGGCTGAAATGGGCATTGAGGTGAGACTTTTCGGGAGAGCTTGCAGTTGGAGTCGCATGAATTAATATGTAAATCTTTGAAATCATTGGATATTTTACCGTACCCTTCTAAAGGTGAGGTTTTTCGGGGGTTGATAATTGAAGTGATTGCAAACTCTCAGATGCCTCAGGGTGAGGTTTTTCGGGACCGATTTTAGGTGCTTTTGGAGCACAACACGGCTGAAGGCGGCGTCGTTTCGAGCGCTCCGCTACCGTTAAGGTGAGGTTTTTCGGGGGCCGTGACATGGGGAGCCGAGTCCGTCGGCTCAAGACGTCTTCGTCGGCACCATCCGTCGCCGTAGCACAAGTGGTAGTTGCATCGATGCACGAGCTCGTGCGTTGTCGGTCTGGGCCGGACACAGGGTTGGCAAGCTTTCGACGTCTGAACAGAGAACGCTCGTGGAGCTGCATCGCGGTTTCACGCGGGGTCTTGTGGGGCGCGCACATTAACGCAGGCCGGCGCTTGTAGCTGTGCTCAGCGGGCTCTTCGCATGGCCTCTCACGATTGCATCGGCGCGCGGCTGTCCTCCTGCCAAATAATGCTCAAAACTTGTTCGTCGATTCGATCGGCCATATGAGCGCCTAGTCTGCAGTCGCAAACCGTCAAAATTCACCAGTTTTTTTGAGGTGAGGAGATTCGGGATTGGATGACCTGCCTTCGCGCTCGCAGCAAAAATGCTCCGAATTTGCCAAGCCCGCGACCTGCAAGGACGGCCCGAACCTGGGGCGAAACGGCTGAGGTGAGGGTTTTCGGGAGTTGTTCGAGGTGAGTTGCGCCTCGTAAACTCGCTTCACCCGCAACGGTGAGATCCACGCTATAGACGCGTATCACCGCAGCCGGTATGCTCTCGCCAAATCCCTCCTCGACCAGACGCATGGCCACGAAGCGCGCGAAGAAGACCGACGTAGTCAGCCCGAGCTCGGCCGAATTGCGCAAAGCCGTCGAGGCGATCGCAATTCAGCCCAAAAGCGGCAAGATCACGCTCCTTACCCGTAAGCTGTTCAACGTGCTCCTCGCCGTCGCTCAGCAAGCGGATGAATCTGGCGACACGTATCGGGCCTTGCTGTCCGACATCGTCGCGAACTCCGCGTTTGATTCCAACGACACCGCGCTCGTCAAGGAGCACTTGCGGCGCATGGTGTCGGTGCAGGTTGAATGGAGCACCGGCACGTCAAGCCAGAAGCCGGGCCGGAAATGGGGTATTTCCACGCTGATTGCTGACGCGGAAATTCTCGAAGACCCGACCACTCGCCGTGTCTGGGTGGAATTCTCATTTGCGCCGAAGATCAAGAAGAAGCTGCTCGATCCGGTCCAGTACGCCCGCCTGAGTCTCCAGTTCCAGAGCCAGTTGCGCAGTAGCGCTGGTCTCGCGCTGTACGAGATTTGTGTGCGCTATCTGACCAACCCGAGCCATCTGACGATGCGCGAGACGTGGGAATGGTGGCGCCCTATTCTCTCCGGCACGCCGGACACAGAGGCGGGCGACGAAGCGAAGCGCGAATATAAATACTTCAAGCGTGATTACTTGCGCCCGGCCATCGCCGAGGTCAACGCCGTCACCAACATCTTTGTCGAACTGATCGAACATCGCGAGGGGCGACGGGTCGCCGAGATCCAGTTCCGGGTGACTGAACGCAAACAGCCGATGCTCGCGCTCGACGAACATCCGAACGTGTTCGACAGCACGCTGGTCGACCGGATGGTGAAGATCGGCATCCCGCTGAAAGAAGCGCAAACGCTTTACGCCGACAGCGAAGAAAATCGCATTCGCGCCGCACTCCAGATGACCGAGCAGCGCATGCGCAGCACGTCGCTGCCGCCGGTGCGCAGCGCGCCGGCGCTGTTCAAGGACGCGTTGAAGAAAGGTTACGCGCCACCGGTCGAAGCGCTGCCGTCAGGTAGTGGCGGCAAGGCTGCGGTTGCCGCGCCGGCCGACGACCTCAAGGCGCGCCTGCTTGGCGAGTACTCGGCGTTTCGCCGCAAGGAAGCGCGTGAGTTGTACGACGAACAAGGTGAGTCCGAGCGGGATATCGCGCGGCAGTCGTTTGAGGAAGATGAATTGCCGGGACTCGGCACCCACATGCGCGACGACTGGCGTCGTCGTGGGCTGGATTCGAAGATCGTCGAAACGGCATTCTTCGATTGGCTGGCTCGCAAGACTTGGGGTGAGCCTACCGACGGTGATTTGCTTGCCTTCACGCTGAGCCAATCGCGCGCGGCGTAACTACTGATGGGGCGCGGCTATCGGCTGCCGCCCCCGCCCCATCGCTCTACGGTTCCTACTTCAACATCTTTTCAATCTGGCGAAGAATGTCGTCGCGCTTTTCACGCGTGAGCCCCTTTAATCGCAGTTCGATTCGGTCATCCCCATACGATTTGAGATCGCCGACGGACACTCCGTCGAGTTTGATTTCCAGACGCTGAGCGTAGCGTTGTCGGCCCGCAGGTTTGGTGCTTTCCTGAGCGGTCGCTCTTCCTTTGACGATGTCGGCGACTTGCCGCGTACTCAGATCGTCCGAGAGGATCTTGTTGATCAGGCGTAGCGTTGCGTCGGCGCCGCGGGCAGTGTGATAACGACCCACCTGATACGCCATGTTCGAGCCGAAGCGGTCCGGTCGCGCGACCATTTCGTGCATAACGACTTCAGGCAATTTTGCGATCGACAAGGCGACCGCAACGGTCGACTCGTCGAGCCCGAGGTGTTCGGCAAGTTCCTTCTGACTCTGGAAATGCCGGTCGTCGAGAAAGCGTTTCCATACGACCGCGTTGTCGAACACCGTCTGCGAATCGCGCTGGACGTTGAGGTCGTAGCCGAGCTTATAGCTCTGGATACCAATCGGCAGATCAATGACGATCGCCTTTACCGTTTCCTTGTTCGCCTCTTTCAGCGCCCGCACCCGCCGCCCGCCATCGCTGACGTAGTAGGTACCGGGATTGTCGTAATCCGGGATCACGTGAATTGCCTGCTGCTGCCCCTGCTTGGCCAGATTGACAGCGAGCTCGGCAATCGACGTCTTCAGATAGAAATGTCGCGGATTGAACGGGCTTGGCTTGATCGTCTTGAGCGCCAGCTCGATGACCTGGCCTGGACGGTAGCCGTGCTCGTTCCGCCACGTGCGATAGGCCGCCGATTCATTGGCTGCGTCAGCGGCGTCGACTTCGGCAACGCTCTGCGACGGCATGACGGGCGCGATGGTCCGTCTCACCGCGTCGCCGCTCTTCTGATCATTCTTGACCAGGCCGTCGATAGCGTTCAGTCGATCGAGCGCGGTTCGCTTTTCGCTGCTGGTTGAGTCAGGACGTGCTTGAAAGCCTTTGGCGAATTGGGAGGGTTTCATTCAGGGTCCTTTATGCGCATAAATTTCACGGGAGCAAGGCGGCGATCTCATTCGCGCACGCCCGTACTTCGATGGCGGCCAGTTTGGCGCCGCGATCATTCATCTGAAGCACTGTTTGTCCTAACGCCATGGCCTGCTTGTAGGCCTCGCGTGTTGGGATTTGTGTCTTGAGCAGCGGGAACCCGAGCTCTTCCAACGCGCGCTTCAGTTCGCGCGTCAGCATCCGTTTTTCTTCGGTCTTATTGAGCAAGAAGACCGCACGCAGATCTTCGTTCATCACCTGAGCCTGCTGGACGAGCTTCACCAATCCGATGCTCGACCAATAGTCGGCGGGGGATGACGATGTCGGGATCACCGCGACGCTTGCGGCGAGAAGGACGACGCCGGAGACTTTCTCGGTGATAGAGGGCGGGCAGTCGACGACGATGATGTCGTAGTCGGACACGAACTTCTTGATCTCACGATGGATCTGACTGCCTGCTTCGGAGAGGTTGACGACGGGAAATGGGATACCCGTGTCGCCGTCTGATGATGCGCAGGCCCAGTGGATTAGCGTGTTTTGACCGTCTGCGTCCACGACGAGGACGCGTTTGCCTTTCTCATGAAACGCAGCGCCGAGGTGCATCGCGATTGTGCTCTTCCCGACCCCGCCCTTTTGCTGAGTTACCGCGATGATTTCTGCTGCCAATCTTCACCTCCTCTTTTTAGACGCAGATGGATTTTACCTGGATGAATTTGTATTTCAATCGGTTTTGTGTAAACAAAAGACGGATTAGCCGTTCGGATAGGTTTATGCGCATAAAGGTTGTGGACTGCTGCTGGATGCTGCCGTGGTTAGGAATGGCAGCGGGGGCGATGTCTTAGCTGACCCGTTTGGCCAGTTACGTGCGGGGCCAGTGGCTCAGAGTGGTAGTGGATTGAAACTGCTTCCGGCGCGTGGAGGCACAGCGAGGTTTGGTCAGTGCGGCTTCAATTCGAGAGGGATTTGCCGTGTCCGGATAGCTGCATCTATCAACGCAGACGTCTTTGGCTACGTGACGTACATTGGCAGTGGGCGCGCGAATAGGTCGATGAAACAGGCCGTGAGATTTATGCGCATAAAGTCGTCGCAGCAGGGCTGGCGGTGATGGCGCTGCCGGAGCGAGGCGGCTAGTACCTTAGTGCATCGAAGCCGAGAGCCGGGAGCCGGGAGCCGGGAGCCGGGAGCCGGGAGCCGGGAGCCGGGAGCCGGGAGCCGGGAGCCGAGCCGAGCCGAGCCGA
>NZ_JBHUFR010000036.1:18208-20182 GCF_042680985.1 Paraburkholderia dipogonis | reverse complement strand
AATGTACATCGACTTCCGCAACCGGCTGCGCATCCAGTTCGACTGGGACCGGCAGGTGGAACTGGATGGCTCAACCTCGATCTGGGTGCGCGTCATGAGCCAGTGGCAGGGTGGCGAGATGGGCGTCGTCGCACCTGGCCGGGCGGGACAGATGGTCCTCGTCGCTCACGTGCACGGCGACCCCGACCGGCCGGTTGTTGCGGGCTTCGTCGTGGACAGGTTCAACATGCCGCCGTGGGCCCTGCCGGCCAACGCGGCGCTCAGCGGCATCCGCAGCAGCAGCCTTGGGTATGGTCGGCGCTCGAACCATCTCGCGCTGGACGATACGCCCGGCCGGATGCAGGCGCAGCTCGCGAGCGACCAGGCGAATTCGCGGTTTGTGGCGGGGTTCAATACGCGCATCGACGGCAACCGGGGGCGCACCGAGGCGCGCGGCGAAGGGATCGAGATTGCCACCGATGCGCATGCGGTGATGCGGGCGAACCGGGGCTTGCTCGTAACGACCGAGACGCGTGCGGGCGCGACCGCTCCCGTGAAGGATATGGGCGAGACGGTACAGCGGCTTACGCAGGCGCGGCAACAGCATGAGGACCTGTCACTGCTCGCGAAGCAGCACAACGCGCAGACGCCGCAAGCGAGCCAGAGCGACGCGGCCAGCACGATCAGGACGCAGAACGAAGCGATCAGGGGCGGCGCACAGACGCCGGAGAATCCATCGCCGGAGATGACGCGTCCGGACGTGGTGATGGCGAGTGCGGCGGGCATCGCGACCACGGCCGCAGACAGCACGCACATGGCGAGCGCGAACGATCACGCGGTGACGGCGGGGCGGGACGTGAGTGTGTCGTTGGGACGTTCGCTGATTGCGTCGGTGCGCGGCGCGATCAGCCTGTTTGCCTGGCAGCTTGGCATGAAGCTGATCGCGGCGAAGGGGCGCGTGGAGATACAGGCGCAGAGCGACCAGATGGCACTGGCGGCGCTAAAGGACGTCACGATCAGCAGCACGGACGGCAGGATCGTGATCACGGCGGCAACGGAAGTCTGGCTCGGTGCGGGCGGGTCGTATATTCAGATCAACGGCAGCGGGATCACCAACGGGTCGCCGGGGCCGATTCTGGAGAAAGGCGCGTCATGGGACGTGCCGGGCCGGGACATCCAGTTGAAGACTTTCCCGCCTTTCAGTTCGGGCACGCCCACCGATGACCACATCCATTCACTGTGACGGCTTTCGTCCTGACAGACTCATGATTATCAGCCCTCCTTTTCTTTTCGCAGCGCAGCCGCAGCAGAACGACGCCATGACTACGGCGGACGCCGGCAACACGGTCGTCCCCGATGGCGACGTATGCACATCTGGCATGCTGGAATGCGAGCCGGGCAACGGCGCCTATCCGGTCAGCCACAATCTGGGCTGGCATGGCGGCCCGCATCTCAGGGCGCCGGAAGAAGGCGGCCACCCTCTGCTCGTGCGTGCCATCGCAGACGGCAGGGTTGTGTACATGCGCAAGACCGACACGACCCACAAGCCGACGCTCCAGTATCGCAACGTGCGCACGGATGACGGCTGCGTGGTCATCCGTCACGACACCGAGATCGGTGAAGGCGAGAACGCGAAGATCACCTATTACTCGGTCTACCTGCATATGCAGCAGGTGATGCCGACGCTCGCTGTCGGCAAGAAGGTCTACCGCAAGGACGTGGTCGGGACGCCCGGCCAGATATACGGCCAGTATCCGCAGATTCACTTCGAGATCGTCTGCGACGAGGCGAACCTGAAAAAGATGATTGGACGCGCGCCGGGGCCGCTAGGCAACACCCCGGCGCGCACCGATGCGGTGTATGGCGACATATGGTTCTTCATTCCTCGCGGCGCGAAGCTCTTCGCCAGTGAGCCGCACCCTTTCCGCGATGATGACAGCGCGCCGGCTATCGCGACGTTATACCCGCAGCCGTCTCTCGTACCGGCCGGAACGA
>NZ_JBHUFR010000036.1:0-18112 GCF_042680985.1 Paraburkholderia dipogonis | reverse complement strand
CGGCGACGGGTGGATCAATCTTTCGAAAGCAGGCGTGCGGGTCTATAGCGATGCCGATTTCCCGGAGTGGGCCGGCTGGAGTTTCATTGGCGATGATCCGACGCCCGACAGTCTGTGCGATTCGCCGACGATAAAGCGCTGGCTGGACGTCAATCATGCGGGGCATGTGAGCCACGCGGATGCGGTGAGCGCACTCGGGACAGATGCGATCCGCGAGCGCATGGCGCGTGCCGTGTGCAGGTTTCCATCCGAGTGGAGTCGTGACGGACTGACGGCGCGGTATGACTGGCTGAAGAGTCCGCATGAGGCATTGGCCAATCCGTTGTCGGATGAGGCTTTCAACAGGCTGATGGACCATGCGCGCGATCTGGCGTTCTGGGAAGACATCAGCGACCCTGATCTGCCTCATGCCAATGAGGTGTGGCATTTGCCGCCGACGGCGTTTATACGGCACTTCAGAATGTGTGCCTGGTTCAGTGCGAGCGAGTTCAAACAATTGCTTCCGCAACAAGTCTTGCGTGAAGGTCCACATCACGCTGTTTATTACGAGAGTGTACGGATGTCCAGGGTCAGACAAGACATCATGGACGACTATCGAATTCCGCTGAACAAGACATTTCGGAAATATAAGATTGATTCCCCACAGCGCATTGCAGTTCTTCTTGGAAATTCTTTGCAGGAAACAGGGTGGCTTGCCGCCATGCACGAGGACAACCATGAAATGTGGTATTACCCTTGGGATGGAAGAGGATTTCTTCAACTGACACATCCGAAGAACTACTTTGATTATTGGGACTTCAGAGGGCGTGGAAACCAAATAACCCAAGCGACACGTAACACGGTCCTGCACGCACATGCAACGGCCGACGCGCATCGTCAGCAAGCTCAGGAGTACAACGCGGACAGCGTGAACGGGGCAACGCCGCTCGTAATTCGCTGGCGAGATGATGTCGGAGACAACCGGAACTTAAATCGCGATCTGATATCGCCATCAGACAGCGCTGGATATTACTGGTCTATGATGGGCATGGCCAAGTACGCGGATCGTGATATTAGACTGGAGCGCAGAGAAGTTTCCGCCACGCCTCCTCCGGATCCTCATCACCCGGGAATTAACACGATATCGGCAACAAAAATTTACTATCACAGTGATAATTTTCGAGACGCGTCGGCGACCGCAAACCTTCCAGCCGCCGTTGGACATCCGAACCATCCGTTCAACGGTTATATCGCGCGTTGCGTGGGATTCGGACAGGCTCTGGCTGTGGTAGGTGAGTATTTTTTTCCAAATGCGCATGGCGAGCCGCTGATTTTTCCTGAAGGTTATCAGCCAAGACGATATTAAAGATTATGATTAAGACTATTTTTTCCACGTGCATCGTTATGGCTCTTACACCTTGCCATGCTCAGAATATTGACACTCATGGCACGCGTATCACCATGCACATTGATACATGCAATTTTTCGCTCATGGATGTTTTTCACGGATTGATTATCGAGCCAACAGCGGACAACGGCTTCAAATATGCCGGATACGAAGCCAAGGTCCATTTAAATGGAGGGGTGAAATCGTTTGGATTCGAAATGACATGCCGAGGTAGATTCGCCAACAAAAATCAGGTTGCAATCGAATTCGGGGCTCGTTTTGACGCGAAAGAAAGAAAATGGGTTCCCGATTTTGGCGACGCTTCTGAAGATGAAATATCGGACCTGAAGGATGTAACAAAGACGTTTCCTCTTGATTCACGGAATAGTAGCGGCTTCTACACAATTCAGGACGACCAGGATGGGGAACCGTCCCGTCGTATGCGACATATCTCCTATTGCTTATTCCATGAAACAAAAGCGATCTGCGGAGACGGCCAAGTGAAGCGACTTGTCGATGCCAAAAGCGACATGCTTCCATACGCGTTAAAAATTCTTCGAAGCGTTGAATTTTCAGATACTTCCGCTGAAGCTGGCAAAGGCATAAACCCATGATCAACCTTATCCGACTCGGCGACACCACCGACCACGGCGGCGAAGTCATCACCGCTTCAGACACGATGCGCTATGGCGGGCGACGCGTAGCCCGCAAGGGCGATCTTGTGAAATGTCCGCTGCACCCTGAAGTCGAACCCAATGTGATTCTTGAGGGCGACAGCAGGATTACCGATCACGGTGCGCCCGTCGCGCGTCATGGGCATCTCACTACGTGCGGTTGCCGGCTGGTTTCCAGCCTGATCAGCGGCCTGTCGAGTTTCGACGCAACGCGCTTGCCTGGCGCCGGCGTGTGATCGAATCAGTCTGCCAGTCCACGTCCAGGCTATGACGCGTCCGTCGAATCATCGCGCGCCCTCGTTGCGGAAAACGTGCGTTACGAACTCGCGGCCCATATCGCGCGTATGAAACCCGCCGACCTGTTACGCCGACTTGCCTCATTACCGAAACGCCGCCATGCCCTGCAACTGTCACACGACCAGCATTCCTGACGGTGTGTCACCTGCCGCGCTTCAGGCGCAACTCGCGAGCATGCAGCAGGCGAATCTCGCCGACCTGGCGCAGGTCATCATCCGCGTGCAGACGCAGATTGACTGGCTAACAGTATCTGCCGCAACCGGCCGCCGCCCGCTCTCCCGTTCGTCTGACGGTCGCCTGTCCGTACGCCCGCTTGCAGCTTCGACAGCGCCCGACAGTTGGGAGTGCGTTTTACTGGTGCGCAAATTCGCTGCCTGGCGGTTGGAGTCTGGTGCGCTCCCCGACATGCAACGACCAGTTGTAATACGTAGTGTGGGAATGCGTCTGGAGTTCAGGGTGTTCTGGCACAAGTACGCGCGCGTCTTTCTCAGGTGACCCCGGCGATACGACGCTGCGTCCGCGAGACATCGTTCCCTGTGTGCCGAGGCTCTCAGACACTGCGGCACTACGGGATTGACGGGCGAAAACCGCATGATTGACTCCAGCCCACTCTCTCGCGTGCTGTACCCGCAAACAGTGCAAGCGTCGCGTCCTGGCGATATCGCCGAAGGTCCGACGACCGTGTCGACAGCTGCCACTTCCGCCGCCGCGCCGAAGAACACGCATCGTCTGCACGGCACACGCGTGAATCCTTACCACTCCCTACGCTGCAACATAAAAAAGACCCGGCCAGTACGCACCAGCCAGGTCCCTTAACAACTCACCGCACGCTCAAGCCGGCACGGTCTCGGCCTGCTTCGCCCGCGACCACACGCGATGCTGCTCGGCCGCCTTGATGAAGGCCTTCAGCACGTCGGCGGCCTGCTTGTCGTCGCCGGTGGCAACACCGTCGGCATTGTCGGGCAAGTGCGCGGCAGTGAGCACGTCACGTCCCGCGCCGATCGCCGCGATCGCCTTCAGATGCTTGAACGCCTCGAGCACGAAATGCCGCGCGTCGCCTGATTGCGCCAGCGTCTTCGCGCCCTTGTCGCCGCCCACCACGATCACCGCGTCGAACACGATCGACGGCAAGCCGGCAATCGTGGCGTCGGGCGCCATGCCGTCGATCGCGGCGAGCGTCGGCGCAATCAGCATGGGCACCGCGCCCTCGCCTTGCAGCGCTTGCTGAAGCTTCTTGATGGCGGCGCCATCGGAACCCGGCGCGGCGAGCAACGCGATCTTGCAGGTCTTGATGCCCGGCTGCACGCGGTTAAGCAAGCTCAGCGCGGGTGATTCCTTGGGTCCGGTCAGCTTCGCCGTGCCTTTCTTCGGCGCCGCCAAACCGAGCCCCTCGGCTACCTGCGCCGCGAGTCCCGCGTCGAAGTTGGCGAGAATCTCGTTCACCACGCGCGCGCGAATCTCGGGCTTCGTCACCTTGCCGAGTTCGAACTGATAGGCCGCGGCGATGTGGTCTTTCTCAGGCTGCGACATGCTGTTATAGAACAGCGCGGCCTGCGAGAAATGGTCGGCGAACGATTCGCTGCGCACGCGAATCTTGGTGCCTTCCACACGCTCCTGATAACTTTCGAAGCCGCCGTCGGACGGCGCCGGATCGGTTTCCTTCGGCCAGCCGCCGCTCAACGAATTCGGCTCATACGAGGCCTGGCCGACATTGATCGTCTGGCGGTGCATCGCGTCGCGCTGGTTGTTATTGAACGGGCACACCGGCCGGTTGATCGGAATTTCATGGAAGTTCGGACCGCCCAGCCGGCTGATCTGCGTATCCGTGTACGAGAACAAGCGGCCTTGCAACAGCGGATCGTTCGAAAAATCGATGCCCGGCACGATATGCCCCGGGTGAAACGCCACCTGTTCAGTCTCGGCGAAGAAGTTATCCGGGTTGCGATTAAGCGTCATCTTGCCGATGATCTTGACCGGCACGAGTTCTTCGGGAATCAGCTTGGTCGGATCGAGCAGGTCAAAATCGAATTTGTGCTCGTCGGCTTCTTCAATGATCTGCACGCCGAGTTCGAACTCGGGGAAGTTGCCCGATTCGATCGACTCCCACAGATCGCGCCGATGAAAGTCAGGATCCTTGCCGGCCAGTTTCTGCGCTTCGTCCCACAGCAGCGAGTACGAGCCCAGCACCGGGCGCCAGTGGAATTTGACGAACCGTCCCTTGCCTTGCGCATTCACAAAACGGAACGTGTGAATGCCGAAGCCTTCCATGGTACGCAGGCTGCGCGGAATCGCGCGGTCCGACATAGTCCACAGCACCATATGCGCGGACTCCGGCACCAGCGAGACGAAGTCCCAGAAGGTGTCGTGCGCGGAGCCGCCGGTCGGCATTTCGTTCGGAGCTTCCGGTTTCACCGCGTGGACGAAGTCGGGAAATTTGATGGCGTCCTGAATAAAGAACACCGGCATGTTGTTGCCGACCAGATCGTAATTGCCTTCCTGCGTGTAGAACTTCACGGCGAAGCCGCGCACGTCGCGCACCGTGTCGGCGGAACCGCGCGGACCCTGCACCGTGGAAAAGCGCACATAAACCGGCGTCTGGACAGCGGGGTCCTGCAGGAACGCGGCCTTGGTGTACTCCTTCATCGACTCGTACACCCGAAATACGCCATGCGCCGCCGAACCGCGCGCATGCACGATGCGCTCGGGAATGCGTTCGTGGTCGAAGTGCGTGATCTTCTCACGCATGATGAAATCTTCGAGCAGCGAGGGGCCGCGTGGACCGGCGCGCAGGCTGTTCTGATTGTCGGAGATCTTGACGCCCTGATTGGTTCTCAGCGCCTGGCCTTCCGGACTGACTCGAAACTGTTCGAGATCCTTCGACTTCGGATCGGCTTGCGGAGCTTGCGTTGCTTGCGGGTTAGTCGCCTGCGCGTTCTTCGCTGCGGGCTTCTGCGTGGTCGTTTTACCTGCCATGAGAATCTGCTCCTTGCGTTCGGGGGCGTGCCGGCGGGGAAATCCGGGCTGACGCACCGAAACAAGGCAGCAATCGATATACCCGCGTTAGTTCGTCTCCAATCACGCTAGCTGGTGCATGAGCGATGCTGAACGCGCGATGCGGCGGGCACGCCGTGAATCGCGCGCCGCCGTCCGTCCGATGAAGCGTCAAAGCGCGCGATCAGAAGCGGTAGTTGATCGAAATATCGGCAACGCCGTTGGCTTTGCGGTGCGTGACCGGACTATTGCCCGCACTGCCCACCAGTTGTTCGAAGGCGCCGTCCGCGGTGGCGAACCAGTGCTTGTCGAACAGCCATACGGCGCTGATGCCGAAGCCCACCGACTTGAAGCCCGCGCTCGCGTGGTACTGCGAGTATTTCGAATTCGCCGCCTGAGTCTGATTCACGCCGAACCAGCTATTCATATAAGTGGAGTCCGCCAGCGTCACGTTCGGCCCGGCGAACCAGAAGAACTTCTTGGTGCTGCCGGGCATCGGCATATAGGCGCCGAGATCGCCGATCCAGCCGTTTGAGCCGCCGAAATAGCGCCTGACGTCCGCACGCAGCACGAGCGGGAAATCCTTCGAGATCACATACTCGCCGGACAGCTTGACGCCCGGCGCCGGGTTGATATTGCCGAGGCCGTCCAACTCTTGCGGGTCGTCGTGGCCGCGGCGTCCGAGATCGTAGACGGCGGCAAGACTTGCGCGCCAGTTCTCGCCTTGCGCGAAGTTGACGCCGAGACCCTCGCCGCTCGAGAAGAAGAACAGATCCTTGTAGCGCACGTCGATACTGGGTCCCGCCATCAGGTGATACCGGTCGGAGCCCTCATAGCGCGGCTGGAACGACGTCGCCGCGCCAACCCGCACCTGCCAGTCCGGAATATTGGGCTGCCACATCTTCTGCAGTGGAATGCCGACCGAATATTGCCATTCGCCCAGTGGCGAGGGCGTCTGCGCCGATGCCGAATCAGGCATGACACCGACGCCGCCGATCGCCACCGCCACCAGGGAAGTTGCCGCGATGCCTGTTTGTTTATTGCGGGGCTTGCCGCCCCGCTTTCTACGGCTGTTAAACACCAGAAGCCTCCGATCTCGCATATCGCGAAGGGGTTATGTTCTCGCCCCGGCATCCGCAAGGGATAAAAAGCACCCGGGCGACCGCCGCGTTAGTACTTGCGGCATGTAATTTTTTCAGCGAATGACACGTGTCGCTCGGCGAACCACACGCCCCGCATCTGGTCAGAAGTCTGTAAATAGAGGCATTTGTCTGAACAGAGCGGTGCGAAAGATTTGCCGATGGACGCACTAGTGCAAAATGCGGGCCAAGTCACTGGAGAACGGGCTCGGATGGGCTGAAGACAGAGGCGAGAATGAGCGGATGCGGATGCGGATGCAACGAGCAAGACATGGCCGGCACCGTACGAACGGCGCCGGACACATTCGTGCCCTACTGCGATGCTTCGACCAGCACCGGCTTGTCGCGATACAGATTCGGGAACAGACGCTTCAGATTGGCAACCTTCGGCATGTCATTGATCGCGATATACGCCGAGTTGGGATGTAGCGTCAGATAGTTCTGGTGATATGACTCGGCGGGATAAAAGCCCTTGAACGGCTCGGCCTTCGTGACGATAGGCGCCGGGAAGGAGCGCGCCTTGTCGAGTTGCGCGATATAGCTTTGCGCGACGCGCCGCTGCGTATCGTTTAGCGGAAACACCGCCGAGCGATATTGCGTGCCGCTATCCGGTCCCTGGCGGTTCAATTGCGTTGGGTCCTGAATCACGGAGAAATACACCTGCAGCAACTGGCCGTAAGTGACCTTGGTCGGATCGAACGTCACCTGCACTGACTCCGCATGCCCCGTCTCGCCGCCGCTGACCGTTTCGTACTGTGCGGTGTCGCGCTGGCCGCCCGAGTACCCCGAGACGGCCTTCGTTACGCCGCGTACGTGCTGGAACACGCCCTGCACGCCCCAGAAGCAGCCTCCAGCGAAGACCGCGGTCTCTTCGTGCGCAGTCGTGGCGGACACCGGTTCGTCGAGCGCCGGCGGCGCAATTACGACGGCGGCCTCCGATGAAAACGCCATGCGCTGCGCCAGCAGCAGCGCCAACGCGCCGAATCCAACCGAGAGTGAAATCGCCGCCAGGCGCGAGCGCGCCGGCTTGCCATCAATGCGTTTCTCGAACTTCGTCATATTGGTCACCTGCTTTGCTGAACTCACGCGCCCGAGGCGGGCGTAAACGTCATCGCCAGACCGTTCATGCAATAGCGCAGGCCGGTCGGCTTGGGGCCGTCGTCGAACACGTGGCCGAGATGGCCGCCGCAACGCCGGCATAGCACTTCGTCGCGCGTCATGCCGAACGACTTGTCGGTATGCGTGATGACCGCGTGGTCGAGCGGTTGCCAGAAACTCGGCCAGCCCGTGCCACTGTCGAATTTGGTCTTCGACGAGAACAGCGGCAGTTTGCACCCTGCGCAGGCAAACGTGCCGGCGCGGTGCTCGTCGTTCAATGGACTGGTGAACGGGCGCTCCGTACCCGCCTCGCGCAGCACCCGGTATTGCGCGTCACTCAACAATTTGCGCCACTCGGCGTCGCTGTGCGTGACCTCGTAGGCGGCTGCCGCGCTGCCGCCTGGCGCTTGCGCCGGTTGCGCCGCGCGCGTCGTGCGCCACGCCGAGGCGCCGCCGGCCAGCGACAGCGCACCGATTAACCTGAAGAATATCCGTCTGTTGCAAGCCATGATGATCGCTCCGGAAAGTCCGTACCGTTCACCCGTTCCCGGCGCTGACCGCGCCGCCCGCGAGTGGTCCCGATGCTTGGTCGCACGAGAGCGGGATAAATGACAGCATGCGCGTCTTTTCGTGCCATGGTGGCTGCGGTCACGGCAATTACAGCGGAAATTTAGTGGTCGAGAGGATTTCCTTGAGCACCATGAACGAGCGGATTTGCCGAACGCCCGGCAGGTAGAGCAACTGTTCCGCGTGCAGGCGGTTGAAGCTGTCGCTGTCGCGCGTGCGGATCGTCATGAAGTAGTCGAATTCGCCGGTCACCACGTGGCATTCCATGCAGCCGGCCACCTTCTGCGCCGCTTTCTCGAACTCGGCGAACGACTCCGGCGTGGAGCGGTCCAGCACCACGCCGATGATCACCAGCATCCCCGCCCCCGCCGCCTTCGGGTCGATCAATGCGACCACGCCACGGATCAGCCCGGACTCCTTGAGCCGCTCCACCCGCCGCAAACACGCCGGTGCGCTCAGCTTGACCTTCGCCGCGAGCGCGACGTTTGAAATCGACGCATCGGTTTGCAACTGCCGCAAGATCGCGCGGTCGATGCGGTCAAGCGCCTGCAGCGGATCGGCCGCAACCGTGGCGGTTGCTAACGCTGTCGGAGTGCTGCGAATTTTTGTTGCGTTCATGAGTTCCTATACGGTCGAATTCTTAACCGGATCGAGAGTTTGGCTTTCCAAAAGTATGCCCAATCCAATTTTTTCGCAAGCTCATTTCCAGCTGTTTTCCCTACCATTTGATCAACGCGACCGGCTGCCGTTCGCGTCCCACCTACCCCGACCACGGAGCTGCCATGAACCTGCAACGATTCCCTCGTTACCCGCTGACCTTTGGGCCGACGCCGATCCAGCCGCTCAAGCGCCTGAGCGACCACCTCGGCGGCAAAGTGCATCTGTATGCGAAGCGCGAAGACTGCAACAGCGGCTTTGCGTTCGGCGGCAACAAGACGCGCAAGCTCGAATATCTGATCCCCGAAGCGCTCGCGCAGGGTTGCGACACGCTGGTGTCGATCGGCGGAATCCAGTCGAACCAGACGCGCCAGGTGGCGGCCGTGGCGGCGCATCTGGGCATGAAGTGCGTGCTGGTGCAGGAGAACTGGGTGAACTACTCGGATGCGGTCTACGACCGGGTCGGCAACATCCAGATGTCGCGAATCCTCGGCGCCGACGTGCGCCTCGTGGCCGATGGTTTCGACATCGGCTTTCGCAAGAGCTGGGAAGATGCGCTGGAAAGCGTGCGGGCCGCCGGCGGCAAGCCGTATGCGATCCCGGCCGGCTGCTCCGACCATCCGCTCGGCGGACTCGGTTTCGTCGGTTTCGCGGAGGAGGTTCGCCAGCAGGAAGCGGAATTGGGCTTCAAGTTCGACTACATCGTCGTGTGTTCCGTGACCGGCAGCACGCAGGCCGGCATGGTAGTGGGTTTCGCCGATGACGGCCGCGCCGGGCGCGTGATCGGTATCGACGCGTCGGCAAAGCCCGCGCAGACGCGCGAGCAGATCACCCGGATCGCGAAGCAAACCGCGGAACAGGTCGGCCTGGGACGCGATATCACCAGCAAGGACGTGGTACTCGACGAGCGTTTCGGCGGCCCGGAATACGGTTTGCCGAATGACGGCACGCTCGAAGCGATTCGCTTGTGCGCGCGCCTGGAAGGCGTGTTGACGGATCCCGTCTACGAAGGCAAATCGATGCACGGCATGATCGAGATGGTGCGCAACGGCGAATTCCCCGAAGGTTCGCGCGTGCTGTATGCGCACCTCGGCGGCGTGCCCGCGCTGAACGGCTACAGCTTTATTTTCCGCAACGGCTAAACCAGGCGCTTGCTCAAATGCTCCCTCAGGAATTCCACGAAGGCCCGGATCGTGAGGGAGCTTTGCCTGTGCTGCGGATACACCGCGTAGACGCTCGTCGCGGTGGGCAGGAATGCTTCGAGCACCGGCACGAGCTGGCCGCTTTTAAGTGTATCCGCGACGATAAAATCAGGAAGCCGAACAATTCCTAGTCCCGCGACGGCGGCATCGCGCACCAGTTCGCCATTGTTCGCGCGCAACGGCCCGTGCACCTCGACGCCTTTCGTCACGCCATCGACGACAAACTCCCAGCTCACCGCGCCGCCGTGCCCGTATAACAGACAGGAATGGCGCTCCAGATCGCCGGGCACCTTGGGCGCGCCACGGCGCCGCGCATAACCGGGACTGCAGCAGGCCACCATCCGGATATCCACAAGCTTCTGCCCGATCAGCGTGGAATCCGGCAAGCTGCCGATCCGGATCGCCATGTCGAAGCCCTCGCCGACCACATCCACCGTGCGGTCGCTCAATTCCATCTCGAAGCGCACGTCGCCGTGCTCGCGCAGAAACATCGCCACGAGCGGCGACAGATGCGCCATGCCAAACGACATCGGCGCGCTTACGCGCAGCAGCCCGCGCGGCCCGGCGCGGCGCAGCGACATGGCCTGCTCGGCGTCTTCCACTTCACCGAGGATACGTTTGGCGCGCTCGTAAAACTCCTGGCCGAGATCGGTCACCGCCAGCTTGCGCGTATTGCGGATCAGCAACTGCACGCCGAGCGTTTCCTCCAGCGCCATCACCCGGCGGCTGACGAACTGCTTCGACAGCGACAGGCGGTTGGCGGCGGCGGTGAAATTGTGCGCGTCGACGGTGGCGACGAAGATCCGCATGTCATCGAGTTGCATCCTATTGTCCACTCCACAGTGACAGTGTTTCCGATTCCATGTCGATTATACCGGCCTGGATTGACCTACACTCTCATTCATGGATCGCGGACAAACATCTGGCCGGACCGCACAACCCAAGGAGAAAAAAGATGCTTGAAATCAGACACGCCAATCAACGCGGCCGCGCGGAGCACGGCTGGCTCAGCTCGCGTCACACGTTTTCCTTTGCGAACTATCATGACCCGAAGCAGAACGGCTTCTCCGACCTGCTCGTGATCAACGACGACCGCGTCGCGCCGGCGCAGGGCTTCGGCAAGCATCCGCACCGCGACATGGAAATCTTTTCGTACGTGCTGGAAGGCGCGCTGGAGCATAAAGACACGATGGGCACCGGCTCGGTGATCGTGCCTGGCGACATCCAGTTGATGAGCGCGGGAACCGGCGTCGCGCACAGCGAATACAACCATTCGAAGAGCGATCCGGTGCACTTTCTGCAAATCTGGATCGCGCCGGGACAGAAGGGTACGACGCCGCGTTATCAGCAGCGTCACTTCGGCGCGGACCAGAAGCGCGGTGTTTTACGCCTCGTGATCTCGCCGGACGGCGCGGAAGATTCATTGACGGTGCAGCAGGACGTGCGGGTCTATGCCGGTCTCTTCAACGGCGATGAAACGGCGCGGCTCGAACTGGCGAGCGATCGCTATGCGTATGTCCACGTGGCGCGCGGCAGCGTGACTGTGAACGGCGTCGAATTCAAGGAAGGCGATGGAGCACGTGTGCGCGGCGAGGAAGCGCTAATCTTCACGCAAGGCCACGATGCGGAAGTCCTCGTGTTCGACTTGCGCAACATCGAGATGTCGGAGTTGTGGGCTTGAACGGCCGAATGAGCTAAGCATGGCCTCGCCGGAAACAGTCCGGCGAGCCACCCTCTTCTTTCCCTATCGAGAAAATCATGCGCTATACGCTGTTTGAAAATCAGAAAGACGCGGTCATCCTCGTCGCCCGTGTTCTGTTGATGGTGCTGTTCGTCATGTTCGGCTGGTCGAAGCTCACCGGTTTCTCCGGCACCGTGGCTTATATGATGTCGAGCGGCGCGCCAGTGCCCGAGTTGTCGGCGGTGATCGCCGTGGTGATGGAGTTCGTTGTTGGCATCGCGCTGCTGGTCGGATTCTTCACGCGGCCGCTTGCGTTGCTGCTCGCGCTTTATACGCTCGGCACCGCGTTTATCGGCCATCATTACTGGAACATGACCGGCGCCGTGCAGTACGACAATATGATTCACTTCTACAAGAACATCAGCATCATCGGCGGACTGTTGCTGCTGTGTGTGACGGGCGCCGGGAAGTATTCGATTGATCGGCGTTGAAGTTGCTGCATTGCGTGCTGCGAGACGGTTCGGCGCGCCATGAGAAAAGCCGCCCGGTTTGATGCCGGGCGGCTTTTTTTTTTCGCGTCAAACCGTTCGCACTAGCAACTGCATCAAACCGCTACTGCGACCTCAGCTTCACCAACCACTTCCACTTCTTCGCTGTTGCGAATCAGGTGATCGAACGCGGAAAGCGATGCCTTCGCGCCTTCGCCCACGGCGATCACGATCTGCTTGAACGGCACCGTGGTCACGTCGCCGGCGGCGAACACGCCCGGCACCGACGTCGCGCCGCGTGCATCCACGACGATCTCGCCGTGCTTCGACAGTTCGACCGTGCCCTTGAGCCATTCCGTGTTCGGCACGAGACCGATCTGCACGAACACGCCTTCCAGTTCGATCTGCTTCACTTCGCCCGAACGCAGATCCTTGTAGACCAGACCGTTGACCTTCTTGCCGTCGCCGGTGATTTCCGTGGTTTGGGCCTGCGTGACGACGGTCACATTCGCGAGGCTGCGCAGCTTGCGTTGCAGCACTTCGTCCGCGCGCAGCGTGGCGCCGAACTCGAACAGCGTCACTTCACGCACGATACCCGCCAGATCGATCGCCGCTTCGACGCCGGAATTGCCGCCGCCGATCACCGCGACGCGCTTGCCCTTGAACAACGGACCGTCGCAGTGCGGGCAGTACGCCACGCCATGATTACGGTACTCGCGCTCGCCCGGCACGTTGATTTCGCGCCAGCGTGCGCCCGTCGCAAGAATGATCGTTTTGGCTTTGAGCACCGCGCCGTTCGCCAGACGCACTTCGTTGATGCGGCCCGGGATCAGCGCCTCGGCACGCTGCACGTCCATGATGTCGACTTCATAAGTCTTCACGTGCTGCTCGAGCGCTGTGGCGAATTTCGGTCCTTCGGTTTCCGTCACGGAGACGAAGTTTTCGATGGCCAGCGTATCCAGCACCTGACCGCCGAAGCGCTCCGCCACCACGCCCGTCGCGATACCCTTGCGCGCCGAGTAGATCGCCGCAGCCGCGCCCGCGGGGCCGCCGCCGACGATCAGCGTATCGAACACCGGTTTCTTTTCCAGCTCTTTCGCAGCACGCGCACCGGCGTTGGTGTCGAGTTTCGCGAGAATTTCCTTCACGCCGCTGCGGCCTTGGCCGAACACTTCGCCGTTCATGAACATGGTCGGTACCGCCATGATCTGGCGCGCTTCGACTTCGTTCTGGAACAGCGCGCCGTCGATCGCGACGTGGCGGATGCGCGGGTTGATCAGCGCCATCACGTTCAGTGCCTGGACGACTTCCGGGCAGTTCTGGCATGACAGCGAAAAATACGTTTCGAATTGATAGTCGCCGTCGAGGTTGCGGATCTGTTCGATCACGGCATCTTCGAGCTTGACCGGATGACCGCCCACCTGCAACAACGCAAGCACGAGCGATGTGAATTCATGACCCATCGGAATGCCGGCGAATCGGATGCCCGTGTCTTTGCCCGGCTCGCCGATCGAAAACGACGGCTTACGCTCGGCGTCGCCACGATGCTCGATCACGTTGACGCGCTCCGACAACGTCGCGATATCGTTCAGCAATGCCAGCAGCTCTTGCGATTTTGCGCTGTCGTCGAGCGACGCGACGATCTCGATAGGCCTGCTAACCTTTTCGAGGTACGTTTTCAACTGAGTCTTGAGATTGGCATCAAGCATGGCTATTCGATTCCGTGACGATGGGTGTTGGGTTCCCGGCCCCGCACGCATCCGGATAGGACGGGTGCGGCCCGGGCACGCGCGAATCACTGTAATAAGCGATCCGCACGGTGATGCGCCGCGAGGCGCCGACTGCGAAAGGTCGTGAGACCTTAGATCTTGCCGATCAGGTCGAGCGACGGGGTCAGCGTTTCTGCGCCCGGCGTCCACTTGGCGGGGCACACTTCACCCGGGTGAGCCGCGATGTATTGCGCTGCCTGCACCTTGCGCAGCAGTTCGCCGGCGTCACGGCCAATGCCGTTGTCGTGAATTTCGGCCAGCTTGATTTCGCCTTCCGGGTTGATCACGAACGTGCCGCGCAGTGCCAGGCCTTCTTCTTCGATCAACACGTCGAAATTGCGCGAGATGGCCAGCGTCGGGTCAGCCAGCATCGGGTACTTGATCTTCTGGATCGTGTCCGACGTGTCGTGCCATGCCTTGTGCGTGAAGTGCGTATCGGTCGACACGCTGTAGATTTCGACGCCGAGCTTCTTGAATTCGTCGTAACGGTCTGCCAGGTCGCCCAGTTCGGTCGGGCACACGAAGGTGAAGTCAGCCGGGTAGAAAACGAACACCGACCACTTGCCCTTCAGGCTTTCTTCCGTGACGGTCTGAAAATCGCCATTGTGATAAGCCTGCGCCTTGAACGGTTTGACTTGACTGTTGATGATCGGCATTTTGCTGAGTCCTCTTTCGGAGTGGTTGGAAAGTGGAGTCAGTATGTCAGACGGCGCTTAATAGGTAAAGCGTTGTGTTTTAATGATGACGATAGTCTGACACTATTTATCGCGCTGCGGAAGACTATCGCGCCGCGGGCTCAGTCTTTCAGAAGACGCCAGAGGGTAGTACGGCCAATGCCCAGCGCCCGGCTCGCCGCGGCGCGGTTGCCCCCGGACTGTTCGAGAGCGTGGAGCGCGTCTTCGCGGGTTGGGCTGATGCGGCTAGGGGCGGGCTCAGCGGCGGCATTTACGCCGTTTGCGCCGTTTTGTGTCCCGCTCGTGCCGAGGTCGCTTGCCTTGGCGGCCGCCGCCTTCATACGCCCGAATTCCGGAAACATCGCCTGCCAATCCTGACCGGCATCGCCTGCTACATCGCCGCAATATATCGCGGCGCGCGTCAGCAGATTTTCCAGCTCCCGTACATTGCCGGGCCACGCGTAGTGCTCGAACAGCGGCGCGAGAAACGCCAGCACTCGCTCGAACGCGCCTTCCGACAAGCCATATTGGAGCGCACTGCGGCTCAACAGGTGACGCGCCAGTTGCGGCACATCGTCACGCCGTTCGCGCAGCGCCGGCAATTTTAGCTGAAGCAGATTCAGACGAAAATACAGATCCGCGCGAAACGCGCCCTGCTCGACCAGCGCGTGCAGATCACGGTGCGTGGCGGCGATCACCCGCACGTCGACCGGCGTGGCGCGCCCCGAGCCGAGCTTCATCACCTCGCGTTCCTGCAGCACGCGCAGCAGACGGCTTTGCAGCGCCGCCGGCATCTCGCCGATTTCATCAAGGAAAATCGTCCCCGTGTGGGCGATTTCGAACAGCCCCGGCTTGCCGCCGCGCCGCGCGCCCGTGAACGCGCCTTCCTCGTGGCCGAACAGTTCGCTTTCGATCAGCCCTTCGGGCAAAGCCGCGCAGTTGAACGCGACGAACGGATTGCCGCGCCGCCGGCTCGCATTGTGGATGCCTTGCGCGACCAGTTCCTTGCCGGTTCCGCTTTCGCCGCTCAGGAGCACGGTGGCGTCGTGCGCGGCGCCCGCGCGCGCGAGCCGCCGCACGCGCTCGAGCGCCGCCGAGTCGCCGATCAGATCGTCCAGTTGATGCCGCGCGACCAGATGCTTCGGCCGCTGGCTGGTGCGCAGCGAGCGGTCGATCCGCTGCGCGACCAGCGCGTCCTGCAACGTGATCACCGAGCCGGAGCGCACGCCCTGCTCCACGATCGGCACGCAATTGACGATCAGCGCGCGCCCGCCGATCTGCTCGATACGCTCCTCGATCGGCAGGTTGTGCTCGAGCGTCTCGCGCAGCAACGGCCCCACGGCGCGTTCAACTTGCGCCGGCACGTCCCGCTCGCGATTGAGGCCGAGCAGGTCGAGCATGGCGGGATTGACGGCTTCGACCTGGCCGGCGTCGTCGAAAGCGGCGACGCCGTCGCGCAAGTGCGCCACGATCGTGTTCAGGCGCACGCGCTTCGATTCCTTCTGGCGGCTCACGCGCGCCAGTTCGACCGAGCGCTCGAACGCTTCTTCGACCGCGCCGAGCGAATACAGGAAAACGCTCGCGAGGCCCGCCTGCTGGGCGAAGTCGCACGCCATGCCGGGGCCGATGATGACGCTGCACCCTTCCGCGGCGAGGCTGTCGACCGCGAGCCGCACTTCGTCGACGGAACGGTAAGCGCGCTGTTTCAGGCTGACTTTCAGCCACGCGCTCAGGTCGGCCAGTTCGTGCGAGATCGTTTCGTGGAGCACGAGGCCGATCTGCGCGTTCGGCCAGTTGGTCGTGGCGCGGGTGATTGCGCTGAGCACGTCGAAGCCGTTCACCTTGACCATCACGACCGGCACATTCAGGTTGTCGCGCAGGTAGGCGCCGTTCGAACCGGCGGCCAGCACGACGTCGACGGAGCCCGCGTCGACGTAAGCCTGCAAGGCGGTGACTGCGGCGCCGTAGCCCTCCCGGACGGAGAAGATTTTTGCACGCCCGGCGTAGCGCGGTGCGACGGTCTCGCAAAGCGACTGCAACCGGCTGATACTCACCAAAGCAATACCTGGGCGGCCCGGATCGGGATTCGCAAGGGACGACGTGAAAGTGGACACCGTGGCGCTCCCGTTACGTTGAAACGTTCCACGAAACGTTTCATGGAACAAGATTCTCATTGTGCCATGGAACGCCGCGCCGCCTTGCCGTCGCTAACTTGCTGATTGTTCGAGACAAACCGCCGCGCCGGCAAAATGGCACGCTTCCTGCAAATTCACGCTCGCGCCACTTATCCGACTTTCCTGAAAGGAGACACACCGTCATGACCACATCCGCCACCCGCCGCGCAGCCTTCCGCGCCAAAGTCAACGAACGCCAAGGTCTGCTCGTACCCGGCGCCTTCAATGCGATGAGCGCCCGCGTGATCGAGGACGCCGGCTTCGAGGCGATCTACATCACGGGCGCGGGCGTCACCAATATGTCGCTCGGCCTGCCCGACCTCGGCTTCATCGGCCTTGCCGAAGTCGCCGAACATACGGCGCGGATTCGCGACGCGGTCGCGCTGCCGCTGATCGTCGACGCCGACACTGGCTTTGGCAATGCGCTGAACGTGCGCCAGACGGTGCGCGTGCTCGAGCGCAGCGGCGCCGACGTGATCCAGTTCGAAGACCAGATCATGCCGAAGAAATGCGGCCACTTCTCCGGCAAGGAAGTGGTCAGCGCAAGCGAGATGGTCGGCAAGATCCGCGCCGCCGCCGATGCCCGCGAAGACGGCAATCTGCAGATCATGGCGCGCACCGACGCGGCCGCGGTCCACGGCATCGAGGACGCGATCGAGCGCGGCCATCGCTTCATCGAAGCCGGCGCCGACATTCTGTTCATCGAAGCGACCGAATCGCTTGCCGACATCGAACGTTTGCCGGGGCTGTTCGACAAGCCGCAGCTGATCAATATCGTGATCGGCGGGAAGACGCCCGTGCAATCGCGCGAGGCGCTCGCCAAGCTTGGGTACGGCATCGTGCTGTACGCGAACGCGGCGCTGCAAGGCGCGGTGCTCGGGATGCAGCGCGCGCTGGGCACGCTCAAGAGCAATGGCCGTCTCGACGAGGACGCCACGCTGGTCGCGCCGTTCAGCGAACGCCAGCGGCTGGTCAATAAGCCGCTGTATGACAAGCTGGATCGGGAGTATGCCGCGAAGGAGTGAGCGGTGGCGGGGAAGGTGTGTTTTGGGTGGGGGTAGCCGCTCGGTGGGCTTGTGGCTCGCGGTTGCGGTCTTGCGGTCTTGCGGTCTTGCGGTCTTGCGGTCTTGCGGTCTTGCGGTCTTGCGGTCTTGCGGTCTTGCGGTCTTGCGGTCTTGCGGAATGCGGATCGTGGATTGCCGCTCTGCTGCTCTGCGGCTCACAGCTCTGCGGAGGCGGGGAGTGTCTGAATTTTTGTGTGCAAGGCAGATAAAAACCTGCCGTCTGACAGGTCGTCAATTGCATTCTACAAATGATGCCTGGTGAAGCGATCCT
>NZ_JBHUFR010000035.1:0-75817 GCF_042680985.1 Paraburkholderia dipogonis | reverse complement strand
TAGGTTCAGACCTTCAGCCACTCATTGGAAGGACGTTGTTCCTCGACCGCATACGATCAATCGCATCAATAAACTGCTGCCGTGGGCCGTCGCACTCCAGTTGTCTTGGGTTGTTACCGCATTTCCCGAAGTCCTAAAAAAGCATTCATCACTTCCTCAAACCCCTTCCTGCGACAGTCCGGCAGCATCCGTCCGTCTTAACATTCACCTTAAAATACTGTATAAATATACAGTGAAAACTCCTCACCCCATGCTTGCTCGATGCTAGGCAGGGCGGAGCATTCCCTAATTCAAGAGCGTGTCTATGGCAGCAGCGATTCAGCTTGCGACGTCCGCCCTGTCGTCCCAATTACGACGTCAGGTGTGGCAGGGCAATGAGCTTGCCGAGGCAGACTCGCGTGTGATTTCCAGCGGCTATGCCGAGCTGGATTGTTTGTTGCCGGGGCAAGGCTGGTCAGCTGGCGGTCTGACGGAATTGTTGATCGAGCATGGTGGAGTGGGTGAAATACGTCTGCTGGCCCACGCGCTGTGTCATCTGACAAAGCACGCTAAGCGGCATGTCATGCTCGTGGCGCCTCCGTATCAGCCATGCGCTGCCGCATTGAGAGCCTGGGGTGTCGATGTCGAGCGAGTTTTATGGGTCCGATCGAGTGAAGACCAGGCCTTGTGGGCCGCTGCTCAGGCCTTGAAGCAGGATGGCATCGGCGCGGTCCTGGTTTGGCTGCCGAATGCGCGTGCCGACAAGGTCAGGCGTCTGCAAGTGGCGGCTCAGGAGTCGGCATCGCTGGCATTTTTGATCCGGCCTGTCGAAGCCGCCACGCAATCTTCCCCGGCGCCATTGCGAATGATCTGTGAGCCGCTCTTGCCGGCCAATGCGCAGACGATCAACCGTCGTCAATGGCTGCAGGAGATTGGTGTGTCGATCGACATCTTCAAGCGTCGCGGGCCGCCGCTAGCCGAGCCTCTTCGTCTCGTTTTGCCTTTACAAAGCGTCTTGTTGCCGGAAAACGGAGTGAGTGGCCATCAAGGGCCAGAGATTAAACATGCTGTGGATCGCCGTCACATTGCCACTCTTGTCGCTGGAAGCGGTGAAGCCTCTCGCGCCGCTCCCGGATGGTTCGCTCGCGAAGCCGAATCGGCGTGAATCGTGCGACGAGACAAGCCAACTTCACGATGCCGACAACATCGTCGAAGGGCGTTGTTACGCGCTAGCCGACCACGCGCACATTCTGATGCCGGATTTCGACGCACTGCGCGCCGGCGTGCACGCGGGTCATTCGCGTTCGTACGCCTTGGCGTTGGCGCCGGGGCTCGAACTGCTTGCCGCCGACGCCGCCCGCGAAACCCAGGCATTCGAAGCCATAGCGCTTGCCTTGCTGACGTACACGCCGAAAGTATCGCTTGCCGAAGCACATACCCTGTTGCTGGAAGTCGGCTCCGGGTTGAGGTTGTTCGGCGGCTTGCGCGCGTTGTTGTCGCGGGTGGCGGCCACGGTGGCGGAATTCGGCTACACGGCGCGCATCGCCTGTGCGCCGACTGCCTGGGGAGCGTGGCTATTGGCGCAGGCCCGCGCCGTTCGGCAGAAGAATCGCTGGCACGTGGTCAAGGAGACGTCGCTTGCGCGTGTCCTCGATGGTTTATCGGTATCGCTGCTGCCGGTCACGCAAGCGCATCGCGATGCGCTTGCGCACGTCGGCTGCACGACGCTGGCCGATTTGCGTCAATTGCCGCGCTCCGGTGTCGTGCGACGTTTCGGCAGCGGCATTCTGGATCTGCTGGCGCAAGCGTATGGCACGCGCCCGGATCCACGCGAATCGTTTCGTGCGCCGGCGTCGTTTCATGCGCAACTGGAATTGCCCTCGCGGGTCGACAACGCGGATGCCTTGCTGTTCGCCGCGCGTCGGCTGATCGTGCAGCTGGCCGGCTGGCTGAGCGCGCATCACGCGGCGCTCAGCGGCTATACGTTGCTGCTCGAGCATGAGTTGGCGTCCCGTCATGCGCCGACGACATCGAGCCTGAGGGTCGCGTGGGCCATACCGTCGCGCGATGCCGAGCATCTGATCTGGTTGCTGCGGGAAAAATTGAATCAGACCGTGCTGGCGGCACCGGTCATCGAGTTGAAGCTGGTCGCGGATCAAATCGCCGAATATGCCGGGCAGTCGGACACCTTGTTTCCCATGCCCGAATCCGATGGCGATTCGATTGCGCGTCTGCTCGAACGCCTGAGCGCGCGGTTGGGGCCGGAGAATGTGCTGCAGATGTCGGTGCAGGACGATCATCGTCCCGAGCGGGCAATGCGCGTCGAAGCCTACGAGGCGCAAGCGTTTTCGCGCAAGAAGCGTTCGCCGGCGAAAACCCGGACAAAAGTTAAAGCAGACCACGCCTGGCTGACCGATGCATTGCAGCACGCCGCATCGGCGGAGGAGGGGCGCGCAGACGGCGATTCGCTTGCGCGAGTGGCACTAGCGGCACAGGCAGCCCAACAGCTAAACGAAACAGCCAACGCAAGAAACAATCGCCGATCCGGCTCCCAACCGGCCGATACCCAAACCTCGCTCGATCTACCCGACAGTGCGTTGCCGTCGCAGCCTCGCCCGGTCTGGATGCTTGACAAACCGCTGCGCCTGATGATGCGCGATCAGCGGCCCATCTATCGTCGGCCGCTGAAAATGCTCACGCGCACCGAGCGGATCGAAGCAGGGTGGTGGGACGGCAACCGGGTGGAGCGCGATTACTACGTCGCGGCCGATGACCGCGGTCACATGTTCTGGGTATACCGCGAACGCCTTAACGGCGAGTGGTATTTGCAGGGTTTGTTCGGCTGACCATCATGCCACTAACGCAGCCGTCATTTCTCGCGCAGCAGCCACTCGCCACTCAGTTGCCGGCGTATGCGGAATTGCATTGCCTGACTAATTTCTCGTTTCTGCGGGGCGCATCGCATCCCCATGAGCTCGTCGAGCAGGCGATGTCGCGCGGCTACAGCGCGCTCGCCATCACCGACGAATGCTCGTTGGCCGGCGTCGTGCGCGCTCACACGGCGTTGAAGGAAATCAAAACGGAGCGGGAGCGTCAGCAGAAAGAGCGCGAGGACAAGGCAAACACTGCGCAACCGGAAGCGCGTTCGGAAGACGCGACACAAATCGAAGCGTCGCAACAGGAACCCGCGCAACAGGAAACCGCGGAAGCCGAGGCACTGAAACCCCTCCCTCACCTGATCATCGGCAGCGAACTCAATCTGACCGACGAAACCGGCGATCCCTTCTGCACCCTCGTTGCGCTCGCAACCAACCGCAACGGTTACGGCAATCTTTCCGAACTGATTACGCTGGCCCGCTCGCGCGCGGACAAAGGCAGCTATCGCCTCGGTCCGTCCGACTTCACCAACTCTTTACCCCATCTGGCGCATCTAAAAACCTTACCCGATTGCGTCCTGATGCTCGTGCCGCAGCGCACGGCGACGCTCTCGCATACGCTGCGCTGTGCGCATTGGCTCGCCTCGTTCGCTGCACAACGGGCGTGGATCGCGCTCGAACTTTGGCAAACGGGCAGCGACGATCTTCAGATCGACGCCTTGCGCATGATTTCAAAAGCGAGCGGTTTGCCGCTGGTCGCGGCAGGCGGCGTTCTCATGCATGCCCGATCGCGCAAGCCGTTGCAGGACACGATGACCGCCATTGGCCTCGTCACGCCGCTATCGCAATGCGGCCATGCGCTCGAGGCGAACGCGGAGCGGCACATGCGTACGCGTGTGCGGCTTGGCAAACTGTATCCGCGCGATACGCTGGAAGAAACGCTGCGTATCGCCGCGCTATGCCGTTTCTCGCTCGACGAACTCAAGTATGAGTATCCCGAGGAACTCGTGCCCGCCGGCGAGTCGCCGTCGAGTTATCTGCGCAAACTGGTCATGGCCGGCGCGATGGAGCGCTGGCCCAAAGGCATAGACCTGAAGCGAATCGGTCAGATCGAAAAGGAGTTGGGGCTGATCGCTGATCTGAAATACGAAAAGTATTTTCTGACGGTGCACGATATCGTGAGTTTCGCGCGCTCCAGAAACATTCTCTGCCAGGGGCGAGGATCGGCGGCGAATTCGATCGTTTGTTATTGCCTGCACGTCACGGAAATCGATCCAGTGCACATGAACATGCTGATCGAACGCTTCATCTCGCGCGCGCGCAACGAGCCGCCTGATATCGACGTCGATTTCGAGCATCAGCGGCGCGAAGAGGTCATTCAATATATCTATACGAAGTACGGCCGTCATCGGGCGGCGCTGACTGCGTCGCTTATTACATATCACGCGCGCAGTGCACTGAAGGACGTCGGCAAGGCGCTCGGTCTCGAGGTGTCGTTGATCGAGCGGATCAGCAAATCGCAACAATGGTGGGACGGCACGGATGCAGTCGCCAAATATCTGGCCGAAGCGGGCTTCGACGCCAATTCGCACATCACGCAGAATCTGATTCGTCTCACGAAGGAGTTGCGCGCTTTCCCGCGTCATCTGTCGCAACACGTCGGTGGCTTTGTGATCGCGAAAGACAAACTGTCGCGACTCGTGCCGATCGAGAACGCGACGATGAAAGACCGCAGCGTGATCGAGTGGGACAAGGACGATATCGACGCGCTCAAGTTGCTGAAAGTCGACGTGCTGGCGCTCGGCATGTTGTCGGCGATCCGGCGCGCGCTGGAATTTGTCGCGTTGCGGCGCGGCTTTCCGAAGTTCAGGGTGCAGGATATTCCACGCGAGGATCGCGCCGTCTACGAAATGTGCGGCCATGCCGATACGATCGGCGTATTCCAGATCGAATCGCGAGCGCAGCAAAGCATGTTGCCGCGCCTGAAGCCCAACAAGTACTACGATCTCGTGATCGAAGTGGCGATCGTGCGGCCCGGGCCGATTCAGGGCGGCATGGTGCATCCCTATCTGCGCCGCAAGCAGGGGCTCGAGACGGTCGACTACGCGAAGGATGAATTGCGTCCCGTGCTCGAGCGCACGCTCGGCGTGCCGATTTTCCAGGAACAGGTCATGCATCTGGCGATGGTTGCGGCGAAATATACCGGTGAGCAGGCCGATCAGTTGCGGCGCGCGATGGCGGCATGGCGGCGCAGCGGCAACCTCGCGAAGTATCAGAAGGATTTGAACGAGCGGATGCTCAAGCGTGGTTATGAACAGGAGTTCATCGACCGCATCTGCAAACAGATCGAAGGCTTCGGCGAATATGGTTTTCCGGAGAGCCATGCGGCGAGTTTCGCGCTGCTCGTCTATCTCAGCGCATGGTTGAAGCGCTATGAACCGGCTGCTTTTCTGGCGGGTTTGCTGAACAGTCAGCCGTTGGGGTTTTATTCGCCGTCGCAACTCGTTCAGGATGCAAAGCGTCACGGCGTCGAGGTATTGCCGCCCGACGTGACCTTGAGCGATTGGGAGTCGACATTCGAGAGGCGCGGCCACGAAGGACAGCGGATCTCAGCGGACGAAACCTGTTTGCATCGCCAGCAAGCCGTAGTCTCCGCGCAGCAGTTGCGCGACCTTTCGCTGCGGCGTTTGACGGTGAGCAGGACGGTCCGGCGCGCGGCGCAGCGATTGACTGCCCGCGTGTTTCAACCGTCGAGCACTTATGGCGCGCGCGGTCCCGCTGTGCGCATCGGCATGCATCTGATCAAAGGCTTCTCGCAAGCGGCGGCCGAACGCATCATGGCCGCCCGGAACGAAGCACCGTTTACCGATGTCGACGATCTGGCGCGCCGCGCGGCCCTGACGCGGCGCGATCTCGAAGCGCTTGCCGCGGCGAACGCGCTGGTCAGTATCGCGGGACATCGACGCGAAGCATGGTGGGCCGTGACGGCGCAGCACACGGTGCCCAAACTGCTGCGCGATGCGCCGATCGCCGAAGCGCCGCTGATGTTGCCGCAGGCAGCCGAAAGCCGCGAAATCGTCGACGACTACGCGAGCCTTGGCCTCACGCTCAATCGTCATCCGCTTGCGCTCTTGCGTGCACGTCTTGCCCAGCATCGTTTTCGCACGGCCGCCGAACTCGCCGCGTGTCAGCACGGCACGCTGGCGCGAGCGTGCGGCATCGTCACCGTGCGGCAGCGGCCGGGCACGGCAAACGGCACGGTGTTCGTTTCCATCGAAGACGAGACCGGTTCGATCAATGTGATCGTCTGGCCGTCACTGGTGGAAAAGCAGCGCAAGGTTTTGCTGGGCGCATCGTTGCTGGCGGTCTACGGCGTTTTGCAGCGCGACGACGGCGTAGCGACTGGCGGCGACGTTGCCGGCAACGGAGTGAGCGCGAATCAGGCTAAGACGAAACGGAAGAACAAGGGTGAGGTGATCCATCTCGTCGCTCATCGCCTTGAGGATCACAGCGAATGGCTGGGCGAACTGGCCACGGCGAGCCGCGATTTTCATTGAGGGCGGTTCGCGGTGGCCCAAGCGCGCCGGCTCGACGCAAGGCCGTCGTGCCGGCGCGCATCGGTCGAATCACAACACGGGCGGCTCGCCGCGCTCAACCCTATCTGCCAGACAAAACGTTCTATGCGTGCGCGGCGCCGCGCCACGGAAATGTCGCTAACACCTGCCGAATCGCTGTATCGAACGGCGTGCGCCGGCCTATGCCGAGCGCCTCGAGGCGGCTCGAAGCCAGGTGGCAGTTATGCGGCCGAGGCGTCGAATCGGCCGGCGTAGCTTGCGGCGTCAGATGCGCGTCGAGTTGCAACGCTTCGGCGAGGCGCACGGCGATCTCGTATTTGTTCATTGGTTCGTCGCCGGACCATTGCACGATGCCGCGGATCGCGTTGCCTTGCGCGTGCCATTCGAGCATCTGCCGGATCACGAACGCGACGTCCGGCGTGAAGGTGGGGTAACGGATCGCCCATGCATCCATGACGGCGGGTGTCCTCCCCGGCGCCGCCGACCCGGCGATCGCTGGCACCAGACTCGTGACGGCCGACTCCGCCCAACTGACGATCGGCCCGTACAGCAGCGGCAGACGCAACACGCAACCGAGGTCGGTCGATTCAGTCAGCGCGCGCTCGCCTGCGAGCTTGCTGTGCCCATAGGCGTTGAGCGGCGCCGGCACGGAATCGTGCTGGTAGGGCGGGTGCGTGCCGTCGAACACATAGTCGGTAGAGATCGACAGCGTCCATGCGCCGCGCCGGTTTGCCGCCGTGGCAAGGGTGCGCACCGCATCGACATTCAGCGCGCGAGCCAGCGCGGGATCATGCTCGCACACGTCCGGCCGACGCTCCGCCGCGGCAATCACGAGCGCGTCCGGCGCTTCGCGTTCGACGAACTGCTCGACCGCCTGCGCGTCGCGGATATCCAGCGCGACCTTGCCCGGCGCCGGCCGGCTGAATGCCGTGGCGACGACTTGCCAAGCGCTCTGCTGCGCCAGTTCGTCGACGAGCGCGCGGCCAAGCAGCCCGGAGGCACCAATGACGGCAACTTTGAACATGATGAACTCGCTTAACGGGCCGCGCCGGGCGAGCCGCTGGCCGTGCCGCTCGTGATGCTCGTCACGGTGTAGCCGGCTTCGTCGATGGCAGCCTTGAGCGTCTCGGCCGGTTGCGCCGATTCCACCGCGACGCGCCCGGACGCCAGATCCACGCGGACTTGCGCGCCGTTATCGTGTTCGCGGATGGCGTTCGTGACCGCCGTCACACAATGCTGGCAGCTCATGCCTTCTACCTGGAATTCGATCGTCATCGGGGTTGCCTCGGGAAAATGGATAGTGCGACGGTTGAATTATGCCTGCCGATCCGCAATTCAGTGGATGACCTTCCCATTATGGGAAGGTGTACGATCGATGCATACACTGGAGAAACGCCCATGAATATCGGTGAAGCGGCCCGCGCGTCGGGCCTCACGGCGAAAATGATCCGCTACTACGAGAGTGTCGGCTTGCTGGCGGCGAAATCGCGTACCAGCGCCAACTATCGCGTATACGGTCCGCAAGAGGTTCACTCGCTGCGCTTCATCCGCCAGGCGCGCCGGCTTGGTTTTTTGATCGAGGATATTCGACGGCTGCTTGCGCTATGGCACGATCGCTCGCGGGCTAGCGCCGAGGTGAAGACCATTGCACTGGAGCACGTCGCGGAACTCGATCGCCGCATCGCCGAACTGACCGACATGCGCGACACGCTGGCGCATCTCGCCGACCACTGTCACGGCGACGATCGTCCTGATTGTCCGATTATCGAGCGGCTCGCCGACACGGATCTGGTTTCGGGGCAGGGTTGTCATCCGATTTGAGATTGTGTTTTGCCGCAGGTGCAACCTTGTCCTTCGATTTATCGCAACCGCCGTCATATTTGCACCGCTATTGGGCATAAAAATATGGGGCGACATCGGTTGATGCTGAAATTCGATCTCAAATTGAATTAGATCAGTCATTTACGCACACCACACACGTGCACCATTCCAAATCGGAATGCACGTCATGCGGGCATTTCACTAGCCAGGTCGCACTATAGGGCTATAATCCGGGTTAACCCTTTTACGGGAAATCCCTGATGCCCAATCCACCGGGGATTCAATCTGATCCTTGGAGAACATCATGTTTGCATACGTACTTGAAAAGCTGAGCACCTGGTTTGAAACCGCTGAACGCACCCGTCGCGAAGCCTACCTGGCATCGTCGTCGGACATCGTCCAGCTCGAACAGCGCATCCGCTCGCTCGAAACCAACGGCTACTCGCTGTAAGTTTCATCGGCATCGCGTTTGACCCGGCGGCGTTCATCGCGGCCACGGCAGTAAAAGCATCAAGCCCCGTCTAAGCGGGGCTTTGTCACATCTGGACTACGAGTATTTCAGGCAGACGGCGCTTGCACGCTACGCGTGGCGAATATCGACTAGCCTCGCGGCGACTGTCGCGGTAAGGTAAAGCGTTTTTTCGCGAAATCCGGCTTTCCCAAACTCAACCGGTCCGCCCATGCCACTTGTCCGCCCGCTCAAATCCATTTTGGCTGTGACCATTGCAGTCTCGCTGAGCACGGCCTTCGCCGTGTCGAGCGCTTATGCGGCGTCGGCCAGCGCGCGCAAGCCGGTGATTCTCGATTCGCAGAATGGCATCAACGACGGCCAGAGCGGAACCGTGCTGCAGACCGCGCCGCTTTCGCATCAGCCGATCGTCGAAGCGCAGCCCATTGCGACGCCGGCCGAACTGGCGCCGAATTCGTCGATCCCGATCGTTGTGGCGCCTTATATACAGTTGCCCACAGGAGGAGGTACGTTGCCGCCGCAACCGCAGCCTCGTCCAGCGCCTCGGCCGCAATAGGCGCTCGCTCTCTGCGTCAGATCCGAGCGCCACACGTGGCGGTCCCTCCAGCGCAACCGCAGCGTGGTCTAGCGCCTCGGCCTTGGCAAGTGCTGGAGACGCGACTTCCCACGGCAGTGCTTCCCATCTTGGTCAATGCCTGTCCGTGCATGGCCAACTCTCCGACGCACGGGTGCCCGCATGAGCGTGCACTCGATTGACCCAATTTCTCCTCTTCGACCAACGACAACAGCGCGGCCTCAACGCGAGCGCAGACCAAGAATCTGCAACTCATGCGCCGACGCGTCGCGTGCGCCATTGGGGTTTGGGCGCATGGCGCGGCCGCAACCGTCCGACGACAATCATCGCGCGCGGTCTCTCGCCAGCGACTCGAGCCACACATCAAGCCGGGCACGACCGCATCGAACGAAAAACAGAAGAAGGAGACATCGAATGCAGACCCACTGGATGCGACAGGCTGCCGGCGCCTGCCTTACGCTGCTTGCGCTTGCCACGTTGCCTGGCGCCGCGTTTGCCAAAGACACACCGGAAAAGCCCGCGCTGACCATGGCCGTCGGCGGTCTGCCGGGCCTTTACTATCTGCCGGTGCTCGCCGCGCAACAGTTGGGCTACTTCAAGGACGAAGGCCTCGACGTCACGCTCGAGGATTTCGCGGGCGGATCGAAGGCGTTGGAAGCGGTCGTGGGCGGCAGTGCCGACGTCGGCGCCGGCGCGTTCGAGCACACGCTGTTCATGCAGGAGAAAGGGCAGCATTACCGGGCGTTTGCGCTGATGGGGCGCGCGCCGCAAATCGTCGTCGCGGTGTTGAAATCGAAGGCCGATCAGCTCAAGACTCTAGCGGACTTCAAAGGCGCCAAAGTCGGCGTGAGCGCGCCGGGTTCGTCGACGGATCTCGTGCTCACCGTGGCTTTGCGCAAGGCCGGCGTGCAGCGCAACGAGATTTCGGCGATCGGCGTGGGCAGCGGCGCCTCCGTGCTGGCCGCGGTAAGCGGCGGCCAGATCGACGCGCTATCCAACGTGGATCCAATGATGACCAAGCTGGCGCGCAGCGGCGCGATCAAGGTGCTGGTCGACACGCGTACGGTAAAGGGTACGCAGGAGGTGTTCGGCGGCACGATGCCGGCGGCGACGCTTTATGCCTCGGACAATTTCATCCAGAAGTATCCGAAGACGACGCAGGCGCTCGCCAATGCCATCGTGCGCGCGGATCACTGGCTGCAGGGCGCGAGCGACGCCGATCTGCTGAAGATGGTGCCGCCGGCCTATTTGCTCAACGATTCGGCGCTTTATGTGGAGGCTTTTCACAACGTGCGCGACGCTTATTCGCCCGACGGCTTGATGCCTGCTGACGGCCCGGCGACGTCATTGCGCGCGTTGTCCTCGTTCGATAACCGGCTCGATCCGAAAAAGATCGATTTGAACGCGACATATACCAACGACTTTGCCCGGAAGGCCGCGGCGCAGATCAAATAGTCGGTGGCTTGGGCTGACTGAGCAACTGGGCCGGCCGCGCGCGTCGTGCGCGCGTGGCCGGCGAAAACAACGCTAGCCCGGCTCGGCGAACTGTATGCTCGGAGGCCGCAAAAGCTCAGAAGCCACAAAAGCGTGAAGGCCGCAAAGAGCCCGCGACCAACAAAAGCTCGCAGCCCACAACAAGAAATTCAGTCGCCGCGATACTCCACCTTAAACTGTGCGGCCTTGTCTTCGCCGAGCGCCTTGACGAGCCAGGGCATCTGATCCTTCAGCGTTTTTGCCAGCGTATACGGCGGGTTCAGAATGAACATGCCGCTGCCAAAAAGCCCAAAACCATCCTCTGGCGGATTGCTGACAGTCAGGCTCACGTGCAGCCAGTTCTTGTCCTGCAACTTCTTCAGCTGGTCGGGGAAGCGCTGCGACTCAGGGCGCCTCACCTGCGGATACCAGACGGCATAAGTGCCGGTCGGAAAACGCTTCAGGCTTTCTTCGACGCAGCGCAGCGTGCGGATGTAGTCACGCTTGTCCTCATACGATGGATCGAGCAGCACCAACGCGCGACGAGGGGCCGGCGGCAACAAGGCGAGAATGCCGTCGAAGCCGTCGCCCGCATACAGCATCGCGCGACGGCCCGCGTCGCGGAAATTGTGGCGCAGCACGTCGATTTCGGTGGTGTGCAGTTCGAACAGGCGCATGCGGTCCTGTTCGCGCATCTGCCGCCACGCGATATAGGGCGATCCGGGATAGAAACGCAACTGGCCGTCCGGATTGAGCGCGCTCACTTCGTCGACGTAGTCGGCGAACATCGGCGGCAGGTCGTTGCGCCCCCACAGTTTGCCGATGCCGGTCTGGAACTCGCCGGTTTTGGTCGCGTAACCTTCCTTCAGCGAGTAGACGCCGGCGCCCGCATGCGTGTCGATATACCAGTAGGACTTGTCCTTCTGGCCAAGGTAGCGCAGAAGCTGCAACACGACGGCGTGTTTCAGAACGTCGGCGTGATTGCCTGCATGAAAGGCGTGGCGGTAGCTGAGCATGATGAGGAGACGCTGAAAGAGGGCGTGCCGCTCCAGGGCGGATTCGGCGATGCGGATGCAATGCGGCTGCACAGTGGACATACGGCGCCGGTGTGCAGCGCGGTCGCGTATTGTACGCGACGCCGCGTTGCGCACCGCGCATTGCGGCGGGTTGCACGCGCAACGCGGCCATGGCCGCCGTGCGACTACGGCGATGTTGCGCGCTCACCCGAGTCCGATCAGTCGTGCGCGTCGCCGATGATTTCCTCGATGCGCGTCTTGATTTCCGGCGTGATTCGCTCGGCGACGTCGGCGGACTTCATGTTCTCGCCGATCTGTTCGACTCGCGACGCACCCGTTATCACGGTACTGACATTCGGATTCTTCAGAATCCAGCCAATGGCAAGTTGACCGATCGTGCAGCCCAACTCGTCCGCCACTTCGCCGAGCTTGCCGACCACGTTGTTCTTGCCCGCGTCGGTGACCTGCTTGCGGAGCCAGTCGTAACCCTGCAATTGCGCGCGGCTGTCGGCCGGCACGCCGTCACGGTATTTGCCGGTCAGCAAGCCGGATGCGAGCGGGCTCCAGGTAGTCAGCCCGAGACCGATATCCTCGTAAAGCCGCTTGTATTCCTCTTCGACGCGCTTGCGATGGAACAGGTTGTACTGCGGCTGCTCCATGACCGGCTTGTGCAGATGATGCCGCTCCGCGATGTCGTAAGCGGCGCGGATTTCATCGGCGCTCCATTCGGAGGTGCCCCAGTACAGCGCCTTGCCGCGAGTGATCATGTCGCTCATGGCCCAGACGGTTTCCTCCACAGGCGTGTTCGGGTCCGGACGATGGCAGAACACCAGATCGACATAGTCGAGTTGCAGCCGTTTGAGCGAGGCGTCGATCGCGTTCAGCAGATATTTGCGGTTCAGCGTGTGGTACTGATTCGGTGCTTCCGCGAGTCCCCAGAAGAATTTCGTCGACACCACGTAGCTCACGCGCGGCCACGCCAGTTCCTTGAGCGCCTGGCCCATGATTTCTTCGGATTTGCCGCCGGCATATACCTCGGCGTTGTCAAAGAAGTTGACTCCCGCGTCACGCGCGGCCGCGAGCGATTCGCGTGCCGCGTGGGTGTCCACCTGATTGCCGTAGGTGACCCACGAGCCGATGGACAGTTCGCTGACTTGCAGGCCGGAACGGCCCAGACGTCGATAATTCATGCATTCCTCCTTGTTGGTGATGCCACCGGAATCCCGCCGAAACGTCCAGTTTAAAGAGATACGCTTGGACGCGCAGTTTACCGATGCAGTTCACGCGCTTCATGCACAATAGCAGCGTTGGCCGCAGTGCAGCATTCGGCCAGACGGCCTATATCGTCTGGCTGACTTCCCGCTGCCCGCGGCCCGTGGTCTCATTGCTCATCAACTGCATGGAGGTTATGGATGTCGTCAACGAACACGAATCTGAATGGCAAGGTTGCGGTTGTTACGGGCGCCGCAAGCGGCATCGGCAAGCAGATTGCGCTGACTCTTTCCGCAGCAGGCGCGGCTGTCGCGATTGCCGACTTGAATCAGGACGGTGCGAACGCCGTCGCTGAAGAAATCAAAAAGGCCGGCGGCAAGGCAATCGGCGTGGCGATGGACGTCACGAGCGAAGACGCCGTCAATCAGGGCATCGACAAAGTGGCCGCGGAACTCGGCTCGGTCGATATCCTCATTTCCAACGCCGGCATCCAGATCGTCAATCCGATCGAAAACTATTCGTTTTCGGATTGGAAAAAGATGCAGGCGATTCACGTGGACGGCGCGTTCCTGACCACCAAGGCCGCGCTCAAGCACATGTACAAGGACGATCGCGGCGGCATCGTGATCTACATGGGCTCGGTCCACTCGCACGAAGCGTCGCCGCTCAAATCGGCGTATGTCACGGCCAAGCACGCGTTGCTAGGGCTCTCGCGCGTGCTCGCCAAAGAAGGCGCCAAGCACAACGTGCGCTCGCATGTGGTGTGTCCGGGTTTCGTGCGCACGCCGCTCGTCGACAAACAGATTCCGGAACAGGCCAAGGAACTGGGCATCAGCGAGGAAGACGTGGTCAAGCGCGTCATGCTGGGCGGCACGGTCGACGGTGTCTTCACCACGGTGGAAGACGTGGCGCAAACGGTGTTGTTTCTGTCCACGTTCCCGACGGCGGCGCTGACCGGCCAGTCCTTTATTGTGAGCCACGGCTGGTACATGCAATAAGGAGGTGCCTATGGCGCAACGCAATCTCAAGCGGGCGCGCGTCGGCGCGCCCGGCGACGGGGAAGGCGAGGGCGCCGGTCCGGCGCCCGCCGCGCATCCCGGCCGGCACCTCCATTTGCCCAAGTACGAAACCGTCGCCTTGATGCTGCAAGGCGGCGGCGCGTTGGGCGCTTATCAGGCCGGTGTCTTTCAGGGACTTTACGAGGCCGGCATCGAGCCGAACTGGCTGGCCGGCATTTCGATCGGCGCATTGAATACGGCAATCATCGCCGGCAATCCGCCGGAAAAGCGCGTTGAACGGCTGCTGCAATTCTGGGAGACGATCTGCCAGCCAGCCTTCGGGCCGCCGCTGCCTGCGTTTATCGAGCACGCTCTCTTCAATTCCAGCGACGCTATACGCAAGGCTTTTACGGCAACGCAGGCCGTGGGCGCCATCGTCGAGGGGCAGAAGGGCTTTTTTGTGCCGCGCTTCCCGCCGCCGTTGCCCACGGTGTCCGGGCCGCCGCAATTGGCCAGCTATTACGACACCACGCCGTTGAAGGCCACGCTCGAAGCGTTCTGCGATTTCGACCGGATCAATTCGAAGGAAATGCGCGTCTCGGTGGGGGCGGTCAATTGCGGCACGGGAAATTTCGCGTACTTCGATAACACGCACACAACGCTCAGGCCCGAGCATTTCATGGCGTCAGGCGCGTTGCCGCCCGGTTTTGCGGCGGTCGAGATCGACGGTCAGTACTACTGGGACGGTGGTTTGATGTCGAACACGCCGCTCTACGAGGTGATCCAGTCCACGCCGCGTCGCGACACGCTCGCTTTCCAGGTCGATCTCTGGAGCGCGATCGGACCGGTGCCGGACAACATCACCGACGTGCAAGGGCGCATGAAAGATATTCAGTATTCGAGCCGCACGCGTCTCGTGACCGATATGCTGCAGCGGTCGCAGCGTTTCCGGCACGTGTTGCGTGAGGTGCTGGATCGCGTGCCGTCCGATCAGCGTGACGACCCCTGGTGCAAGCTGGCCGAGGATCTGTCGTGTTCGAAGCGCTACAACGTGGTCCATCTGATCTACCGGCACAAGGAATACGAAGGTCACTACAAGGACTTTCAGTTCGGCCTGTCGACGATGCGCGAACATTGGCAAAGCGGTTTGGAGGACATCCGTCATTCGCTCGCGCAACCCGATTGGCTCGACATGCCGGATAACGACGCGGGCTTTGTCACGCACGATATCCATCGGGATGCGCGCTGAGGGAGGCACCAGTCTGAGCGAGCAACAAGCAACAAGCAACAAGCACGTTGCACACCGCACCGCCACAAACAAAAACGGCGCCCTAAAAGGGCGCCGTTTCCACAACCAGTTCCAGCAGAGCGCGTGCAATGAATGCCCGCGCCCGCCAATACTTACTTCAACACGAGAGCGACCGCGTTGGCCACCACGTCGAGATTGCGCGTATTCAGCGCAGCCACGCAGATGCGACCCGTGCTCACGGCGTAGATGCCGAACTCTTCACGCAGGCGGTCCACTTGCGGCGCCGTCAGACCCGAGTACGAGAACATGCCGCGTTGCGCATTCACGAAGCTGAAATCGCGATCCACGCCGCTTGCCTTCAGACGTTCGACCAGACCGTTGCGCATGGCGCGAATACGGTCACGCATTTCGGCCAGTTCGGTTTCCCACGTGGCGCGCAGTTCCGGCGACGCCAGCACGGCCGCAACCACCGAGCCGCCGTGCGTCGGCGGGTTCGAGTAGTTCGTGCGGATCACGCGCTTGAGTTGCGACAGCACGCGAGCGGATTCCTCCTTGCTCGCCGTGATCACCGACAGCGCGCCGACGCGCTCGCCATACAGCGAGAACGACTTCGAGAACGACGACGACACGAACACGTTCAATTCCGACGCTGCGAACAGACGCACGGCTGCAGCGTCCGCTTCGATGTTGTCGCCGAAACCTTGGTAAGCGATGTCGAGGAACGGCACCAGGTTTCGCGCCTTGACCACTTCGACGATCTGCTTCCATTGCTCGACGCTCAGGTCCACGCCGGTCGGGTTATGGCAGCACGCGTGCAGAACGACGACGGTGCCTGCCGCGTAGCTGTTCAGCGCGCTCAGCATGGCGTCGAAATTGACGCCGTGGGTTTGCGCGTCGTAGTACGGATACGAGACGACTTCGAAGCCTGCGCTTTCGAACAGCGCACGGTGGTTTTCCCAGCTCGGATCGCTGATCGCGACCTTCGCGTTCGGATTCAGGCGCTTCAGGAAGTCCGCGCCGATCTTCAACGCGCCCGTGCCGCCCAATGCCTGCGCCGTCACGACGCGGCCCGCTGCGATCAGCGGCGAGTCGTTGCCGAGCAGCAGTTTCTGCACGGCGGCGTCGTAAGCGGCAATGCCTTCGATCGGCAGATACCCGCGCGGCAGCGCAGCTTCGACGCGCGCCTTTTCGGCGTCGCGCACGGCGCGCAGCAGCGGAATCTTGCCTTCTTCGTTGAAATACACGCCGACGCCAAGGTTGACCTTGGTGGTGCGCGCATCGGCGTTGAAGGCTTCGTTCAGGCCCAGAATCGGGTCGCGGGGAGCAAGTTCGACGGCGGAGAACAGAGACATGATGGGTGGGCAGCAGTAGTGAGAAGAGGGCGGCTTCGATCGCGGACGGCCAGGCAGCGGCGTCCGACGCAAAACGCGGACTCGCTGCGGGCGGCGGCGACCGAGCGCAGCTTCGCATTGTAACGAATTCGCGCCCGTTTTTCGGACGCCAACGCCGTTCGTAGGGAATTTTTTGCTTGAAAAACAGGCACTCCGGCGCCAGTTGGCAAGAGCGGCACTGTCCGCCAAGCCGCCTGAAGATAGCCGGAAAGCGGCCCGCAGCCGGCAAAATTCGGGCTCGCTGCGGCAGTCTGGTCGCCGTGAGCGAATGCCGCGCGACTGTGCCGAAAGGGCCACACCATTGCATCCGAACCGGCCGCGGGACTCCTCAAAACCCTACGCAGACCCGCTCGATCTTCGATTCCCGCAACCCGTTAGAATAGTTCTTTGCCCCCAAGGCCCGGTACCGCCCCCCATGTCCGAACAACATCTGACTGAAGCCGACGAAACGCTGGACGAATCCAAATTCGTCCGATTCGAAGGCTCGCCGTTCCAGCTCTACCAGCCGTATCCGCCCGCCGGCGACCAGCCCACGGCGATCGACACGCTCGTCGAAGGCGTCGAAGATGGCCTCTCGTTCCAGACGCTGCTCGGTGTGACCGGTTCCGGCAAGACCTTCACGATGGCCAATACGATCGCGCGGCTCGGCCGCCCGGCCATCGTGTTCGCGCCGAACAAGACGCTCGCCGCGCAGCTCTACTCGGAGTTCCGCGAGTTCTTCCCGCGCAACGCGGTCGAGTACTTCGTCTCGTACTACGACTACTACCAGCCGGAAGCGTACGTGCCGCAGCGCGATCTGTTCATCGAGAAGGACTCGTCGATCAACGAGCACATCGAGCAGATGCGGCTGTCGGCCACCAAGAGTCTGATGGAGCGGCGCGACGTGGTGATCGTCGGCACGGTGTCGGCCATTTACGGTATCGGCAACCCGTCTGAATATCACAAGATGATTCTGACGCTGCGCACCGGCGACAAGCTCGGCCAGCGCGACATCATCGCGCGTCTGATCGCCATGCAGTACAACCGCAACGAGGCCGACTTCCAGCGCGGCTCGTTCCGCGTGCGCGGCGACACGATCGATATCTTCCCGGCCGAGCACGCCGAGATGGCGGTGCGCATCGAGTTGTTCGACGACGAAATCGAAACCCTGCAACTATTCGATCCGCTCACGGGCCGCGTGCGTCAGAAGATTCCGCGCTTCACGGTGTATCCGTCGTCGCACTATGTGACGCCGCGCGATACCGTGGTGCGCGCGGTCGAAACGATCAAGGCCGAACTGCGCGAACGGCTCGAATTCTTCTATAGCGGCGGAAAGCTCGTTGAAGCGCAGCGGCTCGAACAGCGCACGCGCTTCGATCTGGAAATGCTGCAGGAACTCGGCTTCTGCAAGGGCATCGAGAACTACTCGCGGCACTTCTCGGGCGCGGCGCCCGGCGAGCCGCCGCCTACGCTGGTCGACTATCTGCCGTCGGACGCGCTCATGCTGCTCGACGAATCGCACGTGCTGATCGGCCAGCTGAACGGCATGTACAACGGCGACCGCGCGCGTAAGGAAAATCTGGTCGACTACGGTTTCCGTCTGCCGTCGGCGCTCGACAACCGGCCGCTCAAGTTCAACGAGTTCGAGCGCAAGATGCGTCAGGTGGTGTTCGTGTCGGCCACGCCGGCGGACTACGAGCAGAAGACGGCAGGGCAGGTGGCCGAGCAACTGGTGCGTCCGACCGGCCTCGTCGATCCGGAAATCGAGGTGCGCCCCGCGCGCAGCCAGGTCGACGACGTGCTCGGCGAGATCAACGAGCGCGTCAAGGTGGGCGACCGCGTGCTGGTCACGGTGCTGACCAAGCGCATGGCCGAACAGTTGACCGAGTTTCTGGCCGACCACGGCGTGAAGGTGCGTTATCTGCACAGCGACATCGATACCGTGGAGCGGGTGGAAATCATCCGCGATCTGCGTCTGGGCACCTTCGACGTGCTGGTCGGCATCAACCTGTTGCGCGAAGGGCTGGATATTCCGGAAGTATCGCTGGTCGCGATTCTCGACGCGGACAAGGAAGGCTTTCTGCGCGCCGAGCGCTCGCTGATCCAGACCATCGGCCGGGCGGCGCGGAATGTGAACGGCAAGGCGATTCTCTACGCCGACAAGATCACGGACTCGATGCGCCGCGCCATCGACGAAACCGAGCGGCGGCGCAACAAGCAGATCGCCTTCAACCTCGCGAACGGCATTACGCCGCGCGGGGTGGTCAAGCGCATTCGCGACATTATCGACGGCGTGTACAACGTCGACGACGCCCGCGCCGAACTGAAAGAACAGCAGGCGCGCGCGAAATTCGAGGACATGTCCGAGAAGCAGCTTGCCAAGGAACTCAAGCGCCTCGAAAAACAGATGATGGAGCACGCCAAAAACCTCGAATTCGAGAAGGCCGCGCAGACCCGCGACCAGCTCGCGTTGCTGCGCCAGCGCGTGTTCGGCGCGAACGTCGGCGATCACGTGTCGGGCGTCGATTAAGTCGTCCGTGCACTTGGGGGTGCGGGGATGCGCTGCGCCCCGTCGGGCGATGCCGGGCACTCGCCCGGCATCGCATCACCTCCTCCCCCAGCGCTTCCTTAAGCCCGCCTTAAGACCCTGTTGCCACAAGGCTTGCCGCGCTTTCTCATTTGTTCTCCCATGCGATCAATGATAAACTCGACCAATATTGAGAATGGTTCGCATTAACGTTCGTAATGCCGCCCGCCGGCGACCATCGCGGCGTGCAAGCGCCGCGACCGCTGCATCGCAGGGCATGCGCGACGCACTGTTCCAATGGGTTCGATTCCAGTCTGATAAAAATAAGGAGTTTCAATGCGGATTTCTTCATTTGTGCGTGGTGGCGCAGCAGCGGTCGCCGCAGTCGCGGCTTTCTCGGCAGCGGCGGCGGAATATCCGATCGGTAAGCAGCAGATCCATGGCGGCATGGAAATCAATGCGGTCTATCTGCAGCCGATCACGATGGAACCCGAAGGCATGATGCGCAAAGCCTCGGATTCGGACATCCATCTGGAAGCCGACATTCACGCGGTCAAGAACAACCCGACCGGTTTCGCCGAAGGCGACTGGATGCCGTATCTGCAAGTGCACTACGAACTGACGAAAGCCGGTTCGACTCAGACGCAAAAGGGCGACCTGATGCCGATGGTCGCCAACGACGGCCCGCACTACGGCGACAACGTCAAGCTGCAAGGCCCGGGCAAGTACCACCTGAAGATGGTTGTCGAGGCGCCGATGCAATCGGGCCACATGGCGTTCGGCCGCCACGTCGACAAGGAAACCGGCGTAGGTCCGTGGTTCAAGCCGATCACCCTCGAATACGACTTCGCGTACGCCGGCATCGGCAAGAAGGGCGGCTACTGATCGCCGCGCATCATCACGCGTGAGCACGCTTTGCCGCGTGGCCGCGCGTGAATGGATGGCTCGATGAGCGGCTGAATGGATGGCCGAATGAGGCCGAACGAGCCAGTGCAGCATACGGCGCGTTGGCGATTGACCTCCAACGCGCCGCGTTTTCCGGAAGGGCTAATGAGAATCAACCGAAAGATCGCGATCTTCGCCGCCACGGTTTTGCTGGCGAGCGCGGCGCAGGCCGCCGACCTGCCGACCTTCAAGCTGGAAATGAACGACGGCAAGCTGAATCCGGCCCGCATCGAAGTGCCGGCGGGACAGCGTATCAAGATCGAAGTGCGCAACACGGGCAAAGGCGCGGCCGAATTCGAAAGCGTGCAGTTGCGTAAGGAAAAGGTGCTGGCGCCGGGCGCGGATTCGTTCGTCGTGATCGCGCCGCTCGAGCCGGGCGAGTACAAGTTTTTCGACGATTTTCACCAGCAGGCGCAAGGCGTCATCGTCGCGAAGTAGTGACTTGGGACGCGAGCGCAGAGCGTCGACGGGTCGCGCGCTCGCCAGACCAGAAGAAGGGAGAGCTTGATGGGTCAGATTCTATTCATCGTGTGGCGGGAAAGTGTCGAGGCGTTGCTGGTCGTCGGCATCCTGTACGCGTGGCTGAAAAATGGCGACGACGACGCGCGCCGCGGTTTGCCGTACCTGTGGGGCGGCGTGGCAGCCGGTTTGATTGCGGCGGTGGCGCTCGGCGCCGCGCTGGTGGGTTTCACCGAAGTGCTCTCCGGCGACGCGCAGGATTATTTCCAGACCGCGATGGTGCTGGTCGCCTGCGTGCTGATCGTGCAGATGGTGCTGTGGATGAAGCAGCACGGCCGCACGCTCAAGCGCGACATGGAACAGTCGCTGCAAAAGAGCCAGCGCGATTCGAACTGGTGGGGCGTCGCGTTGCTGGTGGCGCTGGCGATCGCGCGTGAAGGCAGCGAGACGGTGATCTTTCTGTACGGCCTCGGCTTCGGCCAATCGGGTCACGTGGGCGCCAGCCAGATGCTCGCGGTCGTGATCGGTCTGGCGCTCGCGTTCCTGACCTTCTATATCCTGCAGCTGGGCGGCAAGATCTTCTCGTGGCGGCTCTTTTTCCGCATCACGGAAATCATGCTGCTGTTTCTCGGCGCGGGTCTGTTCCAGACCGGTGTGGACAAGCTGATCGACAAGGAAATCCTGCCGACCCTCGTCGATCAGATGTGGAATTCGTCGGCGATCCTCGACGATTCGAGCACTTTCGGTTCGCTGGTCGCCACGCTCACCGGCTATCGCGCTCACCCGGCGCTGATGAATCTGATCGCCTATGCGGCGTATTGGGCGGTGGTTTATCTGCTGCTGCGCCGCGCGAATCGCAAGCCGGCACGGCAAGCCGCTGGGCGCACGGCATGAGTACGGTAATGACTCGCCCGGGCCGCCTCGCGGCGGCCGGGCAGTGGATGCAGCGTCACGGTGCCGCGATTCGCGGCATTCAGTGGGTCGTGGTGGCGGTGTACGCGTTTCTGATTCTGGTGCCGGCGGTGATGCCGCTGCCGGACGACACGGCGCACTTGTGGAACAACCTGACGCTCGCCGCGCAGTTCGTGTTCTGGGGTATCTGGTGGCCGTTCGTGCTGCTCTCGATGGTCATGCTTGGCCGCGTCTGGTGCGGCGTGCTGTGTCCCGAAGGCGCGCTCGCCGAATTCGCCAGCAAGTACGGACGAGGCTGGGCGATTCCGCGCTGGATGCGCTGGGGCGGCTGGCCGTTCGTCGCGTTCGGCATCACGACGATCTACGGTCAGATGGTGAGCGTCTACCAGTATCCGAAAGCCGTGCTGCTGGTGTTAGGCGGCTCGACCTTCGCGGCGATGATCATCGGCTTGTTATACGGACGCGAGAAGCGCGTCTGGTGCAAATACCTCTGCCCCGTCAACGGGGTTTTTTCGCTTCTGGCGCGGCTCGCGCCGTTTCACTACAAAGTCGATGAAGAGGCATGGCGCCGTTCGTACAAGAACGGCGAGCATGGGCATCGCGTAATTCCGATCAATTGCGCGCCGCTCGTGCCGTTGCGCAACATGAAGGGCGCATCGGACTGCCATATGTGCGGCCGTTGCAGCGGCCACCGCGACGCGATTGCGTTGACGTGGCGCGCGCCGTCGTCGGAAGTGGTGCAGTTGGGCGACAAGCAGGCCAACCCGTGGGATACCGCGTTGATCCTGTACGGCCTGCTCGGCATTGCGATCGGCGCGTTCCACTGGACCGCGTCGCGCTGGTTTGTCGATCTGAAGATCTTCCTCGCGAACTGGCTGGTCGATCACGACATCACGTGGCCGCTCGACACCAACGCGCCGTGGTTCCTGTTCACGCATTACCCCGAGCAGAACGACGTGTTTTCGTGGCTCGACGGCACGATGGTGATCGGCTACATCTTCGCCACGGCGTTGGTGTACGGCACCGTGCTGCTGGTGCTGCTGATGGGCGCGACGCGCATGCTGGGGCGCTTCAATGGCGTGCGTCTGCATCATTTGACGCAAGGGCTGATTCCGATTGCCGGCGCGGGCGTGTTTCTCGGCCTGTCCGCGACCACGCTGTCGCTGCTGCGCGCGGAGCATGTGTCGCTGTGGTGGGCGTCGGATATGCGCATCGCGATTCTGGCGATTGCCAACCTGTGGAGCGCCTGGCTCGCCTGGCTCGTCACGCGCCGCTATAGCGAGCGTTTCGTTCAACGCGGCCTCGCGATGGTGTGGTTCGCCGCGGCGTTGGCCGTGGTCGATAGCGCGTGGTGGCTGATGTTCTGGGGCTGGGCTTCGAAGTAACGTACTCGGCGCTTTTAACGCGGATGCACTAGTCCGCGCTTGGTCAAACAAAAAGCCGTGGAGATGAAATCATCCCACGGCTTTTTCATTTTCCGCATGATCGACGCACGTCGAGCGTGTCGCCGTATCGAGTGAGAACCAAAAAAAGCGGCCTGGCTTGCTGCGACGGCTGGCTTGGTGTCTGCACGAAGGGGTCTAGTTCTCACGTGCAAGCCGTCGTGGCTGGCTACTGCCTAACACCTCTCTGGGAGGTGGTCCCCACAATACCCGGTACTAACTGCTATTCGTTCCTACTTCGTCAGGATCAGCTTGCCTAAGCGCGTGGCCCGCAACTGGTAGGTCTCGCCGTTATGCATGATGCTGACGTGGCTATGTCCCTGCAGCAAGGCGTCGCTGTGAACGACCCGCTCCGACGTCTCGCCCGAACCGTTGGTGCGGTCCGCGCCAGGCTTCTGGCCGGTTACCGTTGCCGTCGACGTTTTCGGACGGCTGGTCAGCGCGGCCGCCGGACGGCGCAGGCTGAGCGTGGAAGGGCGCGTGAGATCGGTCATTCGTTTTTGCTGTTGGTCGATTCGATGGATTAATTCTAAATGATAACTATTCCCATTTACAAGGAAGAGAAATTGATCGGATTTGAATTTCGATAGTCAGGCAGGCTTGAAGGCGGAGGGGACTCCGGAGAACGACCGCCTGATCGCCGCGGCGGTCTTGCGCTCGATGGCGGGCAGGGCGCCCGCGCGATGTTCAATGCAGCGAGCCGGGCTCCTGCTTCGCCTGCACAAACTGGCGAATCAGCCGAACGGTATCGATATCGTTCTCCCGATACGCCGACTTCACGATCTCCTGCGTCTGATGCGCATCAGGATCGGTCGATTCGGGCAGCGTGGTCGCGTATTCGAAGCGCAGGAACAGCTGCAGTTCGTCCGGTTGCTCGATGGTCATGGTGAGCGAGCCGCCAACGTAGTCGGCCGTCGGCAGAATGTCGTAGCGCACGCTCTGGCTTTCTTCGAGCGTGACGCGGTCGCGCACCGTGGCCTGGCCGTAGTGCAATTCCCGTTCGAGTACGTTGCCTTCGCGCGAAAGAATCGTGCAACTGTCGAGCCCGATCACGAACAGCTGCGGCTGTTCGGCGCGCAGCACGAGACCTTCCCACAATTGCGCGCGGGTCATCGATTCGACAAACGGATTCAACGGGTCGTTGATCTGGATAAGGTGTTCGAAATTCAAAACGACGGCTTCCTATGAAAGCGTTTAAGCGACGGCGAGCCCCGAACGGATCGTGATCGAATGCGTGAGGATCTTGTGAACCGGGCACTGATTGGCTATTTGCAAAAGCCGTTCCCGCTGCTCGTCGGACAGGTCGCCTTCGAGCACGATCTTACGGTCGATGGTCGTACCCGCGTCGCCGGTTTCGAGCGAGAGCGTCACGCGCACGTCGGCGAGCGGCCAGTCCTTGCGCTGGGCGTACATCTTCAGCGTAATCGACGTGCACGCGCCGAGGCTTGACAGCAGCAGCGAGACGGGCGTCGGCCCGCAATCACCGCCGCCGAGCGATTCGGGTTCGTCGGCAAGCCAGGTGTGCTTGCCGTCGTCGAAAAGAACCTGGAAATTCGTCGAGCCGATATGGGCGGTGACGGTGGACTCTGCCATGCGCGCTCCTGAACAGGGACGGAAATTGCCGCCCGCCACGGCCTGTTATAAGTGAACGGCGTGGCGCGCGGCCTGAATTGCTATTGTGAACGAATTCACCGGCCTTCGCGCCCCGGGTTGCGACGCGCCGGCTGGCGAATCAATGCGTGATCGCACCCATGCGCCCGGCCTGGTAATCGACGACGGCCTGGCGAATCTCGTCTTCCGTATTCATCACGAACGGGCCGTAGCGCACCACGGGCTCCTTCAACGGCACGCCGCCCAACAGCAGCACCTCGAGTGGCTCCGCGCCGGCCGTGAGCGTCACGGCGTCGCCATCGTTCTGAAACACGACCATTTGCCGCGCGTCGACTTCTTGACGCGCTTCGCCTTCTCCATAGAAGCCCCTGCCGGACAAGCTGTACGCGAACACGCGATAGTCCGCCGGCACCGGTTGCTGGATCGTGGCTCCCGGTTGCAGCGAGAAATGCTGATACAGAATCGGCGTACGCGTTTCGATCGCCGCTTTGACGCCGAGCGCTTCGCCGGCGATCACCTTGACGCGCACCTTGCCGTCCACGGACGTCGCCACGGGAATGCTCGCCGACGGGATTTCCTGGTAGCGCGGCGCGATCATCTTGTCGCGGCGCGGCAGATTGACCCACAGCTGGATGCCGTGCACGCGTCCGCCCGTACGGACGAACGACGGGTCCGGCATCTCGCTGTGCACGACGCCCGCGCCTGCGGTCATCCACTGCACGTCGCCGGCGCGCAGGGTGCCGGAGTGACCGGCCGAATCCTTGTGGCCGAACTCGCCCTCGAGCGCGTACGTGACCGTTTCGAAGCCGCGATGCGGATGATCCGGCGCGCCTTTTGCCTCGCCCGGCGCATAGTCGATCGGGCCCATTTCGTCGAGCAGCAGGAACGGATCGAAGTCCATCAACAGGCGGGTCGGAAACGGGCGGTGGACGATAAAGCCGCCACCCTCGGTCGTGCGAACGGCCGGAAACGTACGTTCGATCGTGCGGGTCGTGCTCATCAAAGTCACCTCAAAAAATCGGGAATAGCGTTATTTTTGAAACATGGAGCTATTATAGGGACCGTTTTCGGGGGTGCCAGCCGTCCTCACGCAATGGATTGTTCTATTACTGGAACGATGAGATGAAGATCGATTCACACAATCTGAACGACCTGATGTATTTTTCGCAGGTCGTCGAACATGGCGGCTTTTCCGCCGCCGAACGCGTGCTGGGGATTTCCAAGTCGCGCCTGTCACGCCGGCTGACCGAGCTCGAGGCGTCGCTCGGCGTGCGGCTGCTGCAGCGCTCCACCCGCAAGCTGGCGCTGACCGAAGCCGGTCAACTGTTCTACCAGCATTGTCAGGCGATGCTGAGCGAGGCGCAGGCAGCCGTCAACGTCGTCCAGCAGCTGCGCTCGTCGCCGCGCGGCACGGTGCGCGTCAGCGTGCCGGTCACGATCTCGCAGACCATTCTGTCGCAGATCCTGCCCGAATTCATGCATCGTTATCCGGAAGTGCGTGTAGTGATGCGCGTGACGAACCGCGTGGTCGATCTGTTCGAGGATTCGATCGACGTCGCGCTGCGGGTGCGCTCCGATCCGCCGGAAAACGCCAACATCGTCGTACGGCCGCTGTGGCGCACGCAGCAGATGCTCGTCGGCGCGCCGAGCCTGTTGCAACAGAACGCGCCGCCGTTGCTGCCGGCCGATCTGAACGGTTTCGAAACGCTCGACGTGCCGACCGGCGACGGACGCCACGTCTACAACCTGATCGCGCCCGACGGCACGCGTCATGCGCACGAACACGAGCCGCGCCTCGTGACCGCCGATCTGATGACGATTCGTGAAGCGGTGCTCGCCGGCGTCGGTATCGCGGCGCTGCCGGAGATGATGTATGGCGCCGCGCTGCGAGCCGGCCAATTGTCGCCGGTGATGCCTGGCTGGACCTTTCCGACGCCGCAGTTGTACGCCGTCTTCGTGTCGCGGCAGGGGATGGTGCCGGCCGTGCGCGCGTTTGTCGATTATCTGGTCGAGATGCTCGATCCCGACGACGGCAAACACATCATGGGCGAGTGTCCCGCCCGCGAGGAAAAGGTCGCTGTCGCGCAGCCGATGTACGCGATCGCGTCATAGCACTTCTTACGGGCCGCGGCATCGCTTTTAGCATTTAAGCGTGGCCTGTCATGAGTACTTTCAATGGCCGTTTGCTTGATTGCGCGAGCTCGCGGGCCTATAGTGAAATCCCTTCGCTAAGGAGTCTCTTATGCGGAAACTCATGGCCGCTATCATAGCCGGCCTGATAGGGCTGACCGCGCTGTCCGTGTCGATCACGGCTGTCGCATGCGGTGATTCGAGTAGCTATCAATCTTCGACCGATGGCAAATGATCCCGCCGCCCGAAGGCGCCGAGTGCGCACAAAAAAAGGCCTTCATCTGACGATGAAGGCCTTTTACTTTTTGGCCCCTGTTTCAAGGCCTATTCAACGCATCACTTGCTTTTCGGTTGGGTCACGAAGCCGATCTTCGTGAGGCCGCCGGCTTGTGCGGCCGCCATCACCTGCGCCACTTTCTCGTACGCAACCTTGCGGTCCGCGTCCAGATGCAGTTCGGGTTGCGGGTTCGCTTGCGCGGCTTGCGCGATCTTCGCGTTCAGCGCGGCTTCGTCGACTTTCTTGTCGTCCCACGTGACGTTGCCGTCCGCGTCGACCGCGACCGTCACTTGCGCCGGTTTGGTGTCTTCTTTCTGACTGCTCGCGTGCGGCAGATCGATTTTGACAGCGTGTCGAATCACGGGAATCGTCACCATGAAGACGATCAGGAGAACCAACATCACGTCGACGAGCGGCGTCATGTTGATTTCGTTCATCAGGCCGTCGTCATCGTCGCCGGCGAAAGGGCTCATTGCCATTGGAGTGCCTCGTCGATCAGTTCGCGCGAGCGGCGAGACGCAGGCCGTCGCCGCGCTTGGACGACGACAGGCGCGCGCCCGTCACGAAGAATGCATGCAGGCCATGCGCAAAGCGGCTCAGTTTGGCGACCACGGCCTTGTTGGCGCGCGTCAGTGCGTTGTAGCCGAGCACCGCCGGAATCGCGACGAACAGGCCGAACGCGGTCATGATCAACGCTTCTCCGACCGGACCGGCCACCTGGTCGATCGACGACTGGCCGCTCGCGCCGATGGCCAGCAGCGCGTGATAGATGCCCCACACCGTGCCGAACAGACCGACGAACGGCGCCGTGCTGCCGATCGACGCGAGAATCGCGAGACCGCTCTGCATGCGCGCGACGCTTTCGTCCATCGTGTCTTTCAGGCAGCGCGTGACCCAGTCCGACACATCCATGCGGTCATGCAGATGCGGCTGCGTCTGATGATGGTGATCGGCCGCTTCCTGGCCCGACAGCGCCAGCGCGAGGAACGGATTGTCATGCGGCGTCGACGACCCGGCGCCGAGCTTCTTCACGCCATCGGCGAGATCGTCCGAATGCCAGAACGCCTGCTCGGCATTTTTCGTGAGGCGCTTCAGGCGCATCACATTCCAGCCTTTGATGACGATCACGCTCCACGACAGCACCGACATGATCAACAGCGTGAGCGCGATGCCGCGCGTCACGAAATCCCCTTGCGCCCAGACGTGCGCCAGTCCGTAGTTTTGCATTGCAATTCCTTGTTTTTAAAAGCTGCCTCAATCGTTCAGATTGAAGACGAAAGGCTGGTTGGTCGGGACCCGTACCGGCTGCCCATTCTCAAGATAGGGTTTGCAGGCGCTCGAACGCACTGCGTCGAGAGCGGCGTCGTCGAGGCGGCTGAAACCGCTGCTCTTTTTCAGCGCGACGTTTTCAATCTTGCCGGTCACGCTGACCACGAGACTCACGATCACCGTGCCAGTCTCGCCGCGGCGCCTGGACAGAGGCGGATAGTCAGGTTGGCCCACATTGCACGAGAGGTGCGACATGTCTTTGGGCGCGCTGATCTCCATCGTCTGACGGCCGATCGCCGGCGCAGCAGGTGCGGGCGGGGCAACCGGTGCGGCAGGCGCGGGCGGCGTCGGATCAGGTGCGGCGACGGGCGTCGGCGACGGCGCGGCGGCTACCGGTAGCGGCGTAGGCGCCGGCTTGGGCGTCGGAGTCGGTTTCGGCTGGACCTTCGGTTTGGTACGAACCGGCGGTGTCGGCGTGGGCGGCGGCGGCGCGATCGATTGAATCGCGACCGGTGCGGCAACCGGCGCTGGCGGCAGCAACTGCGCGGTCATGACGCGCGATTCGAGGACGGGCTGCACGGGGTCGTGACGCAAGGTCATCACCACGGCAAGCAGCGCGACGTGAATCGCTGCAACCACGGCGGTTGCGGTCAGGACGCGGGAGTTCGTTCGGGTAGGCGAAGCCGGCATGGCGCTGGCTGAAACGGTAGGCGAGGCCGGCATGTTAGCGTGGTGGCGCGCTGTCGATGCAGCGCGTCAGACAGGACATCGTCATGTTCGAAAAATCAGCAGCGAAATGAACAAAGTAGTCACGAAACCAATCAGCAATTCCATCTCGAACTCCTGTGACGGGTGAGCGGGTAGCTGGCTGGTACGAATACTGGCTTGCTGACGGCAGTGGGATAACGCTTGAACAGCGAGAACGGCATTGGGCGCGAAATGCCCGAAGCGCCCGAAGCGCGGAGTGAGCCGCGCTTTGAAAAGCTGACTCAGGCCGCCTTGCGTTCGTAAAACGTCAGCGGAACAGCTTGCGGGTGATGTTCAAAACCACAGCGGCTCGCGCAGACGCCGCTTTTCATCATGACGTCGCGCACGGAATCGGCGCACTTGCCACAGCAGGATGCGACGCCGAGCTCGAACTGGAGCTCGTCGAACGAATCCATGCCTTCCTCGATCGAAGCACGGATCTTTCGGTCAGAAACAGACTTGCAGACACAGACAATCATGGCGGGCGTCATAGCTAACGTTAATGCGAATTATTATCATTTTGTTTGGGTCGTTTGGCAAGCGTCCTGCGTGATTTTTTGTAACAAAACCAGACTCTTAGAAGGGTTTCGTCTATGAGGCGGTAGCGAGCGCAGCTGGCGGCCGGCGCGGGAAAATGACCTGAACAGCTCGCTAAAGTCCGTGTGGTGGGCCAAAAACGGCACTTGGGCAGCCGTTTATGCGGCTTGGGAATCCGGCGCTGCCGTGCGGCGCGAGGGGATCGACACCGTTTCGACCATTGCGTCGATATGCAGCAGGGTAGCGGCCAATTGTTGCTGATGAGTGCCGTCGCCGGTGGAAAAAAAGCGGGGCGGAACAGTGGTCGCGCTTTCCGGCACCGCGCGCAAACCGTGTTGGTCGAGCACGCGTTCCAGTTGCCGCGCAATGGCAACGCTGGTGTCGATCAGCATCAGCCGGTCGCCGACGATATCGCGAATCGCCGCATCGAGAAACGGATAGTGCGTGCAGCCGAGCACCAGCGTATCCGCGCCCGCGTCGAGCATAGGCTGCAGGTAGCCGCGCAGCAGCGCGCGTAACTCGGCGGAGCCGACGTCGCAGCGTTCCACCGCTTGCACGAGCCCGTGGCCCGGCTGGCAGAGAAAGCGGCAATCCGCCGCGTAGCGTTCGAGCAACGCCTGAAAGCGGGCGCTGCGCAGCGTCACTTGTGTGGCGAGCACGCCGGCGACACGGGTTTTCGATTGCAGCGCGGCGGGTTTGACGCCGGGTTCGACGCCAACCAGAGGAATAGGCAGCTTTTCGCGAACCAGCGCGATCGACTGCGCGGTGGCCGTATTGCAGGCGACCACCAACGCTTTCGCGCCTTGCTTGACGAGCCATTCGCCGATCGCGAGCGTGCGGTCGGCGATGAAGTCGTCGTCGCGCTCGCCGTAGGGGGCGTAGAGCGAGTCGGCGACATACAGGATCGCCTCGTCAGACAGTTGCGCCCGGACCGCCCGCAACACCGACAAACCGCCCAGCCCCGAATCGAAAATGCCGACCGGTGCGCGCGCTCCGGCGCCAGACGTGAAGATTCCTGTATTCGCGGAGGAGGATTCTGCGGGCATAGACGGCGAGGACGCGTGCGGCACGGCGCTCAAGGGATACTCGGAAAAACGGGACGGTGCGCAAGTATATCGCCCGCGCGGCGCAGATCATCGCAAATAAGCTGAGCCATGACCGGCACGCGGGTGGGTGCGGCGTGGATCGATCAGGACTCGACCGAGCCCATTGCGGATTGCTGGTAGTTCTGGATGCCGATCTTGTCGATCAGGTCGATTTGCGTTTCGAGCCAGTCGATATGTTCTTCGGTATCGTCGAGAATCTTCGTGAAGATTTCACGGGAGATGAAATCGCGCACCGTTTCGCAATACGCGATGGCTTCTTTACAGGTGCTCTGCGAAATCTGTTCGAGCTTCAAATCGCATTCGAGGATTTCTTTCGTTTCCTCACCGATCAGCAATTTGTGCAGGTCCTGCAGATTAGGCAGACCGTCGAGCATGAAAATGCGTTCGATGAGCCAGTCGGCGTGCTTCATCTCGCCGATCGATTCGTCGTATTCGTGCTTGCCGAGTTTCTCGAGACCCCAGTGCTTATACATCCGCGCATGCAGGAAGTACTGATTGATGGCGGTCAGTTCGTTCTTCAACTGCGAGTTGAGATACTCGATGACCTTCTTGTCGCCTTGCATGGTGTGTCCTTATAGGGGCTTTGAATTTCCCAGAACAATAAACGGCGAAACGCAAAAAGCCAAGCCAAAAAATCAGATTTTCGCTTGATTTCAGAGGGTTTTTCGCGTGATGCGTACCGTTCTCATTTCATCATAAAAAAGCCGGGGTTTGAGGCCCCGGCTTTGAATCATTCAGCGGATGTCAATATTTCAAACTGTCGCGACCGGAATCTTGCCGATCTTTGCTTGCCATTCCTTCGGCCCAGTTTGATGAACGGAAGTGCCGTTCGAATCGACGGCCACCGTTACAGGCATGTCCTGCACGTCGAACTCGTAGATCGCTTCCATGCCGAGGTCTTCGAACGCGAGAACCTTCGCGCTGCGAATCGCCTTCGACACGAGGTACGCCGCGCCACCCACGGCCATCAGATACGCGGCCTTGTGCTTCTTGATCGCCTCGATGGCGACCGGGCCGCGCTCCGCCTTGCCGATCATCGAGATCAGGCCGGTTTGCGACAGCATCGTCTCGGTGAACTTGTCCATGCGCGTTGCCGTGGTCGGGCCTGCGGGACCGACGGCTTCATCGCGCACCGGATCGACCGGGCCGACGTAGTAAATCACGCGGTTCGTGAAGTCGACCGGCAGCTTCTCGCCCTTGGCCAGCATATCGGCGATGCGCTTGTGAGCCGCGTCACGGCCCGTCAGCATCTTGCCCGACAGCAGCAGCGTCTGGCCCGGCGTCCACGCGGCGACTTCTTCCGGCGTAAGCGTGTTCAGATCGACGCGCTTGCTCTTCTCGGTGTCCGGCTCCCACTGCACCTTCGGCCATGCGTCGAGCGACGGCGCTTCGAGCTTGGCAACGCCGGAACCGTCCAGCGTGAAATGCGCGTGACGCGTCGCCGCGCAGTTCGGGATGATCGCGATCGGCTTGCTCGCGGCGTGCGTCGGCGCGGCCATGATCTTCACGTCGAGCACGGTGGCGAGACCGCCGAGACCTTGCGCGCCGATCCCGAGCGCGTTGACCTTCTCGTGCAGTTCAACACGCAGTTCTTCGATCCAGTCCTTCGGGCCGCGTGCGATCACGTCCTGAATGTCGATCGGATCCATCAGCGATTCTTTCGCCATCACCATCGCTTTTTCAGCGGTGCCTCCGATACCGATACCGAGCATGCCCGGCGGGCACCAGCCCGCGCCCATGGTCGGCACGGTCTTGAGAATCCAGTCGACGATCGAATCCGACGGATTCAGCATCGCGAACTTCGACTTGTTTTCCGAGCCGCCGCCCTTGGCCGCGACCTGCACGTCGACCGTATTGCCCGGCACGATCTCGTAGTGGATCACGGCCGGCGTGTTGTCTTTCGTGTTCTTGCGGCCACCTTCCGGCGGGCTCACGATCGACGCGCGCAGCACGTTGTCCGGGTTCAGATAACCACGGCGCACGCCTTCGTTGATCATGTCGGTGACGCCCATCGTCGCGCCGTCCCAACGCACGTCCATGCCGACCTTCACGAACACCGTGACGATGCCGGTATCCTGGCAGATCGGGCGCTTGCCTTCGGCGCACATGCGGCTGTTGGTGAGAATCTGCGCGATGGCGTCTTTCGCGGCGGGGCTCTGTTCGAGCTCGTAGGCGCGGCCGAGTGCCTGGATGTAGTCGAGCGGATGGTAGTAGCTGATGTACTGAAGCGAATCAGCAATGCTCTGAATCAGATCTTCCTGTTTGATGACGGTCATGGCTAGCTCAGTGGGGACGGTGGCGCTTGTTGTCGGACTCGCCGGGCAGGGCGGGTCAGTCGTGCGCCTTCAGGGGAGTGGAACCTTTAACGGAGCCCACGGCGTGCAGGACGGCGGGCTCTTCGAAATGTTTGGGATGCGTGTGCGTGGTGAGCCGGTCGACCGCCGCCATCACGAGCGCCGAGACGAGGAACGCAACGTGGATGATCACCTGCCACATGATCGTATGCGTCGAATTCTGGTCGGGGCTGATGAAGGTCTTCAGCAGATGGATCGACGAGATGCTGATCAGCGCCATCGACAGTTTGACTTTGAGCACGCCGGCGTTCACGTGGTCGAGCCATTCCGGTTCGTCCGGATGACCCTCGACGCCCAGGCGCGACACGAACGTTTCATACCCGCCGATGATCACCATGATCAGCAGGTTCGAGATCATGACCACGTCGATCAGACCGAGCACGACCAGCATGATGTTGGTTTCGTCGAGCGTCATGGAGGCCGTGACGAGATGCCAGACTTCCTTGAGGAACAGCACGACGTAGACCGCCTGGGCCACGATCAGACCCAGATAGAGCGGCAACTGCAGCCAGCGGCTCATGAAGATGATGGAAGGGATCGGGCGCATCGGGCGGCGCTGATGGGCGGAGTCGGATCGCGGAGCGGACATGGGCAAGAGTCGGACGAAACGCAGGTGACGGAACATGGACTAAATGCGCGGACTGAATGCGCCGGCGCGGCATGCATGGTACGCGGCATATACATGGCAAGCACGCGTTGGATCAGGCACGCAGACTTGGCGCAGACGGCGCGGCGCACGGCCAGAGAAGACCGGAAAAGCTCGCATCAGGCGCGCTATTGTACAGCGTCGGGTGAATTTGCTGCGTTGCGGCGGGCAGGCGGCGCCGCTTCGACAGGCGGTGCGCTTGACCGCGCACCTTGAGGGCAGCGGCTGGCGGCGAGGCCTGAACGCTCACGACGCCACCGGCGGCACCCGTCTGACCTTCAGGCTCGCCAGCCCGATCCCCGTGACCACGCAGGCGAGCGCGATACCGTGCGCGAAGGTGGGCCGCTCGCCGAGAAACGCGATGCCGCAGATCGCGGCCGCCACGGGCAGCACGGCGCTGAACACGCCCGCAAGACTGCCCGGCACGTGACGGATGCCCTTCAGGATGCCCTTCATCCACAACCAGAACGAAAAGATGCTGGCCGACAGTCCATACCACAGCACTAGCGTCCAGACGCTGAGCGGCACAGCGCGATAGTCGAAGTCGAGCAGCGCGCTCGCGCCGACCGGCAGCATCAGTAGAAGGCCGAAGAGATGCGTGTACGCGCAGATGTGGATCGGTGCGAGTGTCTGCGTGAGACGCCGTGACAGGATGATGTAAAGCGATTCGCAGCACACCGCGCCGAGCACCATCAGGTTGCCCGCGAACGACGTTTCGCCGCCCGAACTCCGATGCACGTGCGCGAGATTGATGACGACCACGCCGACGATCGCCAGTGCGATCGACGCGAGTGCCCGACCGTTCGGACGTTCTTTGAGGATAAGCCACGAGAGCAGCGCGGCGACCGCGGGAATCGTGCTCGTGATCACGCCGGCCGCGACCGCGCTCGTGCGTTGCACGCCGCCGAGCATCAGCAGCGTAAACCCGAAGGTGCCGAACAGAGCCTGCAGGAACAGGTTGAACCATTCGCCGCGCTTCACGCTGCGCAGTCTGGACATGCGCAGAAGCGGCCACAGTACTGCCATCGCGATCACGAAGCGCAGCAGCGCGAACAAAGGGACGGGGACGAACTCGACGATCGACTTACCGATTCCGACACTGCTGCCGACCAGCAGCATCGAGGTGACAAAAAGCAGGGAGTAACGATAAGAAGCAGGGAGTAACGATTCAAGCTGGAATCCAGACGGCTAGTTCAGTTAGCATTGTAAAAGGCCGTGCGAGCCAGCGTAAGGGCGCGTCGCGGCCATGCGGGGTTCGCACGGCGTCGCGGTATGCAGCGCGCTCAATCCATGCGTGGGTTCAGACACATGAACGTCAGTCAGCGCGTAGCATGCGTTGCTTCGCGCCGCATTCATCATTCGACGATCCGGTCGCATGAGCCGCATTAGGGTTTTCGCTGGCAATCCGGCGCATTGCGCGTAAGTGGCCGGTAAGTTGCAGCGTTTATGTTTGAGCGTGAGAGCGGATTCATGTTGCGGTGCCGCATGAGTGGTACAGGCAGACGGATGAGCCGCGGCGCATCGATCGGCGATCGATGCGTGAGGCTTGGAGACAGCACGCCGCCCGTTGCGGCGTCAACAAGACAGAGGGCGCGCGCGAGTCGCGCCGGCACAGGTTTTACGTTTCATCTTCACCAAGGGGTTGTCGATGTCTGCGATTGAATCGGTTCTTCACGAACGCCGTGTTTTCCCTCCTTCCGCTGAAGCAGCGGCGGGTGCCGCGATCTCCGGAATGGACGCGTACCGCGCGCTGGCCGCCGAGGCCGAGCGCGATTACGAAGGTTTCTGGAGGCGCCTCGCTCGCGAGACGCTGAGCTGGAACACGCCCTTCACCAAAGTGCTCGACGAATCGAACGCGCCGTTCTACACGTGGTTCGAAGACGGCCAGATCAACGCGTCGTATAACAGCATCGACCGTCACGTCGAGGCCGGCAACGGCGAGCGCGTCGCGATCGTTTTCGAAGCCGACGACGGCACCGTCACCAACGTCACCTATCAGGATCTGCTGCAACGTGTGTCGCGCTTCGCGAACGCGCTGAAGAAGCGCGGCGTGAAGAAGGGCGACCGCGTGGTGATCTATATGCCGATGTCGATCGAAGGCATCGTCGCGATGCAGGCGTGCGCGCGGATTGGCGCGACGCATTCGGTGGTGTTCGGCGGCTTCTCGTCGAAGTCGCTCAATGAGCGGCTGGTGGACGTGGGCGCCGTCGCGCTCGTCACCTCCGACGAACAGATGCGTGGCGGCAAAGCCTTGCCGCTGAAAAACATCGCCGACGAAGCGCTGGCAATGGGCGGTTGCGAGGCAGTCACGAGCGTGATCGTCTATCAGCGCACCGGCGGCAAGGTCGCATGGAACGAAGGCCGCGATCTGTGGATGCACGAACTCACGCAGGCCGAATCGGATCAATGCGCGCCCGAGTGGGTCGGCGCCGAGCATCCGTTGTTCATCCTCTACACGTCCGGTTCGACCGGCAAACCGAAGGGCGTGCAGCACAGCACCGGCGGTTATCTGCTGTGGGCCGCGCAAACGCTGAAGTGGACCTTCGACTGGAAGCCTTCGGATGTGTTCTGGTGTACCGCCGACATCGGCTGGATCACGGGCCATAGCTACATCACGTATGGTCCGTTGACGCTCGGCGGCACGCAGGTCGTGTTCGAAGGCGTGCCTACGTATCCGAACGCCGGCCGCTTCTGGGACATGATCGCCAAGCACAAGGTCTCGCTGTTCTATACGGCGCCCACTGCGATCCGCTCGCTGATCAAGGCCGCTGACGCCGACGAGAAAGTGCATCCGAAGAGCTATGACCTGTCCACGTTGCGCATCATCGGCACGGTCGGCGAGCCGATCAACCCGGAAGCGTGGATCTGGTATTACGAGAACGTCGGCGGCAGCCGTTGCCCGATTGTCGATACGTGGTGGCAAACCGAAACCGGCGGCCACATGATCACGCCGCTGCCGGGCGCCACACCTCTGGTGCCGGGTTCATGCACGTTGCCCCTGCCGGGCATCATGGCCGCGGTCGTCGACGAAACCGGTCAGGACGTGCCGAACGGGCAGGGCGGCATTCTGGTGGTGAAGCGTCCATGGCCGTCCATGTTGCGTAACGTGTGGGGCGATCCGGACCGCTACAAGAAGAGCTACTTCCCCGAGGAGCTCGGCGGCAAGCTGTACCTTGCGGGCGACGGCGCGGTGCGCGACAAGGATACCGGCTACTTCACGATCATGGGCCGCATCGACGACGTGCTCAACGTGTCGGGTCACCGGCTCGGCACGATGGAGATCGAGTCGGCGCTGGTGTCGAACCCGCTTGTCGCGGAAGCCGCTGTGGTAGGGCGCCCCGACGCGACGACCGGTGAAGCCGTGTGCGCGTTCGTCGTGTTGAAGCGCGCGCGTCCGGAAGGCGAGGAAGCGGTGAAGCTCGCCAACGAACTGCGCAACTGGGTCGGCAAGGAGATCGGTCCGATCGCCAAGCCGAAGGACATCCGCTTCGGCGAGAACCTGCCGAAGACGCGTTCGGGCAAAATCATGCGCCGCCTGTTGCGCTCGCTCGCGAAGGGCGAGGAAATCACGCAAGACGTATCGACGCTGGAGAACCCGGCGATTCTCGATCAACTGGGCGAGTCGCTTTAAGCTTGCAGGGGCCTGTGTGAAGGGCAAGGGCGTACCGGACCAGGATCCTTGGTCCCACGCAGATTGCTGATCGTGAAGCCACGTTGTTGAAGCCACTGGGCGGACAATCCCGATTGCCTGCCCGGTGGCTTTTTGATACATAGGCGCATGGCCGCGCCGCACCACTCCTCCCACGCTACGCTCAATCCCCTGCCGGAACCGCCCGCGGTCTCGGCAGCGATGGCGCGCGCGCATCAAAAATACTGGCGCTTCAACCTCGCGTTGATTGCGACGTTGATGACCTTGGGCTTCATCGTGTCGTTCGTGTTGCCGCTGATGGCACCCGCCCTGGCACAGGTGCGGGTCGGCGGCTTCAGGTTGCCGTTCTACTTCGGTGCCCAGGGCGCGATCCTGATCTATCTGGCGCTCATCGTCGTGTATATCGTGCTGATGCAGCGCGCCGACCGTCAGCTCAAACGCGCCTTTGACGCGGATACCGACGCCAGCGCTAGCGTCGCCGCCGATGCGTCCGTCGCGCGCGGAAGCTGAGCCGATGAAGCTCACGAACCGGCTGATCCGTTCCTACGCCCTTTACACGCTCGGCTTCCTGTTCTTCATCTATGTGATGTGGCGCATCGAGCGTACCACCGGTCCTGGCGTGTGGATCGGCTATGTGTTCCTGTTCGTGCCGATCGCGGTGTATGCGGTGATCGGCCTGTTGTCGCGCACTTCCGATCTGGTCGAATACTACGTGGCGGGGCGGCGCGTGCCGTCCGCTTTCAACGGCATGGCGACCGCGGCCGACTGGCTTTCGGCGGCTTCGTTCATCGGCCTCGCCGGCTCGATCTATGCGACCGGATATGACGGTCTCGCTTATCTGATGGGCTGGACCGGCGGCTATTGTCTGGTCGCGTTCCTGCTCGCGCCGTATGTGCGCAAGCTCGCGCGCTACACGATTCCCGATTTTCTCGGCACGCGCTTTTCGAGCAACGCCGTGCGCGGCCTTGCCGCGCTGGCGGCGATCTTGTGTTCGTTCGTATATCTGGTCGCGCAGATCCAGGGCGTCGGACTGATTGCGACGCGGTTTATCGGCGTGGATTTTGCCGTCGGCATCTTCTGCGGACTGGCGGGCATTCTGGTGTGTTCGTTTCTTGGCGGCATGCGTGCCGTCACGTGGACGCAGGTCGCGCAGTACGTCATCCTGATCGCGGCGATTCTGATTCCCGTGTCGATGATCGCGCACAAGGACGGCCTCGGCTGGGTGCCGCAATTCAATTACGGCCGCTTGATGGGGCGTGTCGAAGGCCTCGAGAAGCAGGTGCGCGAGGAGCCGCTCGAACAGACCGTGCGCGACGATTATCGCCGCCGTGCCGCGTTGATGCAGATTCGGCTCGACACCTTGCCGCAATCGTTTGTCGACGAGAAGCTGCGTCTCACACAGGAAGTCGCCGATCTGCGCCGGCATAACGGCCCGCTGCGCGAGATCAAGGAGCGCGAGCGCTCGCTCGAACAGTTTCCCCGCGATGCCGCCGCCGCGCAGATCGTGTGGACCCAGCGACGCGATGAAATGCTGATGCGCGCAGCCGCACCCGTGCCGATGCATGAGCCGTTCCCCGCCGTGAGTGATGAAGACCGGCGCATCCACGAACGTAATTTTCTTTCGCTGCTGCTGTGCCTGTCGCTCGGCACGGCGAGCCTGCCGCACATTTTGACGCGCTATAACACGACCACCTCGGTGGCTTCGGCGCGACGCTCCGTCGGATGGACTCTGTTCTTCGTCGCGCTGTTCTATTTGACGGTGCCGGTGTTGGCGGTTTTGATCAAGTACGAGATATTGACCAACCTGGTCGGCCATCATTTCTCGGACTTGCCGCAGTGGCTCATGCAGTGGCGCAAGGTCGAGCCGAGCCTGATCAGTCTTGCCGATACGAACGGCGACGGCATCGTGCGTTGGAGCGAGATTCAAATGCAGCCCGACATGGTCGTGCTTGCCGCGCCGGAGATTGCGGGACTTCCGTATGTGATGTCGGGGCTGATCGCGGCGGGCGCGCTGGCCGCGGCGCTCTCCACCGCGGACGGTTTGCTGCTCACCATCGCCAACGCCTTGTCGCACGATGTGTACTACCACATGGTCGATCCGAACGCGTCGAGCCAGCGGCGCGTGACGATCTCGAAGATTCTGTTGTTAGGGGTGGCGCTGTTCGCGTCGTATGTAGCGTCGTTGAATACGGGGAACATTCTGTTTCTGGTGGGCGCGGCGTTTTCGCTGGCGGCTTCTAGTCTGTTTCCGGTGTTGGTGCTAGGCGTGTTCTGGAAGCGCACCACGCGGCTGGGCGCGGTGGCGGGCATGGTGGCGGGGCTGGTGGTGTGCATCTATTACATCGTCTCCACGTACCCGTTCTTCACGCAGATGACCGGTTTCGCCGGCGCACGGTGGTTCGGGATCGAGCCGATCAGTTCCGGCGTATTCGGCGTGCCGGCGGGATTTCTGGTGGCGATCGGCGTGAGCCTGATCGACCGGAAACCGGACGCTTACACGCGGGCGCTGGTGGACTATATCCGGCATCCTTAAGCCGGTTCGCGCATGGGTGTGGCGCGGCGCGCGAAGTTTGCTATAATTCGGCTCCCCGCCGGAGAGATGGATGAGCGGTTTAAGTCGCACGCCTGGAAAGCGTGTATAGGTTAATAACCTATCCGGGGTTCGAATCCCCGTCTCTCCGCCAGGAACGAATGATAAGCCGTTGAATCCTCAAGGATTCAACGGCTTTTTGTTTTCTAGCCCGAGCCGCCAAACCTTACCGCCGCAAACATTCCGTAATCTGTAGAATGCGCGGATGGAAACACATAGCATCCGAGACGCAAGCTCCTTGCGCTACGTGACCGGCCTCGATGGACTCCGAGCCATCTCGATGATGCTCGTCGTCCTGTTCCACTACACAAGCTATTTTTCCACCCGCCTCTCGGAGTTGGGTGGCGCATGGTCCGGCATCGTGCGTATTGCGTCGACCGGCTGGATAGGCGTGGACGTGTTTTTCGTGATCTCGGGCTTTCTCATCACCACGACGCTATTGAAGCGGCCCGTCAATTCAGTCGCGTCCTACGCGAAATTCATCCAGCGTCGGGCAATCCGCTTGCTGCCAGCCTACGTCGCGAGCCTGTTGATATTCACGCTTGTCGCGCTGCTGATCGACCCGCATAGCAAGGTCTTGAAAAACGAATACCTGCTATGGACATTCACGGCCAGTCTGCAGTCGCTATTCGGCGATCGGGTCGCGCTGGCGGATCAACATTTCACCATGGCGCATTTCTGGACGCTGGCCGTGGAATGGCATTTCTATATCGTGTTCCCGATTCTCGTCGCCCGTTTCCATTCGTACTTTCGCCCAGCTGTGGCGCTCCTGCTGCTGGCGATATCGTTCAGAGTGGTGTGCCATTTTGCCGGGATTTCCGACAACGGCATCTATACCTTCACGCTTTGCCGGATCGACTCGATTGCAGTAGGTTGCCTGCTGGCACTCGTGCCTGCCCATCTTCGTTCCAGACAATCCGCGGCGGCAGGCGTGCTCGGCGTGGCGATGTTCGTGGCGATCTGGATAGCGTTGGCATGTTCAGATGTCCCATTTAAAACCTTGGCGTGGCTTCAGACGTTCGGCTATACGCTGCTAGCCGTGTCAGTCGCGTTGATGATTTACCGGGTCATCCATTCGTCTGCGCGCTCGCCGATCGTACGCGCGCTGGAATTCAAGCCGCTTACTGCAATAGGGCGCGCAAGCTATAGCCTGTACATCTGGCACGTGCCGTTCTATCCCGCCATCGCGCTGCTGGCGCAACGCAATTTCGCGGACGCCAGGCTTGCGTATCTGGTCGCGGTACTGGCCGGTGTCGTGATGACGGCGGCGCTCGGCAGCCTCTCGTATCTGCTCGTCGAATCCCGATTCACCCGGGCGCGTCCAGCGGTTCTCGCCTGAAGGCCGCGAGCCGATTCGTCGCCGCCGGCGATGCGTGCCGCGCAAGGCCGTAACCCAAAACAAATCATCTTGCTCTAAACTAGCGGCCGCCCAAGTCCGCCCAGTCAAGAGCACGAACGCCATGCCTCCAGCGCCCGCCGAACCGCCCGGCTCCTCATCCGTTAGTTTGCCGAAACACCCCGCATTTCAACGTTTCTGGTGCACCCGCATCCTCTCGTCGCTGTCGTTCCAGATGCTCGCCGTGGCAATGGGCTGGCATATCTACGCGCTCACGCATAGCGCCTTCGCACTCGGCCTCGTCGGCCTCGCGCAATTTCTGCCGATGTTCGTGCTGACGCTCGTGGTCGGCCACGTCGCCGACCGTTACGACCGCCGCCGTATCGCGGCCATCTGTCAAAGCCTCGAAAGCGTCGCTGCATTGTTATTCGCTGTCGGCACCTTCAGCGGCTGGATCAGCGCACCCGTGATTTATGTGCTGGCCGCATGCGTCGGTGCGGCGCGCGCCTTTGAATCGCCCGCGGTGGCTTCGCTATTGCCGGGCGTCGTGCCGCGCGGGCAGTTGCCCAAAGCGACGGCATGGGCCACGTCGGCGAATCAGACCGCGCAGATCGCGGGCCCGGCGCTGGGCGGCCTGCTTTACGGCATCGGCCCGGGCGCGGCCTATCTCGCCTGCACGCTGTCGTTCGCGGCCGCGGCCGCGGCGGTCTCGGGAATTTCGCTACAGACAAAGCCGGCGAACCGCGCGCCTGTCACGCTTGAATCGGTGTTCTCGGGCATTGCCTTCATTCGCCGCGAACCGGTGATTCTCGGCGCGTTGTCGCTTGATCTGTTCGCCGTGCTGTTCGGCGGCGCGACCGCGCTGTTGCCGATCTTCGCGCGCGACATCCTGCACACGGGGCCGCTCGGGCTAGGGTTGTTGCGCTCGGGCACCGCCATCGGCGCGCTCGCCGGCACCGTCTGGCTCGCGCATTTCCCGCTGCGCAACCGGCCGGGCGCGGCGATGTTCGGCGGCGTGATGGCGTTCGGCGCAGCCACGGTCGTGTTCGGCCTGTCGCATCAATTTTTCGTGTCGCTCGTCGCGCTGATGGTGCTCGGCGCATCGGACACCATCAGCGTGGTCGTGCGTCTGTCGCTCGTGCAGTTGCGCACACCGGACGAAATGCTGGGACGCGTCAGCGCGGTCAACTCGCTTTTCATCGGGACGTCGAATCAATTGGGCGAGTTCGAATCCGGCTTGACGGCGGGTTGGTGGGGCGCACAACCGGCCGTGCTGATGGGCGGCGTGGCGACCATCGCGGTCGCCTTGCTCTGGATGCGCTTCTTCCCGGAACTCAGGCGCACGCGCTCGCTGGAGCGCGAAGAGGAACTGGCGCCGAGCTCCTGATCGACGCAACACCTTGCTTCAGGCCTGCGCGGCGCTCACACGCAACGCGGTCCATCGCACGGTCGCCAGAATCGATGCCGCGACGATCAATGCGCCGCCGACCCACGCGGTCACGGAAATGCGCTCACCCAACCAGATGCAGGCAAACAGTGCCCCGAACGCCGGTTCGCTGCCCATCAGCAGCGAGACGCGTGTCGGGCTGCTGCGCTTGATCGCGAAGTTCTGCGCAAAGAACGCGAACAGCGTGCACGCGATCACCAGATAGCCGACATAGCCCCAGAACACCGCATGTTCCGCAATCGAGGGCGCAGCCTGCCACTGCTGCGGTGCGAACAGCCAGGCGGCCGCGGCGCTGCCGAATGCCACCACGCCAGACTGAACCGCAGTCACCGACAGCGGCGGCAGCGCCGAATCGCGCATCACGCGTTTGGTCACACACACCGTTAGCGCGCGCAGCAGCGCGGCGAGCAAAATCAGCGCGTCGCCGGGATTGAGGCTTAGTTCACCGTCGCCGGCGAGCAGCCATGCGCCCAGCAGCGAGAGCGCCACCGCCAGCCATTCGACGCGGCTTGGCTTGCGCTTGAGCAGCAACCATTCGACGAGTGGCGTCAACACCACGCACAAGCTGATCAGAAACGCGGCGTTGGCCGCACGCGTCATCAGGATGCCGAAGGTTTCACAGAGAAAGATACCGAGCAGCAGCGCGCCGGAGAACAGCACGCCGCGCAGCGTGCGGGCGTCGGCGGCGCGCAGGTGGCGCAGGGCGGGCGACAGGATCACGAAAGTGATGCCGAAGCGCAGTGCGAGCAAACCCAGCACCGGATAAAACACCAGCGCGCTTTTGACCACGCCGTAACTGGTGCCCCACACGACGGCGACGGCGAGCAGCATCAGATCGGACAACATGAGCAGGCGTTCTTGTTTCGACATGGACGGACCTCGAGCTAATAAGGCCGTATTGTCGAACTTTGCGTCGCACGTGATAATCGGGTATCGGTGCACAGCGTTTATGTCGCAAATGCATTAATAGCTGGTCGCACTCACGGACCCGGAACGATGACTCCAAACGAGCTTTTCACCTTGCTGCCGGACATGGCGGTTTTTGCGCGCGTCGTCGACGCCGGCAATTTCTCGGTGGCGGCGCGGCAACTCGGCAGCACGCCTTCGACGGTGAGCCGTCAGATCAAGCGGCTCGAAGACGCGCTGGCGACACGTTTGCTCGAGCGTTCCACGCGTACCGTGCGGGTGACGGAATCGGGCGCTCAGGTGGTGCGATTCTGTCGCGACATGGTGAGCGCCGCGTCGGGCGCGGTCGACGCCGCCGGGCAACTGGCGGGCAGGCCGCAAGGCAAGGTGAGCGTGAGCGCGCCGACCCAGTTCGCGCGGTCCGTGATCCACCCGCTCATCGCCGGCTTCCTGCGCGCTTACGACGAAGTGGACCTGCAACTCCTGTTCACCGATCACGACGTCGACCCGCTCGCCGACGATGTCGATCTGGTGATCCGCCTGACCGAGCATCCACCGCAGGGACTCGCGGGGCGCCGATTGGGCGCGGTGCGCTGGCTGCTGGTGGCGACGCCGGCCTATTTGCGCGAGCGCGGCACACCGGCGCAACCACGCGATCTGCACAAGCACGCCTGCATCTACCTGGGCGAGACCGCCGACGACAACCGCTGGCGCTTTCGCCGCGGCACGGAGACACAGAGCGTCGACGTGAAAGGTCGCTACATCGCCAATCATGCCGGCGCGCGACTCGAAGCCGCGCTGCAGGACTTCGGCGTTGCGTGCGTACCGGAATTCGCGGCAGCAGACTCACTGCAAAGCGGCGCGCTCGTGCAGGTTCTGCCCGACTGGAATCTCGAAGCGCGCGCCTATGTGGGCTCGGTGTGGCTGCTGTATCCGCCGAATCGTTTTTTGCCGCCGAAGGTGAGGGCATTGATCGACTATCTCGTCGAGCATCTGCACGACACGTTGGATACCGCATGAGAACCACTGCGCGCGAGACGAAAATGGAATTGCCCGCGTAATTCATGATTCAATGCAGTCCCAGCGATTCGATCGATCACGAGGAGAACCAGCATGAGCACGCGCGAAACCGGGCCGATTGCGGCGACTGTCTATCGTGGCGCGTCGATTGAGAACACGCACGTGGCGCACGTCGCGGTGGTCGATGCGAGCGGCCGCTTGCTGGCTTCATTCGGCGACCCGTCGCGCATGACGCTGGCACGTTCCGCGGCGAAGCCCGCGCAAGCGTTGGCGGTGTTGGAGACCGGCGCGCTGGAGCGTTTCGGTTTCGACGAAGCCGACCTTGCGCTGATGTGCGCCTCGCACAGCAGCGAGGCGCGCCACATCGAGCGCACGCGCCAGATGCTGGCCAAGGCGCAGGCGAGCGAAGCCGATCTGCGCTGCGGCGGCCATCCGCCGTTATCCGACGCCGTCTACATCGACTGGCTCAAACGCGACTTCAAGCCGGGCGGCGTATGCAGCAACTGCTCCGGCAAACATGCGGGCATGCTGGCCGGCGCGCAATCGATCGGAGCGTCGATGGAGGGTTATGAACGACCGGACCATCCGTTGCAGGTGCGAGTCAAACGCACGGTCGCGGACGTCTGCGACCTGCCCGACGAAGCAGTGCAATGGGCGACCGACGGCTGCAATTTACCGACACCGGCTTTTCCGCTCGATCGCCTCGCACGCCTGTTCGCGAAGCTGGCCGCCGCGGAGGACGAGGTATCGTCGAACGCACAGTCGGTCACATCGCGCACTTCGGCGCTCGCCCGAATCTACCGCGCGATGACAACGTATCCCGAATGGGTAGCGGGCGAGGGCCGCTTCTGCACGCAGCTGATGCAGGCATTCGACGGCGCGCTGGTCGGCAAGGTCGGCGCGGACGGCAGCTACGCGATAGGCGTACGGGCATCGGAGCAGACGAAGAGGGCGGGCGCGCAAGGCGCGCTGGGCCTCGCGGTGAAAATCGAGGATGGCAATGTCGCCGTATTGTATGCGGTGGTAGCGGAACTGCTCGCGTTGCTGGAGATCGGGACACCGGAACAACGAGCGAAGCTCGCGGCGTTCCACGCGCCGAAGATGTTGAACACAATGGGTATCCAAACGAGCCGGATAACATTCTCGGTTGCACTCAAACGCGCGCCGGAAGCCGCGATTGAATGAACGACCGAGGCGGCGCGCGCAGCGCCGCCGGAAGAATGACTGCTGTGCCACAAGCGTGGAGTGTGCGAGAACACAGATTCCAGATGCGCCACTACCGTTGCTGCGCGCGGGACCCGCTTATGGGCTGGCAGTGTGAAGCCGCTTTCTTTGCTTACTTTTTTTGTGGCGGCAAGGTAATTATCTCCACACAAACCTTATGGGTCGGCACGTGCAGCGGTTAGCGCAATTATTTACCCCTAATACAATTTTCGGCACATTGACGTAAAGCAGGGATTGTCCGGTGCTTTCGACTAGAACTGCGCGGTCATCTGAAACCCGACCGTGAATCGAGCGGTCGGGAATCCTACTGGTTTATAAATCGGCGTTCCCGCAAACAGGTCGTACGAGACGCCCACAAACCGCGTCGGCACGCCGCCGCGAATGCCGATCACCGCACCCGCCAGTTGCGTTCCCGCCAGTGCCGCCGTGTTCGGCCCGAACACGCGCCCGTAGTCGATCCCCGCATACAAAGTCTGTCCCGTTTGGAGTACTGGCCATTGCAGTTCGTTGCGCCAATAGAAGCCTTTCTCTGCTGCGAGCATCGTTTCGCCGTCGAAACCACGCACGGTGTAACGGCTGCCAATGGTCAGGTCGTCGAGATAGAACAGCGTGTTGTTGGTGAACTGGCCGTGTACGGTCGTCACATAGCGGAAATTCTGCGTGGCGATGGCGAACGGTACCGACAGGTTCGCGTCGAGCACAGCCATGTGAAAGCGGTACGTCGGGCCGTCTGGGTACGGGTTGGGCGTTGCCCCGAATCCGCCGACGCCCTGACGGTACGCAAGCGTGCCGTCGAACTGCGCCGCGCCGAAGTAATGCCGGTCGGTGGCGCCTAGTTCGAGAAACGTGTTGTTGCGCGCCTGTGTCGGTATCGTGGTGTCGTCGATGAAGCTGTCGCCGAATCGCTTCGATAGCTGCACGTAGCCGCCAAGCACATCGCTCTGGCCGCGCGAGAGCACGCGGGCAATGCGCAGCGCTGCGGTCTGTGAATTGCCGCTCGATACAAACGTCTGGTTCACGCCGGCAATGTTCTGGTAGTAGGTGTTCGTGTTGCCCGACAGGGTCGCTGTCCAGTAGCCGAACGGAATCGAGTACGAGCCATTGAATCCGTGTGAGCCGAGCGATTTGTTGCCGAACGACAGATCCTGATTGGCGCCGAGCGTGAACACGTCGTTGAGCCCGAGCGGGTTATCAATGCCAAGGCTGATATTACCTTGCCATTTTCCTGTCGACGACGTGCCCGAATTATCGACCGATGCGACGAATGTCCAGGGCTTCGCGCGCCTGATCGACACGACGACATCGCTTTCGCCTGGGATATCGGTCGGTTCGATCTTCATGTCAACGTCCTGGCTCGCGACGCGCTTCATCTGTTCCAGACCCTGCTCAAGGTCGCGCATGTTCAGCAGGTCGCCATCGCTGACCGGAAACGCGTTCTTCCACGTTCCCCACATCGAAGGATCGGCCAGACGAACCTGTCGCACGAGGCCCGGCACGAGCGCGAACGACAGCGCGCCAGTCGTCAAATCCTGCTGCGGCAGGAGTACGCGCGTGGTCACATAGCCGCGACCTAGCACGGTCTGCTGCAATCCCTTGCTCAGTATGTCGATGCCTTGCTTGCCGACGCATTGCCCCTTGTAGTGGTCGAGCCATTCACGTGCGAATGCGAACGGATCGAGCGGTAGTGCGGATGCGCCTTTCGCCTGCGCTGCGGCTGATAGCGTATCGGGCACGTCGAGCGCGAACCGGTCGATGCGAAAGCACGGCGTTTCGGCTGGCAACGCGGGAAAGGCTTCGATCTTCGTCACGGTGGAGCGCACGGCAGGCGCCGATACTGCGGCTTCGCGCTGCTGCGCATCGCGTCGTTGCTGCTGGTTCTGTTCGGTTTCGATGCCGCCGAGGCTCTGCCCCTGCACATTGGACGCGAGCGCGACCAAAGCCGTTAGCGGCAGCGCCGCCAGGCTCTTTCTGATTTTCATATTTATCGATCCAATGCCGCGCTTTACTCGACCCGCTGGAGAGCATAGTCAGCACCGTGGTCGTCCTTGCCCCACGAAAAATACATGCTGTAGTTACCTTTTTCGATCACCATTTCCTTGTATCCGAATATTGCGTTCCCCTGTCTGATGACCCGTCCCGTCGGTTCAACGGCCAGCAAGAACCACGGCTGCGGAAAGAGGATGCTGTTCTTGCCACACACGACATAAGAAGGCGCGTCAGTTGCCCGCGTATTCGCGGCACAGACTGTGGGGCTGAATCCAAGCCCAATTTCTCGGTCGCCTTTATCGTAGAACCTGATTATTGGATTCCCTTTTTCACTTTTTATAAGTTTGACACTCGAAATACCGCTATTGTGCCCTTGGGAACCTAGCACTTTATACGTTCCATAGAGCACAGCGAGATTGGTAGCTGCGGAGCCTTCAATAACTGTCTCGTGCTCGACAAATTTCGGCTTCATCCATTCCATTCGCGTGTCTGGTAAAGACGAACAAGCCGTCAAAAGAAATGCGAACAACGTTCCTACTAGCCCCTTAAATTTCATAGCTGTCTAAGACCTACTCTTGATTTATACAAATGCTACGCTCGGGATGACGGGACTGAGAGGGCGTCATCCAACGACTCAAAATAATACTTGTGATTGGATTGCAGGCCACGCGGCAAACCTGACAAGGGCCGGGTTTGCCCTTTCACCTAGTTCTAGAAAAAGATTTTTTTTATGGCGAGTGACACCAGAATTGCAACGACGACCCCAACAAATATCTTGTAGGTTCGCTTTTGTTCTGGCGTCATACCCTTCCATTCTTCATCCGTTGGTCCTCGCATCTTTATCCTCCTGAATTACTTCTTGTCATTGACTGGAACCGAATGGCTCCAAGGGACGACGCCTGCGGTCAAACCTCCTGGCGTAGTAACACCCAATTCAAATGCCGTCGAACCGCCATACGCGTGGGTTATTGCACCCATGATGTTAACTTTTCCCGCTGGGATAGAAACGTAGATTTGATTCCCGTCTCCGTTCATAAATGCGTTAGTCGAGGAAGCATCGTGGGATCCCCAAATCCAACCTAGCGAAGCGGTTCCGCCCGGTGCCCACGATGCAGGCGGGAATGACTGGCTAACACCATACGACAAATACGTCGTGCCGTCGTAAAGGTTCACTGCTCCACCAACGGTACCTGATAAGCTGCCTGCGCCAGCAGTTGCATAGTTCGGCGAAATCGCAGCAATAATGGGTGTTTGATTTGCTGCCTGCGCCAGATCGCCCTGCGCCTTAATCGCTGCGTTCAATGTCGCATCGCTACACTGAGCACCCGCGGGACACACCTGCGCCACCAGATCTTTCTGCTTCACCGGCTTGCCATCGGCATCGAACTGGCGGTTGAACCGGTCCACGTCATATCCAGAGGCCGCACCTGCATTGCCGCCCGCCGCTGCACCCGCACCTGTCGCAATCGCGTTTGCAACGATATTCCCGAGCGCCTCGTTCATGTCGGCGTTCGCCGTCGGATTAGACTCTGCAATGGCACCACCCAGCTTGTTCAACTGGCCCGCTGCGATCGATGCGATACCTGCGCCGGCTGCACCGCCGATTGCGTTGCCGCCAGCGAGCCCAGTCACGAGCGCCGCGCCGGCCGCCTGCATTTCAGCGCGATATGCGCCGCCTTCGGCCCATGCAGGATCGCCCGTTGCCTTGGCCTGCGAGTCGGCGTAATCACCGATGCGCCGCGAGACAGCTTCACCGGCGGCACCCGCTGCGGCCATCATGTCCGCCTGCCACTCAAGCAGGTTGTTCACATCCGGCAGTTTTGCGACGGCGCCATTGGTGTTCGACGTGTCGCGACTCAGGCTCGCGATATCCTGCGTCTGGTGATCCACATCGGTCACGCTGATGGTTCCGGCGCTAATACCGTTTTTCGTCGTTGCGCTATCGCTGCTGCTGTCATTCTGGCTCAGCATCGGCGCAACACCGCCCGCATTAACTCCAGACGTGCTGCCGTGCGTGCTGTAGTTCGCGCCGCCGTCGCCGGTTGTCACGCCTCCGCTGATGCCGCCCGAATGCGCGTTATAGCTGGACGAGTTCTGTATGTCGCTATACGTCAGCGTGCCCGTCGAAAGCGTATTCTTCGACGCGTCCGCGTCGCTCGCAATGACCGCGCCCTTGAGATCCGTGTTGCCCTTGACACTGATACTGAATCCACCGTCACCGGCCTGAATGCCGGCCTGTTCGTTTACGCCCGCGTAGCTGCCGCTCGCATTCGCGTTTGTGTGACTGAAGCTCGCGCTGCCGCCGCCCTGGCTGATGGTGAAACCACCACCCGTGCTTTCCTGGTGGGCCGCGCTCGTCATCGCGTCCTGCACGCTCGCGATATTCAGGTTGCCACCCACATCGGCATTCACCTGACGCCCGCTGACGTTCGCGCCGATGATGTTCGTGTCGCCACCCGACAGGATCGTCGCGGTGTTCGCCGCCGTTACATGCGTGTTGTTCTGGATCGCAGTGTCGCTGTTCGCGTTGCCGTGCGCCTTCGATGCCGATGCCGACACGCCAAAGCCTTGCGTGCCATACGACACGCCGACGCTGGCGCTGCTCGATTCGTTTGTGCTGCGCGTCGAATCGGTATCAGTCGTGTTGACTAAATTGACCTGATTCTTCGCCGCGAGAATCACATCGGTCCCATTCACGTTCGATCCCGCAATCGTCACGTTGCCGCTGCCTGGCGTGCCGTCGCCCGTCGCAATGAACGCCGCCGTGCCGCCCGCCGTCACGTTCGAACCCCGGCTGGTCGTCGAATCCTCGGTGAACGTGTTCTTGCTGTGGCTGCTGCCGTAGCTCAGTTCCACCTTGACCGCGGGCGCTGCGCCATTCGCCAGCGCGCCGAGCCCGTTCGCTGCATCGACCGCGCTGCTCGCGGCTGCCATGCTGTGGAGAGCCGCCGCGCGATCATTCTGGCTGTGGCTCGCCGCGTGGGCCTGGCCGACAGTGTTCGATATCGCATCGAGCACGGGCGACTTGACCGCGAGCGTGAACCCGCTCTTGCTGACAGTCTGCGTCTCGTCATGGTGCATCGTGTCGGTCGCGGCGTCGATGATGACGTTAGCACCCATGCCGGTGACATTCTTCGCGGCAATCAGGTCGCTACCCGTGACATGCAGGTCGTTGCCGGCGACGATGCTCACATTCCCGTTGAGCGAGCCGACCGTGCTGCCCGCGTTGCTCACCTGCGACGTGTTCGCGGAATTGGTCTGCGTCTGCGTGCCGACCGAGATGCCGATGCCACCGCCCGCACCCAGGCCAGACTGACGCTCGCGGTAGTAGCTTGAGGTGGTCTGTGTGTCCTGCGTCGTCGTGATAGTCACGTCATGCGCTGCATTGAGCGACACGTCATTCGTGCCGACAATCGTGCTGCCCGCGACGTTAATATCCTTGCCGCTTGCGATTGTCACGCCGTCTGCGGAAACCATGCTGCCCTGTGAGAGCGTGGTGGTGCTGTTGCTCGAACTCGCGACTTCCTTGCCGCTGACGACGTTACTGTGCTTGTGCTGTTCCTGCTCGTTATCGACATGCGTTTCGGTCGCCGCGCCGATGTTGACGTTGCCCGCGGCGGCCAGCGTTGCAGTGCCCTTGTCAAGACTGATTGCGCTGCCCGTGACGTTGATATCCTTGCCCGATGCCACGGTCAGCGAATTGCCCGCGTTAAGCGTGGTGGCCGTGAGCGTATCGTCGGAGCGGTGAAGCGATTCCGAGTAACTGCCGTGGCTGTCGCTGCCCGAACTGTTGCTGTCCGTCGTCGAAGTCGCTTTCGCCGCCTGCAAGGTTACGTTGCCGTTTGCCGCAACGACGCCACCGCCGCCAAGATTGATGTTCGTGCCGGTCGCCGTCAGATCGCCGCCGACGCCAATCTGCGACACGCCGCCGACCTTGATCGAACTGCCGTTCGTCTGATTGATGTCCGTATTCGACACGCCGTTTGCGCGCTCGACGACCTTGTGCTCGCCCGTCTGTACCGAGCCAATATCGTAGTTGCCGCCCACGGCCATACCGAGATTGCCGCCCACGTTCAGGTTGGCCGCGTTCTGCTCGAAGTTGCCGCCTGTGACAATGACCGCGTTACCGGCGACGTTCAGGTTGGCGATGGGACCGAGCGCGGCCGTCGTGCGCGTGGCGCCCGTTGCACTGACCTGGTCGACCGTCCTGACCGCCGTGTTCAGCAGCAGGTCACCGCCCGCGTTCAGCGCAAGACTGCCAGCATTCAAGGTCGCCGAAGTCAGATCGACATTACCCTTCGTCGTCAGCGACATAAGACCGCCGCTTTGCAGCGTGCCGAATGCGTTGCTGATCTGGTTGCCCTGGATCGACAGCGTATTGCCTGCCTGCACCGTGCCGCTGTTGGTAAAGGTCTGCGCGTTCCGGATGTCTATGTCGGTCGCCGCAATCAGCGGACCGTTCATGTTCTGCTGGCTGGCCTTCGCAAGATAGACGACGGGCACAAGTACCTGCTGCCCGTTGACGGTCTCGGTCTGCATGATGATGACGTTGCTGGTGAGCGCCGCCACCTGTTCGGGCGACAGGCTCATGCCGAGCGGCAGATCAAGCGACTTCGAGAGCGACGCGCCCGCCGCCAGCAGCGACTCATACATACCCTGAAGATCGGTGTACGGGCCGAGCACCGCGCGGCCGGTGAGCGATGTGATCTGGTTGCGAACCAGTTGCTGTTCGTAGAAGCCATCGCCGAGACGTTTTTCGGTCGTCTGCGGGTTCAGTCCGAGTTGTTGCAGGTAGTAGTCGCTGGAAATGAACGTCTTCTGGTTTGTGAAGGCCGGATTGGTCTCGACCAGGTACGTTGCGCCCGGTGCGGTTGCAGGACTGAACAGGCCGCCCTGGGGCACCGTCAGGTTTTGCAGCACGTTCTGCGCGGTCGCTGTGGCGATGACCGGATTGACCAAGCTGGCGCCGCCATTGACCGAAGCCGCGTTCGCATTCGCGCCGCTCGCGTTGCCCTGTGCGGCCGACGCGCCGCCCGCATTGGCGCCACCCGCATTGCCGCTCACGCCGTTGATGTTCACGCCCGACAGCGCCTGACCGGGCGCGAGTCCGAGCGAAGGAATGCCCGCGTTGCCCGCCGTGTTGTCGATGCTGATGCCCGTGCCCGAGAGCGTGCCGCCCGCGACAAAGCTCGACTCGTACGGCGGCAGTGCGTAGTTGCGGATATCGGCGGGCGCCGCCTGGGTATAACCGCCCGGATGGGAGCCGGCGAACGGCGCATCGCCGAAGGGCAGCGTCCAGTCCGCAATGCTGTGGTCGTAGTTCGTGTAGTGATAGTAGCCGGAGTACGTGACCTGCACGCCAGGCGCCGTCTGCCCCTGCCAGCTGTTCTGGTCGAGCGACACGGTCGCGGCGATGTTGCCGACCGCCGCGACCGCGCTCCAGTAGTTCTGGAGTGTGCCGACATTCGACGTATCGAGATTGCCGCCCGCGATGATCTGCGCCTGCGGGCTGACGCCGGCGATCAGGTTCGCGAGTGCCACGCCCGTGTAGGTCGTGTACTGGTAGCCGCTGTTCCACTGGCCGCCGTGCGGAGGATCGACCGGCATCCCGCCGATGAAACCGGGAAGGCCCCCGAACCAGCCGACATAGGGATGGTCGGGCGCGCAGGCACTCATGGCCTGGGAGATACAGCCCGACAGACTGATGCCGAGCTGTGCCAGCAGCGCCGGATCGACGGGCTGGTTCAGGCCGGTCGTCGTCATCGTCGTGCGGGTGTTCGTCACCTGGGCGGCGTGCAGTTCCATGTCGCCGGCCGACTCGATCAGCGCCGACTGGTTGCGGATCAGGCTGGCGTTCGTGTAGTTGCCGCTCGCGTCCTTGCCGCCCGCGAGGACCACCTTGCCGAGACCGTAGATGGCGGTGGTGGCCTGGGTGTCGGTCGCGGTCGTGTCGTCGCGGTTCTCGATGTCGTTCGACAGCAGTTCGAGCGTGCCGTTGCTGTCGGTCGCACCGATCAGCGCGGTCGGTCCCAGGTTCGACAGGCTCTGCGTCGCATTCAGCGAGACGCTGCCGCCGACCATCGTCCCCGTGTTCTCCAGCGTGGCCGAATGCGTGGAGAGCGTGCCGCCCGCCATCATCGTGCCCGTGTTCTGGACATCGCCCGCGTTGATGTTCAGGTTGTTCGCCGCTTCCAGCAGTGCGCCGTTGGAGAACGTACCCGGCAGGGTAAAGGCCAGGTTATGACCAGCGTTGAACTGGATATCCGGCGTGGGCGTGAAGTCGCCCTGGACGCTCACCGCGACGTCATTGGCCGCACTGTAGCTGCCGCCGCCAGTCAGCGCAGCCGCGTTGACTGACAGGTCATGCGTCGCGCCGATCTGGCCGTTTGCGTTGGTGAGCGCGCCGGTCGTCGTGATCGCGACATCGCCGGTCGATCCCGAACCGGAACCGGCGAAGGTGCCGATCTGGCCGCCGCTATTGTCGAGGGTGTCGCCTCGCACTGTGACGCTTGCGCCACTCACCACGCCGTTCTGGGTGTTCACGAGCGCCGACGTGTTGACGGCGACATTACCGTTGCCCGTTATCACGCCGCCGCTGTTCACGGTCTGGCTGCCGCCTTGCACGGTCGCGCTGCCCGTGCCGAGATTGCCGACGAGACCGTTCGTGTTGTCGACCGAGGCAGCCTGAATGGCGAGCGTGCTCGCGTCGCTCGCCGTGCCTGTGCCCGACTGGATCTGCCCGTTGGTGTTCTTCAGCGTGCCACCGCTTGCAAGCGACATCGACGAAAGCGAACGCAGAGAGCCTTGCGCATTGTTCACGCCGCCCGCGAAGCTGGCCGTGATCCTGCCTTGTGCCGCGAGCACGCCGTTGGCATTGTTCAGGCTCGCTGCGCGCGCTGCAATCTGGCCCGCCGTGATGATCCTGCCGCCGACGTTCGAGAAAGTGCCCGCACCGTTGCCGGGCGCAATCGTGAGCGTGCCCGTGCCGGCATCCAGGATCGTGCCGCCATCGTTGTTCAGTGCTCCGGGCGCAAGCCTGAAATCCGTGCTGTTCGTTTGCAGCGTGCCGCCCGCCGAGTTGTCGAACATGGCGCTCACGTTGAAGCCCGTCGCCGACGCGCCATACTGCGTGATCGTGCCGCCGTGATTGAGCAGGTCGCTCGCATTGAGCGCGAGCTGGTTTGCTTCGATATCGCCGCCGCTGTTATCGAGCGTCGTGCCGGTGAGCGCCAGGTTCGGCGCGACAATCGAGCCGCCGCTGTTCGTCAGCGATCCGGTATGGACCGTTTCGTTCGCGCCCGCGCCGATCTGGCCGCCATTGTTGTTCAGCGTGCCGCTCGCGAGCGTCGTGTCCGTGTTCGAAAGCAGCTTGCCGTTCGTGTTGTCCAGCGCGCCGCCCACCGTTGCGGCCAGTCCGCTCTGAGCGGTAATCGACCCGGCTGTGTTGTTGAGCGAGCCGCCCTGAAGCGCGATATTCCCGTTGCTCACAATCGTGCCGGCCGCGTTCGACAGCGAACCCGTACCGTTGCCTGTGGTGATCGTGAGCTTACCTTTGCCGGCGTGCGTGATCGTGCCGCCGTCGTTATCGAGCGTGGCGGGGGCAAGCGTGAAATCCGCGCTGTTCGTTTGCAGCGTGCCGCCGTTTGAATTGTCGAACGTGCCGCTCACATTGAAGGCGGTCGCCGACGCGCCGTACTGCACAATGGTCCCGCCGTGGTTCGTGAGATTAGCGGCGCCCAGCGTGAGCTGGTTCGCTTCGATTTTGCCGCCGCTGTTATCGAGCGTCGTGCCAGTGAGCGTGAGGTTCGGTGCGACAATCGAGCCGCCGCTATTCGTCAGCGTCCCCGTGCGGATGGTTTCGCTCGTACCCGCACCAATCTGGCCGCCGTTGTTGTTCAGCGTACCGCTCGCAATGGCTGTGTCCGTATTCGAAAGCAGTTTGCCGTTCGCGTTAGTGAGCGCGTCGCCAATCGTCGCGGTCAGCGCGTTTTGTGCCGCGACAGAACCGGATGCATTGTTGAGCGTGCCGCCCTGAAGCGCGATCTGGCCGTTACTGGCAATCTTGCCTCCCACGTTGGAAAGCGCGCCAGCACCGCTACCCGCATTGATCGACAGCGTGCCGGTCCCGGCGTGCGTGATCGTGCCGCCGTCGTTATCGAACGTGGCGGGGCCGAGTGTCAGGTCCGTGCTGCTGGTCTGTAACGTGCCGCCCGCCGAGTTATCAAGCGTGCCAGCTACGTCGACGAGTGTGGCGCCGTTGCCTGTCTGCGCAATTGTGCCGCCATGGTTGACGAGATTCACCGCATGCAGCGTGAACTGGCTGGCGCTCGCCGTGCCGTGGCTGTTGTCGAACATCGCGGCCGACAGTGCCAGTGCGCCGCCTGCAGATATCTGGTTCGCGTTGGTCAGCGTCGTGCCTGCCGACGCGTTGAGGTTGCCGTTCGCCGCCAGCGTGCCGCTGTTGAACAGCGTCTGTGTCGCCGCCGCAATCAGGTTCTGGACAGCACTGATCGAACCGGCGTTCGCGATCTGGCCGGCCCGCACGGTCACATTGCCGTTGCCGCCGATCATGCCGCCGGCGCCGTTGTTCAGCGGGCCGACAGAGGACAGGATCAGGCCGTCGGCATTCAGCGATGCGACGTGTCCGGCCGTGTTGTCGAAGGAACCCGCGGATGCCGTCAATGCGCCCGCCGCCTGCATCGTGCCGCCCGCGTTGGAGACTGCGCCCGTGACGTTTTCGGATAGCGCGCCGCCCGATACGATCTTGCCGTTGCGGTTTGATAGGGCGCCTGCGTTGACCGTGAGCCCGCCGCCTGACGAAAGCGCGCCGCTGTCGTTGGTCAGCGTGCCTGCTGCTCCTGCTGCCAGCGTGCCGCCCGCGGTTGTCGTCGCGGCCGAAAGGTTCAGGTCGCCGCCCGTCGCGGTCAGCACAAGGTTGTTTTTCGCCGACGTGCTGCTGCCCGCAAGGTAGACCGCTGCACCCTGCATGGTTGCATTGCCGGCCGCCGCGTTGCGGCCGGTTGCCGTGACAGCGCCGGATGCGCTCACATTCAGGTCGACGGTCTGCGCCAGCGAGCCGTCGCCGTTCAGGCCCGCCGCGAGCGTGCCGGTTGAATTCACGGAACCGGCGCTTATCGTCGTGTTCTGCTGCGCGGCAATCATGCCGCTGTTCGTCAGCGCGCCCGACGTGCTCAGGCTGGCGTTCTGCTGCGCGTAGGTCGTGCCGGTATTGTCGATGCCGTCGCGCGCGTTGGCGACGATATTGCCGCTCGCGCTGGCCTGGCCGGCGAGTACCAGCTTGCCTGCCGAGGTCAGCACGACGTCGCCGGATTGTGCCGCCGTGATGCCCTTGAGCGACACGCCGACGCCTGACTCCGTACCGGTCAGAACAATACGGTTGGCGTACATGCCGCCGAGATTGCTCAGGTCGATGGAGACGCCCGGTGCGGGGCCGTCGCCGGCAATCGGCGTGGCATTCAGCGTGTTGTAGTCGACGCTGTTCGCGCCGGTCACGACGTTCAGGTTCTTCGCATAGACCGCCGCATTGGCTTGCACGGCACGGGACAGCAGATCGACCTGATCCACTCCGGACGCATTCATGCCCGTGCCGCTGACCGTGATGTTGCCGCCCGTGACGTTGAAGCCCGACACCGAACCGTCTGCCGCATAGTTCGGCGTGCCCGTCGTCAGCGTTGCGCGACTCGTGTTGATGAACGTCCCGCCGTTGACGGAAATCCCTGACGGATTCGCCAGAATCACGTTGGCGCGCTGGCCCGCGACTTCGAGCGCGCCGTTAAACTGCGACGCGCTCGCGCTGTTGACCTGGTTGACGATGACCTTCGCAGCCTGTCCCGGCGCGAAGTTCGGATTGCCATTAATCATCCCGCTGAGTTGCGACTGGACCATCGTCGGCGAGTTGTTCAGTATGGCGCCGCGCTGCGGCACGTCGAACCGGTTGTAGGTGTTGACGGACACGCCCGCTCCGGACGGGCGATTGATGTTCACCTGATCGAGACCGTTCGGCGTCTGGATGACGTTGGGCGCGTGCGAGCCGCCTGCCACGATCTGTGCGAACGACAAAGAGGGCAGTGCGCCGAGTAGCGCAAGCGCGGCAAACGCGATCTGGTGAAGTGTGTAATGCATCGTGCGGGCGACACCCGGGGCACGCATGCAAACGGTGGTCTCACCGGAATTCTTTCCCGTTGCCGTGGCGGTTTCCTCGACGGCGACAAGCATGTTTCTCAGTCGGCTGTACACCAGCCTGTATGTTCTTCTGTTCATTTGTTCTGATGCTGAAACGGTAAAGGTCGGTAACCTACAGAACATTCCGAACCGAATCTATGAACAAACTTCAAGATTCCTACAGACGCAACGGTTTTAGCAAAATCGGATTTTTCCTATCGGGCGCGAACGGGACATGAAGTAGCGCACATACGAAAAGCCCGCGCGAAGCGGGCCAAAAAATGGGCTACAAAGTAAGGAATACGATCAATGTGCGGACGGGCAAGTCCGGTCAATGATCGCTCCGTCGGTCAGCGTGTTGTCTCTAACGTATCCTGAGTCAGCGCCGCATGCACGTCGCCGAGTCCAACCTCAAAGAGGCCAAAAATCGACACCTGTTCCGGCAACGTGAGCCCTTTGAACTCTCCTGTCACATCATCAAGGCTCAGCAATGCCGCAAGCGCGCAACTGGTCAAGGCGGATTACCGCGGCGTCGAGCGAGGCGACAGCATCCAGTCGATCGGTGTTCGGTGACTCAGTCATGGCGTGCCCCGACGAGACGTTTCCGCGTGGTGAGCCTGGCGGCGCACACGGCGTCGATTGGCTCGGTAGAAACGGGGAGCCGTGGTTGCTCGGGACGAGCGGGGATAGGGCGCATAAGTGGCGTCCGCACAGTGCAAGAGCAAACACCCTACCCAGGCCGGAAGCGGTCGTTCTACACTCCTGCTCAAATCATCGACAATCGATTCCGCGCTCGCACCAGCTTCGACAAAACGAGATTTAGCACTGCGCACCCGGCTCCTCCGCAAGACTGGCTTGATGAGCCGAGGCCTTATCGGACAGGCCGTCTGGAGATTGAGCAAGACCGGCTAGGCGCGATGTCTCTACCCTAAGCGACCATAACGCAGTCGCACGATCCAGATATCCAGACCATGCAAGCTCATGTTGACGCCACTCGCGCTTACACGAAGCGCTTCGATGCCGTACTCGCGTACATCGAGATGAACATCGAGGGCGACCTGTCGGTGGAAGCGCTAAGTCGCATCGCGAACTTCTCGAAGTTCCATTTTCATCGGCAGTTTGCCGCCTATGTGGGAGTGCCAGTCGCACGCTACGTGCAACTGATGCGCTTGCGCAAGGCTGCCCATCGCCTGGCTTCGCGTGAGTTCTGCTCGGTGCTCGATGCCGCGTTCGACGCGGGCTTCGACAGCCCCGAAGCCTTCAGTCGCGCTTTCAAGCGCGCTTTCGGCACGGCGCCGAGTTCGTTTCGGCGGCATCCGAACTGGCAGATCTGGAGTGCGACTTTTGTCGTCCCCTATCTTTTAAGGAAACTCACCATGCTAGTACAAATTGTCGATTTTTCGGAAACTCGCGTCGCCGCGCTCGAACACTGCGGACCGAGTGGGCTCCTCAACGAGAGCGTGCGCAAGTTCGTTGACTGGCGGAAGCAGAGCGGGCAATCTCCGATTGCATCGAGCAGAACTTTTGGTATCCCGCGCAATAACCCGGACACGACACCGGCGGATGCATTTCGCTTCGACATCTGCGGAGAAATTGACGAGCCGGTCGCGTCGAACGTCCTCGGTATCCACGAACTCGTCATTCCGGGCGGTCGATGTGCAGTGGTCCGCCATATCGGATCGACCGAGCACGTCGGCGAGACAATCTATCCGATCTATCGCGACTGGCTTCCCGCAAGCGGCGAGGAGCTTCGGGACCATCCGTTGTTCTTTCACTACCTGAGCGTCTTTCCAGAAACGCCGCAGGACCAGTGGCAAACCGATATCTACATTCCCCTCGTGTGACGGGAACGATCTGCCGCGGCAATCTTGCGATCGCCGCGGGCCTGGTCAACTACCGGAAAAAACGCACTCAAGCAGCAACCCGGGAAGGCAAAACCCCAATCGCATTCCGAATAGCATCCGCCAACTCCGACGCAGCAAACTTCGCCACATACCCATTAGCCCCGGCATTCTTCACATGCGCCTCATTAGCCGCCCCGGTAAGAGAGGAATGAATAATGACCGGAATATCCCGAGTCCGCTCATCAGCCTTAATCTGCCGAGTCAGCATAAACCCATCCATCTCAGGCATCTCGAGGTCCGTCAAAACAAGCGCAATACTGTCCTTAACACGAGTCCCATTAGCCTGCGCCTCACGCGCAATCTGCTGCAAGGTATTCCAGGCCTCTTCCCCGGTCTTGGTCATCACATAATCCGCGCCAATAGCACTCAAAGCCTGCTCGATAAGCTTCCGGGCAAACCCGGAATCATCGGCCGCAAGAATCTTCGCCCCGCGCGGAATCCCCAACGCATCGCCAACGGAAGTCGGATCCACACTAGGATGCTGTGACGGAAACACATCGCGCAACACCTGCTCCACATCGATCACCTGCGCCAACCGCGAGTCCCCGGTATTCCCATCTATCCGTGCAATGCTGGTAACCAGATTGCCCCCAGCCGCACCTTCAGCGGACAACACTTGGTTCCACTCCAGCCGCACGATATCGTCGACTTCCTCGACCGCGAACGCCTGAGTCGACCGCGCAAACTCCGTCACCAGCAAGATATTCAGTCCGCGCGTGGGCTCACACCCCATCAACCGCGGCAAGTCGATCACAGGAATGATCTGCCCGCGAATATCCACGGCGCCCATCACGAACGGCGACGAACCGGCAATCGGCGTAACCGCGGGCATGGTCGAGATTTCCCGCACCTTGAAGACGTTGATGCCATAAAGCTCGTGCGCGTCGCTGCCGGGCACCGAGCCCAGGCGGTACAGCAACAACTCGAACTTGTTGGAACTCGTCAGGTTGCTGCGTTCATCGTTCGCGCGGTTGTCTACTGCCATCGAATCTCTCCAGGATTACGGTGCGTGTGATGCGCCACCCAACCGTGTCAATCGATCCTGGCGCGCGCCTTACCTTTCTGTTATCGGCGCGGCGGACGGAAAGTTCAGCGTTTCCGCACGGTTTTCCTCGCATGCTCTGGTTAACACGCAAGCAATACCGAGGGCGCGAGGCGGCACGAGCACATTTGGCCGCAATACAGGCCTGTCAAGGCATTCATATGAAGGTTACCTAACGTTACAGAAGCGACAGCGTCGTATCACATGCCGCGGGACACGGCTCCTAGAATTCACAGCGATTAAAGCGTGGCGCCGTCAGCGGCTCGCAAGCTGACTGCAAGGAAAGCGCGCAGTCAGCCCGACGCCTGAGGCGCACACGCATCGCTGCCGTTTCGCTTCCACCTCAAGGAGAACGTATGATCCGCTTGCCTCTCGCCACTATCACCAGCGCCTGCATGGCTGGACTGCTCGTCGTCGCCGGCGCGGCCAACGCTCAAACTACGCCGGCGGCGGCCGCGGCAGACGCCGGCCGTCTGCATGCCGCCGACCAGACGTTCATCGCGGACGGCACCAAGGCCGTCGCGACGCAACGCGACGCCGCGCGCATCGCGACCTCGCGCTCGACCGACCGCGACGTCAAGGCGTTCGCCGAGCGCGTCTCGACCGACAATGCGAAAATCTCCGACGCACTGCGCGCGGCGAGCCCGCGCGGCGTCGATGTGCCGAAGAACGATCCCGACGCAGCGGTGCTCGCGAGCATCAACAACCTGCGTGGCGCCGAATTCGACAAGGCCTATATCGAACAGGTCGCGCTCGCCGGCGAACAGAAAGCGCTGTCGGCATTCCAGGCGGAAATCGCCTCGGGCCGTGACGAGCAGTTGAAGGACGCGGCGAAGAAGGCATTGCCGACGATCCAGGAACACTACGCAATGGCGCAGGATCTTGCCAAGCGTAAGCATCTGCCGGCCGCGCAGTAAGCGGCTAAACGCGCGTCACGTTGCGGCGTGACGCGCGGGCGTGCGGATGCGCGGTTTTCGGCGATAATCGGCTTCGCTCTTTCGAGTCCGCTGCGCGCTGGTCTTGCGCGACGCCCCGCAACTCGAAAGCTCCCACGGTTTTCACGCGCATTCGATCAAAGCTCCCCGCATGAGCAAGCCCGCCAATTTGCCGCAACAGCTGGACCACATGCTTCGGCAAGCCGTCGCGCTTCAGCAGAACGGCGCATTCGACGACGCTGAAGAACTCTATCGCGAGATCCTCGAACTCAAGCCCCGTCATTTCGACGCGCTGCAATTGCTCGGCGCGTTAGCGCTGCAAGCGGGCCGCCTGCAAGAGGGCGTCGAGTTGCTCGGAAAAGCGCTTGCCATCAACGCGAAACAGGCGCCGCTTCATTCCAATCTCGCCTATGCATTGAATGTCCTGCAGCGTTTCGACGAAGCCCTCGCGAGCGCCGATCGGGCGCTCGCCTTGCAGCCCAAATTTCCCGACGCACTGAACAACCGCGGCAACGCGCAAGCCGGCCTGAATCGGCCGCTCGATGCGCTCGGCAGCTTCGATCGCGCGATTGGGTGGAATCCGGATTTCGCGCAGGCCTGGAATAACCGCGCGTGCGTGCTGCGCGATCTGGGCCGTCCCGCCGACGCGCTCGCAAGCTGCGATCACGCGCTCGCGCTGCAACCGGGTTATCCCGACGCGTGGAGCAATCGCGGCAATGCCTTCAGCGACCTGAACCAGCCGGAAGAAGCGCAGCGCTGCTACCGTCACGCGCTGGAATTGGCGCCGGCATTCGCCGACGCCTGGAACAACCTCGGCCTCACGCAGATCGATCTCAACCAGCACGCGCAAGCACTCGTGAGTTACGAACGCGCTCTGGCCGTGAATCCCGATGGCGCGGAAACACATTGGAATGAATCGCTGTGCCTGCTGCAAATGGGACAGCTCGAAGCCGGCTGGCAAAAATATGAATGGCGCTGGGAGCGCAGCCGCATCAAGGCGAGCCGGCGCAGTTTTGCGCAACCGCTTTGGCTCGGCGATTTTTCGATCGGCGGCAAGACGATTCTGTTGCACGCGGAGCAGGGTCTCGGCGACACGCTGCAGTTTTGCCGCTATGCCGCGCTGGTGTCGAAACTCGGTGCGAAGGTCGTGCTCGAAGTGCCGCGCGAATTGATGCGTCTCATGGCCACGCTCGACGGTGTGGACCAGTTGATCGAAGCCGGCCATGCGCTGCCAATGTTCGATTGTCACTGTCCGCTGCTGAGTTTGCCGCTGGCATTCAAGACCGGTCTCGATAGCATTCCATCGACAACGCCTTATCTCTACGCGGACCCCGAAGCGGCTGGCCAATGGCGCGAGCGGCTTCACGCGCCTGCAGACGCGCGTCTCAAAGTCGGACTCGTGTGGGCGGGCGGAAACCGTCCGCATGTCGCCGAACTTCGCAAGAACGATGCGCGCCGTTCGATCGCATTCGCACGACTCGCGCCGCTTCTCGACGTGCCGAACGTGCAGTTCTTCAGCCTGCAAAAAGGACCGGCGGCGCAGCAACTCGAAAGCGACGTGCGGAGCAAACATGTGATCGACTACACGGAAGAACTCGACGACTTCGCCGACACCGCGACATTGGTGGCGAATCTCGATCTGGTGATTTCCGTGGACACGTCCACCGCGCATCTGGCCGGCGCGCTCGACAAACCGGTCTGGATTCTGAACCGCTTCGACACCTGCTGGCGGTGGATGCTGGAACGCACGGATACGCCGTGGTATCCGCGTGCCCGGTTGTTCCGGCAACCGGTGCTCGGCGATTGGGACAGTGTGATCCAGGCCGCGCGTGATGCGCTGAACGCAATGGTGGCGGGAGCGGTACATCTACGATAACGATCCCGTTCGCACCCGCCACGTTCGCTGCGCGCTGGCCGACGGGATCGCCCGGACGCGCGTAGACTGAACGTCCGTTTATCGACGGCTAGGCCATGGAGAGTCATCAATGGAATACAGACATCTGGGTGCATCGGGTTTCAAGGTGCCGGTGCTGAGTTTCGGCACGGGCACGTTCGGCGGCAAAGGCGAGTTCTTCCAGGCGTGGGGCGCGACCGACGTCGCCGAGGCCCGGCGTCTGCTCGACATCTGCTTCGATGCGGGCGTCACCATGTTCGACACCGCGGACATCTATTCGAGCGGCGCTTCCGAGTCGGTGCTCGGCGAGGCGCTCAAGGGCAAGCGCGACAAGGCGATCATCTCGACCAAGGCGACCTTCCGTTTCGACGACGGCCCGAACAACGTCGGCTCGTCGCGCTTCCATCTGATTCAGGCCGTGGACTCGGCGCTCAAACGTTTGCAGACCGATTACATCGACCTGTTTCAACTGCACGGTTTCGACGCCAGAACACCGGTCGCCGAAGTCATGTCAACGCTCGACGATCTGGTGCGCGCGGGCAAAATCCGCTACACGGGCGTGTCGAATTTCTCCGGCTGGCATCTGATGAAATCGCAGGACGTGGCGGACCGCTACGGCTATCCGCGCTACATCGCTAATCAGACGTACTACTCGCTGGTCGGGCGCGATTACGAGTGGGAGCTCATGCCGCTCGGCGTCGATCAAGGCGTGGGTGCGGTGGTGTGGAGTCCGCTCGGCTGGGGGCGGCTGACCGGCAAGATCAAGCGCGGCCAGCCGCTGCCCGATTCGAGCCGGCTGCATAAAACCGCTGACATGGGCCCGCCGGTGCCGGACGAGTATCTGTTCCGCGTGCTCGATGCCATCGACGAGATCGCCGCAGAAACGGGCAAGACCGTGCCGCAGATCGCCCTGAACTGGCTGCTGCAGCGTCCGACGGTGTCGACAGTGCTGATCGGCGCGCGCAACGAGGAACAGTTGCGGCAGAACCTTGGCGCGGTGGGCTGGAATCTGACGCCCGAGCAGATGGCCAGGCTCGACGCGGCGAGCGCCGTGCGTCCTGCTTATCCGTACTGGCATCAGGAAGGGTTCGTGGAGCGCAATCCGAAGGCGGTGTGAGCATGCTTGGGTGTGAAAGCACGCTGCGCGACACGCGCAGCGAACGCCTTAAGCAATACCGCCGTTGGCGCGCAGAATCTGGCCGTTGACCCAGCCCGCGTCAGGACCGGCGAGGAACGCCACCACCGACGCAATGTCGTACGGCTGACCGAGGCGTTGCAGCGGTGGCATCTTCGCGAAGGTCTGGATCTGTTCTTCGGTCTTGCCGTCGAGGAACAGCGACGTCGCGATCGGACCCGGCGCCAAGGCATTGACGGTGATGTCGCGGCCGCGCAGTTCCTTGGCGAACACGTGCGTGAACGCTTCGACGGCAGCTTTCGTCGCGTTGTAGATCGCGTAGCCCGGCATGTTCAGCGCCAGCGTGGTGCTCGAAAAGTTGACGATGCGGCCGCCGTCGTTCATGCGCGCGGCTGCTTCGCGCAAGGTGTTGAAGGTGCCGCGCACGTTGATGTCGAAGGTCTGGTCGTAGAGCGCGTCGCTGGTGTCGGCGAGCGGCACGGGCTTGAGCACGCCCGCGTTGTTGACCAGCACGTCCACCTTGCCGAGCTGCTGTTCGGTGATCTCGAACAGGCGGCGCACGTCGTCGGCGTTCGACACGTCGGCTTTCACCGCGATGGCTTTGGCGCCGGCCGCCGTGAGTTCGGCGACGAGCTGATCGGCTTCGGCCGAACTGGATGCGTAATTGATCGCGACGGCGAAACCGTCCTTGGCCAGACGTTGCGCGACCGCCGCGCCGATGCCGCGCGATGCGCCGGTGACGATTGCGACCTGGGCGTTGTTGAGCGTGTTCATGATTCGTTTCCTTGAGTGCGTTGGATGGGTGAGGTGAATCATGGACGCTTTCGGCGCCTGGATAATCGGGTTAGACTGAGCATCATCATTCCATTTACTTTAACAATTGGCGCGTCGGCCGTCCGACCGGCCTCACAGACAGGCAACGACAGGCCGCAACCATGGATCGCTTTGAAGAAATGCGGGTTTTTATCCGGATCGCCGAGCGGCAAAGCTTCACGCGCGCCTCGGACGATTTGCAGATTCCGCGCGCCACCGTCACCAACCTGATGAAGCGCATGGAGCAGCGGCTCGGCGCGCGGCTGCTCGAACGCACCACGCGCACGGTGCGTCTCACGCACGACGGCGAGGCGTACTACCGCCGCTGCGTGCGTCTCATCGCCGACATGGAGGAGGCCGAGGGCTCGTTTTCGAACCTCGCGCCGAAGGGTTTGTTGCGCGTGAACTTGCAGGGCACGCTGGCGCGGCACTTCGTGGTGCCTGCGCTGCCGGCGTTTCTCGCGCGTTTTCCCGGAATCGAGCTGACCATCGGCGAAGACGACCGGCTCGTCGACCTGGTGCGGGAGGGTGTCGACTGCGTGCTGCGCGCGGGTAATCTGCAGGATTCGTCGATGGTGGGGCGGCGCGTCGCGCAATTGCCGCAAGTAACGGTCGCGAGTCCGGCGTATCTCGCAGCATATGGCGAGCCGGCCGAGCCGTCGGCGCTGTCCACGCATCGGGCGGTCAATTACGTGTCGAGCGCGACGGGCAAGGCCGTGCCGCTCGAATTCAACGTGGCGGGCCGCGAGGTGTCGATGGTCCTGCCCTCGGCGGTGTCGGTGACCGGCACCGAGCTTTATACCGGCTCGGCGCTTGCCGGGCTCGGCATCGTGCAGGTGCCGCAATACCGGGTGGCGGCCGAACTGGCGACAGGGCGGCTGAAAATCATCCTCGCCGACTTTCCGCCTCCGGCCATGCCGGTGTCCGTGCTGTATCCGCAGAACCGTCAGTTGTCGTCGCGGGTGCGGGTGTTCGCGCAGTGGCTGCGCGATATTTTCGAGGCGGCTGCGGTAGCGACAGGCGGCGCGTCGTGAAAGCGCTCGCTCAGGTGGCCGCGCGGCGGGGGCCGAAGATGTTGATCAGATTGCCCTCGGGATCGCGCAACATGGTCGAACTGCGTTCGGCGTTGAGCGGCTGGTCGGCCCACAGCAATTCCACACCGTGTTGTTTGAGCGTGGCCGTCGCGGCGGCGAGGTCGTCGGTTTCGAACACGATGGCCTTATAGCCGAGCACGTCCAGATGATGGGGCGGCGCCGTGCGATCCACCCGTTGATGCTCGGCGTAAGGACGCGACACCAGTTCGATGCGCACGCCCGCCGCTTCGATCATCGCGAAGTCCGCGCCGACCGCGTCGAAGCGGCCACGCTCGATTACCGTAAAGCCCAACACCGTTTCGTACCAGGCGATCGACGCATTCAGATCGCTGGTGGCAAGCGCCACGTTGTCGAGGCGCAAACCTTGAACGGGCGGCCGTGCGCCGGAACTGTCTTGCATGATGTCTTCTACTCCTGAACAGAATGCGGCTGCTAACTAACAGCGGCGTTTAATGAGCCGGATTTCGCGAGGCGAGCCCGATCGTGCGGTGCGGAGAAATCCTGCACCGGACCGAGCGGCACGATGCCGGTCGGATTGATGCCGCGATGGCTATCGTAGTAATGCCGCTTGATGTGCGCGAAATCGACCGTCTGCGCAATGCCGGGCAACTGGTAAATGTCGCGCGTGTAGGCGGACAGATTCGGATAATCGGCGATGCGGCGCAGATTGCACTTGAAATGGCCGACATACACGGCGTCGAAGCGGATCAGCGTCGTGAACAGCCGGATATCGGCTTCGGTGAGTTGGGCGCCGGTCAGATAGCGCTGCGTCGCGAGTTGCGCGTCGAGCCAGTCGAGCGTTTCGAAGAGCGGCGTGACGGCTTCTTCGTAGGCTTGCTGCGTGGTGGAAAAACCTGCCTTGTAGACGCCGTTGTTCAGCGTGTCATAGACCCGCGCATTGATCGCATCGATTTGCGGACGCAACGGCGCCGGATAAAAATCGCCGGGCTTCGCGCCGATGCCGTCGAATGCCGAATTCAGCATGCGAATGATTTCCGACGATTCGTTACTGACGATCGTGGCCCGTTGCTTGTCCCACAGGATCGGCACCGTGACGCGGCCGCTGTAGTGAGGATTGCGGCGGTGTAGACCTGGTGGAGCAGCTTCGCATGATTGACGCCGTCGGGCACGACGCCGGGGCCGTCCGCGAAGGTCCAGCCGTTTTCCAGCATCAGCCAGTGCACGACCGAGACGTCGATCATCGCCTCGAGGCCTTTGAGCGCCCGCGCGATCAGGGTGCGATGCGCCCACGGGCAGGCGAGGCTCACGTACAGATGGTAGCGTCCCGCTTGCGCTTCGAAGCCGCCGCTGCCGCTCGGACCGGGCGAGCCATCGGCGGTGACCCAGTTGCGAAACGCCGCGTCCTTGCGCACGAAACGGCCGCCGGTCGACTTAGTGTCGTACCAGCGGTCCTGCCATTTCCCGTCCACTAAAAGTCCCATGTCGCTGCTCCTTGTGCGTGTGCGTTGCCGTGTCACGACCGTGTGCAATGAATGTTCCAGACGCGCGGCGCCGGCTGCGCCGGCGGTGATTCATCGGTGGCTCGTGCGGTTTTTGCGAAAACACACGCCAACTGTGCTTGCAGCCAAAACCGCCGCCATATCGCTATAGTGGACTAGCATCGGCGCTTTGCCGTACCATCGTTCCGTCGAACTCGTTCGAAGGAATGGAACATGTTGTCGGAAGACGAACTGGCTTTACTCGACGCGATTCGCGAGACCGGCAGTCTGTCGCGCGCGGCGGCGCGCCTCGGCAAGGCGCCGTCCACGGTCTCGCACGCCGCGCGGCAACTTGAGACGCGCTTCGACGCGCTGCTGTTCGACCGGCGCCGCTACCGCTTGCAACTCACGCCCGCCGGCCAACTGCTCGCCGATGAAGCCGCGCGTCTGATGCTCGACATGTCGCGCATGACGCAGCGGGTGAAGCAGATCGCGAGCGGTTGGGAGGACCGTCTTTGGATCGTCACGGACGAGATCATCGAATTCGAACTGCTGATGCCGGTGGTGCGCACATTCGATACGCTCGACTCCGGCGTCAAGCTGCGCTTCACGCACGAAGTCCTGAGCGGCACGTGGGAGGCGTTGCGCGACGGCCGCGCGGATCTGATCGTGGGCGCGACCAACGAGCCGCCGGCGATTCCCGGCTTGCGCTGGTTCGAACTCGGCGTGATGGAATGGGTGTTCGCGGTGTCGCCGCGCCATCCGCTCGCAGCCGTCGAAGGGCCGCTCGGCCGCGAACGGATCCTCGAACATCGCGCGGTGGTGGTGGCGGATTCATCGCGTACGACGGCGGGGCGTGCTTATGGTTTGATCGGCGGACAGGCGTCGCTGGCCGTGCCGTCGATGCGCGCGAAAATCCTCGCGCAGCGCGACGGCCTGGGCGTGGGCTGGTTGCCGCGTCAGCGCGTCGCGTCGCTGTTGAAGCAGGGCGAGCTAATCGAGAAGGCGACGGCCGACCCGCGCGAGCCGAACGTGCTGTACGTCGCGTGGCGCGGCGATCATGAAGGGCGCGCCTTGCAGTGGTGGCTCGAACAGTTGCGGCAGGCGCGGCTGGCGAAGCGCCTCGTGCGCGGCGTCGATATGACGATCGGCGCGTGATGTTCGTACTGTTGGTTCGCGCCCGAGCGGCGTTTTTTATGCAGCCGCAGCCGCTTCTCGTGGGATCATACGCGCCGTGCCGGGCGATTCAGCCTCGCGCACGGTACGAAACAAGAGGAGCAGGGCGATGATCGATGGACTGGTGGGCGGGCGGTTGTACGGCGAGGCGCAGATTCGCACGGGGCAGAACGGCAGGCGTTTCGTGACCTGCAAGGTGCGTGCGGCCACCAACGACGGCGACACGATTTTCGTCAACGTAATCGCCTTCGACGACGACGTGCAAACCGCATTGCTCGCATTGAGCGACGCGGACAGTGTCGCGCTGAGCGGCACCTTGACGCCGAAAGTCTGGACCGACAAGAACGGACTCGTCAAACCGGCCGTGGACATGGTCGCCCACAAGCTATTGACGGCTTACGAAGGCCGCCGCGAAGCGGATGAGTGAGCGGTGCCCGGCGGCTTGCCGCCGGCGTCCCTGAGATACTCGACGAAGCGGTCCGCCACGGGTTCCGCGTCGCCGCTCCGGCGCAACAACAGCACTTGCGACATCAGCGTCTCGCTCATTAGCGGCAAGAAAGAGACGCGCGGATCCTGCATTTGACGCAATGTGTACGGCACCAGCGCCACGCCCATGCCGAAGCCGACCATCGTCACAACGGTCTGCCACAAGCGCGCCTCGTGGCGAATCAACGGACTGAATCCCGCTCCCACGCACTGCGCGATGATCAGATCGTGATAATGCGGCGACACGGTGCGCGGAAACAGAATGAACGGCTCCTGCGCCAACGCGCGCAGATCGACCTTGCGTTTGCGTGCCAGCGGATGAGCGGCGGGCAGGCAGCACAGAAACGGCTCGGAAAAGATCGGCGTGGAAATGACGTCGGCCGGGAAATTGCCCCAATGCGCGCAGCCCATGTCGATTTGCATGCGCTGGATCGCGTGTACCTGTTCGCTGGTGTTCATTTCCTTCAGAACGATTTCGACGCCGGGGTAATCGGCCTCGAAACGCTTCACCGCCTGCGGCATGCCGCGATACAACATCGAGTTCACGAAGCCGATGCGCAGGCGGCCGGCAAGGCCGTGCGCCGAGCGAACCGTCATGCGTTCCGCCTCGTTCGCCTGCAATAACAGGCGGCGCGCTTCGCCGAGCAGCACCTGGCCGGCATTGGTCAGCGACACCGTTTTGTTGGTGCGCGCGAGCAACTGCACGCCGAGTTGCTCCTCGAACTTGCGGATGTCGAAACTGAGCGCCGGCTGCGAAATGAACAGCCGCTTGGCCGCGCGGCCGAAATGCAGCTCTTCGGCGACGGCCACGAAATAGCGCAATTGCTTCAGGTCCACGGCTGTCTCCCGATTTCTTATCGATAAGCTGCGTCTATCGTACCGGATATAAGTTGTATTAGACGATTATCGACGGCGCTCATATGCTCCTCTCACAAGCACGAACGTGCACAGCAGAGCAAGGAGACACGCATGAGCGAAATCAGCGCGCAGCCGCCACACGGCTCGTCCAACATTCCCGACAGCCGGGGCATCAATTTATTCACCAGCGATCCCGACTTCGAACGCCTGCTGAAACTGCATCTCGGCGACACGCTGTTTCACGAACTCGAAAGCCAGTTCGTCTCGCTGGGCCAGCGCGCTTCCGGCGAACTCGACATGTGGGCGCTGTCCGCCGACAAGAATCCGCCGCAATTGCACCATCGCACGCGGCGCGGCGAAGCGCTGCAAAGCATCGACAAGCATCCGGATTACGTCGCGCTGGAACGGGTGGCTTACGCGGAGTTGGGACTCGCCGCAATGAGCCACGAGACTCGCGACGGCAAGAAATCGCCGCCGCCGCTCGTGAAATACGCGCTGACCTTCCTGTTCGTGCAGGCGGAATTCGGCCTGTGCTGTCCCGTGAGCATGACCGATTCGCTCACGCGCACGCTGCGCAAATTCGGCGCGCCGGAACTGGTCGCGCGTTTTTTGCCGATGCTCGCCTCGCGCGATTTCGACACGCTGTTTCAGGGCGCGATGTTCATGACGGAGCAGGCGGCGGGCTCGGACGTCGCACGCATTGCCACGCGCGCGTCGCTCGAAACCGATGCGAACGGTGACGAAACGTGGCGTCTGTATGGCGACAAATGGTTCTGTTCGAACGCCGACGCCGACCTCGCGATGGTGCTCGCGCGTCCCGACACGGCGCCCGCCGGCATCAACGGACTCGGACTGTTCCTGTTGCCGAAGACGCTGCCGGACGGCTCGCGCAACAGCTACCGGATCGTGCGTCTGAAGGACAAGCTCGGCAGCCGTTCCATGGCGAGCGGCGAGATCGTGCTGGAAGGCGCGCTCGCGTATCTGATCGGCGAGGTGGGGCGCGGTTTTCATCAAATGGCCGACATGATCAACATGTCGCGTCTGTCGAACGGCGTGCGCGCCGCGGGCTTGATGCGCCGCGCGCTGACCGAGGCGCTGCATATCGCGCGTCATCGCGAAGCGTTCGGCCGCAAGCTGATCGACATGCCGCTCATGCAGCGTCAGCTGCTCAAGATGATGCTGCCTGCCGAGCAGGCGCGCTCGATGTTCATGCGCATCGCGCTGTTGCTGGAGCAAGCCGACGCCGGCGACCGGCAAGCGGCAAAGTGCGTGCGCATCCTCACGCCGCTCATAAAATTCCGAGCGTGCCGCGACGCGCGCCGCGTGACAGGCGACGCGATGGAAGTGCGTGGCGGAACCGGTTATATCGAAGAATGGAGCGACGCGCGGCTCGTGCGCGACGCGCATCTCGGCTCGATCTGGGAAGGCACCAGCAACATCGTCGCGCTCGACATCGCGCGAGCCGCGAAACGCGACGGCGCGCTGGAACCGTTACGTACGTATCTGCAGGATCTGCTCGGCGCTGCGGGATTGCCGGCGGCCAGTCTCGCGTTGCTGCGCGCGACACTCGCGCGTGCGTGCGATGCGCTGGCGAGCGTCGCGGATTCGGGCCGTGACGAATGGGTCCGGCAAGCGGGCACCGCGTTGTATCACGCGAGCACCGCCGTGTTGATGGCGTGTGAGGGCGTACGACTCGCGCCGGATTACCGGCGTCTCGCGCTCGCTCATCTGGTGGTGCGTCACAAGCTGCTGCCAGCCGATCCGCTGGCATTGCATTCGGAGACGGATGAAAGCGAAGTGATCGACGCGCTGGTCAATGGCCGCGGCGTCACGCTCGACCAGGCGCTGCAACTACTGCCGGCAGGGAGCGCGCAATGACCGCATCGCTTCGAAATGATGGTGCGACAGGCGCATTGCAAGGCCTCAAGGTCATCGACCTGAGCCGCGTGCTCGGCGGCCCATACTGCACACAAGCGCTCGCCGATCACGGCGCGCAGGTGATCAAGCTCGAACCGCCCAACGGCGATGAAACGCGCGGCTGGGGGCCGCCGTTCTACGGCGACACTGCGTGGTACTTCGCGGGCGTGAACCGCAACAAGCAGGGCATCGCCGTCGATCTCTCGCGTGAAGAAGGCCGAGCGATCCTGTGGAAGCTGCTGGAAGACGCCGACGTGCTGGTCGAAAACTTCAAACCCGGCACGCTCGAACGCTGGGGCATGGACTACGAGCGCGATCTGCGCGAACGTTTCCCGAGGCTGATTCATTGCGCCGTGTCGGGCTTCGGTCCCGACGGTCCGCTCGGCGGCTTGCCCGGCTACGACGCCGCGATTCAGGCGATGACCGGCCTGATGAGCGTGAACGGCGAGCGCGACGGTCCTGCCACGCGCGTCGGCTTGCCGGTCGTCGACATGGTCACCGGACTGAACGCGCTCGCCGGCATTCTGCTCGCGCTCGCCGAGCGCGCGAAGAGCGGCCGCGGCCAGTCGATCGATATCGCTTTGTACGACTGCGGCGTCTCGCTGCTGCATCCGCATCTGCCCAACTATTTCGGCTCGGGCCGCACGCCGCAGCGCAGCGGCAACGCGCATCCCAACATCACGCCGTACGACAGCTATCGCACTGCGACCGCGCCGATCTTTCTCGCGGTCGGCAACGACCGGCAGTTCGCGAAACTGTGCGCGCATCTCGGCGCGCCCGAACTCGCCGACGATCCGCGTTACGTCGACAACCGCAGCCGCTGCGCGCATCGCGAGCCGCTGAAGGCCGCGCTCGAAAGCCTGCTCGCCGCGCACGAGTGCGAGCCGCTCGCGCATGCGCTCATCAACGCAGGCGTGCCATGCGGACCGGTGCAAACCGTCGATGTCGTGGCGCGCCATCCGCATACCTTGCATCGCGGGCTGGTGGTCGAGATGGGCGAGTATCGCGGCACCGCGTCGCCGATCAAGTTGTCGCGCACGCCGGCCACCTATCGCAGCGCGCCGCCGTCGCTCGGCGCCGATACGCGCGACGTGCTCGATAAATTGGGCATCGACGCCGCGACCCAGCAGCGTTTGCTCGAAGCGGGCGTGCTCAAAGCTTAGACCGCGCAGTTCCCGGCGACGGCACGCAGAAGCCGCGCCACATCCAGAAGAAAGACCTTGGAGACAGAGACATGAATCGCGAGCAAGACGACCACGCCGCCGGCCGGCAACCGACCCGCGCCGCAGCCGCGGCTTTTGTCGGCACCACGATCGAGTGGTACGACTTTTATATCTACGCCACGGCGTCCGCGCTGATATTCGGCAAGCTGTTCTTTCCCGGCAGCGATCCGTTTTTCGCCACGCTGGCTTCGTTCGGCACCTTCGCGGTCGGCTTCTTTGCGCGACCGTTCGGCGGGCTGGTGTTCGGCCACCTGGGCGACCGCATCGGCCGCAAAAAAGCGCTGGTGGCGACGCTCGCGATCATGGGCATCGGCACCGTCGGCATCGGTTTCCTGCCGACTTATGCGAGCGCCGGCGTATGGGCGCCGGTGCTGCTCGTGTTGCTGCGGGTCGCGCAGGGCATTGCGATCGGCGGCGAGTGGGGCGGCGCGGTGCTGATGGCGAGCGAACATGCACCGCAAGGACGGCGCACGTTCTTCGCGTCGTTCGCGCAACTCGGCAGTCCGGCGGGTCTGATCCTGTCGCTCCTCGCGTTCCGCGCGGTGGCCTCGATGGACAAGGACGCGTTTCTCAGCTGGGGATGGCGCCTGCCGTTTCTCGCGAGCGCGGTGCTGCTGGTGGTCGGCCTGCTGATCCGCGCGGGCGTCGACGAATCGCCGGAGTTCAAGGCGCTCAAGGCGCAACGCCGGGTGGCCGCGCTGCCGGTCGCCGAGGTCGTGCGCGACGCGTGGCGCACGCTGTTGCTGTGCCTCGGCGCGAACGTGATCGGCGTGGCCGGCGCATGGTTCGTCAACACCTTCATGCTCAATTACACGACGCAAACGCTCGGCCTCGACCGCTCGTTGATTCTCGATTGCCTGTTCGTAGTGGCTTTCATCCAGTTGTTCACGCAACTGGGCTCGGGTTGGTTCGCGCAACGCATCGGCACAGGGCGGTTTCTGAAGGGCGCGGCCGCGTTGGCGATGCTCTCGCCTTATCCGATGTTCGCGCTCGTTTCGACCGGGCGGCCGGTGGCGATCGTGATCGGCATTGCGCTGGCGGTGATGTGCATGTCGAGTTCGTACGCAGTGATGGCCGGGTTCATGTCAACCGCGTTCCCGGTGCGCGTCAGGTATTCGGCGATTTCGCTGTCGTACCAGGTGTGTGCCGCGCTGGCCGGCGGCCTGACGCCGCTGATCGGGACGTTGCTCGCGCATCGTTATCCGGGCGCATGGTGGCCGCTGGCGGTGTTTTATAGTGTTCTGGCCGGGGTCTCGCTCGTGTGTATCGGCACGCTGGAGCGTCGTAAGCGCGGCGCGGCGCATGGTGTGGTCGAAGCCGCCTAGACGTCGTGTCGACGGTGCCGGCGCGGCGACATAGGCGGTAACGCGGGGTTGGCGGTTAGCCCTCGTGTTTCAGTCCGCTGGCATCATGGCACGCTCGACCACGCAGAAGCAGCCGGCCATGACGGCGGTCGGCAGGAATATGACGGGGAAGACCTGATGAGTCTGTCTTGAACGTCATTGGTCCGAATCTATGTCCGGCGAGTGGTGCGCCTCCACCACCATGCGCAGAGGACAACGCCAAACAGTACTACGCCGTCGAGGGCGCCGAGTATGGGCAGAGGATCAGTCCACTTGTCCATATTGGTCGACCGGGAGTAGTAAGGTGCGCCGTTACCATAAGCCTCGGTCAGGCTGCACACGTTGAGGGAGTGTCTGAATTTTTGTGTGCAAGGCAGATAAAAACCTGCCGTCTGACAGGTCGTCAATTGCATTCTACAAATGATGCCTGGTGAAGCGATCCTCGTAGAGGATCGCGAACTGGTTCATCGCGGCTTTCCAGTCATGTGCGGCACGGCTCCAGTCAGCCGTGATATTGCGCAAGGCCAGCCACAGCAGTTTGGTCGCGGCCTCGTCCGTCGGGAAGTGCCCACGCGTCTTGACGATCTTGCGTAGCTGGGCGTTCACGCTTTCAATGGCGTTGGTCGTGTAGATCACTTTGCGCA
>NZ_JBHUFR010000034.1:0-348726 GCF_042680985.1 Paraburkholderia dipogonis | reverse complement strand
GCGCTGTTTCTCGCCGACCGCATTCTCGTGCTATCGCAGCGGCCCGCGCGCATCGTCGCCGATCTGCGCGTGACCTTGCCGCGTCCACGCGACGACGAGACCACGACCGAAGCGCAATTCGTCGACATCAAGCGCCGATGTCTCGCGTTGCTGCGCGACGCCGCGGCGACATGACGGGCTTTATCCGTTCCACTCCAGACATCACCGAATTCATGACCGATATTTCGCTTCCGCTAACCTTCGACCCCGACTCTCTCGATCCGGAAGCCGCCGCACTGCTGCCGCGTTTGACATCCACGGACGCCGCCGTGCGCCGTATCGCCCTGCTGGCGCTCGCGGACCTCGAGGACGAGACCGTGCTCGAACCGATCGTCGCCGCGTTGCGTCTGGACACGTCTGCGGAAGTACGCGCGCAGGCCGCCCAGGTACTCGGCGCGTGGGAACGCGCCGACGCGGTGGCGGCGCTCTGCGAGGCGCTGGCGGATTCAGTCGAAGAGGTGCGCGAAGCGGCCGCCCAGAGTCTGTCCAGTCTGAAGGATCCGCGATCGGGGCCGCTGCTTGCGGCATGGACCACGCATCAGGATCCGTTCGTGCGCCAGGCCGTGCTGCGCGGCTTACGCGAATTGCGCTATGCAGGCGCACTGGAACCGGCGCTGCACGCGCTGACGGCGAGCGAAGACCTCGTGCGGCTCGAAGCGGTGAGCGTGCTCGGCTGGCTGAAAAGCGAGCGCGCGCTTGGGCCTCTCACCAGCATCGCCGCGCACGATCCGAACGCCACCGTGCGGCGCGCGGCCATCGGCGCGTTGGGTATCGGCGCCGCGTCGACCGAAGACACCGTTGCCGCGTTGCTCGGCGCCTTGCGCGATGCCGCGTGGCAGGTCCGTGAAGAAGCGGCGGCGACGCTCGGCAAATTGCGCGCGGCGGCCGCGCGCGATGCGTTGCTCGACGCGCTCGACGACGACTACTGGCAAGTCCGTCTGCAAGCGGTCCGCGCGTTGGGCAAGCTGCGCGACGCGAGCGCGAGCACGGCGGTCGCTTCGCTGTTGACGCATGCAATCAGCAATTTACGCAAGGAAGCGGCCTTGTCGCTTGGCGAACTGGGCGACGCGGCGTCGCTGCCGGCCTTGCGGGCAGCCGCAACGGATCCCGATCCGGAAGTCCGTAAAGCGGCGCGCATCGCGTTGACGCAAATCGAAAGCACACAGCGATGAACGCCCCCGAACAGATCACGGTCCACGCCGCGAGCGGGCGATTGTCCCTCACGTGGGACGACGGCCGCACGCAATCGATCGATAACGCGACGTTGCGAGAACGCTGCCCTTGCTCGACCTGCCGACGTCTGGCGCATTCCGCCAAGGCCCGACTCGAATCGCCACATGTCGCGATCATCGACATGCAGCCGATGGGCTACGGCATGCAGATCGTCTTCAGCGACGGGCACGCGCAGGGGATTTACCCGTGGGAATACCTGAAGCGAATCGATTGAAAACTGACGTCTGGGCCGACAACGATGACTTCATTTACGTCGCCCAGAAGAACGAATACCCGTGGCCGCCGGGCCCCGGGTCTAGCTGGCATCTCAACGGTGAGCGCCGTTTGAAGAACAGTAAATACTGGAGTTCAAACAGCCAGCATTGCTCTCCGTACTCTGGACCGTCAGAAGGTTTGCCAGTCGGCTTCCGTTTTGACAGCACTGACGGACTGGGCGTCGGCGAACAGCCTGGGTTTCTGGAGCGCGGGCCGAACAGCATGCGTTTTCGACACCGGCATGCGCACCGGCCTTTGTGAAGCCGCGGGCCGTGGCGCGGGCGATCCCGTATCGGCGAGCTTGAACACCGAGACGGCATCTTTCAGGTTGCTTGCCTGTTCTTCGAGCGACTGCGCCGCCGCTGCCGCCTGCTCGACCAGTGCTGCATTCTGCTGCGTTACCTCATCCATTTGCCCAACCGCCTGATTAACCTGTTCGATGCCCCGGCTTTGCTCCTCCGATGCCGCTGCGATTTCGCCTACAATATCGGAAACCTGCTTGATCGCCTGCTTCACCTGACCCATGGTTGCACCAACGTCTGCAGCCTGTTTCGAGCCGTCCTCTATCATCGCCACGGATGAGCCGATCAACTCCTTGATCTCCTTTGCCGCAGTCGCGGAGCGCTGAGCCAGACTGCGCACCTCACTTGCGACGACGGCGAACCCGCGGCCCTGTTCACCAGCACGAGCAGCCTCGACCGCCGCATTCAGCGCGAGAATATTCGTCTGGAATGCAATGCCTTCGATCACGCCGGTGATTTCCGAAATCTTGCTTGAACTGTTGCTGATCTTTTCAATGGTCCCGACCATGGACAGGACCGCATCGTTACCCGAATCCGCGAGGCCAGTCGCATTCGTGGCCAGGCCATTCGCCTGACGTGCGTTGTCAGCGTTCTGCTTAACCGTCTCCGTCAGCTGCGTCATGCTGGCCGCGGTCTCCTCAAGGGATGCCGCCTGCTCTTCAGTGCGGGCGGACAGGTCCATGTTCCCGCTGGCGATTTCCCGCGAAGCCACCGTCACTGACTCCGCTGTGGTTTTGATTCCGCGAACGGTGTCCGTGAGTTGTCGATCCATTTTTTCCAGCGATTCCAGAAGGCGTCCGAACTCACCCTTTGAATCAACCACTACCCGATTTTCGAGCTTGCCTTCAGCGATATCGTTCGCGATCCCGATGGCCTTGTCGAGCGGCCGCGAAATTGAACGCAAGAGATAGACCGATACGCCAACGGCCAGCAGGACGCCGAGAGCCACCAGCGCCAGCGCGACGCCGAGGATGATTCTGAACGTTGCCTCACTGTCATCGGTAGACTGCTTTGCCTGAGTCTGGTTCACGACAATGACCTCGGCGATGAGCCCGGTCAAGGCTTTCGAGAACTCCGCCTGCCTGTCGATCATTTCACCGGCAGCATCGGTGTTACCAGCCCCGACCGTCGTGGAAATCCCGTTCGTCATGTCCCTGTACTGCGGCAGTGCGTCCTTGATCTTTTCGGCGATGACCCGCTCCTGGTCACTGGTAACGCTATCCGGATAGTAGTGGTTCCATGCCCGGTCCATGCGTTCAAGGTCGGTCCGGACCGCGTTGATCGATGCAGCGGTCTTTCCAGGATCACGGAACACCTGGACTCGCCTCAACTGGAGGCGAATGTCCAGTTGGGCCGCGCGCATATCATTCAGGTCAATGATCGGCAAAGTGTTTCCAAAATAGGAATGCTTGACAGCTGCGTTAAGTTTTGAAATCCCGAACGCGCCAAACATGCCAATGGCCGCCATGAGGAACACGCATGCGCCCATGGCGAGAATGACCCTGAACTTGATAGTGTGCGTAAAACTGTTCATTCCGTTTCCTTGGAAAGCCGAGTGTAAGAACTCGAGATTGAAAGCGGGTAGAAGGGAGTCCCCCAGCTACACAAAGGGGTATACGACCGCGCACGTCCTTCGCTAAAGGGAAAAAGCGGGTATGTTTTCCCTGATTTGTCGAAAGAATTGGAGAAGATCAGAACTCGCCATGCAGGAATGACGTTACACCCTTTCATTCGCAGCACATTTGTATTTCAATTCCATATTCGATAGTTATGTGATGGTAATGTGCAGTACCTCCCGCCAGCGTTCAGTGCATTGCGACATGTGTTCAGCGAACAAAAGCCATTCTCTGCTCAAGGGATGACGTACTCGAACCGAAGACTCTTCATGTACTGGTATTTCGCGTTCCTAATATACGTCTAAGGACGGCGCAGATCGTCTGTGTCATCCGGGGTCGGCCACGTGCACCAAGCGAGTTTGGCCGGGTTCCGACCCCGCTCGCGCTATGTTCGACCCACTCTTTCCACATGCGCCCTGATGGAACATCGCCCGTCCGACAAGCCGGATAACTCGACGCACGCGACAATGCAGTCCGGATCAAACTCGACAGCGATTCTGCTCACCTACACGTCTCCGGCCGATGTCGATTTCAGGTTGAGCATCTCGGCGACCTGCCCGAGCTTGGGATCGCCACCAGTGCCATGACGGCGCACTTCGACGCTACCAACTCCGAGGTGAAACTTGCAAGCCGACCTTTCGATCTCATAAGGCCCGAACGCCCGATGCCTTGAGCTCCCCGCGCCTGCCATAACCGAGCGTCGGCAAACCGTAAAAGGCACGGCCGAATTAGAATGACTGATGCATTCCACGGTGGAATCAATACAATGAGTCTCTATCCCCAAGTGCTTCGGAATCGGCCACACATGATGGTCGGGTTGCTCGCTGGACTCTGCGCAGCGCTGTTCGCACCCCGCTCCATCGTCGCAGGATCGCGCGTGCTGTTAGGCTGGGACGTTGCAGTTTGGACGTACCTTGTCATCATCTGGTTTCACATGGCCATGGCTAGCGAGGAAGACGTACGAGCCCATGCCCGGCGCGAGGACCAGAATGCGGCCACGGTCCTGGCCTTGGTCTGCGCGGCGACCATTGCCAGCATTCTCGCGATCGTGTTGGAACTCGGCACTACCAAAGATCTGAGCTTCGAATCGAAGGTCTTGCATTCGCTCCTTACAGGTCTGACGCTTTTCGGCGCGTGGTTCCTGATTCCGACCATTTTTACGTTGCACTATGCGCGTCTTTACTACAGTTCCGATCCCAATGCTCCCGCACTTGCCTTCCCCGATCACCCTCAGCAGCCGGACTATTGGGATTTCCTGTATTTCTCATTCACCATTGCGGTCGCCTCGCAGACCGCAGACGTCAGCCTGCGCGGGCGTAGCGCGCGTCGCGGCGTGCTGGCACAGTCAATTCTGTCTTTCTACTTCAACGTTGCAGTGCTGGGTCTCTGCGTGAATCTTGCCGCGAGCATGCTGGGCAACTGATTCTATGCGGAGGCATTCAGCTATCGTCGATTGTTTGCGTAATGATCGATCGCAACTTTGCATTCATCCACTATGACCTGCGGTCATGCGCGATCGTTTCTTTCGACCCGGCCATAGCGGCATACCTGCAGTAAAGGTTAGGAAGCTTTGCAATTTCCTTTGAGAGTTACACGCTCCAAGCCAATGCCGCAGCCTAGGTGTGCGCCGGCCAGCGGCCCTTCAAGGATGACGCGACACAGCACTGCTCGAGCTACGACACGACGCCCCTCAATCAGCCAGGTCGCTCAGAAACTTGCGGGCCGGAGCAAAGAACGTGACACCCGTGACAGCCTTTGAGAAGTCAAGAATGCGGTCATGAAGCGGCGGCGGATCACCTATGAACATACGTTCCAGCATCTTGTCGATCACCCACAGGTGGCGGGAATAGCCGATAAAGTAGGTGCCGTATTCGCCGCGACCGGGGACGGCGAATGGCATGTTGTCGCGCAGGATGTCGTGCTCCCCGTCCGCGTCCTCGATCGTGCAAAGCGTCTTGTGGGATTTCTGGCCCTGCGCTGCGTCCGGCAACTCGCTGTTGCTGAACTTCGTACGGCCGATGATCGCCTCCTGCGTCTCCACACTCTGCGAGTGCCAGGCAGCCATGTCGTGCAGATACTTCTGGATCACGACATAGCTGCCGCCCGCATAGTCGGGATCCTCGTCGCCAACGATGGTGGCGGCGGGCAGGTCCAGGCCATCGGGATTCGCCGTGCCGTCAACGAACTCGAGCAGGTCGCGTCCATCGAAGTAACGGAACCCGGCAACGTCGTCGATTGCGGTGACGGAGTTCCCAAAGGCCTCGAGCAGAATCCTCTCGAACTCGATGATCACGCCCATAGACTCAGCACGGATGTGGTACAGCAAGTCGCCCGCTGTGGACACCGCGGTATGCGTTGCACCTCGCACCTCCTTGAACGGCGCGAGCTCACTGGGTGCGGGTTTCCCGGTAAGCGGTCCCCAGGCACGATGCGAAATCCCGACGTTGCAGGTGAACACACCGCCGTCGGTTCGGATCCTGACATTCTTGACGAGGTCACCGGTGCTTGCCACCACGGAGCGCGCGGCTGCGATCGACGCGTCGTCGTCTTTCACAATGAGGACCAGGAACGCGGCTGCCGCCGACAATGGAGCGTCGATAGATTGCGGCTCCGTGTCGAGTGCGCGTTGGGCGGCGGAGATCGGCGAAGATATGGGACTCAAGATTTCTCCTGTTGTGGGTAGAGAATGAACTGACGGTGATTGCACGTTCCAAATCTTTTTCAAGCTATCCACGACGGAATGGCCGGCAGCAGTGTCTCACTCGCGAATACTGCGCCATTGGGTCCCTTCGCAACCGTCGATCAGAGAACCCTATCCTAACCCCAGTGGATGCAAGACGGCCTGTGCGTACTTATCCCATTATCAATGACGATCCCGATCCCTAAGCTCCATCGCTCCGATTCTTAGTATCGGAATCGAGATAACGCGCGCTCATTGTTCTCTTCTCGAAACAATTTGAAAATTTGGGGAGCCTTGAACTTACAATCCGATCAGGCAACAAATTCAGCGCGAAGGACAGACACCCAACATTGAAGGTTCTTCAACCCGATCGCGGAGGCAACATGTCACCCCATCGAATCATGTTTATCCGGCACGCTGAGAAACCAGACCCCAACGAAGGGATCGGCATTGAAACGGACGGAAAGGCCGACGCTGAAAGTCTCAGCGTTCGCGGCTGGCAGCGAGCCGGGGCTTTGGCCCGATTCTTTTGTCCGATCGAGGAGACGCACACCACGCGACTGAAGCCGGCCACCGTGTACGCGCCAGGGACGGGTCCGTCCAGCAAAAGCAAACGAGCCATGCAGACGGTCATCCCGCTGGTTGCCCTGCTTCAGCTACAGGCAGCATCGCAAGTGAACTACGTCACCACGCACTTGAAGGACGACGGGCCAGCGCTGATGAACGACGTGCTGGCTCAGTCCGGCATCGTGCTGATTGCCTGGGAACACAAAGTAATCCCGTCGTTAATCGGACTCGTACCTGACGCTCCAATCGTTCCTTCGTCGTGGCCGGAAGATCGGTTCGACATGGTGTGGATACTCGATCGCGCGATGGATGAATGGTCATTCTCGCAACTTCCTCAATTGCTACTCGCCGGTGATACCGCTAATCCGATCTAGTAAAACTGTCCCGCCTGGGCGCCACTCTTTCTCGCGGACTCATGTATCGACGTTTCGACTGGACGTCACCGATTCGTTCTCGAGAATTTCGCGCACCGCGTCGTCCACGGTCTCCAACAGCACGAATCGCATCTGGTTGCGTGCGTCGACAGGAATGTCCTCGAGGTCGGGGGCATTGCGCGCGGGCAGCAAGACTGTTTTGATGCCGCCGCGCAATGCGGCAAGCACTTTTTCCTTGATGCCGCCTACCGGCAAGACAATGCCCCGCAGGCTGATTTCGCCGGTCACGGCGCAGTCGCTGCGCACCGCTCGCCCCATTAGAAGCGATGCAATCGCGATGAACATGGCGACGCCGGCGCTGGGGCCGTCCTTGGGGACCGCGCCCGCCGGCACATGAACGTGAATGTCGCGCTTATCGAAGCTCGTGCAGTCGATATGCAGTGACTCGCAGCGCGACTTCACCAGCGTCAACGCGGCCTGGACACTTTCCTTCATCACGTCGCCTAACTGCCCCGTCAGCACAAGCCTGCCGCCGCCAGGCGTGCTGCTTGCTTCGATGAAAAGCAGATCGCCGCCAACCGGCGTCCACGCGAGCCCAGTGACTACGCCCGGCAAGCTCGTACGCATCGCCACCTCACTTTCGAAGCGACGGTGCCCGAGAATCGACGACAGGCGATCAGGCTCGATCCGTTCATGTATGGACGGGTCTTCGGCCACACGCAACGCGACATAGCGAAAGACCGCGCCGATCTGCCGCTCCAGGCTTCGCACGCCGGCTTCGCGCGTGTAGTCGCGGATGATGGCTCTCAGCGCTTCATCGGGAAGTTCACATTGTGCGGCAGTCAGGCCGCACGCCTCCAGTTGACGTGGAACCAGAAAGCGCTGGGCGATCTGGAATTTTTCGGTCTCGGTGTAACCGGGTAGATCGAGAATTTCCATGCGATCGCGCAAGGGACCCGCAATACCTTCGATCTGATTGGCAGTGGCCACAAACACGATTGCCGACAGGTCGAACGGCACGCCCAGGTAATTGTCCCGGAAAGACGCGTTCTGCTCGGGGTCCAGAACTTCGAGCATCGCCGCGGCCGGGTCGCCGTGCACGCCCTGCCCTAGCTTGTCGAGTTCGTCGAGCAGCATCACGCAGTTGCGCGCGCCCGCTTTGCGGATCGCCTGGATGATGTTGCCCGGCATCGCGCCGATATACGTACGCCGATGGCCACGTATTTCGGCTTCGTCATGCACGCCACCCAGGCTGACGCGCACGAACGGCCGCTCCAGCGCGCGTGCGATGCTCTGGCCCAGCGATGTCTTGCCGACTCCCGGCGGTCCGAGAAAGCAAAGAATAGGTGCCTTGCCGCGTGGATTGAGCTTTCTGACACCGAGATATTCGAGGATGCGGCGCTTCACCTTATCCAGACCGAAGTGCGCTTCATCGAGTATCTGACGAGCACGAGCGATATCGATCGGCGCTTCTGCGGGAAGCGGCCAAGGGAGTTCGGTCAGCCATTCAAGGTAGCTCACGCTTATGGAGTATTCCGATGACGCCTCGGGCATCCGCTCCAGCCGGCCGAGTTCTTTGCGCGCATGAGACTCGACTTCCGGTGGCATGTGAGCGGCTTCGATTGCCTCCGTCAGCTTGCGGACTTCCTCTCGGCTTTCGATGTTCTCGCCGAGTTCGTTCTGGATGGTCCTGAGTTGCTCGCGCAGCATCATTTCACGTTGACGCTGGTCGAGCCGGCCACGCGTCTGCTCGCCGATTTCCTGCGACAGACGAAGTACTTCGATGCGTCCCGCAACGGCATCCAACACTTTGTCGAGCCGCTTGCAGACGTCGAGCGTTTCCAGAATCTCCTGCTTGCGCTCCGGCGGGATGTCGAGCAAACCAGCGATGGTGTCGGCGAGCAGGCCAGGCAGCTCGATGGCATCCAGCGCCCTTACGAGTTCGCCACCCGCGTTGGGCAATAGTCCGATCATTTCTCCCGCGCGCTGCCTTAAAACAAGCGCCCGTGCGTCGACGGCGGAGTTCCTTGCGGTAGTCTCGGGCAGGAACTCGACTCGCGCTGCCCGAAAGCCGAGACCTTCCACCGGCGCAATCAGGCGAAAGCGCTCGACACCCTGACAGATCAGGTGATGCGCACCGTCTTCTGGACTGGTGACGTAGCGCACCACGTTCGCCACGGTGCCAATCGTGTTCAGATCATCGAATGTCGGGTCCTGTACCCGCGGATCGCGTTGCAACACAACACCCAACGGCTGCTGGCGTTTGACGGCGGCCTGCACGTCCTCCTTGGCCTGGCCACGTCCCGCGGTAAACGGCAGCACCATACCTGGAAACAGCACGGCATTGCGCACCGGCAGCAGAATCAGGGGCTCATTGGGCAATGCAGATGTCGAAGCAGTTGCCTCGCTCGCCGGGCTGGACTCGGAAGTCTCGTTTTCGCTGTCCGCGCTCATCCTCGTTCCTCGATTTGCCGGCGCTTGCCGGACTCAATCCAGCCTTTCGAAACTCAGCACCAGGCATCCGTGTTCGGCGTCGCGCTGCGCGAGTCGATAGCGACCGGTTGGAAGCTGGATGCGCCGCTCGAAACGGCCATAGGGAATTTCCAGGCAATGGACCTTGCCCGCAGCGAAGGCGCGAGGCAATTTTCTTTCGGCCTCGACAATCAGCGTACCGCCATCGAGATTCAGACCGACCACGTCGGGCGGCACGCCCGGCAGCGCCACCACGATCACGAGCCGTCCATCCTGTTCGAACACCTCAATGGGCGGCTCCCAGATGGGTACCCGGGCGTGCTGACCCGCCAGCCGGAAGAATTGCCTGTGCAACCGCTCTGCGCGCTCAATCGCGTCGACGGCGGCTTCCCACATGATTGTATGGCGAGTGAAAGTCACGGGCCGGCTCCATGCCTGTTCGGTCAGCGCAACACGGGCTGACCATTCATCAAATGCCATCGGTGCGCGTCTGTCAAGTGTGCGGACCGAATGTACGGCTCGTAACCGTCAGTCGTGTTTAAGGTCGGAATCATCGGTGGTTTCAATCCGGCTCACCCCACCCACTGCAATCGGATCACTTGCCGGGAATGTCGCTTCGAGCGCCTCGTCGAGATCTGCATCGGCTGAAGGAGTCGGGGGTTCACCTGTCTGCGGCGTGCTGTTGAGCGCGGAGGACGCTCTGTTATCAGATCGCGATCTTTTGTGACGTAGCATTTTTCTGTCCACGCGAAATGAGGAGAAGATCACGTGTCGAATACCGCAAGCGTTAATCGCCGTGCCCACCGTCAGAGAGCCGAATGTCATCCGGCACATCAAAATTGGATTCGTCACCGACGAGATACGCGCGTCACCAGGCAAGCGACTGGTGAAACGGCTTGCCACCGTAGCCGAGCACGACATTCTCGACCTCGAACAGCGGCGGCTCTTTCACTTCGAGAATCAACGCGACGCTGCCCGGCAGGAGTTCATCGGAAATGGATTTTGTCAGTTTGCTGTCCAGAATAGCCTCGGCCGCGTGCCCGGCAAGCCCCGCGCCGGCGCCGACAGTGAGCCCCGCGATCACGCCGACTGGCCCGCCTAGCAAGCCTATCAATCCCCCTGTTATAGCGCCAATGACTGCGCCCCAAAAAGGCTGGGTGTACTTTTCGATCACCGTTAATTTGCCCGCGACGTCTTTCTGGACCATCACGCCGCTCTCGATCTTAAAATCGCCATCACCTATTTCGAAATTCCTGAAATCCCTTGCGGCCCTCTCTGCCACGTCCAAATCCTTAAAGGTCGCGACAATCAATTCTTGCGTCATTTCTCAGCTCCCGTTTGCAAACCATCGCACGTATCAAACATAGCGCCTCGGAGCACGCACTACCATGTCGGGATCTCCGATTCGAGCTATCGGCTGTGCGGCAGCCTTTCGAAAGATACGCAAAAGGACCACGATTAATCATTGAGCAGCTAGCTCGACCTGACAACCATCATTGAAGTTTTCCCGATCGGCCAGGTGCTATTGATCGATCTGCTGTTGATGTTCCTATACCTCGAAGTGCTCGAGATGACGGTACGGGACTTGCGCCCGGGTCGCTAGCGGTTCGATTTCCGCGTTATATCGCAATGGCATCTTTTGCGCGTGACATGATCCCGCGCGATGGCACCGGTGACTCTGCGCATGTTTTCATGACGACCTGCGGCATCGTCATGCTCGCGGTCGGGGTGATAGTTCTACGTTCGAGCAAACCAATTATCGTCTGCGGGCGACGACGACCACGGCACGAGTGTCAGTCATTAAGTGGCGCGCCGCAGCTTCTGAGGGCTTGGCATATCCTGGATCGAACAGCAGATGCAGCGCTCACCGGCATCCTCTTGTGCCGCAAAGCGCAGCGGTCGACCACCCAAATTGGCGCTGACTTGAAGCCAGAGACGCGGCACCGATCGAACAGTCCGATATTACGAATCGGGAGGTGAGGATTGACCTTCGGTCTACTTTTGTCCAACATCGTGCGTGTGTCTCGGCTACCTCGGCCAGCCACAGCCCTCGTTCGATCTCTGGCCCGCCTGATCACTCCTCCCGGCGGGCAATTTTTTTGCCATCGGTGCGGATCAGAATAAAGTGCTCGACCGCGAATGCCTTCCGGACGCGATGCGACGCGAGGGTCTCCATAACAATCGGTCAGATTATCCGCTCGATGTCCCCATGCAAGGAATTGGGGCAAATGCATCGCGCCTGCGACACGCCAACAGTCACTGTGCAGCCACGCCGCGATACTGCGCAACGTGTGTCGCGCCGGTAGCGCAAGTTGCGTCAGGACACGAAGACCTCAGCGTTCAGCTGCAGTGGCTCGCCCTTCAAGCCGCCTCGAATCGCGGCTGCGGCCTTCTCGTATATGAGCTCGCGATGCTGCTCGAACTCCTGCACCAGATCGGATTTATGCCCACCCGACGGCGATAGCTCGTGCAGTACTTTCTTGCTCACAACGCAAAAGTGATGGACGCTGTCAACTTTGATGCCGAATTTCACCGCTTCGTGTCCGTCCAAATGTACGACCCTGATGCCTTCTATGGTATCGGCCATCGTCGCCTCCGTTGCTAGCTGTCCAAAAAGACTAGCACGAAAAAACCGCTCTGATGCTGATTTTGCAGGCAGTCCCACTGCGTTCCGCGCAGGCGCGAAGCGCGAAACACCGAGCCAAGTGAGCAGACGAGCCACCGTGCGCTTTTTCAATGGCGCGGACAGAGACCAAATTTTGTGATTGGCGCCGGTCTGAGCTTTTCAATTTCCGCCTATGCTATACGCAATGAAGTCCGCTCGATTGGCATCCGCGATTTCACTTTTACCGGCGTTCGCCTTGCAACAGACGCCACCTCGTTGGGACTCGAGCGGGATTCGACGGCATTCGCTCTCGTCAAGGCGTCGTCGGTGCTTGTGCTGGTCGACTTCGACCGCCACAAGATATCTGCAAGGAACTGCATTGCAGGAGCGGTTTCGGCAGCGGTCAAAGGCGCCGTGAATGCGGAGGTTGAGATCAGCGTGCCAGAAGGCGCAAAAATCGTTTCGATCATGACCAACGACAGCGCGGATCGACTTGGTCTCGCCGTCGGAAAGCCTGCGACTGCCATCTTCAAGGGCGCCAGTGTAATTGTCGGAGTCGAATGAGTTCCGATGGTCGCGGTCGAGCGTAAACGGAATTGGTGAAGGGAAACGCAATCATGAAGCGAGAGCCATCGAGTCGGCGTACGGGTTTCCTAAGCGACCTGAAGTGGATGTTGATCCTCTGGTGCCTGGGAGTCGGAGCCACCGCACTCCTCGTATTACCAATTCGCCTATTAATAGCGGCGATGATGCGAAAATAAAATCTTGCCGCCCCTGGTACTTGCAGGCCGCGAGACACGCCCTCGCCAACGATGTGCGGATTCGGCAAGTTGCGGCGACGACATTCTTCCAGCTTTGTCGGCGAAGCCGATCTCCGTGCCCGGTTACGCCAATAGATGTTATCGGGCCGACAGACGTTAACAATGGTTCGACTTGTCAATAGAATCAAATCAAAGGCCGGTCCCGTGGCCACCCTCACCCACGTGCCTTGATGCCTGCTATTTTCAGCGCGTATGCACTACCTTGAAGAGGGACGTCACGGTCAACACAGCGGCGGATTCGTATCTGAGGAAGGCGGGACGAAGAGAGACTTCGGTTTATCCAGGACTGAATGCTGCATCAGGTGACGATGTGTATTTTTGTAAGACAATTAGCCCACGTGATCTGCAAGAGGCCGCTCGTTAAATACGCAATACTTTCTGGATAGTCGAACCTATTGAAATCCGTATAAATATAACAATTATTCATAAAATAAAATGCAGTGCATTTATTTAATTGCCGCTATATACGACAAAACCTATCGACACTTTTATTAACCCGGATGCGAGGTTATTTTCATCTTGCGCATGCATTTGAATTAACTAAACTGAATCGTAGAAGCAGCCATATCGTAAGCCGCGAAGCGGCGCAATCCTAAAGCCATCCAGGCTATCCCGTCCCTAGCAGGACTACGCTCGTTCATTGGAGGTTCATGTGGCCAAGCTACGCGACGTGCCAGGCATCAGGCCGTACGAAGGTCCCGCCGGTGGTTGGGGCGCACTCAAGGCGACCGCTCAGGCGATTCACGATCAGATGGAGAGCATAGAGGCACCGATTACGCTGCTCCGAACGAATCAGCCTACCGGATTCGACTGCCCGGGCTGCGCCTGGCCCGACAAGGAACACCGCTCCACGTTTCAGTTCTGCGAGAACGGTGCAAAAGCTGTCACCTGGGAAGCGACCACTAAACGTGTGCCTCCGGAATTTTTCGCAAGCAATACCGTCAGCTCGCTTCTGAAAATGACCGACTACGAACTCGAGGACAAGGGACGGCTCACGCATCCGCTCGTTTACAACCGCGCGACTGATACATATCGCGCTGTCGAATGGGAAGATGCGTTCGCACGCATCGGTGAGATCCTGCGCGCGCTATCACCGGATCAGGTCGAGTTTTATACGTCGGGCCGCGCTTCGAACGAAGCTGCATACCTTTATCAGCTGTTCGCGCGCGAATACGGCACGAACAATTTCCCTGATTGCTCGAACATGTGCCACGAGCCGACCAGTGTGGGATTGCCGCAGTCGATCGGAATCGGCAAGGGTACGGTATCGCTGGACGATTTCGATTCGGCGGAACTCATTATTGCGATCGGCCACAATCCCGGCACGAATCACCCTCGCATGATGGGCACACTCCATGAAGCCGCACGACGAAACGTGCCGATCATCGTGTTCAATCCGTTGCGGGAGCGCGCACTGGAGCGTTTTGCCGACCCGCAGAGCATGTTGGAAATGGCGACCTTTGGGTCGACGCGGATTGCGTCGACCTATTTCCAGGTCGACGCCGGCGGTGACGCAGCGGCGCTAAAAGGCGTCATGAAAGCGTTGCTCCAGATGGAAGCTGAACAGGGAAACGTCCTTGATCAGGAATTTATCGCGACCCATACGGAGGGGTTCGATGCCTTCGCCGCAGATCTTGAGGCGACGTCCTGGGACGATATAGAAAAAGCAAGCGGCCTCACCCGCGCGGATCTTGAGCACGTGGCCATCGCCTATGCAAAATCCAATGCGACAATCGTGACCTACGGCATGGGCGTCACGCAGCATAACAAGGGAACAGCGAACGTCCGTCTGATCGCCGACCTGTTACTCCTGCGCGGCAACTTCGGAAAACCCGGCGCGGGCATCTGCCCGCTGCGCGGACACTCCAATGTCCAGGGGAACCGAACCGTCGGCATTACCGAAAAGCCCTCACAGGCGTTCCTCAAACTGATAGAAACAGCATGCGGCTTCACCCCGCCTTCCGAGCATGGACACGATGCGGTTCAGGCCATGCAGGCCATGATCGACGGCACGGCGAAGGCGCTCCTTTGCCTTGGAGGAAATTTTGCCGTTGCGTTGCCGGACCCCGAGCAGTCCTTCCCCGCGATGGCCAAACTCGATCTGGCCGTGCATATCGGCACCAAGCTCAACCGTACGCACCTGCTGGTCTCGAAGGAAACGTATCTGTTCCCTTGTCTTGGGCGAACAGAACTCGATATCCAGACTGGAGGGCGGCAATCGATCACCGTCGAGGACTCGATGTCGATGGTCCACGCGTCGTCAGGCAAACTGGCGCCTGCATCTGAGTACTTGCGCTCGGAGCCTGCAATCGTCGCGGGTATCGCGCGTGCCACGCTGCCCAATAGCAGATTGCCGTGGATGGAGCTCATCTCCGACTACGACAAGATCCGGGATCTGATTGAACAGACCGTCCCTGGCTTCGAGGATTTCAACGCGCGCATCAGAGTTCCGGGCGGGTTCCGGCTGCCGCTTCCCCCCACCGAGCGACAGTGGCACACGCCGACCGGAAAGGCGATGTTCTCGGTATACAGCGGCGTGAAAGAAGATGCCGACGTTCTGGGTGCTGAAAACGTGCTGCGCCTCATCACGATCCGCAGCCACGACCAGTACAACACAACCATCTATGCGATGGACGATCGCTATCGGGGAGTATTCGGCAGACGCGATGTCCTTTTTATGAACCAGGACGACATGGCCGAACAAGGCATCGAACATGGCGACCTGGTGGACATCGAAACACACACTTCTGGCAGACCGCTTAAGCTGAAGAACATTACCGCGATCATCTACAACATCGCGAAAGGTTCTGTCGCCGCGTACTACCCAGAAGCCAATGTTCTGGTTCCACTCGACTATATCGACAAAGAGAGCGGTACGCCTTCCTACAAATCGGTGCCGGTGCGGGTAGAACGCGTGGCGACGAACTAAGTTTATACGGTCCCGCTTATCCGGTATGCCGGCGCGCTGCGCCGGTCTATCGGCAATCGGGCGGCCCGATGACGAGCGCGACTTCGCGCGGCGAAAGATAAAGACCGCCCGAGCAAAGAGGCGCCTCGCCAGCCCACCCTTCTGGCTTTGCTGTCTCCAGGAAATACCTTCTCGGGGAGTTTCGAATTCACCGCGCGTCGTAGCACCGTCGCATGTCGTCCGTATTTATACGCTTGCTGTCATCAGCTGGAGCTTTTGACCGATCATGGAAATCTTCGACGCGTTTCATCTCGCCAGGTTGCAGTTTGCGTTCACAGTTTCATTTCATATCGTCTTCCCGGCGATCAGTATAGGCATGGCCAGCTTCCTCGCCGTGCTGGAATGGCGCTTCTTGCTGACGGGCGACAAAGCCTACAAGGACATGTACCTGTTCTGGTCGCGGATTTTCGCCGTCGGCTTCGGAATGGGCGTCGTCTCCGGTGTCGTGATGGCCTATGAATTCGGCACAAACTGGAGCGGATTCTCTTTGGTTGCCGGCAATATCACCGGACCGCTACTCACTTATGAAGTTCTCACTGCGTTCTTTCTCGAGGCCGGTTTTCTCGGGATCATGCTGTTTGGTTGGCACCGCGTAAGTCCTCGTGCACATTTCTTTGCCACGTTCATGGTCGCTGTGGGGACGCTGATTTCGACGTTCTGGATTCTCGCTTCGAACAGCTTCATGCAAACGCCGCAGGGATTCGCCATGGAAAATGGCCGCATTGTCCCTGTAGATTGGTTCAAGGTGATTTTCAATCCATCGTTTCCCTTCCGGCTTGCACACATGACCATTGCTGCGTTCATCGTCGCAGCTTTCATCGTTGCCGCTTGCGGTGCGTGGCATCTGCTCCATGGCAGGCGCGACGTGCCGGTCAGGCGTAGCTTTTCAATGGCGTTGTGGATGCTGCTGGTACTCACTCCAATTCAGATATTAGTCGGTGACGCACACGGCCTGAACACACGCGAGTATCAGCCAGTGAAGATTGCAGCCATCGAAGGTTTGTGGGAAACCGAGCATGGCGGCACCGCACTGAACCTGTTCGGCCTGCCCGATATGGACGCGGAGGTCACTCGATACGCGATCCAGGTGCCTCACCTCGGCAGCCTGATCTTGACACATAGTTGGGACGGGGAGATTCGCGGAATGAAAGAGTTCCCGCCGGAGGATCGCCCGTATTCACCAATCGTGTTCTGGACGTTCCGCATCATGGCCGGTCTCGGCATGCTGATGCTATTGACCGCGGTCGTCGGCCTGCTGCTGAGGCGAAACGGCAGACTCTACGAAGCTGGCTGGTATCAGTGGTTCGTGTTGTGCATGGGGCCGTCCGGCATCGTGGCACTGCTAGCCGGATGGATCACGACGGAGGTCGGCCGACAGCCTTGGACAGTTTATGGCGTAGTGCGCACCGTGGACTCCGTGTCGCCGATTGGTAGCCAGCAAGCAGGCGTCACTTTGCTGATATTGGTCATCGTCTACTTCCTTGTGTTTGGCACGGGCGTCTATTACATGCTGAAGATGATGAAGGCAGGTCCTTCCGCAGGGTTGGAAACACGCGAGTCGCTGAAGTACCCCGAATTGCACAATCGTGCCCTGGACGTGCTGGAAGGAGAATGACGTCATGCAAATCGATCTTCCCGTTGTCTGGGCGTTCATTATCGGACTTGGCGTCTTTATCTATGTGATGCTCGACGGCTTCGACCTGGGTATCGGTCTGCTGTTTCCATTCTTTGAAGAAAAGGGTGATCGGCACGTCATGCTCAATACCGTCGCCCCCGTTTGGGACGGCAACGAAACGTTTCTGGTCCTTGGTGGCGCCGGACTCTACGGCGCCTTTCCCGTTGTCTATTCGACGCTCCTGCCTGCCAACTACATGCCGCTGATCCTGATGGTGGTGGGTCTGATTTTTCGCGGCGCCGCGTTCGAACTTCGGGCGAAGGCGAAGCGCACGCAGCACGCATGGGATCTTGCATTTATCGGCGGTTCGGCACTCGCGGCTCTCTGCCAGGGCATCACGTTAGGCTCGCTGCTGCAGGGCATCAGGATTGCCGACTCCCGCTTCGTCGGCGAACCGTTCGACTGGCTCTCGCCGTTCAGCCTCTTCTGTGGCATCGGCGTACTGATGACCTATGCGACGCTAGGGTGTGGCTGGCTTATCCTCAAGACAGACGGGGAATTGCAGCGCAAGATGCGGGAGTTGATGCGGCCCCTCGTGATCGCGCTGCTGGCGACAATTGGAATCGTCAGCCTGTGGACCGTAATCGGACTGCCCGCGGTGGAGAAGCGCTGGTTTGGAAGCGGGCAACTCGGGTGGTTTCTACCCGTGCCGATACTTGTCGTTCTCTGCGTCTGGGGCATTCTCCGCTCGGTGCGACTACAACACGAAGCAATGCCATTCCTTCTCACACTAGCTATCTGTTTTCTCGGCTACACCGGTCTCGTCATCAGTATCTGGCCGTATATCATTCCGCCCTCGCTGACGATCTGGGATGCTTCGTCGAGTCATTCGAGCCAGCTCTTTGCACTCGTCGGCACCGTTATCGTGCTACCGGTCATTCTGGTCTATAACGCCATGCAATATCGTGTATTCCGTGGGAAGGTACGTGAAGGAGACCCCGGCTACCATTGACTCGTATCGCGCGAACAGGCACTCGCCTGCTATACGGATGCGTTATTCTGTTCATAACAAGAGCACATCATGATCGTAAGGCCAAGTGAAAACTGGTTCCGCCTGCTGTTTGTGTGGAACGGTTCCGTTCTTCAATCGATCATCCCGCAGCTTCTCTTCATGGCGGCCGTCAGCACCCTGGCGGTCTTTACACAGGGAAGGATTTTTGGGGAAAAAATTCCGCTCAATACCGCCCCCTTCACTTTGTTCGGCCTTGCCCTTGCTATCTTTCTCGCGTTCCGCAACAACGCGAGCTATGGGCGTTTCAACGAAGCACGTCATTTATGGGGCAGCCTGCTCATCTCTACACGAGCGCTGACGTCACAGATACTTTGCTACGTTCCGGAGCAAGCGAACGGCTTTCAAATCGCTCAGACGATGATTGCCTTCATCTATGCCCTTAAACATGAATTACGGAACACGGATGCGATGCCAGATCTCGTGCGCCTACTCGGGCGAGATCAAGCCGAGTTGTTACGCGCGAAACAGTACAAACCCACGGCACTTCTTAATGACATTCGCCGGGAACTCGCGCAAACAGAACGGCAAGCACGAACAGGTGAGACAACGCTCTGGATGCTGGATACACAGATCAACGAACTAGGTGCAGCCGTTGGAGGATGCGAGCGCATCGCCTCCACGCCAATCCCCTTTTCCTATAGTGTTCTGCTGCACCGGACGGTCTATGCCTACTGCGTCATGTTGCCGTTCGGGCTGGTTGATTCGACTGAATTCTTTACGCCTCTGCTGTGTGTTTTCATTTCCTACACACTGATCGCGCTCGAGGCGATCGCCAGCGAGGTGGCCGAGCCCTTTACCGTCGCGCCCAACGCGCTCGCCCTCGATGCCATGTCGCGCAATATCGAACGTTCTATTCTCGAACTGTGTGGGCGACCGCTGCCGGAACCAGTCACTCCGATTCGCCTTTATCACCTGACTTGAGCCAGGCATTGTCGTGCAACTGCGCATCGACTAAAAACGGATCGCGCTCGCGCGGCCCCAAGTTTCCTGCCATTGGCGACAAGCTCCGTATTCTTGACGCTCAGACCGGACGGAATTTCGGCCTGATGTCACCCGCTCCACGTTTAGGACTCCGCGCTCCGCGTTTGCCAGGTTCTGCATGGAAAGTACGTCCCCTTGCCGCCGGACGACGCGAACGGGTGCGTTTCGAACTAACGCTTTGCAAGATCGCTTTGCGGGACTACATTTAACCAGTATCCGCCGAGGCGATGTGCAGCGGAAAAGGCGGCGAATCGCGGAACGGGTCTGCTGCGATGCCATAAAAGGAGATACCCATGGCAGAGATAGACAAAGAAGACGTCGTTGCGGTGCTGAACCGGATTCTTGAATCGGAGTTGGCCGGCGTCGTTCGATATACCCACTACTCGTTTCTTGTTTTCGGATTCGGACGGATTCCAATCCAGTCGTGGCTGCGTGAGCAGGCCGACGAATCGTTATTGCACGCACAGCAAGTCGGAGAGTGGATTACCACGCTGGGCGCCTATCCGTCGCTTGCGATCAGTCCCCTCCTCGACTCGCACACCTTCGACATCGCGTCGATCCTGCGCGAATCGCTGCAAGCGGAGAACCTCGCGCTGGCGCTTTATCGCGAACTGCTTGCGCTGGTCGAGGACCGCTCCGTTGCACTCGAGGAGTTTGCCCGGCAGATGATTCATGTCGAAGAGATGCATGCGGGAGAGGTCGACAAGATGCTGCGCCGCCCTGGAGAAATGGCCACGTCTACCGAACGCCCGGCGGGCCAGTCCTGATCAAGCGGCTCTGCGTGGCGCACCAGGCTGCGTTGCTCGCAGTGATTTAGCACTGCACGATCGCGTCCGACTTTGCGGGTACAGGCGCACTCTATTGCGCTCACCCTGATCGCCGCGCTCGCAAACGCGCCGCGCGTAACCTGCCGTTGTGCTCGCGCGTCGGCGCACTCGTCCCCGGACCCGTAGCTTTCGCGCTATTGCGAACCTTGGGGCGCCACGAGGGCGCCATACGACTCATTGCGCGCCTGACGCGGCCGTGTCCGATGCGCCCTTGGCGTGCGGGTCGTTCTGCGGCATGCGGGTGGGCGATTTTTTCGTCGTGCCCTTCGACGAGGAACTCGTGCCCGTCGTACCGCCGGGGTTAGGCGTGCTCATGCCGGCGCCACCTTGTCCGGCAGTGCCGCCTCCTCCACCGGCTCCAGCGCCTCCAGATCCGCCTGTGCCCTGTGCGAACGCGGTGCCGCAGAACGCCAACAGAATTGCCGAACAAACTGCCGCTCTACTTGCTGCTTTCATGATTGCCTCTCTGATTGATTTAACGCGAGGGCAGCATCGACATGCCATGCTGCCCACGCTCAATGCCCAGTTTTTTATGGCGTTTTGGCGGTTTGATCCGTTTCTCGCGTAGCGCACCCAGGCTGAGAACCTTGGCGCGCAACGACTGTTCCCGACAACCACGCTTCGCCGCGAGAGCCCGGCGGCACAAAAAATGCTGCCTATCCGGACGATTCATGCCGCGCAGCATCGCGCTGCCGCGAACGGGTCGGCGTCGACCAACGGCGGATCAACACGGCAACGGAGGCTATCAATGAACAGCACAAGAGAACCCGCCGACTACGCGCTGGCAGCGAAAGACCCTGCGCTGTCAGTCCGGCAACACGAAGCCGCCGTCTCATGGGGAGCGGTGTTTGCCGGCGGCGCCGGCGCGACCGCGTTCGCGCTCATCCTGCTGACGCTGGGCACCGGCCTCGGGCTAACGTCCATTTCCCCGTGGTCGTCGGGGACTTCGAATGCAAAGGCGTTCGGCTTTGCCGCCGTGATATGGGTATGCGTCACGTCGATTCTCACGTCGGGGCTAGGCGGTTATCTTGCGGGGCGCCTGCGCAACCGCTGGCTGGGAGTCGACGCTGATGAAATTCACTTCCGCGACACCGCACATGGTTTCTTGAGCTGGGCAGTGGCGACGCTTCTCACTGCTGCCATACTGACATCAGGCGTATCGGGCATCGTGCGGGTTGCTGGGCAGGCCGCCACGACGGCAGCCGCAACAGGCGGCCCGGTTTCGATGGGAACGATGCCACGCGGCAATGCAGAACTTGCGACGAACACATGGCCGCTTGGCTATTTCATCGATTCGCTGTTCCGGATGCCCCCGGCAGCTTCACCTGCCGCGCCCGCCACTGCGGAAGACCGCAACGACGCGTCGCGTGCGGAAACGGCGCGAATATTCCTTAACAGCGCGGCAACGGGAGATCAGTTGTCGCCGGAAGATACCGCCTATTTGAGCCAGCTTGTTGCGCAACGTACGGGGCTGACGCAGGCAGCGGCACAAGCTCGCGTGGTGACCACCTACACGCGCCTGCTTCAGAAGATCAACGCCCTCGATGCTGCGGCCAAGGACGCCGCGGATAAAGCGCGCAAAGTCACGATCGGCGCTTCCTTATGGCTATTCATCTCGCTTCTGATGGGTGCATTCACAGCAAGTCTGATGGCAACGCATGGCGGCCGTGTACGCCAACTCTGATTGAAACTTCAACTTACCGGAGGAGATGTTATGCGCTCGATTCTTCTTTACATGCTCGGCGTACCCATTCCAATCATTATTCTGATCGCGCTTTTCTGGCATTAGAGACCAGCCGGTCGCCGTTCAGCGGATGCGTACTCCGATGATCGGTGACCACGAGCGTTCAGGCAAAACCATTCCTGTATCGAGACTCACCCGCAAGAATCTGTTCGCGGCACGGTCGTTGCGCGGTGATGTCAGGCAACCACTTAGCGCGCCATGCCAACCATTCTTGTCGTCGACGATGAACCCGGGCTTCTGGAATTATTCCAGTTCGCGCTTGAGTGGCGTGGATACCGCGTGTTGTTAACGGGAAATGGACTGGCCGCCCTGCAGACCGCGGCGCGACAGATACCTGATTTGATCGTTACTGACTGGAATATGCCCCGGATGAATGGTGTCGAGTTATGTCAACGTCTCAAATCCTATCCGGCACTTGCCCAGATCCCTGTGGTCTTGCTTTCCGCGGAAATCTTACCTGTCCAGATACAGCCCGTTTGGACTCAATTCCGGCGGAAGCCGGTCGACCTGGACGATCTCGAGTTGACGGTAGGTTTGCTATTACTGGCGCGCGACCGGTTAAAAACGGCTCGACACATTCCAACCGACAGGGCGGCTTCGCGCTGGCAACCCGTGACGTCAAAGTTGATCGTCTGAAGCTGCAGTAGCTCAACGAGTCTGCAGACAAGCCATCAGTCGATGTCGTTGTGACGCCAAGTATCTTGGCAACTCCTCGACCGCCATGGGATTCGCGTAGCAAAGCCATCCGTTTGTCGACATCCAGCGCCGTTGGGAATGCCATGCAATGACATGCCCAGGAACTCGCAAACCGGCGCCGCTTACGAAGGCAATGTTGAACATGAATGCGGAGGCGCAATCTTCAGGCGCCGCGATGCGAGGGCATGGGAATTGCGCGGACTAAGACGCGGATGCACGTTCCGATCCAGCAATCGCTATATCTTTGAGGAGACTCTCATGAAAGTTATAAAAGGCATTTTCATTTCGGCTCTCTTTGTAGCCATCTCCGGAGGTGCCTATGCACAGGGCGCGGGCGGAGGGGCTGCCGGAGGTCAAGGCGGAACAGGCATGAGTAAGCCCAATGCAAACGGCTCAACGGACACGGTTTCGGGTGCGTCCGGAACAAACAGCATGGGGACATCGGGAACAGCAACGCACAAGAAGCCGATGCATAAGAAGCCCAGCGTTGCCACGCCAGCATCGGCGACGAACCCCGCTTCGGGCGGAAGCTGACTGTCATTGCGATGGCCGTAGATTGACCCGGGGCGGCCTGAGACGTCTCATCATTCATGCCGCTACTTCGCCTTGTTGGCGGCGCCGTCCCTGGCGTCCGATCGCGGGCCTGCAGTTGCCTACACGCCGCATACAACGAATACGCGTCAGATTTGCAATCGGACGCCAACGTCCACGCCAGATCGGCAAAGGTCTGCATTCGAATCATAGAGTGCGTCGATGTCCGCTCGAAGGACTCCGAGCGGCATCGGCACACATCGCTCAATGGCTGTCGAGCGCCGTGCTGACATTTACGGCACCCCTCCTCACACTCGTCGATTGTTGCCGTACGGACAACACGCTAAGCACACACGCGACGCTACTGGCGTTCACCCCCGCTGGCTAGAATCACTCTCACGGTCGAGTCGAAACGCAAGCGACACGAAGCTCGCGAAATTCGTGCTCGTGTTCGTGAAGCGTGGCGCCAAGTGCTGCTTACCCCACCGATTGAGAGGACTATTGCCATGAGCGAAACAACCCGTAACGTGCAGCCTGTCACCGCCAATCTTGGCAAAGAAGGTTCAGGCGAACTCGTGCCTTCCCGCTATGCGGTACGCGTGGGTGATGTCGATGTCGTGCTGATCAGCGATGGCGTCCTGCCGCTGCCGACCTCTACCATGTCCACGAACGTGAGCGAAGCGGAGCGCAACGCATGGTTCGATGGGCGTTTCCTGCAACGCGACATGTTCGACTGGGCGCTGAATGTCGCGCTCGTGCGCAGCGGCCAACGCCTGATCCTGATCGACTCGGGCGTGGGCGACGGTTTCGAGTACTTCGCGCGCGCCGGCCGGTCGGTGATGCGACTGGAATCGGCTGGCATCGATCTGGCTGCGATCACCGACATCGTCGTTACGCATATGCACATGGATCACGTCGGCGGTCTGAACGTTGACGGCGTGAAGGCCAAGCTACGTCCAGACGTGCGCATTCACGTGTCGGCTGCGGAAGTGGAGTTCTGGAAAAATCCCGATTTCAGCAAGACGGTAATGCCGGAAACGGTTCCTCCCGCACTCCGCAAGGCTGCCGCAAAGTTTGTGGAACTGTATGGCGAAAACATCGTTCGGTTCGACCAGACCGTGGAAGTCGCAGCGGGCGTATCGGCCCGCGTGACGGGTGGACACACGCCGGGACACTGCGTCGTGGACGTCGCATCAAAGGGCGAGAGGCTGACGTTCGTAGGCGACGCGATTTTTGAAGTCAACTTCGACAATCCCCGCTGGCAAAATGGCTTCGAACACGAGCCTGAGATGGCTGCGGATGTGCGTATCGGGCTGCTCAACGAAGCCGCCGAGACCGGCGCTCTGCTTGCCGCAGCGCATGTCGCGTTCCCGTCTATCGGTCACATTGCAAAGAAGGGTGAAAGCTTCCGTTTCGTGCCGGTTCAGTGGGACTACTGATGGATGATCGACTATCAACTATCGTCGTATAGATCGCACTGACGATGGTCGGAGAAAACGCCGCGAGTTCACAAGACTCGCGGCGGTTCTTTGCAAACGACCACTTGGGCGTGGCGGCAAGCAGGCTTGCTTCGATGTCTTCGAGGAGCTTGTTTGCACCCAGACGAAACCGTTCTGTTCGTAGCATTGATTCTCCCCTTATCGAAGCCAACAATCAGAACCGGTCTCCACGCTGCGAATTCCCGGCTTGCTAAGCGCCTCTAACCTACGGCAACCTCAATGCGCCGCGGTCGAGCCTCTTCACGGCGTGGAATGATCAGCTTCAATACGCCGTCTTTGAGATTCGCTTCGATCTTTGACGTATCGAACTCCGGCCCAAGAGTAAATGAACGTGCAAAATCCGGCACGCGAACTTCAGCGTGCTGTAGCCGTAGCCCTTCCGGGGTCGGTACGTTAGCGGATGCTTCGATACGCAGATTGCCATCCTGCACCCTGATCTCCAGTCTATCCCGCTCCACGCCCGGCAAATCAGCCCATAATGTCACGCCGTGTACGTCCTCGATGACATCGACCGCCGGATTCAACGTCAGCCGTTTTTCCTCGCGGCTTCGCTCTGCGGTGCTTGCGGTCCTGGCATCAGGGCGCGTAAGTTGGGTGGTATCGCTCATGATCAGCTCCTCTGCATTGGTCTTTGTTACTGGACGGTAATCGCACGAGGTTTCGAGGACTCGCGCTTGCCGACACTGATGCTCAGGCAGCCGTTGAGATAGCGGGCCTCCACACGGTCGGGGTCGGCATGCTGGGGAAGTTCGATCACCCGGCGGAACTGTCCGCTGAACCGTTCCCGCGCGTAGTGACGCGTTGCGTCGCCGTCCGCGCGCGCCGCCGAGGGCCGCTCGCCGGCAATGGTAAGCAGACCCTTGTCGATGGATACTTCCAGTTGCTTCGGGTCGATGCCCGGCGCGAAGGCGACGATCTCGATGGTGTCATCGGTCGTGCCGACGTTGACCTGCGGGAAGGCCGACAGGCGATCAGTCCGGATACTTGAAGGGTTGCCGCCGAACAGCGCCGCCATCTGCTGATGCAGACGATCGAACTGGCTGAACAGATCGGTCGTGAAGTAGAGATCACTCATGGTCGTTTCCTCGGAAAAATGCGGCGGAGGAGACGGACGGGCCTACGCGCTCCAGTCCGTCTACCCCACTGCGGGCAAACAAATCGAAACACGCAGCGCGCGACGCTCGGTTCGCGCGACTGCCTGAGCGAAATAAAAAATAGACGTTGCCACACGGATTTCAAGGGTGCCGTGAAAAATTTTTTGGCGCTTGAAAATACAATCCGGGACCCTACTCTCCGCGTAGATCTGTTCCGCTGGAGGATAGCGATGGACTTCGATTCAGACTGGCTGACGCTCGGCAGGCATCGCGTGCGTCTGCGCTCGTCGAGGGGTTTTCCGACCGAGCGCATGCGCACGGCGATAGACGTCATGCGCCTTGCCATCGAAAACAATATGAGCGCCCGCGCCCGCCTCGTGGATGTGGCGGTGCGGGAGGAGAAAGCGTACGAACTCTCGGTCGGCACGACCTTCGCGGACGACCGGCTGTGCGTGCCGCAACTCGAAGCGGCGATCGCTGTCGTGCTCGGATTACTGCCTGGGCAGGTCCGCATCTTCGTGACGGTGGTTACGCAGGAGGAAGTCGATTTGCATTTTGGCGTGTACGAAAGAATGCTGGCGGAAAAAATTGCCGGGCTGCCGCCCATCGAGCGTCAGGCGGAATCGCCAGCCGAGCGCGAACGGCTCGACTAGCCGCATGTGCGCAACCGCGAAGCAATGCGAACCGGGAATGGCGCGTTGACGCTAGCGCGATCCGCTCGGTGCTCCGCGCGACGATTTTGCGCGGGACCATCGTCCAGCATATCCTCTGGACGGAAGGGTACGGTGCGGTAAGCGGCCTGCTTTCGATGCCGTCGAACATCGCAAAAGGCATCGCGCCGATCTCGGCAGCGGCAATCTGGACAATGACCGGTAACTATCTTCCCGTCGAATGGGAGGGCTTGGGCGTGTCGCTGGTATCGGCGTGCGCCTTTAGGTTCGTCGTGCGCTCGACGGCCGACGCATCAAGGAAGGTTGCTGAACGGGAACGGAGCACGCTATGAAAATAAGGTCCGCCAAAGATGACGATCTCGCTGGGATCAAAAGTCTCCTGGCAACGTGCGGGTTGCCAACACAGGACGTCACGACCGTGCTGCTACCGAGGTTTCTCGTTGCAGTCCACGAAAGAGCAGCGATAGTTGGAAGCGTCTGCCTGAAACCTTTGGGTGCCGAGGCGTTGCTCTGATCGCTGTCTGTCGCCTTGCATCTTCGAGCAACGGGCCTCGGCAAGCCTCTGCTTCTGCCCATCGAACGGGAAGCCAGGTCGAGCAACTATGGCAGCTTGTGGTTACTCACGACGAGCGCGCCACGGTTATTCGAAAATCACGGCTACAGCGCAGTCAAGTGGACTGACGTGCTGGATGAAATACGTGAAACGGCACAGTTCATGCGGCTCTACCCGTCTACCGCCGTGTGCATGAGGAAGCACTTCGCGTGAGCAATCACGCTACGCGCCATCGAGCGTGACGAACAGCTCATCGACCGCTTTCAACGACCGCGAATAGATTCAAAAGAGCCCGCGGAAACCACAAGATCAATGATCTGAAAGTGGCCGAGTGCATCAGTTCCGCGAACTTACTCGTGAGCTGACGTTGCATTCTTCAATGGCAGCCTTCGAACCACCTCTTTACCCAGCTAGTGTGCCCGTGATGGAGAATGAGGCCGAAGCGATGTAAACCAAACAGATCGTATGGCGGCGATTGCATCAGCACAATATCACGTGCTGCGCCGAGCAGAATTTGGTACCTTAAGGGCGCGCTCTTAAGCCAAAGCTTCGTAGCATCTCGACACGTTGCTACTCAAGTTCGCCCGCACGCCTATGATTTGGGGCACGGAGGCCGTTCAAAAGACGCTGCCCCGCTGCGTCGAAATTGCGAAGACCGCCATTGCCATGCTGGCGGCGCCGTAGCTGAAGAAAAGCGCTTTTTTGCAGGTCCTAACAACTAGAGCAAAGGGAATACTGTGGCCAAGTGCGATCGCAATCACGAGATTCTTTTCAGCGTAGGCCGGCGGCAGTTTCTCGGCTACACCGGCGCCGGGATGCTCGCGGCGGTGCTGCCCGGCTGCGGCAGCGGCGACATCCAGTCGACGCCCTATCAGCAGACCATTGCCCTCGGTCAACAGATGATCCAGCAGGCCGTCAGCGATCCGTCGAATCCCGTCGCGGCGATCTCGATCGCGATGGTCAAGGGCGACACTGTGGTCTGGCAGCAGGCGTTCGGGTTGGCGTCGGTGCCGGGGCAGATCAAGGCAACGCCGCAGACGCGCTTTAACATTGGCTCGGTCAGTAAATTGTTCCCAGCACTGGCGGCGACGATCCTCGTCGATCGCGGTCTAATCACGCTCGACACGCCGATCGTCAAATATCTGCCGACCTTCACGATGCTGTCGCCGGAATACGAGAAGATCACCACGCGTCATCTGCTGTCGCATGCATCCGGTCTGCCCGGCACGAATGGGCGCAATCTCTTCACGTTCGAGCCGGTCGCCGGGTACGCCGCCGACACGCAAGCCGAACTCGCCAACTCGCACCTGAAGCATTTGCCAGGTGAGCTGGCGGTCTATTGCAACGACGGCTTCACGATGGTCGAGCAGATCGTGCTCGCCATGACGGGCCAGAGCTTCGCGGACTTCGTCCAGTCGGCTATTCTTGCACCGCTGAAGATGACGCAGTCCAGCTATCTGACGAGCGTGCCGTCCGGCGGATCGTTCTCACTGCCGTACGTGAACGGCACGCAGCATCAGGAATTCGTCAATGCATACGCGACCGGCGGACTGAGTTCGACGCCCACCGACATGATGAATCTCGCGCAGATGATTTACGGCGGTGGCGTGTTTCAGGGACAGCGCATCGTGTCCGCGGCGGGCATCGCGCAGATGGGCATGGATCAGACCAAAGGCCTGACGATCAACCCATCGCCGGAATGGCGCTGGGGTCTCGGCTGGGACACCGTGGTACAGCCGGCGCTCAACGCCGCAGGCGTGCTCGGCTGGGAAAAGGACGGCGGCACTGCTTTCTACTCGACCGAATTTTTCGTTGTGCCCAACTCGCAGTTCGCGCTGCTGGTGACCGGCAATGCGGGCTACAACGCCCGGGCGATTGCCGAGACGCTGGTGCTGTCGGCGTTGAAGGAAGACGGCACGATTTCGTCGCTGCCGGCGAAGCTTGGCACCACGGCGCCGCCGGTCGCATCGGGGCCGGGCATTGCGAGCGGCGCGGGCATCTACGGCAGTTCGGATTTGCCGTATCAGGTGCTCGCCAACGCGGACGGTAGTCTGCAGATCAACCAGTGGGACGCCGCAACGCGAGGCTGGACGGAGATCGGCGGATACCAGTACCGCAGCGACGGCTGGTGGTGGAGCGATACCGATACGGCGTCGTACCGCTTTGCAGTCGTGTCGGGCAACGACAGCGAAGGCAATGCGTTCAACTATCGCTACCTGATGAAGCGGGTCGTGCCGGGCGCGGGCTACGCGTATCTGACGCTGCCGGTCGGTCAGCAACTCGCCCCGCTGGCGGCGCTCGACAGCGCGTGGCAGCAACGCGTCGGCACACAATGGACGTTGACCAACGATTCGCCGAGCGCGGTTCCGATTGTCGTTCTTGGCAATCCGCCGGCGTTTTTCGCAACACTCGCCGAACTCCCGGGCTACGTGCTGTACGGCAACGAAGACCTTCGCTATCAACTGTTCGTGCCGGTGAGTGATACGCTCGGCGGCATGTCGATCAAGGTGCCGGGCAATTTTGGACGCGACCTCTATGAGATCCGTTTCGCGTCGACCACGGCAACTTCGCTGACGATCGGCAGTTCGATCTACGCGCGCATCTGACGGTGTGTCGTTCCATGACGCCGGGCTTCACGGTCTCCGTCGCCGGCATGGCGTTCGCGCACGAGGCGCTTGCCCAGACACAGTCATAGCCCCGCGAGGCAAGTGTATTTCAGCGTTGTGTAGTCATCGATGCCGAACTTCGAGCCTTCACGGCCCAGGCCAGATTGCTTTACCCCGCCGAACGGCGCCATCTCGTTCGAAATCAACCCGGTGTTGACACCTGCCATGCCATATTCCAGCGCTTCCGATACCCGGAAGACGCGGCCGAGATCCCGGCTATAGAGGTAACTCGCCAAGCCATACTCCGTGTCGTTGGCAAGCGCGATAACCTCGTCCTTCGACGTGAACCTGAAGAGCGCCGCAACCGGACCGAACGTCGCTTCGCGCGCGATCTTCATTTCGCGTGTTGCGTTCGCCAGCTCCGTCGGTTCGAAGAAGCTTCCGGCCAGCGCATGGGTGTTTCCGCCGCAAAGAACGCGAGCGCCGTGCGCCAGCGCATCCGCGACATGCTCCTTGACCTCGCGACTGCGGATGCATCGATCAGCGGCCCTTGCGTCACGCCACGCTCAACGCCGTTGCCGACTCTCAGCGTCTTTACTACAGCCGTCAGCCCGCCGCCAGGGCAGGCCCTGCCTTGCGTGATCATCGCGAGCGGGAAATTCCAGGGCGTGATCGTCGCGCACACGCCGACCGGCTCGCGGGTGAAGAATCCGTTTATCGGGTGACGGCCCCGGTATTACGCTTCCGTCAATACGTTTCGCTTCCTCCGCGTACCACTCCAGGTATGCGGCTGCGTAACGCACCTCGCCGAGCGCCTCGCTCAGCGGTTTGCCCTGCTCGGCCGTCATGCTCATGGCGAGATCGTCGGCTTTCTCGAGCGTCAGCCCGTACCAGCGGCGAAGTATGCCGGAGCGCGCCTTGGCCGACGTCCTACGCCATTCGCACGCGGCTTTGCCGGCTGCGGCGACAGCCTCTTGCGTTTCCATCACGCCGAGGCGCGACACCGTCGCCACGCCCCCCCGTGGCCGGATTGGTGACACTGATCACGCCTTTCTCATTTGCTGCTCTCCACTCGCCGGCGATGAACGCATCGCTGCGAAAACGCGTGGGATTGTTCAACTGCATGCGCTGGATCTCCGTGTTGACCTCCATCATCGATTCGCCCCAGGAAAGATGACAGCATTGAGAATGCAATTCCTTTGCTGCACGAGCAGCTCGCGAACGCTCTTTCTAAATGCGCTGAACTGTTCGTCGGCCATCAACGCCGCGCGACGCTGTTCCCGCTCTGCCTGGCTCTCGTAGCGCCACAAAAAGACGATCTGGTTCAGCTCGCCGACTTCCGACTGGAAACAGCCCACCATCTGCCCGAGGTGCCGTTCCTGCGCTTCACGACCCAGCGCCTCGTATTGCGCCAGATATCGCGGGACGCCCCCGGGTATCAGCGTGTACCTGCGTTCTTCGAGTATCACTACGCTTCCTCCAATTCGTGATCTTTCGCTCCCACTTTCGCAGCGAACACGCGCGTCACATCGGCACACGAAAACGGATCGGCCAGCGCCGCTACGTATCGATCGGGGCGAATGATCGCAATGGTGTGCCCCTGTTGCTGGAACCAGGGCTCGAGTGCGTTTTCGAGGTCCTCCACGCAAAGCGTCGTCGAGGTGCCACCGAGCCGCTCGTTTCGCGATGCGCCACTTCGCGAGCGCTCCACGCGCACGAAAACCGCCTTTTGGGACTGCCAGAACGCCCGCGTTTCTTCATCGAGCGATTCGTATGGGTCGGTACGCCAGCCGACGACGGCGAACCAGGGGCCGAGCACATCGTCGAACTTGACCTTTTTCCGGTACCCGGCTTCGACCTCAGGCTGGATGAACATACGGCCGACCGCGGTGTGCGTAGTGTCGGACGCGGCTTCAACAATCAGCCCTCGATCATATCGGGGCATGGGTTTGAACTTCATCTGCAGCACGTAGTTGCGCACGGCGCTCAGCGAACCGATCGACTTGAAGAACACGTCCCGGACAAACGCCTTCACGCTGTTCGTCGGCATGAGGACCCGGCCGAACGTATCGGCCAGATCGATCATGGCCTTCGCATGATCCCGCCGCTCTGTCTCATAGCTCACGAGGATTCCCGGGTCCGCCTGGCCTTTGATGACGGAAGCAAGCTTCCATGCGATGTTGCCCGCGTCCCTCAACCCCAGGTTCAACCCCTGGCCTATCCACGGCGGACTGAGGTGGGCCGCGTCACCCGCGAAAAGTGTACGGCCCACGACAAAGCGGTCGGCCACTCGCGAGTGATGCGTATAGATACGGGCGCGCACGACCTCGAGGTCGTCGGCGTTCTTGACGTAGGGGGCGATCAATGCCTTGACGGACGCGTCGTCGACCAGACGCTCGGCGTCCTCGTGCGGGAACACCATGAACTCCCAGCGACGGTACCCGAACGGCAAGTGTATACAGACATTCGGCCGGCGCGGGTCGCAATGCAATGCGGTGTACGGCGCATCCAGCTCGGCATTGCGAACGTCGACGACCAGCCATTTGATGGGATGGGTATTGCCGACCAGCGTGACGCCCACAAGATCGCGCAGGGTACTGCGGCCGCCATCGGCAGCGACGCAGTATTGCGCCTCGATTTCCCGCTGCACGCCGTCGCGATCGGTCACCGTCAACGTCACGCCCTTCTCGTCCTGGCGAAGGGCCGAGACTTCCGAGCCCAGGCGCATCCTGACGTGCGGATAATTCGTCAGATGTTCGCGTAGTGTGGCCTCGGCCAGCTGCTGCATGAAGATATTGCGGCGATACCAGCCGTACTCACGCGTCTCGGGACGGATGTCGGCGAACAATTCGCCCTTCGCGGTAAACATCCGCAGCGACACGTTCTGAATGACGTCGTCGAGCAACGCCTCGGCGACACCAGCGATCTGAAAGACGCGCAGCGCTTCGTCATCCATGCCGACGGCTCGCGGATACGGCAGGATGTCCTCGCTGCGATCGATCAGCATGGCTTCGATACCGTACACGCCAAGCAGATTCGCGACAGTGCAGCCAACGGGTCCAGCGCCGACGATCGCCACGCTGGTGCGTACCTTTTCCATGATCTCTGAAGTCATTCTGTTTGCCCGACGCGCAGCTTGCGCAGGAAGTCCTCGAGCGCGATGACGAAACCGGCGCCATTGTCGTCGTGAACGTAGTGCCCTGCGTTGCCGACTTCGCGCCACGCAATGTTCGGATTGCGGCGGCTCATTTCCTGCACGGTCGATTTCGACAGGAAGTCCGATTGCGCTCCGCGGATAAACAGCGTCGGGCAGCTGAGGCCATCGACGACGGGCCACAGGTCGACGCCCAGCTCGGGCCGCCGCGCGAGTTCCATCCGCGCGCGCCCGATGCCCTCAGCGTCGTACTTCCAAACCACGCTCCCGTCCTCGCTCTCTTTCAACGTGTACTTGAGCCGGGAGTTCAACGCAGCCTCCGAGATATTGGGCCGCTTGTCCCTCCAGAACTGCCGTGCGGCATCCCAGTCGTCGAAGCGCGATGGGGTCGACTCGATTTCGCGCACGATGCGTTTTGCGCCTTCGGTCGAGCTCGACGAACCCGGCCCGATGTCTTCAACGACCAATGCGCTGACTTTCTCAGGATGGCGCGCCGTATATACGAGAGCATTGGCACCGCCAAGCGAGTGTCCGATCAGAATGAAGCGGTCGAGACCGAGGTGAGCCACCAACGCCTCGAGATCCGTGACGTAGGCCGACGTGAAATAGTCATGCCCCGAGTCCCAGTCGCTGTCTCCCCGTCCCCGCTGATCGAGCGCGATCAGGCGCAAGCCGCTCGCGAAAAACGAAGCGGTCGGCTCCCACGTCATCGCATAGCTTCGCAAGCCGTGCAGCAGAATGACCGGGGGCGCGTCTTTCGCCCCCCATTCGACATAGTGCAAGGTCAGCGCTCCACTGCGGAATTCGCCCTCGCCCGGTTGACATATGCTCATGATGGCTGACCCGTTTCGCAAGCTGTCAATGCAGGCCGTCCTGGCCTTTGATCCCAGACGCCTCGATGCCGCCGAGCCGCGCATGCAGGCGGCCGCGCGAAGCGAACGCAAACGCAATGACCACCTCGTCCGGGTTCGGCGCGTCGGCGAACATTGTCGAGACGGTGTCGTAGTGCGAGCGCACGTACAGCGCGTCCTTGTGAGCGAGCGGAATGTCGATCACCGTGTTGACGCCGCCGCGCTTGCCGGTGGACGGCACCCACGCCTTGCCGCCACCGACGGCGTCGCGCACCGGATCGGCGAATACGCTCGTCAGGAAGGCGTTGCCATGCTCGTACTCGCCATTGGCGCCTACGACGCAAGCCTTGCCGTAGCTTTCCACCTTGTCGTCGCCGAGAATCTGCTTGATGCGCCGCGCGAATTCGTGGCCAAGCGCAGGCGATGCGTTCACCACTTCGCTCAGCTCGTCCACGCTACGCCCGGCGAAAGGATTGAGAATCGCCGCGGCAATGACGATCTTGCGTAAAGGCGCCCCATCGGCATGACGGCCGCTTTCATTTGTCAGTGTGTCCTCGATATGGGTGTACCACTTTCGGACCTGGAAACTTTGGAAGTTTGGGGATGTTTTCATCACTGGATACCGGTTGATCGACGTTAGTCGAAAATAGGTTGAAGATCGATTGGATCGCTCGGCGCGTGGTACTGATTGAGAAGACGCTTGCCCTCGACGTCGTCGCTGCACAGTTCACAGAAGAACTCCAGCCGATTGCCGTCCGGGTCGTTGAAATACAGCCCGTAGCCGACCTTGTGGTCGGTTGTCTTGACGACCTCGACGTTCTTGCGCAACAGCATTCCGTAGAGACGCCGCAGATAGGTCACGTCGTTGCCGATCTCGAGGCCGTAATGCTGCAGGCCGCGCCTGATCGGCGGATTGACTTCGTCCGTCCGGATCAGCGCTATGTCGTGGTGCTTCGTCCCGAAAGACATGAACACCCATTCCTCGCCGCGCGCCGTCTCCTCCATGCCGAGCACCTCCGCGTACCATTTGCCCGAGGCGACAGGATCGCGAACGTAGAGCGAGATATGCGTGCGTTTGACGTTTGGCTTTTCCATCCTCGGCCTCAGTGGTGCTGGGGAGGATTGTCGACGCTCAGCACCGGTGTCCAGGCCACATCGGTGATTTCGCTGAACTCTCGCCATTCCTTGAACCACGTCTGGCCACCGTCGTCGGTTCGGAACAGATGGCCGTATTTCGAGCCGGCGAACATCAGTTGCGGATCCGCTTCGTTGACGCCGACGGCCCAGAACGCGGAGTTCGGGGTTTGCGTCAACGGCACTTCAGACCAGGACTCGCCGAGGTCCGACGATTTCAGCACCTTGCTCGTGTGCCCCGGGGTGGAATCCCCGATCACCAGGAACGCTTCGTTGCTCCTGGGCCGTACCCGGACGGTGCGCGCGTAGCGCAGCGTCCATTCCTGCCTGGCATGAAAGCTCTTCCACGTCTTGCCGTCGTCCTTCGAGACATAGACCGCGTTGACGACCACGACTAGCAGCGTCTGCGGTGGCCCCGGAATGAACGTGACGCAATGGATATCGGAATTGCCGACTCCTCCGGGCTGGCCATCGAGACGCTCCCAGGTGTCGCCCGCATCCCGGCTGCGGAAGAGGCCGCCCTCTTCGATACCGAACCATAGATGACTCGAATTCGAAGGGTCGATCGCGCAGGTCAGCACGCGGGGTTTGCTGACACCGGCGCAATGCTCGGGAATTTCCGGGGGTAGCTTCGTCCAACTCTCGCCGCCGTCCGTCGAACGGAAGAAGCCCGCACGCGAAGGCGCACCCGTGCCGCAAAGCATATGGTGCGCATTGGTCGGATCGAAACAGATGGACCACACGGTCTGATCGTTCAGGATGGAGTCAATCCGCTTCCAGTTGACGCCGCCATCGGTGCTCCTGCAAAGGCCGACGTCCGCGCCGGCGAACACCACGAACGGGTCAACCGGATGCACGGCAAGACTGCGCACCACCCCGTCGAACTCGATATCCTGGCCCAGATCGAGACGCCTCCACGATTTCCCATCATCTGCGCTACGCAGTATTCCTTGGCCGGCGGTCGCTACAAGAATGGTTTTTTCCACTGACTGCTCTCCGTTAAAGAAAGATGCCGCGCGTGATGCCACCGTCGGCGCCGAGCGACTCACCTGTGATCGCACCCGCCTTCGGCGACGTCATGAACGTGGCGATCCATGCCATTTCTTCCGGTTGCAACACCCGGCGAATGGGTGTGACCTTGATGTAGTTCTGCTCCACCTGCTCCGCCGTCAGGCCCTGCTTCGCGGCTTCCTTTTCGTAGAGCTCGTGGATATGCGGCGTTTCGACGACGCCCGGATGAATCGTGTTGACAGTGATGTTGAACGGCCCCAGTTGATCGGACAGCACCTTGGTCATGTGCACGATCGCCACGTTGCGCATGCCCGAGAGCTGCTTGCTGCCGCGCCCGGTGAGCCCGCCGATGTTTAGAATGCGGCCATACTTCTGGCGCTTCATGATCGGCGCAACGGCCTTTGCGCAGCGGAAATAGCCCACGACCTTGATATCGATGTCCTCGAGCAAACCATCCGCGTCGGCCTCTTCGAGCTCGGAGCGTACAAGGCCGCCAGGATGCGCCGCGCCGTTGATCAGGATGTCGATACGGCCAAACCGCTTCACCGCCTCGTCAACGCCCGCCTCGACCGACGCCGTGCTGGACGTGTCGACCGAAATGCAAGCGAGCTCTCCTGAAGCCGCTGGCAAGCGCGACCGGATTTCCGCCGCCGCCTCTTCGAGGTGCTGCATGCGTCGCGCCGCAAGCACGACGTTCACGCCCTCGCTGGCCAATTGCTCGGCGATCGCCTTGCCGATGCCCATGCTGCCGCCCGTAATAAACGCCGATTGGCCTCTCAGTCCCAAATCCATTTCACGCTCCCTTCTCAATCCAGATTGACCCAAACACTTTTCGTTTCGAGGTAGTTTTCCAGACCTTTGCGGCCAAGCTCGCGTCCCCAGCCCGACTCTTTGAAACCGCCGAACGGCGACGCCGGATCGGTCACGTTGTAGCAGTTCACCCAGACCGTGCCGGCTTTCAGCCGCGCGGCAATCCGATGCGCCTCTTTCACGTCACGGGTCCATACGCCTGCGGCGAGGCCAAACGGGGAATCGTTGGCGCGGCTCACCAGATCGTCGATATCGTCCCAGGGCATCGCGGTCAGCACGGGGCCGAAGATTTCCTCCTTGACGACACGCGCGCTGTCGCTGGTGTCGACGAATACAGTCGGCTCGAAGAAGTACCCGTCCGGCCTGCCTTGCGGACGAGCGCCGCCCGTGACGGTCGTGCCGCCTTCGCTGCGGCCGATATTCACGTAGTCGCTTACACGCTGATGCTGAAGCGACGAGACGAGCGGCCCCATCTGCGTGCCGGCCTCGAGCCCCGGGCCGATCCGGATCGACTGGGCTTTTGCGGCAACGTCCGCGATCACGCGGTCGAAGTGCTTCTTGTGGATATAAAGCCGGGAGCCCGCAGTGCAGACCTGCCCCTGGTTATAGAAGATCGCGGTCGCAGCGGCATCGGCGACGTCCGCCGGGTTGGCATCCGGCAGGATGATGTTGGGAGACTTCCCACCCAGTTCGAGCGTGACCCTCTTGAGCGAATCGGCGCACTTCCTGGCGATCTGCTTGCCCACCTGGGTCGAGCCGGTAAAGGCGATCTTGTCGATGCCCAGGTGATCCACGAGCGCGGCGCCCGCTGTCGCGCCACGCCCCGTCAGCACGTTCACGATACCGGCGGGAAAGCCCGCCTCGACGATCAGCTCGGCCAATCTCAGCGCGGTGAGCGGTGTCTGCTCGGCGGGTTTCAAGATGCAGCCGCACCCTGCCGCCAGTGCCGGCGCCAGCTTCCACGCGGCCATCGACAACGGAAAATTCCACGGCACGATGAGGCCGCAAACGCCGACGGGCTCGCTGCGCGTGTAGTTCAGGAACTGCCTCCCTCCGCTCGGCGACACGGGAATCGTGGCGCCTTCGAGCTTGCTCGGCCAGCCCGCGAAGTAGCGGAATAGCTTCGCGGTGCCGGGAATGTCGCCGTTCAGCGCGGCCGAAAGCGGCTTGCCGTTATCGAGCGATTCCAGCTCGGCGAGCTCCTGTGCATCGGATTCGATCAGATCTGCCAGGCGATTGAGCAGGCGTCCGCGGTCGACCGGCGTCATTCTTTGCCAAGCAGAAGATTCGAACGCCGCCCGTGCCGCGCGGACCGCCGCATCGACGTCCGCTTGACCCGCGTCGGCGACGCTCGTGATAACCGCGCCGCTCGCCGGATCGAAAGTTTCGAACGTCGCGCCATCGGCGGCATCGCGCCAGGCGCCATCGATAAAGAGTCGGTGCCGGCGCAAAGCGAAGCGGCGCGCCGCTTCACCGACAAGATCACTCCAGCGGCTTACGCTAGTTAACATGTTGGTATCTCGGAACAGGTGTGCTCGTGGGCAACGCTCACGCGAGCGCCATTTCAATCAGAAAAGGACCGCTCGTATGGACGAGCGCGTCCGCGAGCGCAGCCACCAGCTCGCGGGTCGTCGCGGCGCGCACGGAAGGCACGCCGTATCCGGCTGCGAGCGCCTGCCAGTCGAATGCGGGATCGTCGAGCTCCGTGAGCGCACGCGCTTGCGGGCCGAACTCGACGCTTCCCGCGCGGCGCAACTCCGTTTGCAGAATTCCATAGCGGCGATTCGACGTGATCAGAACGACGACGGGCAAGCGCTCGCGCGCCATCGTCCACAGCGACTGGATCGTGTACTGCGCGCTGCCGTCGGATTGCAGTGCAAACACGCGACGCTCCGGACACGCGATCGCGGCGCCAAGCGCCACGGGCAATCCCTGCCCGATCGCGCCACCCGTGTTCGTGAGGATCGTGTGGCGGGCCGCGGCGGCGGACGCCGTCACGAATGGGTAACCGCAGGTCCCGCCTTCGACGGACACAATCGCCTTGTCGGGCAGCGCATTCGAAAGCACCTTGCCGACGAGAATCGCGTCGAGCGCGCAGTCAGGAATCGCGTATTGCCTGGTCGGCACCCCGGCATCGGAAGCACGCTCGCCGATCGCCTGCGCCAATCTCTCGAGTGCGCCCTCCCCGCTCTCCGCGACATCGGCCAGCGTCAACAATCTGCCCTCGTCGACAAGCAGGCTCGGCAAGCCCTCGTAGCCGAAATACGCGACTGGTGCGATCGTTTCGACCAATACGACTAGGTCTGCCGCTTCGAGCTGCTCGATAGCCTTTTCGGGGAAGTACGGTAGACGGTCGATGTCCGGCAGGCCGCCGCCACGCTCGGTCCGTGCAGGAAAGGTTTCGCTGAAAAAACGAGCGGACGTGCCGGCGCCGATCCGGCTGGCCGCGTGCTGGCCGCGTTCGGACAACGCTCCGCCGCCAAGCAGGAACACCACTTTCTTACCTGCTTTCAGCGCTTCCTCGACGGCCTCGACGCGAGCCTCCTGGAAACTGCGCGCAATCGGGAACCGCGCCGGCTCATCGGCATGCTGCCTGGTCGCTTGCTGCTGGAAGTCGACCGGAAAAACGATGGTCGAGATGCTGCCCGGCGCCTTCAGCGAAGCCCGGAACGCGTCGAGCGTATCGCGCTCGATGTCCGCCGTGCGTTCGACGGTTCGAACCCAGCCGCTGACAGGCCGAGCCAGCGAATGAATATCGGAAGTAAGCGGCGCGTCGTATTCGAGGTGCCAGCTGGCGTGATCGCCGACGATGTTGACGATCGGCGTGCGCGCGCGCCTGGCGTTGTGCAGATTGGCAATGCCGTTCGCAAAGCCGGGCCCGAGATGCAGCAGCGTCAGCGCGGCCTTGCCGGTCATGCGGCCGTAGCCGTCGGCAGCGCCCGTGCAAACTCCCTCGAACAGGCCGAGCACGGCCCGGATGCCGGGCACGGCATCAAGCGCGGCAACCAGCGGCATCTCTGTAGTGCCCGGGTTGGCGAAACACACTTCGGCGCCCGCGGCGCTCGCCGTCTGAAGCATGCGTTCTGCACCGGTCAATTCAACGCCGGCAGACTCGGATTGCATGCGTATCGGATTGGTCATTTGCATCGGTTCGTCCAGGTTCGAGGCAGTACGGCACGTTTTCGCGCCGCACCTGATAAAGTTATGTTGATCCCGAATTAAGGGATTGTCAATCAACAATATCGAAACTTAGTGGTAAACGATAAAGCACTAATCCCCAAAAACAGGATTTGCATAGTTATACCAGTATGACCGCATCGCGCTGAAATGCGGCCACAGATGCTCGGCTGGAGATCGCCGAACGAACATCGGACGACACGGGCTTGTCGTGCTCAGGCGCGTCGGGGCTTCCCTGGACCGAAGCAAAGAGGCATCATTCCGGGCTGAATGTCGCGTATCTCGAAAGGCGGGACTGGGGCAACGTGCCACTTACGACCAGGCGCGCTGTCGCGAGAGCCAACGCACGCCCGGTCATTGACTAACCTGCAGATAGAAGAGCCATAGAAACGCTATGTCGAGTCTTACCCGGATGTTGTCGATCCTTGACCTGTTCTCCTCGACCGCGATGTCGATGACGGCGGAATCCATCGCCGAGGGCATGGGCTTCACGCGCACTACCTGCTACCGATACGTCAAGGAACTCACCGAAGCCGGGCTATTGAATAACGCGAATGGCCTGTACTCGCTCGGCGCGAGAATCATCAATCTCGATCGCAAGATGCGCGAATCGGATCCGCTCCTGCAGGCAGGCATTCCGGAGTTGCAGAAGCTCGTGAGGAGCACCGGCGGCGAGGGGCTGATCTCGACGATGTATGACGAGCAGATCATCAACATCCATCACGAGGACGGGGCGGAGCGGCTCAATCTAGGGTTCAGCCGTGGACAGGTGATGCCCCTGATGAAGGGCGCCTCCTCAAAGGTCATCATCGCGACCATGAGCCGGGCTCGTCTCAAACGCCTGTTCGATCGGCATCTGCTGGCGGGAGATCCGGCGCTGACCGACGACTGGCCCACCCTGTGGCGGTACTGCCAGCAAATCATCCAGCAGGGGTATTGGGTTTCGCACGAAGAGCTTCACGCAGGCCATGTCGGTATCTCCGCGCCCATTCCTTCAGGCGAAAACGGCGAAGCCACTTCGAGCGTCACGCTGGTCTTCACGCGGGAACACTACGCCCTGTTCAACGAATCGGCGTTGGGCGGCGCGATATCCGCTGCCGCCAGGCAGGTCGGCCAAAAGGCGTTCCCCGCCGCTCCCCCACCTTCCAAAAACTGAATGGCGGCGTCTCGCGCCGCCTAGTCGGGCCAGCGATGGCTTGCGTCTGGCGCCCCCCTTACGAGGGCCTTCTCACCAGATGATGCAGGTCTCGAAAGGGGCGCCTCGGTTAAAGAGGCGCTGCTCCCAAAACACGGATTCAGCCGCGTTCACCTGCATCAGCGCAACGTAACGGTTGCTTTCGTCGCATCCCACGATCGCAAAGACGCTACCGTCGAAGCCATTAGAGAAACGCGCGTCGCCGTCCATGATGTCCGCTTCGTCGTGTAGGCCGCGCAGGCGGCCACCCTCGACGACGTTCCAGGCCTGCGGAAGCCGCAGGGCGATATCGAGCGCGTCCTCGGACGTGGAAATGATCGCGGCATGCGCACCGGCACAGCGGCTGAACCAATCCGCCTCGCCGGCCGGTTCGACCCGCACGGCGGCGACGGCGTACAACAGCATCGGCGTCGTTTCGACAGACATAGGTCACTCGCGATCATTGAACGGCGCGCCCAAGATCGCGGTAGCGCACCGGATTTTTCCGTCTCAAGCGCAACGCGGCCCAGACGCCGGATGCGCCGATAGCGAGGACCAGGTATGGAAACAGCGCGACGAACCTTGAATCCGAACCGCTCAGGACAGCGAGGTTGCGGATGACGAGTACGAGGCACGCTCCGAGCGCTATCACGCTGATCAGCGGGGCGATCATGCGATGCACGATGCCGGCGTCGCGATGATCGCGGGCGAAGAAGGCGATGACCGATCCCGCCACGAGAATTTGCACGGCGATGATGCCGATCGTCGCGAGCGCACTCATCCACGAAAAGACGATCGCAAACGGGTCCAGGTGCAGCACCGCCGAGCCGGCGATTGCCACCAGTGCGATGAGGGTCTGCACTTTGCCGGCGACGTCGGGACAGTGATAGACGGGGCTCGTATGGCCGAGCTTCCGCCACAGCACGCCTTCGCGCCCCATCGCGTAGAAATAGCGTGTGATGGTGTTGTGGAAAGAAAGAATGGCCGCGAAGAGGCTTGTGACGAGCAGGACGTTCATCGCATCGGTGGCAACCTTGCCGAGCAGGTGTTCGCTCACGGCAAACCATAGGTTGGCTGGATCTTTATTCGCCTGGGCGACGATGTTGCCTTCTCCCCACGCCTCCACGATCGCCCAGGAGGAGAACGCGTAGAACGCCATGATGAGCAGCACGGCAAGATAGGTGGCGCGAGGAATCGTGCGCTTCGGGTCGCGGGCCTCTTCGGAGAAGATGGCGGTTGCCTCGAAACCCATATAGGAACCGAGGACGAACACGAGCGCGGTTCCCAGCCCTGGGGTGAATACTGCGGCAGGACTGAAGGGCCTCGCGCTGAAACCGCCGGGCCCGCCGCCTTTCGCGACGATCGCCAGATCGAGCAGCATCACGATGGTGATTTCGCAAATCATCAGTATTCCTAGCAAGCGCCCGCTGAATTCGATGTGCCGTGCGCCGCAGAAGTGGACGACGGCAATGCAGGCCAGCGCGAACACCCACCATGGAATATCGATCCCGTAGAGCTGGTGTATGCCGTCGTTGAGAAAGAAGCCGAACATGCTGTAGATCGCGATCTGCACGGCGTTATAGGCGACGATCGCGACAAAGGCGCCGCCCACGCCGAGCGGGCGGCCCAGGCCGTTGGCAATATACGCGTAGAACGCCCCGGCGTTCGAGATGTGACGGCTCATTGCCGCGTAGCCGATACTGAAGATCAGGTACATCACGCCCGCCAGCGCAAAGGCGCCAGGCACGCCGGCGCCGTTGCCCAGCGAGAACGCCGCCGGTGTCGCGCCCACCATGGCCGTAAGCGGCGCAGCGGCTGCGACGACGAAGAAGACGATCTGGGGCAGGCCGACAGCGTCCTTGCTGAGCCCTTCGTTGGGCTGGCTTGAAAGTTCGTTCATGGATAATCCTGAAGACGGGAGTCGGGTCACTGTACGGCGCCGAAATCGGCCGCCTTGTCCGCTATTGGCAATCCGTGCCCCCGAGCGGAGTAGGAGTTACCCGAATGCCCGATGCCAGATTCACGTCACGCGCGAGGTGTCTGAGAGGGCAATTCATGAAACTGCTGCTGGTAGTAGGCAGAGAATCGGCCGAAGTGGCAGAAGCCGAACTGCGCCGCGGCATCGCCGATGCGGAGCGTGCTCGGCGTGGTCATCAAGAAGCGGCGGACGGCATTCAATCGAATCGATCGAAGATACGCCGTCGGAGTCGTACCCGCGATGTTCTGAAAACTGTATTGCAGCGTCCGGCGGCTGATTTTCAGTTGGTGGCACAGGTCCAGAACGGTCAGGACATCGTCAATGCTTTCGGCTGCAATCTCCTCGCTCTTGCGGACGATATAGCTCTGCGTCGACATTTGAGGCAGCGCGTGGTTGTCGAAATCGTCGGGCTGCACAAGATCGAGCAACATGCCCATCAGGCCGTCCGCTAGTGCTTTCTCGTCGAACGGATCCCGGTCCATGAGCGACTCGCGGTCCAGCGCCAGGCTCAACAAGCGCTGCAAACCGCCCATGGCCGCTTGATAGCGCGCGGCCAACAGGGGGCGCACCGGTTGCACGTGCATCCGTTCGAGCAGATTCAAGAGTGTGATGTGTTCGCGTTCCGCCACGAGCGAGCTCTCGAACGTGAACGCCACCACTTCGGAATCGCATGGCAGGTGAGCGACGAACTCGTCGCCGCCGCGCAGCATCAGCAGACTGGGACAACTGACCGCTCGCCCCTGGACGACCGGCGCGACAGCGTGAAAGACGGGCAACGCAAAGCAGAGCCGATTGCGCGGCGCAAGGCCCTGCTGCAACACGCGCTGATTGATCCGTTCATGAAACACATGAAAGCGCCGGCCGGCGATCTGGCGCAGCGTTGTGCTCACCGAGCCCGCGCTGATCTGGTCATACCGTTGAGTCCAGTTCGAAATGGCTTGCGAGTGCAAGAAGACATCCGAAAAGCACCGTGTTTCAGCACATAAATTCATGACCCATCTCACCGTTTACTGCCAACTCCATGCGCCTATGACCCGGTCGCACCGACCGCTGTTCCCGCGGCCGGACGTTGTGCTTCTTTCACGCAGCCGAGCAGGAGCATCATACCGAGCATCAGCACGGCGGCCACCGCCGACATCGCGACATAGGGCGAGCCCGTGCGGGCCGATATCGATCCGATCAGCCACGAGCTGACGGCGCCGCCAATCGATCCGCTCATGCTGATGAAGGCAATGCCTACCGCCGCTGACCGGCCCGAAAGCAGGCGAACCGGGATGGTCCAGAAGATGATAGGCATCGTGAACGCCGTCATTTGAGCCACGGCGAGCAACACGACCGTGGCGGCGACACTGTGCGACGCGGCGTGCAAGCCCAGCAGGCATGCAGCCGCGACACTCCCACAGCCTGCGACGTGCCAACGCCGTTCGTTGAAGCGGTCGGAGCTGTACGCGATGGCGAGATTGCCGGTCATCGTCAGCAACGAGACGAGGCCTGCGATCCAGCCGATCGTGGACAGGTTCGCCACCCCGGCGTTGTGCAGGATCGTCGGCAGCCAGAAAGTCACGGCGACAAGGCCGATAAAGATGCAGAAGTAGACGGCTGACAGCGTCAGAACACGAGGCGCGCGAAAGATGTCGCGCAGCGGGGCGTTGGCGTGGAGCCTTGCTGCCGAAGCATCGATATCCGCCTGCAGCGCGCGCTGAACCGTTTCTTTTTCTTGCGGCGTGAGCCACCGCGCGCGGTGGGGAGAATCGCTGAGGAGGAAAGGCGCCAGCACGCCGAGGGCCACTGCGGGAAGTCCTTCGATCAGGAATAGCCACTGCCATCCGCGCAACCCCAGACTGCCGTGCAGGTTCGACATAATCCAGCCGGATAGCGGCCCGCCCAGCATGCCCGCGATCGGGACAGCCAACAGCAGGATGCTGTTGACTCGGGCCCGGATGCGGTCGGGGAACCAGTAGGTCATGAAAAGGATCATCCCCGGAAAAAAACCGGCTTCCGCGGCGCCGAGCAGAAAACGCAGCACGTACAGTGCCGGAGCGCTCGTCATGAACATTTGCAGGACCGTACAAGTGCCCCAGAGCACCATGATGCGCCTCAAGGTCTTGCTGGCGCCGACCCTCGCCAGCAGCAGATTGCTGGGCACTTCGAAGGCAGCGTACGCGACAAAAAAGCAGGCTGTTGCGATCCCGAATACGGATTCGTCAAGATGGAGGTCGCGCATGAACTGCAGCTTCGCAAAGCCTACGTTGACCCTGTCGACGAAGTTCAGAACGTAGCAAGCGAACAGAAACGGGATAACGCGCCAGCCGATTCGGCGGAACGTCCAGTCGTCATTCGTCGCGTCAGTCATGGCAACTCCCAAACGATTCATCATATGAAGTCATTGATCCTGTATGGATTATGTAATACCACATTCGGGGATTTAACTAACTGAATGTTGGTATTTCAGCTTTTTTTGTTGACGTTAATCCCATAATAAAAGATCGTCAACTTGGATCGCATAGGTGTTTTCATCGGGTGCATCGCGGTGACCCGTGCAGAACTGGATGCCGCGGGCGGCCTCTCGGTCTCTCCCCCGCATCATCGAGGGCATCGCGTTCCAGACCAACACTCTCGTGCTGAACGCGGCTGTCGAAGCGGCGCGCCCGAACGAGCAGGGCCACGTCCCGGGCAAGGCGCCGCTCGTCTCGTTCGGTCGGCCACCTTCTTCGGATCACTCCGGCTTGAGAATGCCGTCCTTCGAAAGAAGAATCACATTGCCGCCAGTCGAAAGGGCAACGCCCGTCAGTGCCGCGCGGTCCCGGCGCTGTGTAGCGGTAAACCGCGCCGCGGTGCTCGTGCCGCCAATGACGAAGCCATCGAGGCCCACGCCAAGTATCCGGTCGCCCGATGCGATGAGATCCGTGATCGAACCGCCCGATGCAGAGTCGATCACTTCCCACGTATCGCCGCCGTCGCGGCTGCGGTACAAGTGGCCAAGAAGGCCGCCGACGAAGATCGTGCCGTCCGCGCTCGCGGTTCCGGTCCAGAGGCTGCCCTTGTTGCCCGTCTGCCGATATTCCCATGTGAGCCCGTCGTCGCGCGAACGTAGCACGATGCCTTGCTCCGCCGACACGAACAGATTGCCCGACCGATCCGCGAAGATGTGGTAGAGATTGCGATCGGTCTTGCCGCCGCCCGGCGGCGGTGGCAGCTTCGAAAGCCTCCACGTGTGACCGCCGTCTTCGGTGACCAGCAGCAGTGACCAGAGACCCACGGCCCAGCCATGTCGAGCATCTTTGAAGTAGACCGAAAAGAGCGGCTGGTCGATCGACGTGTCGGAACGCTGCAGCGTCCACGTTTCGCCGCCGTCAGCGGTGGCGAGTATCACGCCCCACTGCCCTACGGCCCAGCCGTGAAGCGCATCCGTGAAGAAAACCGAGGTCAGGGTCGACGAAGCGGGAACGCGTTTCGCCTGCTGATACCGGCCGCCGCCGTCGTCTGACAGCAGCACGATACCGTGCTCGCCGACCGCGACAATGCGAGACCCGGCGCGCGTAGCATCAAGCAGCATCGCGTGCGTCGGGGCCGCCCAGCCATGCGCCGATGCGATTGGTATGGAAGCGGCCGCATCACCGGTGGTCTGCGCAAAACCAACCGTGCATAGGCAGGCCAGCACGGAGCAAGCAAGTAAATTCCTGATCATGGCAAGACCTTTGATATCGAGAACGGAAGGCTCAATGGCTAAGCAAGCCGGGGGCACGCACTGGCTTGCGCCGCGGAAACCAGCGTTCCAGCACGACAGCGAGCGCGGGCAGCGCCGTCATCGCCATCACGAGGTTCACGATGAACATGAACGCGAGCAGCTTGCCCATGTCGGCCTGAAACTTGAGTGCGGAGAAGCTCCATGTGGCGACGCCGATCGCGAGGGTGATCGCCGTGAAGATCGTCGCCACGCCGACTTCGAGCATCGCGTGCTCGACCGCCTTCACGATCGTCTGGCCGTTGGCAAGGTGCAGTTGCAAGCGGTTGTAGATGTAGAACGCGTAGTCGACGCCGATCCCCACGGCGAGCACCATCACCGGTAGAGTCGCCACTGTCAGGCCGATCTGCAGCTCCTTCATGAACCAGTAGCCGATGAACGTCGCCACCGTCAGCGGCGCGCAGCACGCCACCATCGCGCGCAAGTCACGATAGGCGAGGAACACCAGGATCAGGATCGCCGCGTAGACGTAGAGCATCATTGGCAATTCGCTCTGCGCGACCTCGTCGTTGGTCGCCGCCAGCACACCGTCGTTACCGGCCGCGAGGCGAATCGTGACACCATCGAGATGGTGTGTCGCGCGATACTGCTTCACATCATCGAGAATGCGGTTGAGCGTCGGCGCCTTGTGGTCAGTCAGGAACAGGTGGACTGCCGTCATGCTGCAATCCTTGTTCATATAGCCCTTCACCCGGCCGATCTCCGCCGACAATCCGCCATAGTTGCCGGAATCGATCGGCACCACGTTCATTTTCGGATTGCCTTCGTTATAGCCCTCATTGTAGATACGCAGCATCGCCGGGTACGATTGCACGGACACCACACCCGGCTCATGCTGCATCGTCGAGGCAAAGTCGTCTTCGAAGAGGCCAACCGCCGGGTTGTCGCACGCGGCTCCCTTCGACTCGAACACGACCGTCAGCCAGTCGAGGCCGATGTCGTAGTTGCTCGCGATCGCCACCGCATCGCGGTTAAATTGCGCGTCGACGCGCAACTCAGGTGCGCCAGGCTGCAGCGTCCCGATCACGCGGTCGCGGCTTTGCCAGACCGCGAGCACGAACACGATCGCGGTCACCGCCAGCACCACATACGCGTTACGCGGTTCGGCCACGCGTGCGAGCTTGCGCAGCCATGCAGAGCGGCGTTCGCGCTTGTCGAGCGCGCGATCTGCATAGGCCTTCGTGAAGTGAAAACACGACGCAGCCACCGGCAACATAATAAGGTTCGTGACGATCTTGTAGCCGACACCTAGCGACGCCGTGATTGCGAGCTCGCGCACCATTGGAATCGGGATAAGGAGCAGCGTGACAAACGACACGAATGCCGTAATCAGCGCGAGCGTTCCCGGTATCAGCAAACCGCTGAAGCTGCGGCGCGCCGCTTCGAGGGAGCTATGCCCGTGCGACAGCTCGCGCACGATGTAATTGACCTGCTGCACGCCGTGTGACACGCCAATCGCAAATACCAGGAACGGCACCAACACGGCTAGCGGGTCAAGCCCGAAGCCGAGAAGTTTGAGTGTGCCAAACTGCCAGACAAGCGACGTCAGCGAGCAGACGATCGGCAGCACCGTAAAACGGATCGAATGGCTGTACCAGTACACGGCGAGCGCGGTGAGCAACAGCGCGACACCGCAGAAGCCAAGCACCGCAGTCGCGCCATCGGCGATATCGCCGATCTGTTTCGCGAAACCAATGATCTGAACCTCATAACCCGCGTCTTCGAATGGCTTGCGGATCTGCTTTTCGAGCAGGTGGTTGAACGCCACGTAGTCGAGCACTTTGCCCACGCTGTCGCGCTCGTTGAGTTCGGCGGTGATCATCGCGCTGTCTTGTCCGTGCGAGACGAGCGTGCCGATATAGCCGCCATCGGTTGCCGATTTGCGGATCTGCCCGACAATCGCAGGCGTCAGTTGCTCCGGCGTGATCGTGCCATCGATGACCGGGCTCGCACGAAAGCCGTCTTCGGCAATCTCGTTGACGAACGCGTTCGGCGTCCACAGCGACTGCACGCCTTGACGATCGACGTTGGGCAGAAAAATGACCGCCTGAGTTACCTTGTAGAGCCGCGTTAGTCCCTCAGGCGTCCAGATATTGCCGTTGCGCGCACGCACGACCACAGTGATGCGGTTCGCACCAAACAGATCGTTGCGGTACTTCTGGAAAGTCTTGATGTACTCGTGTCCGATCGGCATCTGCTTCTCGAAACCGGCCTCCATGCGCAACTGCACGGCGAACGCTGCCATGAGCGCGGTGAAAATGCAAATCGCCGCCAGAACGATTGCGCGATGACCGAAGAAGAATGTCTCGAGGCGGATAACGAAGCGAGTGAGCACGGAATCTATCCTTCAAAAATATCGGTGTGCGGTCCCGCGCACCGGTTGCCGCTGTCGCCAGCTCAGAAATTACGCGTAGCGAAGACGCCGACGAAATTTCGGTCTGCATATGGCTGACCGACACCCCCATGACCACCGAAGAACGTCGTGTAATTAATGCCTGCCTGCCACACGGCCGGGTTCTGATTGAACAGAACGTACAGGTTCAGCGACTTGGCGCCTTGCAGATAGTTGGCAGTGAACGTCGGCGTGTAGCCGTACAGCGCGTCCGTGAACGTCACACCCGGCGTCACCTGCCAGCCCGGAATCAGGCTACCGTCATAGGTCCAGTTAAAGTCCACGGTCGCACCCACGGAACTCGAGGTCCCCGCCGCTGCGGTGATTGGGTAGCCCGCACCCGATCCGTTGTTCAGCCACGTGAAATATCCTGCTGCTGGTGCCTGCTGCACGGTCTCGCCGTTGATCGTGCGCGTCACACCGCCCGAACGCAGCCCCGGGTAGTAGATCCAGGTCAGCTCCGCGGTCAGTACCGCCATGTCGGCCTTGATGAGCTTCAGGAACGGGTATGCGCTTTGGGTAAGACTGAGCTGCCCGTTGATGTCATACTGAAACTTCTTCATGTCGGCCCATTGTTTGCAATTGATGCCGGAGGTGCCGTTCGTATTCAAGTCGAGGGGCCCGCCTGCGCCGAAACAGCCGGATAGCGCGACGGCATCGTGCGGACGGTACGACAGTTCCGTCCCGATTGCCCAGTCACCAAGCCCAAAGTTGGCACTCACACCAAAGAGCTGACGGTTCTCGAGATACGAGAACTGGCTGGTGCCGTTGGCCAAGGTTGAAAGGACCGGCGATTTGTCCGTGTAGTTTTCGTAGTAGAAGCCAATATTCACGTCGACGCTTTTCGGCCTGTAGTTGAACTTGAGGCCGAACTGCGGCTTGTAGCTCTGGGGCAAAGTAGTGGTTGTCAACACACCAATGGAGTTGTATGGCGGCCCCGCATACTGGCCGTTGATAAGACCACTGTTGATTGCGGAAAGTGTCGCGGCATTTCCACTGTTCGATCCCGCAATGCTCCCCGCATCGACTCCGTTGACATTTGCATTCGTTGAACTAACCGTAGTGGCGACGGCGCCGCGCCCGAAGCTATTACCGACCGACCAGTATGTACCGACGGGCGGATAGCGGTTCCCGTTCCACTGAAACTGGTAATAGCCTTCGGTGCTGAAACCACCTGGCAGACCGGCTGCAAAACTCAGCATCGGCGCAGGTAAGAGGGCCTGCTTGAGCTGCGTTCCTGGTATCAGAAGCTTCTGAATATCGAAAGAGTTGGTCTGATTGATACCTCCCGCGGCGAAATAACTTTCGCCCCAATTGATGACCTGGTTACCCAGACGCACGTGTGCCGCCTGTCCGTCGAGCGTGAAGTCCTTTTCACCCCACAAATCGAGCAATTGAACCGGGTATTCGACCTGGGCCAAGGCCGTGCTCGAGAGAGGAGTTCTTGCGGTGCTGCTGACCAGAAAGTCATACATGCCAGTGCCGCGTATCATGAACTTGTAGCCTTCGCTCGGCATTGTCAGCAACAGCTCGCTCGTCACACTGACGTAGGTACTGAACGGCTGCCCCTTTCGATAATTCAGGTCACCGTTGTCACCCGAGCCCCACTGATTGACGTTGGCTGCGCTGCCGCAACCGTAAGCATTCGGGTCACCCGTCAGCGAACAGCTCGGGTTTTTGGTACGAATACCCGCACCTGCGGTCAAATTCGAAACCCATGAGCCGGTAAGATCGCCGAACCCAGTTGTAAAATCATAAGCATATGAATTGACTGACACGGCACCCAGTCCCATCAGCGCGACGGAAACCGATGTGCGGACTGCTTTTGTTTTCATGGCTCTTCCTCTAGTCGTCGTGGCCTGGTAAACGTCGCCGAACACCAGGCTTTCCGCTCCGCGTTAGCGTTCGCTGATGGAACGAAGGTTTTCAGGCGTGTAGTAGTCCGAACGGAAAATGGGAGAACTAGACGACTCAAAGTATTGGACATCCTGTCCATCGCCGATCACGCTCTGATCGGTCACGTAACGACCGGTGACCAAGTTGTATTGCGAGAAAGGCTCCACATCGCACGTTCCGCCCAACTCCCAAATGGGAACCGGGTAGCTTTCCTTGGTCTTCCAGAGTTTGCCTTGGGCATCGTAGTCCTCGCCGGCAAGTGCCAGGTAGGTGTCTTCGTCGAGATACAAGACCTTTTTCTGAGAGATATGCCGCATATTGGGTTTGAGCGTCGCCTCCACCACATAGACGCGATGCAGCTCGTAGCGGCGCGCGGACGGGTCAATTTGATCGGGCTTGAAAACTTCATCGATGTTCTTCTTGAAGTCATACATCGCGAAGTCGTTGTACGGCACGTAGATATCCTTCTTGCCTACAAGCTTCCAGCCAAACCGATCGATGTCGCCGTTGAAGAGCCACGGTTCATCAACCGTGTACTGGTTCTCGAATCCGATCTGTGGCGCGTCGTAGTTGTACGACGGCATGCGACGCACCCTTCGCTGGCCGGGAAAGTAGTAGAACGCGGGGCTGTCGTTGTTTGCGAAACTATCGGTCTGTACAAGAGCCTGTCCAGCGAGCGCTGCCGGTGTCTCGTAGGCAAAGTAGATCGAATACAACCCTTCGTCCGCCGTGAGTTGATTCGCGCCCTTCCTGGCCCACGGCATGTACACCACCTGATGGCTCGTCACCGAAATCCAATCGGAACTACCGGGCCGCGGAGACACCATCGTATTGAGCTTCCCCCACTTGATGCCGACCCCACGATAGCGCGCCAGGTAGTTCCACATCGCTTCCTGTCCGGTCCTGGCAGCGGGAAACGGCAAGCCCGGCAGAACGGCGCTCTGCAAATGGTCGCCACTCGCATCGAGCTTCGCTGTACCTGCGTTCTTCTTCGTATTCTCCTGGACCCAGTCGGGGTAGCCACAATCGCGATGCGTTGGATACACGTCCATCCGGTAGTTCTTGATCTGCCTGAACATCGCGACCTGGCCGGGCGTGAGATTCGCGGCGTATTTGTCGACATTTGCCGCCGTAATGGAGAAGAGCGGTTTCTCGGACTTGTAGGGCGAAAAATCACCCCTTACTTTGCCTGACGACCACCCTGCAGGTGTCTGTTGCGCTCCTCCGTATGCGGGAATACGGCCGTCCGAGCTTGCTGACTTTTCCGCCCCACTTATTGTTAGCTCCCCTGATGACTGTGCCCAGGAAGCCGTGATCGCAACAGCGCATGCGACCGCAAGACCTGCCTTGAGATGAAACTGCATGAGAGATCTCCCGTAACCATGAACTTTCCCGCGATCGGATAAGCGATCGGCTGTGTCCTACCAACATCGAGCGAAGCACGACCCGAGAGCCCAACCCTCGATGCATGGCGCTCATTATTCCCAGAATAAAAGATTCGTCAACACTCCTGCATCATTTTTATGGGTAGGTAGTTTCTCTAATCCCTCATATGGGAATTGTCGAAAATAAAGCCGCGCGTCGGATAAGCACTACCGAATCGCAAGCGCGCTCGGGTTTGCTTGGGAATTCGAGGGCCGCGGAAAGCTTTCGAATTGCCGACAGCGATGCATAGCTATCCGGCAGGGAGATCCGGATCTCGATTGGTAGGACTGGAAAAGCTTACGGAATGTCTGGAAATCCACTTGACCCCATGTACTCAGGATTTCTAATTATCTAAAACGATTCGCATCCGAGTCTCAAGCGTCTCCCACCTTGGAGGCTATCGGCTCGCGGTTGCCGCTGACTGGGGCACAGCACCTAAATCGGGGCGCTGCCACGCCGCATTCCCGTCTCAGCCTCCGCCACAGCCATAGGGTATCCCCTGGCACCGTGACCCGGCAGCAATTGCCAAAAGCGGACAAGCCCGCTCAATTCATCGACATACAGTAGACCCGAGTTCGACGCATGCCGTCCGGCCATCGCCATCGCACATGAATCGGCGGCAACCAAAGCAATCTGGGAACCCATTCCTGAGGAGCACAGACACATGAGTTACAGCAACATCCGTTTGGGGCCCTCGATGATGCATCGCAAGGCCATGCAAACGCGCGAACTCACCGCGGCCTAAACCCCATCCCCGATTCAAGCAGACACCATGACGAACCTCGAAAACCTAATCGGCGGCCAGCGCCGCAAGGCGACAGCCGGCAGCCGCTTCGAAAAGCACGCACCGGCAACCGGCAACCTGTTGGCCTACGTGCCGGCCTCGAACACTCAAGACGTCGACGATGCCGTGAGGGCAGCGCACACCGCCCTCCATCACGGTCCTTGGGCAAGCGCCGGCGGCGCGGCGCGGGCGCGCTGGCTGCAGCGTCTCGCAGACCTCGTGGAGAGGGAAGCCGACGCGCTTGCAGTCTTGCTTGCCGATGAACAGGGGCGGCCGGCAGGCGAAATGCAAATGATGGACGTTCCGATGAGCGTCGACACGCTCCGCTACTTCGCAGGCTGGGCCGACAAGCTCGAAGGCCGCATGATCCCTACTGACGGATTCATGGGCCGCCCGACGTTGAACTACACCCGTCGCATGCCTGTCGGTGTCGCGGCTCAAATCATTCCGTGGAACGCGCCGCTTATGATCGCCGCCTGGAAACTCGCGCCGGCGCTGGCGGCCGGCTGCACAGTCGTCATCAAGCCTTCGGAGGACGCACCGCTTTCCGTGGCCAGGCTGGGAGAGTTGATTTGCGAAGCCGGCTTCCCCGACGGCGTGGTGAACATCATCCATGGCATTGGAGCGGAGGTCGGCCCGGCGCTGGTGACGCATCCCCTCGTCAACAAGGTCAGCTTCACCGGCAGCACTGAAGTCGGGCGCTCGATCGCGTGCGAAGCGGCCAAGACATTCAAGCGCGTCACCCTCGAGCTCGGCGGCAAGGCGGCGCAAATCGTCTTTGCCGATGCCGATATCGAACAGATCATTCCCAGCCTAGCGATCGGCATGTTCGTCAATCAAGGGCAGACGTGCGCCGCCGGCTCCAGGGTACTGGTCCACCGCTCCCTCGCTCAAGCCGTGGAAGCACGGCTCGCCGATGCGGCCCGCTCGATCCGTGTCGGGCCGCCATCGGATCCCGCGTCTCAGATGGGGGCACTCATCAATCAACGTCACCTCGCGCGAGTGCGCGCGCATATCGACGGCGCTCTCGCTGAAGGTGCGGTCAGGCTGGCGGGCGACGAAGCGGTTCCCGAGCGCGGCTGGTTCGTGAGGCCCACGATCCTCGGTGGCGTACACCCCGGCATGCGCATCGCCCGCGAGGAGGTGTTCGGCCCGGTCGGCATGGTCATTCCCTTCGACAGCGAAGACGAAGCGGTCGGCATTGCCAATGACACCTTGTTCGGCTTGTCCGCTTCGCTCTGGACGCAGAACATCAGCACCGCGCACCGAGTCGCGGAACGCCTGGATGTGGGTGCCGTTGCAATCAACTGCTGGAGTCCGCTCGATGCACGACTACCTTGGGGAGGCACCAAGCATAGTGGCATCGGACGTGATCTGTCGCGGGCTGCGCTGGATTCTTATCTCGAGGAAAAGGTCGTCACCGCGGCACTCTAAATCGCTATCAATAAACTTCGTGAGCAATACACCATGAACTATCAAAACCGTCAAAAACGTTTCTGGCACCCGATGAGCTCGGCCGCCGCCGGCCACTCGACGCCGACCGTCGTTATCGTCCGAGGGGACGGCAATCACATTGTCGATGCCGAGGGCAACCGCTTGCTCGACGGCGTCGGCGGGTTATGGAACGTCAACGTCGGCCATAATCGGCCAGAAGTGAAAGCGGCAATCGCGACGCAGATGGATGAACTCTCCTACTACCAGACTTTCGATGGCGTTGCTCATCCGCGCGTGTACGATCTGGCCGACCGGCTCTGTGATATGTTCAAACAAGAGGATATGCAGCGGGTGATGTTCGGCAGTGGCGGTTCGGACGCTGTCGAAACAGCACTGAAAATGGCGCGTCAGTACTGGGTCGCCGCCGGCGAACCATCGCGCACGAAGTTCATCTCGCTGCGCAACGGCTATCACGGTGTGCATATCGGCGGAACGTCGATCGGCGGCAATGGGGTGTATCACTATAACCACGGCCCGCTACTGCCTGGCTGTGTCCAACTCGATACGCCATGGCTCTATCGCAACCCATGGAACTGCGAGGATCCGGAGCAACTCGTCACGCACTGCATCCGGCAACTGGAAGAAGTAATTGCATTCCACGGTGCACAGACAATTGCTGCGTTCATTGCAGAACCTGTGCAGGGCGCCGGCGGCCTGATCGTGCCACCGGCCGCTTATTGGCCGCGCGTCCGGGAAGTATGCGACCGAAACGGTATCCTGCTGATTTCCGACGAGGTAGTCACGGGGTTTGGCCGCACCGGCAGCATGCTTGGAAGTCGTGGATGGGGCGTGGCACCAGATATTCTGTGCCTGGCCAAAGGCATCTCTGCCGGGTACGTTCCGCTGGGAGCCACGATGTACAACAAACGCATCGCGCAAACCATTGAAGGCGGAAGCGGATTCTCGCATATGGTGATGCATGGCTATACGTACAGCGGACATCCGCTCGCCTGCGCGGCATCTCTCGCGGTGCTCGACATCGTCGAAGCAGAAAATCTACCCGCCAATGCGGCCCGAGTGGGCAAGCATCTACTCGAGCAGCTGCTGCCGCTGAGGAACGAATTCGAGACCGTGGGCGACGTGCGCGGGAAGGGCCTGATGCTGGCGCTGGACCTCGTCACCGACAAAGCCAGTCGAACGCCGCTCAACCCAAGCGAGGGGTTTGCCGCACAAGTGGCCGACGCCGCACGCAAACGCGGTGTATTGGTACGCGCAATCGCCAACAAAGTTGTCATGTCCCCCCCGCTGACCCTGAAACTGGAGGAGGCAGATCTAATGGCCCGGGCCTTGCGCGAAGCATTGCGGGAATGCTGTTGATATCTGCGCTCGCCTGGTGACTCGTGATTGCCCTGCAGGTACACGAACGTTCCGCCGGGCACTCACGCGCTATATCCTCACCGAGCAGAGCGAGGTATCAAGTTAGTACTGCGCTCGACTTGCAAGAGTCGGAATTCCCGACATTGCGTTTTTGATTCTCAAGGAAGGCAAGGCGATATGAATACTCAAGCTAGCGAATACAAAGGGGACAAGTACCCGCTCCCACTCCGATTGCTGCACTGGGTCCGGGCGGTTCTAATCATCGCCCAGTTATGGACGGGATGGACCATGGTCAGACTGAACGACGCTCTTCCCGCCAAGTTTGACTGGTACTACCCCACTCATAAACAGTTTGGAATTCTTACGTTATTGGTCGTGCTCGTGCAACTGGCGATCCGCTCGAGGAAGACCCTACCGGCATCGCCGGCAGGGCTCGCGACCTGGGAAAAGAAATGCTCCAAGGCGGCTCATTACCTGCTGTACGGCTTGGCCATCGTGGTGCCGCTGATGGGTTACTCCATGTCGAGCACCTACACCCAAAGCGACGGCGTACCTTTCTTTCTGATTCACCTGCCAGAGCTACTGCCTAAAAACGACAATTGGTTCAGCGTATTCCAATGGCTGCATCGAACCTTGGCTTACACGCTACTCGTGCTCGTTGTTCTTCACGTCCTCGGTGCGCTCAAGCATCGATATCTCGACGCGGACCCCCGCAACGATGTTTTGCGTCGAATGTTATAGGAATGGCGCAAAAAGATATCGCGTCACGGTTACAAGCCGCTCGCGGGACGAGCACGGCTCATCCGGAGAGCCGATCTACTGTCGACGCATTGAAGAGCAGTCTGTTTGACGACCACGGCGAGCGGATCTGCCGAATTGGCCTTGCCCCTGTTTCACGAATCCCACGGCTGAAGCCATCAGGCCGTTTGTCCTCGCTGAGCGGCCGCCCAATTCTTCTCGATTGTCATGGGGCTGACCTGGTTCAATGTTGCATGCGGTCGGCGGGCATTATAGAAACCAAGCCAGTCGACGATTACGTCCATTGCAGCACGCCGCGCCGCGAAGTCCCGACAGGTCAATTTCTGGTGAAAATCAACTCACCCCCAAGCGCGACGATCATCGTCTTGGTGAGTGGTTTCAGCCGCGCCGGCCAGGTACGGAGGATTTCGCGCTTACGATTGGTCCACAGAAGGCGATGCCTGTTCCGGACCGCCAACGTCCGGAACACACACCACCTGCCCAGACGGTGTCTCGCTCAGACCTCGAAACGGAAGCATCCCTCGGCGGCAAGTTGGGCCAGCGGCAGACGTCCGTTGGGCGCTTCCAGCGATTGCAGCCTCTCCGGCAACACCGATTTATCCGCACGTTTGCCGATGGCCACGACAGCCTCAATAGCGTAGCCCTCGGGCACCTGCACGGCCTGACGTAGCTGATCGGCGTCGAAACCGGCCATGCCGTGCGATGCCCAACCCAGGATCGAAGCCTGAAATGCAAGGCTCGCCCACGCCGCACCGGTATCGAACGAATGCCACGGGTTCGGTTTCGATTCCGTGCTGCCCGGAAACACCGCCTGCTTCGCTGACACAATCACCACCAACGCCGCGGCACGCTGCGCCCAACTTTGATTGAATTCCACCAGCGTGTCGAAGACCGGCTTCCAGCCTGGCGTTTCTCGGCGTACATAGACGAAGCGCCACGGTTGAGCGTTGTAGGAAGACGGTGCCCACCGTGCCGCTTCCAGCAGCGTCATCAGCACGCCTTCGGGAATGCTCTCACCCGAGAATGCACGAGGGGACCACCGCTCGGTAAACAGCGGATCGATTGGATGTTCAGATTGACGCATATTGCTCATAGTGATTACGGATTGAATAAAAGCACCCGCACGACCTCCGTCAGGTCGATGCCCGCATGCGGGCCGGAGCGCTGGTTGATTGGACGGAAATAGTGATACGGCTCTCACCTACGCGTTATCCCGAATCGGCGTCGACTCCTCCCATAGGCCATGTGGTCGTAACCGCCCCTTTCTTGACCACCTGACAAGTACCTCCATGTCGAGCCTGACGAAGATGCTCTCCATTCTTGATGTCTTTTCGCATCGGGAATGTCGATGACCGCAGAGGCTATTGCCGAACACATGAGCTTTTCGCGCACGACGTGTTATCGGTACGTTCGTGAACTGGCCAACGTTGGGCTGCTGGTGAGCCATAACGGCGTCTATTCGCTCGCCCCCCGTGAACCCTGTCGCAGCGATACAGCTTCTTCGCAAGTACGCAACGAAACATTCGGATATCACGTCGGCCCGTCACGCAGCGTTTTTTCCGCAAGCTGCTGCATGAAGATGTTGCGATGCCATCAGCCGAACCCGCGAACTGATTGGCGAATGTCAGGGCATCATGCAGAAACGCGCGAAAAGTGACTTGATGCATTCAATATAATCCCGTATTTAGGGATTTGTCAAACATAATTGTCAGTCGGAATCATGCCAGGCTTCGTCGATAAGGTGCAATTCTTCCGCTATAAAAATAGAATGGATGACAGATTCGTTGGATCTTGTCGCATATCCAGGAAGCTACGAAAGAATCCCTAAATGCGGGAAATTCGTATTCCGTCATCGACTTTCCCATTGAGACCCATCACTAGGTGGCGTGACTAGCCGACACCGCAACGGCCCGCGCGGGCACGAGGCGAACCAGGAGAAGCATCTCCAGCAACAGCAGACTCGCCATCACCGTGCGGGCGACATATGGCGTGACATAGCGGCTTGTGAGCATGCCCATCACCGCCGAGCTAAACGCGCCACCGAGCGACCCCAACGCGCTGATCATCGCGATGCCGGCGGGCGCACAACGTCTGTCGAGTTGCGCGGTTGGAATCGTCCAAAACAGGATGGGCACCAGGGACATCGCCCACTGTGACCCGTAGCAGCATCAGGCACAGCGCGGTGGCAAAGAAGCAATCGGCCAGATGCCAGCGCCGCTCCATGTAGCGATCGGAGCTGTACGGCATCGGAAAAGCCAAGTCACACCCTCGGGGCGATCGCTCATCAGGAACGACGCGAGCACTCCGAGTACACCTGCCGGCAGACCCTCGAGCAAGAACAGCCACTACCATCCATGAAGACCCAGCTCCCTCGCATCTGGCTCACGATCCAGCCAGATAGTGGGCTGCCCGTGATACCAGCGATTGGCATGGCAAGCAGAAGGATGCTGTTGACGCGCGCACGCGCCGCGTCGGGGATCCAGTACGAGAGATACAACATCAAACCTGGAAAGAATCCAGCCTCTGCAGCACCCAACAAGAAGCGCGCGAAGTAAAGCGACGCTGCACCGCTTACGAACATCTGCGCAACCGTACACAACCCCCAGAGCACTATGATCCGCAGCAGTGTCCGCTTCGCGGCAATGCGTGCAAGCAACAGATTGCTCGGTGACGGGCGCTGTCGCTCTGGAAACTGACCTGATTGCGGGCAGAGGCTGGTTAGGCCCAGTTCGTCGGCTAGCGGGCGAAGGTCGAGTTTCTCGAGTGTCCGCCGTAGGAAGACGAGCGCGCCACGGGCGTCGACATCAGTCTCGCGTCCGAGCCAGAGAGCGAAGCGCGTTTAGCCAGGTAGAGGTGAGTCGCAGCAGATGCATAGCCGTCGGCTGACGGCAATGTCGTTGGAGAGATTGTCGGCACTCTGTGCCCTACCTGACTACGTCGGGTCGTTGAAGATTGGCTTCCTAAGGGGACCAACCGGTGTGAGGTGGAGGCCGCGCATCTGTCGGCCTACACGGTGCCTGGGCGGACGTTTATCTGTCAGCCTCGAGGGCGGCGGGGGCGCAGTCTCTCCGGATTCGACACCTATCACCCCCATTGTCAGTAGTGACTTCAAGCATATCGTTAAATTACGATATATGATTCGTGTTGTAGCGATGCATTCACAAAGGCGCTTACCCGCGCCCTGGCCTTCCCGTTCTTGTTGTCGACCCTGAAACCTACCCAATGACGCTCGATATCGACGCGATTCACAAAGCGCTTGCCAATCCGGTCCGCCGTGAGATTCTCGGCAGGCTGCGCGAGCCGTACGCGCATTTCGGCGACCAGGAACTGCCGCTCGATTACGGCGTGTGCGCCGGCAAGATCGAGGGACAGTGCGGCTTGTCGCAGTCCACCGTGTCGGCCCACCTGGCGGCTTTGCAGCGCGCGGGGCTGGTCACGTCGAAGCGGGTGGGTCAATGGGTGTTCTTCAAACGCAACGAAGCCGCCATTCAGGCGTTCCTGGAGCACATCAACACGAAGCTCTAGGCGCCGCGATTCGCATTGCCGCGTTTCTTTCATCAAGCAGTTTTTTCAGGCTCGGGCTGCGTGCCCTCGGCCAAAGGTGAACTCATATGCCGACTCTTTTCGATCCGCTGCAAATTGGCGACATCACGCTGTCGAACCGCATCATCATGGCGCCGCTCACGCGCCAGCGCGCCGAAGAAATCCGCGTGCCGAATGCGCTGATGGCGAAGTACTACGTTGAACGCGCGAGCGCCGGCCTGATCATCAGCGAAGCGACTTCGGTCACGCCGCAAGGCGTGGGTTATGCCGAGACGCCTGGCATCTGGTCACAGGAGCAGGTCGAAGGCTGGAAACTCGTCACGAGCGCCGTGCACGCCGCGGGCGGCAAGATCTTTCTGCAACTGTGGCACGTGGGCCGTATTTCGGACCCGCTGTTCCTGAACGGCGAACTGCCGGTCGCGCCGAGCGCGATCGCCGCGCGCGGCAACGTGAGTCTGGTGCGTCCGGAGCGTCCGTATGTGACGCCGCGCGCGCTGGAGCTCGATGAAATCGCCGGCGTGGTCGAAGCCTTCCGCAAAGGCGCCGAAAACGCGAAGGCAGCCGGTTTCGACGGCGTCGAAGTGCACGGCGCCAACGGCTACCTGATCGACCAGTTCCTGCAGGACAGTACCAACCAGCGCACCGACGCCTACGGCGGCCCGATCGAAAATCGCGCGCGTCTGCTGCTTGAAATCACCGACGCATGTATCGGCGTGTGGGGCGCGAACCGTGTCGGCGTGCACCTCGCGCCGCGCCGCGACGCGCACGCCATGGGCGATTCCGATCCGGCCGGCACATTCGGCTATGTGGCCCGCGAACTCGGCAAGCGCAAGATCGCATTCATCGCCGCACGTGAAGCGCTCGGCGACGACCGTCTCGGCCCGCAACTGAAGAAAGCCTTCGGCGGCCCGTACATCGCGAATGAAAAGTTCACCAAAGAAACCGCGCAGCAGGTGCTCGACGCGGGCGAAGCGGATGCGGTGGCGTGGGGTCAGCTGTTCATCGCCAATCCGGATCTGGTGCGCCGCTTCGCCACGAATGCACCGTTGAACAAGCCGAACCCGGCGACGTACTACGCACGCGGTGAAACCGGCTACGTCGACTATCCGACGCTGGAAACCGTAGAATAAGGCTTGCAGCAGGCGGGAAAAAGGCGAAGCTATGCGAAGCGATGGCGGAGGTTAAGCTGCTGATTGAAAAGCAGCCAAATGCATGGCAGTGCGCCGAAAAACGCGCGGCGGGTATGACTCGAACGATGTGTTCCAGTCCTACCCGCCGCGTTTTTTTATGGCTCGACACCCGAGCCCGCGCATCACACGCCACACGTCACGCAAGATCACGCCGCATGAACACGCGCTTCGATTCGTCGAGTCCTCGCGCGATGTGCGCGTCGCGCCGTGCGATCAACGCCGCGTCGAGTTCCGCCTCATCGATATCGCGAAACCCGAGCCGGCGATAATACGGCGCGTTCCACGGCACCTCGCGAAACGTCGACAGAATCAGTTGCGTGAGCCGTTGCGCGCGCGCAATGTGCGCAACCTGCTCGATCAGCGCCGCCCCGATACGCCGCCCGGCGTGCGAGGTGAGCACGTCGAGCTCCTGCACGTAGATGCGCGTGGGTTGCGGCTCGAACATCACGAAACCGGCGCACGTTGCATCGGCTGCCACGGCCACGATGATTTCCCGCGCCGCGATTTTGCGTTCGACGATTTCCAGATCCATCGGCGGCGCATCCGCGATACCCGCCATATCGACGCTGAGGAAACGCTGCCCCGCTTCGAATTCGATCGCGCGGATCGCGTGGGCATCGTGTTGTCCGGCAAAGCGGAAGGTCATACCGGTAGCGTGTTGCATGGGCGTTCTGGCAGGTTCGTGCACAGGGTTATTCTCGACGACACGCCCCGATATTGACACCACCTCCGAGAAATACGCAAGTCAGCGCGCCGCCGTGGGACTAAACTCCTGAAGATCCGAATTTCCCTTCGACCCAAGATGGAACTGATGCATGTGCTGCAGGTCGCCCTGCACTTCGACCAGCACCTGAGCGGGCTGATCGTGCAATACGGCACCGCCGTCTACGCGATGCTGTTTCTCGTCGTGTTCGTCGAGATCGGTTTTTTGCCGCTGTTCTTCCTGCCCGGCGATCCGCTGATTTTCATTTGTGGCGGTCTCGCGGCCACCGGCGCGCTGAATGTCTGGCTCGTGATTCCGGTGCTGTTCGCCGCGACGGTTGCCGGCAGCATCGTCGACTACGCGATCGGGCGTGCGATCGGCGAGAAAGTCTATACCGCCGACTATCGCTGGCTCGACAAGAACGCGCTGCGCAAGGCGCACGCGTTTTACGAAGCGCGCGGCGGGCTGACCTTTCTGCTGTCGCCGTTCATCGCCGTGGTGCGCACGTTCGCGCCGTTCGTCGCCGGCGTTTCGCGCATGACGTTCGCACGTTTCGTGTCGTTCGTCACCGCGGGCGCGGCGCTGTGGATCGTGTCGCTGGTGGCGGTCGGCTATCTGTTCGGCAACGTGCCGCTGGTGCGCGATCACATGAGTTCCATCGTGCTGTTAGGCGTCTCGCTCGGCGTCGGCTCGCTGCTCATGAGCGCCGTGTGGCGCTTCGTCAACCGGCGCCTGCGCGCGCGCTGAAGTTCGTGGAGACTGTCATGACGCTGTCCGCCTTGCTTGTTTTCGCCCTCGCGCTGATCGTCGCGGCCGGCACGCCGGGACCGAGTGTCGCCGCGCTGGTCGCGCGCGTGCTGACCAACGGCTTTCGCGACGTGTTGCCCTTTCTCGCCGCCATGTGGATCGGCGAGGCGCTTTGGCTCACTTGCGCGGTGGCGGGACTGGCGGTGATCGCGCGCAGCTTCGGCACGGTGTTCATGGTGCTCAAATTCATCGGCGTGGCGTATCTGCTGTTTCTCGCGTGGAAGATGTGGCGCGCGCCGGCGAACGTGCAAGCCAACGACTTGCCGAGCGGACAGTCGGCGTGGCGCATGTTCATGGCGGGCCTTCTGGTCACGCTCGGCAATCCGAAGATCATGATGTTTTATCTCGCGCTGTTGCCGACCATCATCGACGTGTCGCGTATAGGCACCGTGGCGTGGTTCGAACTCACGCTCACCATGCTGATCGTGCTGATGGCCGTCGATTTCGGCTGGGCGCTGCTCGCCACGCGTGCGCGCAAACTGCTCACCACGCGGCGCGCCGTGAAAATCGCCAACCGCGCGAGCGCGACGATGATGGCGGGCGTTGCGGCGGCCATCGCCACGCGCTGAGGCTTTCCTCGCCTAAACGTCTTCGCACTCTTCAACCGGTCGATCCGGACCTCTGCACCGCGGCTCGCAGCGAAGCCAGCAACGCCTGCCACCATTCGCCGTGCCGCAACAGAAACACGCGATCGGGGAAATGGTGACGCGCCACATGATCCTGCGACACGGTATCCCAACCACGATGCTCGACGGTCACCCGCGTTTCTTCGCCCACCGCTTCGAACCGCACTTCGACATGCGTGTGCTGTGCGTCGCTGAAACTGGCCTGACGCCAGCCGAAGGCAAGACGCTCGCCCGGCTCCCACGCTGTCACACGACCGATCTCGAAGACGCTGCCGTCCGCCTGCGTCTCGATCAGGCGGCCCTGCCCGCCCGCTTGCTCAGCCAATTCGAACGACAACACGCCGGTGCTTTGCGGCGTGAACTGAAACAGCTGATTGGGCCGCCACCACGCGCCGATCTCGCGCGTAAAAACGTCGAACGCGCGTTGCGGCGAGGCAGCCACGCGCAACGACACCTGCACGCGCGAAGTCATCCCTGAGCCTCCAGATGCGCTTTGAACGACAGCAATTGCCCGGCCCACATGGCCTCGGTCTGTTCGAGCCACGCTTTCAATTCGCTCATCGGCGTCGAGCGCAACACGTAAAGCCGGACGCGCGCGTCGACGCCGTCATGCGATTCCCCGATCAGCTGGCTCGAGCGCAGCACGCGCAAGTGCCGGCTCATCGCTTGAGGCGAAAGACCTGTGGCTTGCGCGAGTTCGCCGGCGCGCATCGGCTGACGGCTGAGCAGATCGACCACCTGACGCCGGTTCGGATCGGCTAGCGCGGCCAATGTGCGGTCGAGCGAGGCGCTGGCAGGCAGGGCCATGCGTTACACCCATCCTTCGATCTTCAGGCCGCTGACGCGCTCGGCTTCCTCGCGCGACACGGTGCGCACCGTCTGGCCGAAGCTCCACACGTGCCCCTCCGGATCGCGGACGGCGTAGACGCGGTCGCCGTAAAACTGATCTTCCGGTTCGCGCGTCACCACCGCGCCCGCAGCACGCGCGCGGGCGCAATGTTCGTCGATGCCGTCACGCAATTGCACGTGCACCGACTGCGTGTTCTTGCCGCCGATCGACGCTGGGCTGGCCGCGTTTTCCGACCATTCGCGGCAGATCATTACGTAGCTGTCGCCGAAACGCATTTCCGAGTGGCCCAACTGGCCGTCGTTGTCCGTGACGACCAACTGGCGCTCGAAGCCGAACGCCCGCTCAAGCCAGTCGAGCGCGGCAAACGGATCCTTGTAGTACACCGCGGATCCCAACGAAGGACGATGAAGCGGCTCGCTCATGACTCTCTCCTTTTGTAAACGTGACGATTAATATTTAACACTATAGTTAAACAAATAGGAAAAGCAAGGACGATGTAAACAACCTCCGCCCGTTGCGCTGCCGGGTAGCGTTTGTTTTCGTTTTCAACTTTAGTGCGGCAGAACGCCCCTCATCTTGACCTCAACCGGATACGAAGGTAACCTTAGCAGGTAACCTTCACATCTGTCATGGCATGAACAAGAGCGATCTCCCGCCCGATACCGAAGCCCTGCACGCCATGGCGGAAAACCTTCGCGTGCTGGTCGGCAAACTGCGCCGCCGCTTGCGCGAAGAATCGCATCTGGGCGACTTCACCCCTTCACAGGTCCAGGTTCTCGGCTTGCTGGAGCGCGAAGGTCCGGCAACGGTCACCGCGCTCGCGCGTGCTCACGGCATGCGTCCGCAATCCATGGGCGAGACGCTTTCGGTTCTGAAAGCCGCCGGACTCGTCAGTGGCGCACCCGATCCGAACGACGGACGCCAAACGGTCCTCTCCCTCACCCCCGCCTTTCGAAAGAAAATCAAGGCAAGCCGCGCGGCGCGCGAAGACTGGTTGTTCCGCACCATCCAGACGCGCTTCTCGGCGGCCGAGCAACGGCAACTCGCGACCGGCGTCGACTTGCTCAAACGCCTCATCGACTCGTAACTCTCACGGAGCACCTCATGGCACTCACCACGCTCGACGCAAAAACCGCACTGATCGTTATCGATTTACAGCAGGGCATTGTCGCGCTCCCTACCGCGCATCCCACCGCCGAAGTGGTCAAGCGCTCGGCGCTCGTCGCCGACGCGTTTCGCCGCCGCGGCCTGCCCGTGGTGCTCGTCAATGTGACCGGCGGCGCGCCGGGCCGCGCCGAACAGGCGCGCCATTCCGGCGATTTCCCCGCCGGTTTCGCGGACCTCGTGCCCGAGATCAACGCGCAGCCGTCGGATCATCGGGTCACCAAGCGCACCTGGGGCGCATTCACGAACACGGATCTGGAAGCCTATCTGCGCGAGCAAGGCATCACGCAAGTGGTGCTGGTGGGCGTGGCGACCAGCATCGGTGTGGAATCCACCGCGCGCTTCGCCAACGAACTCGGCTTCAATGTCACGCTCGTGGTCGACGCCATGACCGACCTCAATGCTGACGCTCACACCAACAGCATCACGCGCATCTTCCCGCGTCTCGGCGAGACCGGCACGACGCAGGAACTCCTCGCGTTGCTCGAGCGTTCGCACGCATGACGCCTGGTTCGACCATAGCTCGAAGCCCACGGGCCGCGCTAATCCCGCACATGGAAACAGTCCGGTGACAGGCACATTCCGTTCGCTGCGCAATTTCAATTACCGGGTCTGGGCGAGCGGCGCGATCGTCTCCAACATCGGCACGTGGATGCAGCGCACGGCGCAAGACTGGCTCGTCCTCACGGAACTCACGCGTCACAATGCGACCGCCGTGGGGATCGTCATGTCGCTGCAGTTCGGCCCGCAATTGCTGCTATTGCCGCTCACCGGCTATGCGGCCGATCACTTCGACCGCCGCAAGCTGCTGTTCGCCACCCAGGCGGCCATGGGTACTTGCGCACTGGGCCTCGGCATTCTCACCGTCACCGGCCTCGTGCAGTTGTGGCACGTGTATGTGTTCGCGGGGCTGCTTGGCTGCGTCACCGCGTTCGATTCGCCGGTGCGCCAGACCTTCGTGTCCGATCTGGTCGGCGAAGAAGATCTGTCGAACGCCGTCGGCCTGAATTCCACTTCGTTCAACATGGCGCGCATGGTCGGGCCCGCGGTCGCCGGTTTGCTGATCGCATCGGTCGGCACCGGTTGGGTGTTTCTCATCAACGCGCTGTCTTTCGTCGCCGTGCTCGGGTCGCTGCGCATGCTGCGGCTGAACGAACTGCATCTGAGACCGCACGCGGCGCGCTCGCGCGGCAGTTTCGTGGAAGGCTTCAAGTATGTCTGGAAGCGTCCCGACCTGGTGACCGCGCTGTTGATGCTGTTCCTGATCGGCACGTTCGGCCTGAACTTCCCGATCTTCATTTCGACGATGTCGGTCACCGCGTTTCATGCGGGCGCCAGCGAATACGGCGTGCTGAGTTCGACCATGGCGATCGGCTCCGTGACCGGCGCGCTGCTCGCCGCGCGCCGTGCGAAACCGCGCATGGTGCTGCTGCTCGGCGCGGCGGCCATGTTCGGGGTGGGCTGTACGCTGGCTTCGCTGATGCCAAGCACCCTGTTGTTCGGCCTGATGCTCGTCGCGATCGGTGTCTCGACGCAGACCTTCTCGACCTCCACCAACAGTCTCGTTCAAGTCACCACAGAGCCTGCCATGCGCGGACGGGTGATCGCGATTCTGCTGGCTATTTTGATGGGCGGAACGCCGCTCGGCGCGCCTGTCGTCGGCTGGGTCGCGGACCGTTTCGGCCCGCGCTGGGCGCTCGGGGTAGGCGCGGCCTCGGGATTCGCGGCGGCACTCGTCGGCCTGCTTTATTTCGTGAAGTACCGCCAGTTGCGCGTGTATATCGAAGCGGGGCGTCTGCGCTACAGCGTCGACGATCCGCGGCAGGCGCCCGCCTATGTCAGCCCTGCTGCCGCGGTGCAAAACGCTGTGTTGAGCGAAGCGGAAGAAGATTCGTCCGCAGGCGTTTAAGTGACGGTTGCCGCGTGCAGAAGCGAAAAAGCCGCGCCTGAAATGTCAGGCGCGGCTTTTTCATTACAACGATCCACCCGAACGAATTACTTCGCCACCGGCATCGTAAATTCAGCACCCTTGGCGATGCTATCCGGCCAGCGCTGCATGATGCTCTTGTAACGCGTGTAGAAGCGCACGCCCTCTTCGCCGTAAGCGTGATGATCGCCGAACAGCGAACGCTTCCAGCCGCCGAACGAATGCCACGCCATCGGCACCGGAATCGGCACGTTGATGCCGACCATGCCCACCTGAATCTGCCGGCCGAACGCGCGCGCCACACCACCGTCCGAGGTGAACAGCGACACGCCGTTGCCAAACTCGTGCGCATTGATCAGATCCACCGCGCTCGCGAAATCGGGCACCCGCACCACTGCCAGCACCGGGCCGAAAATCTCTTCCTTGTAGATCTTCATTTCCGTGCCGACATGGTCGAACAGCGTGCCGCCGACAAAGAAGCCTTCTTCGTTCGCCACCGGATGCGCGCGGCCATCGACGATCAGCTTCGCGCCTTCCGCCTCGCCCGACGCGATATAACCCGCCACCTTGGCCTTATGTTCAGCGGTAACCAACGGACCCATTTCGGCGTCGAGATGTTCGCCGTTCTTGATGACGAGCGATTTGACCCGCGGCACCAGCTTTTCGATCAGCTTGTCGGCCACGTTGCCGACCGCCACCGCAACCGAAATCGCCATGCAACGCTCGCCCGCCGAACCATAGGCCGCGCCGATCAATGCGTCGACGGCCTGATCCAGATCGGCGTCCGGCATCACCACCAGATGATTCTTCGCGCCGCCGAGCGCCTGCACGCGCTTGCCGCGCTTCGACGCTTCGGTGTGAATGTATTCCGCGATCGGCGTCGAGCCAACGAACGACAGCGCCGCGACGTCCGGGTGATCGATCAGCGCATCGACGGCCACCTTGTCGCCGTTGACGACGTTGAACACGCCGTCCGGCAGACCGGCTTCCTTCAGCAATTCGGCGAGACGCAGCGACGCCGACGGGTCACGTTCCGACGGCTTGAGCACGAACGTATTGCCGCAAGCGAGCGCGACCGGAAACATCCACATCGGCACCATGACCGGGAAGTTGAACGGCGTGATGCCCGCGACGACGCCCAGCGCCTGCCGCAAATTCCAGTTGTCGATGCCGCCGCCGATCTGATCGGTGAAGTCGGTCTTCAGCAGGTTCGGAATGCCGCACGCGAACTCGACCACTTCGATACCGCGCACCACTTCACCTTGCGCGTCCGTGAACACCTTGCCGTGTTCGCGCGTAATCAGCATCGCCAGTTCGTCGTGATGCTGGTTCAGCAACTCCTTGAACCTGAACAGAATGCGCGCGCGCTTGATTGGCGCCGTTTCGCTCCAGGCGGGAAAGGCGGCCTTGGCGGCCCGCACCGCCGCGTCCACTTCCTCGACCGACGCCAGCGCGACCGAGCCAGTCACCTTGCCGGTGGCCGGATTGAACACGTCCTTGAAGCGGCCGCTGGTGGGCGCGGCCGGCGCGCCGCCGATGTAGTGGCCCAACTGCTGCACCGACAGCTTCGCTTGTTCGTTCGCTGCATTCATGTACTCACCTCGTGTTCGGGATAAACCGCGGCGCATCGGCACCGGGCCATAGGCAAAAAATCAGGCTACGTCGCGCGGCGCCAGAGCGGCGATCCGCTCGTTGGCAGGCTCCATCAAGACCCGCCAACTGTATCGACGGCGCCGGTCTTATTCCCGATACAGCCCATTAAAACCGCGCCTCACTGTATTGTTTTCTGCGTGGCAACTGTATTGGGACGCGAACCCCGTTCAGGCGTTAGCGCACGTCGCTGCGCGGCTCGGTCAAAAGCCGCCCACGCCGCGCGTCACCAGCGCATACGGACCGCTCGTCAACTGTTCCCGAAGAAATTCAATGCACACCTGGATCTTCGCCGACGACGACAGACGCTCCGCGGTCACCGCCCACACATCGGCGGACTGCATGTAATCAGGCAGCACGCGCACCAGTTCGCCGGCGCGCAGGCTCTCGGCCACGTCCCAGATCGAAACCATCACCACGCCGTAGCCGTCTCTCGCCCACTGCACGACGATATCGCTGAGATTGGACGCGACGGTGCCCGTCACCTTCACGCTCTTTTCGCCGTCCGGACCGCTCAGCCGCCAGACGCCGAAGCGGTCGTCGCGTCCGCGAAACAGCAGGCAGTCGTGCTGGGCCAGTTCGGCCAGTTCGCGCGGCACGCCGCGCCGCTCCAGATACTCCGGCGAAGCGCAGAGTATCCGCGCGCTCTCCACCATCTTGTGCGCGATCAGATGCGGCTCATGCACTTCGCCCACGCGAACATCGATATCGAAGTTCTCGCCGACCAGATCAGCGCGCCGGTCCAGCAATTCCAGCCAGATCTCGAGATTCGGATGACGCTGGCGCAACAAGGCCAGAATCGGCGACACGTGTTTGCGTCCGAGCCTCAGGCTGGTGCTGATGCGCAGCAGGCCGCGCAATTCGGTGCGGCGATCGGCGAACGCATCGGCCATGCCCTGCACGTCGTCGAGTATTTTTTGCGCCCACTGCAAAGCGGCTTCGCCGTCGCTCGTCACGCTTACCCGGCGCGTGGTGCGCTGAAAGAGCTTCACGCCGAGACTGATTTCCAGCATGGCGATGCGCTTGCTGACATGCGAGGGCGACAACCCCATTTCCGTCGATGCCGCGACGAAGCTGCCCCGGCGCGCGATGTTGCAGAACAACTGCAGATCTCGCAGGAAAGACTCATTGCTGGCTGTGAGCGCATTCTGATTTTCCATTCGGCCGCATTGTGTCCGTGCAGAAGCACATTACCCTAGCCTTAACGAGCCGATCGGGCAAGCCATGCGGGCCGGATGAAATACTGGGTACAACCAGGGACTCGTTAACCCTGCATATATCGGAAGACCGTTTCGCTGCACAGCAACATCCCTGGCGTCCAGGAAACAGGCCGCGCGGTCGGAGCCAGGTAAATCCTGGCTTGCATAGTTTTGCTTTCAGTACGCCAATGAATCAGCCGTAGAAGCTGATCAAAAAACATTTCTGTTCTGGAGACACCATGGAAACCAATACATCGGCAGGCGGCCACGAACGCCGCTCGCAGGCTCGCAAAGCAACCGCCAGCGGCTGGATCGGCTCGGCACTCGAGTACTACGACTTTTTTATCTATGCTCAGGCGGCGGCCCTGATTTTTCCGCAGTTATTCTTTCCCTCTGGCAATCCGAAGATCGCCATCGTGGCTTCGCTCGCCACTTACGGCGTCGGTTACGTCGCGCGGCCGATCGGCGCGTTGGTGCTCGGCCACTGGGGGGACACTCACGGCCGCAAGAACGTACTGCTCGTCTGCATGTTCCTGATGGGCTTCTCGACGATGGCAGTCGCCTTTCTGCCTACCTATCACAGCGTCGGGCTGCTCGCACCCGCCCTGCTGGTGGTGCTGCGCCTGATTCAAGGCTTCGCCGTGGCTGGTGAAATCTCGGGCGCGAGTTCGATGATTCTCGAACACGCACCGTTCGGGCGGCGCGGTTACTACGCCAGTTTTACCCTGCAAGGCGTGCAGGCGGGCCAGATTCTCGCCGCCGCCGTGTTCCTGCCGCTCGCCTACTTCATGGAAGAGAGCTCGTTCAATTCGTGGGGCTGGCGCATCCCGTTCCTGATGAGCGCGGTGGTGCTGATCGCCGGCTACTACATTCGCCGCGAAGTCCATGAAACACCCGCGTTCGCCAAAGAAGACGCGAGCGGCAGCGTGCCCAAGTCGCCGATTGTCGAAGCCTTCCGCTACAACTGGCCCGATATGGTGCGCGTGATTCTTTGCTCGTTGATGAACGTGATCCCGGTCGTCGCCACCATTTTCGGCGCGGCCTATGCGGTGCAGGCGTCGTACGGCATCGGTTTTTCCAAGAGCGTCTATTTGTGGATTCCGGTGATCGGCAACATCGTCGCCGTGCTGGTGATTCCTTATGTCGGCAACCTTTCCGACCGGGTCGGCCGCCGTCTGCCCATCGTCGTAGGCGCGCTCGGCGCGGGTCTGCTGTCGTTCGGCTACCTGTACGCGATCAGCGTTCGCAACGTGCCGCTCGCCATCGTGATGTCGATCCTCATGTGGGGCATCATCTATCAAGGCTATAACGCGATCTTCCCGAGCTTCTATCCGGAGCTGTTCCCGACTCGCTCACGCGTCTCCGCGATGGCCATCGGTCAGAACATCGGCACGACGATCACCGCTCTGCTGCCCGCGCTGTTCGCTTATGTCGCGCCGCCCGGATCGACCAATGTGCCGCTCATCATCGGCACGATCACGTTCGCCATCACCATCGTTGCCGCGGTGACCGCATGGACCGCCCGCGAGAACTACCGCGTCAGGCTGAGCGATCTTGGCGAACCGAATGCGGTGCCGATCGATAAGGTCAGCTACGACCGGATGCGCGCCGAGACCATGGCCGAAACCAAAAAAGCCCTTGCGTAAGCCATTTTTATCGAACTTCAAAGGAATCGATCCATGACCAGGATCCGCATCGCCGTGGCCGGCGCGGGCTATATCGGCCGCGCTCACATGGCTGTCGCGCGGCAGAGCGGCACGTGCGCGCTGTCGGCGATCGTCGACCCGTCGCCGGCGGCACAGGCGCTTGCTGCCCAAGCCGGCGTGCCGCTTTACCGGACGCTCGATGAACTGCTCGAACGCGATCGCCCGGACGGCGTAATCCTGGCCACGCCGAACCAGTTGCATGTGGAGCACGCGCTGACCTGTCTCGCGGCCGGCGTGCCCACGCTGCTCGAAAAGCCGATCGCGTCCACGGTCGATGAGGCCGAAATGCTGACCGGCCAGGTCGAACGCCGCGGCGTGCCGTTGCTGATCGGGCATCATCGCGCACACAGTCCGATCATGGCCCGTGCGAAGCAACTGATCGACGAAGGCCGGCTCGGCACACTGGTCGCGGTGATGGGCAGCGCGGTCTTCTTCAAACCGGATGAGTACTACGCCGACGCCCCCTGGCGGCGCGAGCCGGGCGGCGGTCCGATCCTGCTGAATATGATTCACGAGGTGCACAACCTGCGCATGCTGTGCGGCGACATCGTGGCCGTGCAGGCGTTTTCGTCGCGCGCCACACGCGGCTTTCCGGTCGAAGACACAGTGGCGATCAACCTGCGCTTCGCGAGCGGCGCGCTCGGCAGCTTCATGCTGTCGGACACGGCCGCGAGCGCGCGTAGCTGGGAGCAGACCTCGCAGGAAAACAAGGCTTATCCGACGTATCCGGATGAAGATTGTTACGTCATTGCAGGCACCTTCGGCTCGCTTGCCGTGCCCACCATGCGCCTGAAAACCTATGGCAAGGCCGAGGATCGTTCGTGGTGGAAGCCGTTTCAGGTCGGCGTCGCCGAGATGACGCGCGACGATCCGCTCAAGCTCCAGCTGGAACATTTCGCGCGCGTGATCCGCAAAGAAGTCGAACCGCTCGTGAGCGCCCGCGACGGTCTGCAGAATCTGCGCATTACCGAGGCGATCGTCGAAGCGGCCAATACCTGTGCCGTGGTCGACACGACGTCCGCGGCCGCGGCAGCGCACTGATGCCGCACCGCCCTTACTGAATTCATTGCTCCAGGGACACCCCATGAAAACGTTCGTGATGCTTCACGGCATCAACCACAATATGTTCGGCAAGCGCGATCCCGCGCAATATGGCACCGTGACGCTGGCCGAAATCGACAGCAGCCTGCAGGCATTGGGCAAGGAACTGGGCGTGCAGGTCGAGAGCTTTCAGACCAATAGCGAAGCCGCCATGTGCGAACGCATCCACCAGGCTTTCACGGACAACGCAGACGGCGTGATGATCAACGCCGGTGCATGGACGCACTACAGCTACGGTATTCGCGATGCGCTGGCGATCCTGACGGTACCGGTGGTCGAAATCCATATGTCGAACATCCACGCGCGCGAGGCATTCCGGCATGTGTCCGTGTTCGCGGAAATCGTCAAAGGGCAGATTTGCGGCTTTGGTGTGGACAGTTATTCGCTGGGGTTGCGGGCTGCCGTGTCAGCGGCCGCTTGAATGACGGCGAGTATGCGTCGCCGCGCTCGGGGTTGTTTGCCGTCGCGCGGCGAATGCACCATCAGCGCCATGCGTCGGTCAGTTCATTGGCCAACACCATCTTCTCGCGGATCACTTCGACAAAGGCGGCATCCGCGCCGCCCTGTGCCTTGAGGAATTTGAGCGCGGCGGAATGCACGGCACGCATCGCCCTTCCGTCGATGCCGCTCATGCGCGCCGCGCCACGCCGCGTCTCCTCCACCAGATCGCGTGCGCTGCCGAAGTCGGGCGACAAACCGCTCTGCGTTTCGAACACGGCGCGCAAACCCGCCGCATAGTCGCGCGATGTTCCAAGCCGGTCCATGTCGACCAGCAGATCGACGCCTCCCGCCATACGCAACGTACACAGAATCCACAGCGCGACGAACGCCCGATACGCGTTATTACCCTCCGCCGTGCGCGCATACTGCTCACAAGCCATTGCATAAGCGTCGTCCGAAGTGGGCGCGGACGGCGGCAAGCTCACGCCGCAGATCTCGATTGCCTGCCGGACTAGCGGGTCCGCCTGATTCAGCCCCAGCACCCGAAACGGCGCGGCAACGAAAAATGGATTGCTCCATTGCCGGCTGAGCAGCCACCCCGAAGCGAACTGCGACGCGGGATTTCGCAGCACGCCCACATGCATGGCCTGCGGAAAAGCCTGTTTCAGCCACGGCAGCCGGCCGGACGAACGGCAGAACTTGAAGACCGGTACGCTGCCTTGTTCGGCGGTGCGCTCGCACAGATTGCGCAAATAGGCCTGCATGGCGGGAAATTCCGCATTCGGTATGCCGGCGAAGCGATCGAGACTGAAACCCCGGCGGTAACCGTCCACGCCGCGAGCGCCGGCGCGTAAAAACGGGCGATATTCGTCAAAATACGGCGCGTCGAGCGGCGGGTGACCCGACGTCAGCGTGGGGCGCGACGCGGACACATCGGCAAGGCTCAGATCCGCGAGCACGTTGCTAAGCGGTTCATAAAAGGCGGTCACGGTGTCGAGTTCGCGCAGTCGCGACCAGACCCACGTTCCCGCACTACGCCAGCCTGTATGCAGAAACACCGCCTGTTTCAAGGCGCTGTTCCGCGCGGCATCGCTTGACGAACCATTCGACGGACCATTCGACGGCCCATTGGACAACGGCATGTGGACTTCTCTTCAAATGAAAGCAACAGGTAATCGGCGCAAACGCATACTTTACCGGCTCGCGCTGTCGACTGCATGAAGGCAGGCATCACTTTACCTTGCAAGCCGCGCCGCATTCGCCGGCGCGTGTGCCAGACGGAACTGGAACCGCGAGTCCAAACACTTTAAGCTGCCAGACTTCCGAACTCAAACGGCGCTCAAATGAACGATTCGGCCGATATCCGTTTCCTGCTGACGCTGCGCGAAAGCGGCAGTCTGGTCGCCGCGGCACGCAAGCTGGGCTTATCGCCCTCGGCGGTTACGCAGCGCCTTCAGCAACTGGAAAAAAAGCTGGGCGCGCAGCTGGTGAACCGTACGGCACGCCGCCTGCAATTCACGGAAGAAGGCACGCTGCTGTGCGAACGGGGCGCCGACCTCGTCCAGCAGTTCGACGCGCTCTTCGAAGACTTGCAGATGCGCCGCGGCGGACTTGTCGGCACGCTGAAAATCAATGCGCCGCTAGGCTTCGGGCGGCGGCATCTCGCGCCCGTGATTGCCGATTTCCAGCAGCGCAACCCCGACGTCGACGTCGCCCTTACGCTCTCCGACAAGCCGCTGACCGAGACGATGGATCGTTTCGATATCGTCGTGCATATCGGCGAGTTGCCGGTGTCGAATCTGATTGGCTACACGATTGCACCGAATGCGCGCTTCGTCTGCGCGGCGCCCGCGCTGATCAGGCGAATCGGCACGCCGGATTCTCCGGAGGAGTTGAGCAAACTGCCCTGCATCGTGCTGCGCGAGAACAACGAAGATGTCTCGCTGTGGCAGTTCAGCAAGGGCCGTACGCGCCGCAGCGTGCGCGTGTCCGCCCATTTGAGCTGCAACGACGGCGACGTGATCCGCCAGTGGGCATGCGAAGGACGCGGCGTGATCCTGCGCTCCGAATGGGACGTGGCCGACGATATCGCGAGGGGCAAGCTGGTCCGTCTGCTGCCCGGATGGAAAGCGCCGGATGCCGACGTCATGGCGCTGACGCACCAACGCGCGGGCCTGCCGGCGCGTACGCGCCATTTCATGCAGTATCTGCAAACCAGGTTCAGGCCGCAGCCGCCCTGGCGGCGATGAACGTTCAAAACCCGCTTGCGCGCAGCCGCAAAACGCACTGTTCAATCTGCCTGAATCTATGAGTTAGCCTATCTGAACGCCGCGCCGCTGATCCAACTCTATAATCAGCTCACCGTCCGTGGCCGCTCAACTCAATCATGACTCTTGCCTCCGTGCCTGCCGCCTATCCCAAAGCGGTCCTGTTCGATCTTCTGACCGCCCTGCTCGACTCGTGGACCTCATGGAATCGCGCGGCCGGTTCCGAACAGGCGGGCCGGACATGGCGTGCCGCCTATCTGCGGCTGACCTACGGCTGCGGCTCGTACATTGCGTATGAACAACTGGTGCGCGAAGCCGCCGCACAAGTCGGCTTGCCCGAATCCGCCGCGCTCGCACTCGAAGTGGACTGGCTGACGCTCATGCCGTGGAGCGGCGCCCTCGACGCGCTGCAAACGCTCGCGCCGCATTGCAAGCTGGCGGTCGTCACCAACTGCTCCACGCGTCTGGGCGAACAGGCGGCTCATCTGTTGCCGGTCCGCTGGGACGCGATCGTCACCGCCGAAGAGGCCGGTGTGTACAAACCGGACCCGCTGCCCTACCGCCTCGCGCTCGAAAAACTCGGCGTGCAAGCTCACGAAGCGGCGTTCGTGGCCGGCTCCAGCTACGACATGTTCGGCACCGCCGCCGTCGGCTTGCGGACGTATTGGCACAACCGCGTCGGCCTGCCGCTCGTAGACGGCGCGCAGGCGCCTGAACTCGAGTCACCGACGCTCGACAAGCTCGTCCCGTGGCTCGCCCGCTTCGGCGCAAACCAGCATGACCACGCATAACCCCATTTCCCGGTGAAAGCATGAAACTCGACCAGATTGAAACTCCAGCCGCGTTGATCGACATCGCACGGATGCAAAGGAACATCGCGCGTATGCAAGGGCGGATGAACACGCTTGGCGTCGCGTTTCGTCCGCACGTGAAGACCACCAAATGCATCGACGTGGTCCGCGCGCAGATCGCCGCCGGCGCGCGCGGCATCACGGTGTCCACATTGAAGGAAGCCGAGGCGTTCTTCGCCGCCGGTGTCGACGATATTCTTTACGCCGTCAGCATGGTCCCGTCGAAGCTGCCACGAGCGCTCGCGCTGCGCCGCCAGGGCTGCAATCTGAAGCTGGTGGTCGACAATCCGACCGCCGCCTCGGCCATCGCCGCATTCGGCGATCAGCACGGCGAGACCTTCGAGGTGTGGATCGAAGTGGATACGGACGGGCACCGCTCAGGCATTACACCGGAACAGGACACACTGCTCGAAGTCGGCCGGATTCTGCATGAGAACGGCGTCAACGTTGGCGGTGTGATGACCCATGCCGGTTCGAGCTACGAGCTCGATACGCCCGAAGCACTCGCCGCGCTTGCCGAACAGGAACGCGCCGGCTGCGTGCGCGCCGCGCAGCGGCTGCGCGAAGCCGGCATTGCCTGCCCGGCGGTCAGCGTCGGCTCGACGCCGACGGCCCTCGCCGCCACGCAGTTGGAGGGCGTCACGGAAGTGCGCGCCGGTGTGTACGTGCTGTTCGACCTCGTCATGCACAACGTCGGCGTGTGCGCGCTCGACGACATCGCGCTCAGCGTGCTCGCCACCGTGATCGGTCATCAGGCGGAAAAGGGCTGGGCGATTCTCGACGCGGGCTGGATGGCGATGAGCCGGGATCGCGGCACGGCGAAGCAGTCGCACGATTTCGCCTATGGCCAGCCGTGTCTGCTGAACGGCACGGCGCTGCCCGGCTACGTGGTCAGCGGCGCCAACCAGGAGCACGGCATTCTCTCGCCGACCGCGGACAACGCGGACGCCCACGACGATGTCACGCAGCGCTTCCCCATCGGCATGAAACTGCGCATTCTGCCGAATCACGCGTGCGCTACCGGCGCGCAGTTTCCCGAGTATCACGCGGTGGCGCCGGACGGCAACAGCGTGGAGTGGCGACGCTTTCACGGCTGGTGACGCCGGGGCGCCAGCGCATGACGTTTCTGTTGCGCGGCCCCAACCCGCACCGCTAAGCCCCTACCTCACTCCTCCTCTTCCTCCAGACCCGCCAGCAGATCGTCCACCGCGCGATACACGCGCTCGACGATCTCCAGTCCCACCTTGCGCTCCAGCTCGCGGTAGTGCGCTTCGAGATCTTTCGAAATCACGCGCACCAATTCCGCGCTCGTGTCCGTGAGCGACACCAGCACGCGCCGCTGGTCTTCGGCGAAACGCTCCTTGGTCACGAGTTCCATGCTCTCCATGCGCGCGAGCACGCCGGCCATGCTCGGGCTCGAAATCGTGCAGATATCGGAGATGTGGCGCGGTTCCATCGGGCCGTGCTCATTGAGCGCGCGAATCACGCGCCACTGCTGTTCGGTCAATCCATGCGCGGTAATCAGCGGACGAAACCGCTCCATCATTTTTTCTCTGGCGCGCAGCAACAGCATGGGCAGGTTGCGATGCAAAACTCGGGTCGAGGCGGAAGCGGACATGTTGGAAGATGAGGTAAAAGCAGCCGTCGAAACTTAAGGGAAAACCCGCGATCAGCCGACAGGCTATTGACCATGGATCATATCAAGCGCAATACTACTAACATGTTAGTGTTTTTGCCGAGAGACAGCTAATTTATGTTCGCACTTGCCGATCATCTGCTGCATCCCGAGGGCGAGGCGCTGCCGCGCGACGTGGATGCGTGCGCGGCGGCCGCGCTGCTCGCACGCGGCACGGCCTGCCGCGCGCCGGTTCGCGGCGCTGTCTATGGAACCTTGCTGAACGACCGCGCCGCGCTCGCGGCGCTGGGCGACGCGGTGCACGCCGCGCCGTATAAAGCGCCGCCACGAGCGCCGGTGCTCTATCTGAAGCCGCGCAATACGCTCGCCGGGCATCGCGCGCGGGTCGTCGTGCCGGACGATGCGTTGGGCGTGGAAGTCGGCGCGTCGCTTGGCATCGTGATCGGCCGCACTGCAACACGGGTCGGCGTGGCACAGGCGTTCGACTATATCGCCGGTTACACGCTGGTCGCCGATCTCAGCGTGCCGCATGCGAACGTGTACCGGCCGTCGGTGCGATTCCGGGCGCGCGATGGTTTCTGCGTGGTCGGGCCGGCCGTGGTTGCGTCGCATCATGTTGCGACGCCGGACAACCTGGCGATCCGAGTTCAGTTCGGGTCACGAGACGCGTTCACGGCGAGCACCGCGTCGTCGGTACGCAATATCGCGCAATTGCTCGCGGACGTGACCGACTTCATGACGCTCAGTGCGGGCGACGTCATCACGCTCGGCGTGCCGCATGGTTCGCCTGTCGCGCATATCGGCGACACGGCCACGCTCTCGATCGGCGCCATGCCGCCGCTCACGGTGTCGTTCGTCGGCGCCGAAGAACACGAAGGGGAACAGCCATGATCCGCGGCCGCGTTGCATATGCAGGCGCGATTCACGAAGCCTATCCCGATGCCAATGGCGTGCGTCTCGCCGATGGCCGCGTGCGTCGCGAGGATGACGTCGTGTGGCTCGCGCCGATCGAAGTCGGCACGATCTTCGCGCTCGGCCTGAACTACGCCGAGCATGCGAAGGAATTGCAGTTCAACAAGCAGGAAGAGCCGCTCGTGTTTCTCAAGGGACCGGGCACGGTGATCGGTCATCGCGGCGTGACACGCCGCCCCGCCGACGTCACCTTCATGCACTACGAGTGCGAGCTGGCGGTGGTGATCGGGCAAACCGCGGAGAACGTGAAGCGCGACAACGCCATGCAGCATGTAGCGGGCTACATGATCGCCAACGACTACGCGATCCGCGACTACCTGGAAAACTATTACCGCCCCAACCTGCGTGTAAAGAATCGCGACGGCGGCACGGTGCTCGGCCCCTGGTTCGTCGACGCCGCCGACGTCGACGACGTGACGCAACTCGAATTACGCACGTTCGTGAACGGCACGCGTCAGCAACACGGCAACACGCGCGATCTCGTCACCGACATCCCGGCGCTGATCGAATACCTGAGCAGCTTCATGACCCTCGCGCCCGGCGACGTGATCCTGACCGGCACGCCGGAAGGCATCGTCAACGTCAACGCGGGCGACGAAGTGGTCTGCGAAATCGACGGTCTGGGCCGTCTCGTCAATACGATTGCGGGCGACGCGGACTTCAACCGCGCCTGATCGACAGCACGAAAGGACAAAGCAATGCGAATCGAACATCTGATCAACGGTAAAGCGAGCGCGGCGAAAGACTACTTCGAAACGGTCAATCCGGCCACGCAAGAAGTCCTCGCCGAAGTCGCGCGCGGCGGTGCGCAAGAAGTCGACGCCGCCGTGCGCGCCGCCAAAGACGCCTTTCCCGCGTGGGCCGCCAGGCCCGCCGCGGAACGCGCGAAACTGGTGCGCAAGCTCGGCGAACTGATCGCGAAGAACGTGCCGGAGATCTCCGAGACCGAAACGAAAGACACCGGCCAGACGATCTCGCAAACGCGCAAGCAGCTCGTGCCGCGCGCCGCCGACAACTTCAGCTACTTCGCCGAGATGTGCACGCGCGTCGACGGCCATACGTATCCGACCGATACGCATCTGAACTACACGCTGTTTCATCCGGTCGGCGTGTGCGCGCTGATCTCGCCATGGAACGTGCCGTTCATGACGGCCACCTGGAAAGTCGCGCCCTGTCTCGCGTTCGGCAATACCGCTGTCTTGAAGATGAGCGAGCTTTCGCCGCTTACCGCCTCGATGCTCGGCAACCTCGCGCTCGAAGCCGGCATCCCCGCCGGTGTGCTGAACGTGGTGCACGGCTTCGGCAAGGACACCGGCGAGCCGCTGGTCGCGCATCCGGACGTGCATGCCGTGTCGTTCACGGGCTCGACGGCAACCGGCAACCGCATCGTGCAAACCGCGGGATTGAAGAAGTTTTCGATGGAACTCGGCGGCAAGTCGCCATTCGTGATTTTCGACGACGCCGATTTCGAACGCGCGCTCGACGCCGCCGTATTCATGATCTTCTCCAACAACGGCGAACGCTGCACGGCGGGCTCGCGCATTCTCGTGCAGCGCTCTATTTACGCACGCTTTGCCGAACGTTTCATCGAACGTGCAAAGCGTTTGACGGTGGGCGATCCGCTGGCCGACAGCACCATTGTCGGCCCCATGATCAGTCAGGGCCATCTGGCGAAGGTGCGCAGCTATATCGAACTCGGCCCGAAAGAAGGCGCGACGCTCGCGTGCGGCGGCCTCGACATGCCGGATTTGCCCGACGCCATGCGCAAAGGCAATTTCGTTCAACCCACCGTGTTCGTCGATGTCGACAACCGCATGCGCATCGCGCAGGAAGAGATCTTCGGCCCGGTCGCCTGCCTGATTCCCTTCGACGACGAAGCCGACGCGATCAAACTCGCCAACGACATCTCTTACGGCCTGTCGAGTTACATCTGGACCGAGAGCAGCGGCCGCGCATTGCGCGTTGCCGCCGCCGTCGAAGCCGGCATGTGCTTCGTCAACAGCCAGAACGTGCGCGACTTGCGCCAGCCGTTCGGCGGCACCAAGGCATCGGGCGTGGGCCGCGAAGGCGGCACGTGGAGCTATGAAGTGTTTCTCGAACCGAAGAATGTTTGCGTGTCGCTGGGCTCGCATCACATTCCGCGCTGGGGCGCTTGAGTCGCCAACACGCTTCGTGCGCTATGACATGAGTGCCTGGCGCAGAGCCAGTCACACCGAATAGGAGACCGCGATGGGCAAACTCGCGCTGGCAGCAAAAGTGACTCATGTGCCGTCGTTATATCTGTCCGAACTCGACGGGCCGCATAAAGGCTGCCGTCAGCCGGCTATCGACGGCCATCATGAAATCGGCCGGCGTTGCCGCGAACTCGGCGTCGATACGATCGTCGTGTTCGACGTGCATTGGCTCGTGAACAGCGAATACCACATCAATTGCGCGCCGAAATTCGAAGGCGTCTACACGAGCAACGAGTTGCCGCATTTCATCAAGAACATGCCGTACGCGTATCCGGGCAATGTCGAACTCGGCAATCTGATCGCGGAAGTCGCCAACGAAATGGGCGTGAAAAGCCGCGCGCACAGCGAGACCACGCTCGAACTCGAATACGGCACGCTGGTGCCGATGCGTTATATGAATGGCGATCAGCATTTCAAGACCGTCTCGGTAGCGGGCTGGTGCATGTGGCACGACCTCGACACCAGTGCGCGCTTCGGCCTCGCGGTGCGCAAGGCCATCGAAGAGCGCTATGACGGCACCGTGGCGATTCTGGCGAGCGGATCGCTCAGCCACCACTTCGCCAACAACGGCACGGCCGAGCAGTTCATGCACAAGGTGTGGAGTCCGTTTCTCGAACAGATGGACCGCAAGGTGGTCGAGTTGTGGGAAGCCGGCGACTGGAAAACCTTCTGCGAAATGCTGCCGCTCTACAACGAAAAATGCTGGGGCGAAGGCGGCATGCACGACACCGCGATGCTGCTCGGCGCGCTCGGCTGGGACCGATACGACGGCAAGGCGGAAGTCGTCACGCCGTATTTCGGCAGTTCGGGCACCGGCCAGATCAACGCGATCTTCCCCGTTACGCCGCTACCCGCCTGAACACCAGACAAGGAGTTCACCGTGCCGCATCTGACACTCGAATACAGCGCCAATCTCGCCGGCGCGGAAAGCATCGGCCAACTGTGCAAGGCGCTCGCGCAGTGCCTCGACGCGCAACGCGAGAACGAACAGCGCATCTATCCGCTCGGCGGCATCCGCGTGCGCGCGTTGCGCTGCGAACAGTACTGCATCGCCGACGGACGCGCCGACGCCGCTTTCCTGCACGCGAACCTGAAGATCGGCGCGGGCCGCTCCGAAGCGGCAAAAAAGGCCACCGGCGACGCGCTATTCGCGCTGATCAAGCAGCACTTCGCCACTGAATTCGCACAGCACGGGCTCGCTTTATCGCTGGAGATCAATGAATTCAGCGAAGCCGGTACGTGGAAACACAACAACCTGCACGCACGCCTGAAGGCTGAATAGCGGCACTGAGAGAATCCATCATGCTAGACGAACAGACGATCCGCGACCTCGCGGCACAACTCGACCACGCGGAGAAAACGCGCACGCAACTGCGCCACTTCTCCGCCGCCTATCCGCAGATGACCGTGCAGGACGGCTACGCGATTCAACGCGAGTGGGTCAAGCTCAAACTCGCCGAGGGCCACGTGATCAAGGGCCGCAAAATCGGCCTCACCTCGCGCGCGATGCAGCGCTCGTCGCAGATCGACGAGCCCGACTACGCGCCCCTGCTCGACAGCATGTTCATTGAAAACGGCCAGGACATTCGCGCGGACCGCTTCATCGCGCCGCGCGTGGAAGTCGAACTGGCGTTCGTGTTGAGCAAGCCGTTGAAGGGTCCCGGCGTCACGCTGTTCGATGTGCTGGACGCGACCGCTTACGTGACGCCGGCGGTGGAAATCATCGACGCGCGCATCGAACAGTTCGACCGCGAAACCAGAGCCCCGCGCAAGGTCTACGACACGATCTCCGACTTCGCGGCGAACGCTGGCATCGTGCTGGGCGGCCGTCCGGTGCGTCCGCTGGATGTCGACCTGCGCTGGGTCGGCGCGTTGCTCTACAAGAACGGCGCGGTCGAAGAAAGCGGTCTCGCGGCCGCCGTGCTGAATCATCCGGCTACCGGTGTGGCCTGGCTCGCCAACAAGATCGCTGCATACGATGAGTCGCTCAACGCAAACGACGTAATCCTGAGCGGCTCGTTCACCAGCCCGATCGTCGCGCGCGCGGGCGACACGTTCCATGTCGACTACGGTCCGCTGGGCGGCATCGGTTTGAATTTCATCTGAGCTTATTCGAGTCGACACGACATGTCTCTGCCGCACAACACCTTCAAGCGCGCGCTTGCCGAAGGCAAACCGCAATTCGGCCTGTGGGCCGCGCTCGCCGACGCCTACGTGACCGAGTTGCTGGCCACCGCCGGCTTCGACTGGCTGCTGATCGACAACGAGCATGCGCCCAACGACGTGCGCAGCACGCTCGCGCAATTGCAGGCGGTGGCCGCGTATGCGTCGCATCCGGTGGTGCGTCCGGTGCGCAGCGACAGCGCGCTGATCAAGCAATTGCTCGACATCGGCGCGCAGACTCTGTTGCTGCCGATGATCGACACCGCCGAACAGGCCGCCGACGCGGTCGCGGCCACGCGCTATCCGCCGCAAGGCATTCGCGGCGTGGGCAGTGCGTTGGCGCGCGCATCGCGCTGGAACCGGATACCGGATTACCTGAACACGGCCGCCGACGAATTGTGCGTGCTGGTACAGGTGGAAAGCTTGCAGGGTATGGAGAATCTGTCTGCGATCGCGGCAGTGGAAGGCGTCGACGGTGTGTTTTTCGGTCCATCGGACCTCAGCGCGTCGATGGGTTTGCTCGGCAAACCCGGCGACGCCCGCGTGCGCGAAGCGATTCGCAACGGCATCCAGACTGTGCTGCGCGCGGGTAAATCGGCCGGCGTACTCGCGCCCGACCCGGCGATTGCCGCCGACTACCTCGAAGCGGGCGCGACTTTTGTGGCAGTCGGCACGGACACGGGTTTACTGAGCCGCGCGGCGGCGGACCTGGCGGCGTCGTATAAAAAGACTGCGACGATGGCGGCATCGCCCAAGGGCGGATACTGACGCGGCCTGTTCGGCGTGAACAGCCAGGCCCGCACTGAGGGAAGAAAAAAATCTACTCCGCCGCGGGCCAAGGCAAGCCTGACGCCGACCAGTCCAGTTCCACGCCGATCACGGACCGCTCGGCGGCAAATTGCAACGCCAGCGTCACCGCGATACACGGCCTGCCGCTCGCCAGCGAAAGATAAGGATTACTCGACACCGCCACGCCCGGCAACAACACCGCATTGCGGAAATACGGCCGATGATCCCAGCGCGCATCGCGCGGATTCGCCACGGGTTGCAGCGAAGCCCCGTCCGTGCTCCAGGCGGGCCCCTGGACCTCGTGACCGATCTGCCTGCCCGCGTCGTCGAGAATGAAACAGCTGATGCAGCGCTCGAACCTCGCGAGCCGGGCGAACGCCTCTTCCATGGCCACACCGGCCAGCAACGCATCGGCAGCAAGGCGCAAGGCGGCCCGGTAAGGCTCCACTTCGGTTTCGAACAACGCGTACTGATGCGCCCGGCCTTGCGCGATCACATCGAAAGCCTCGTCGATGCGCCGGTGCACCGACTCCGGCGGCGCGATCTCTTTGGCCGGCCGCCCCAGCAGAAAGCCCTGCGCGAAATCCACATTCGATTCCACCGCGAGAATCAGTTCTTCTGTGGTCTCCACGCCTTCGACGACCACCAGCATCCCCGCCAGGTGCAGCAGCGAAACGAGCTTCGGCAGAATCGGCTGCTCGGTGCCGTGACCGGTCGCGCGAATCAGTTCGCCGTCGAGCTTGACGAGGTCCGGGCGAATCCTGAGCAGCCGGTCGAGATTCGACTGGCCGGCGCCGAAATCGTCGACGGCGATCAGGAAGCCGTGTTCGCGATAGAGCGCCGCCGCCCGCGACATGTCGTCGACGCTGCCGCCGTGCGATTCGAGAATCTCCAGGACCACGCGCTCAGGTTCGAGTCCGACGGACCGCACGATTATCGCCAATTGGTCCGCGTAGCCATCGGCGATGAACGTGGCCGGCAGAATGTTCAGGAAGAGCCACGCGTCGCCCGGCAGCGACTTGCGCGCGTTGGCCAGATGCACGACGTGACTCGCGCGATCGAGCCCGCCTTCGTCGCTCGAAGGCCTGGGCGCGAACAGCACCGCGGGCGGCACAAGGCTGCCGTCGTCCTGCTCGCCGCGCAGCAAGGCTTCGAAGCCCACCTGCTTCTGATGCGACAAGCTGTAGAGCGGCTGGAAATGCGAGGTGAGGTAGTACTCCTCCCAGCGATGCCGCCGCACCGGCGCCCCGTTCTCGTCGGACCCGTCGTCGGCCAGCAGCTGCAGCGCCTCGCGAGGCAGCGCGCGCTCGGCGCACACCCGGTTTCTGCCGGAATGCTTGGCGCGCAGCAAGGCTTCGTCGGCGCGATCGAGCAGCACCATGATGCTTTCGCCGCTGCGGTGCTCGGCCACGCCGAAGCTCGCGGTCAGGCGGCCGTCCGGCCGCTCGATCGCGGCGATCGCATGGCGCAGCCGTTCGGCCACATGAAGCGCGCCGGTGAGACCGTCGCGCAGCAGCAGCGCGAATTCCTCGCCGCCGATCCGGCTCACGCTGTCGTCCGTGGATGCCTCTTCCATCAGCACCTGGGCGACCTGGTACAGCGCGTGGTCGCCGATCGCATGGCCGAAGCGGTCGTTCAGGGATTTGAAGTTGTCGATGTCGAGAAAGATCGCGCTCGTCCGCGTGTCCGGCGTGACTGTGTCGAGGCGGCGCTCGGCCTGTTTGACGAACGCGCGGCGGTTTTGCAGGCCGGTCAGCGGGTCGGTCGCGGCAAGTTGCGCGAGCTGGCTCTCCAGCAGAAAGTGGTTGCGGCGAAACCGGTAGAAGCCGAAGTGAAACACGACGGAAGTCGGCACGCCGATCGCCACGATCCACATCCACACGACCGTCTCGACGTCGTGCGTCAGCGGCGCGCCGAACAGCAGCGCGAACGCCGTCGCATAGAAAAGCACGCTGCCGGTGACGAAGTGCGTCGGCGTGAGCCAGAGCGGCGCGGCGCAGATCGGGATCACGACCATCGCGGGCAGCGTCCACAGCAACGGTTGCGTGACGCCCACGATGTTCATCGCGAGTCCCGCCACCAGCACCTGCGAGTAAGCGACGCCGATCAGGCCGAAGCTCCACGTCGACCTGGCGCGAGGAATCGCCAGCACCAGCAAGGCGAGCAGCAGCGCGCACGTGAGCCGGTAGCCGAGCGGCGCGGCCGGGCCGTCGACCAGATCGCGGGCCCCGACGAAGCACAGGAACGCGACCACGGTGAACGCCATGGTCACGGTGGACAGTGGACGCTGATGCTCGAGCGAGCGCCGGTGGAAGCGATCGCGCAAACCGGCGTCGAACGGTTGCTGCGTTGCGGTGGAAAGCATATTGATAGATATCAGCCTGGTTCCGGTCACTCTGCCAATGGATATCGGCAAAGATCTGACAAATATTTATGCCTTCCGCACAAATCGAACGAAGATTTCTCCTCCGCGGCCTTCCGCTCTATGCCGCCATGACGCGATTGCGGCCCGACGCCTTGGCCGCATACAGCGCGCCGTCCGCGCGCGCCATCAGTTGGGCGAGCGATTCATCGCGTCGCAGCTGGTCCACGCCAACGCTAAAGGTGTACCGCAGCCCACGCGGCAACTCGTCCGCCGCGGCCCCGGCCAGCCGGCCCCGCAGACGGTCGAGCAGGCTCACCGCTTCGGCGGCGCTGGTGGCCGGGCACAGCACGCCGAATTCCTCGCCGCCCAGCCGGCCGAACACATCGCCGACCCGCAGGTTGCGGGCGACAAAGGTCGCGAAGTGGTTCAGCACCTGGTCGCCCGCGGCGTGGCCGTGGTTGTCGTTGACCGCCTTGAACGAGTCGATGTCGATGATCGCCAGCGCCACCGGCGAGCGGGTACGCAGCGAGGCTTTCAGCAGCGCGTCGCCGATCGCCAGAAACGCGCGGCGCGACAGCGCGCCGGTCAGGTCGTCGACATTGGCCAGCCGTTCGAGCCGCTCGGCGAGGCGGTCGTGCGCGAGCATCACCACGCCGATCGAAAGACAGGGCGGCGCAAGAATGCCGAGCGCGAGAAAAATGATGTTGGACGGCGACACCTGCAGCAGGCTGGTTTGCGTCAGCAGACCGAAACCGTACATGAGCCCGCGCGACGTGTGCCCCGCGCATAGCAGCATCGCCGCCACCGCGAGGAAATAGTAGCTATAGCGCGGCCGGTTCGCGGGACGGCCGCGCAGCAGGAGCGCGGCGAGCGCGGCATAAAGTGCCGCGTGAAACGCCGACACCAGCGCGACGCGCGCGTTGAAGTCCGGCGCGGCGAAGGTCCAGTACGAGATGCCGAACAGCACGACGACAAGGCCGACGTACGCCGGCCACGGCCGCACGCGGCGGCCCAGAAAGCGCAAACAGCCTTCGAGCACCAGCAGCAGCGAAACGGCCAGCAACACGTTGGACGCCACGAAGGTCAGCCAGCGCGACCCATGGCCTTGCAACGCGAAAGCCAGCAACGCGACGATCGCGATCGCGTTGGCCGAGATCCAGTAACCGACGCCTGGAATCGCCGCGCGCCACAACGAGCCGAGCACGGCCATCGCCATGGCGCTCGACAACACGGTGACCAGAAGAATACTGAGTGGATTGAGCATTGCGGTGAATGAATCAAACGGCATCGTCGGCATTTGCCGCGTACGCCCGTTCTTTTTCCGTGCGCATCTTGATGCAAGTTCGCAAGCTTAGCGGCTCGGACAAAAATTCGGCGCGCAAGGGCTCCGAAAGATTCAGCAAGGATTCGCCGCAGGAGAAAGATCACTGCCGTCCGGCAATCGCAAAACGTTGCATTTATCACGAAACAAAACTGCTAAATCACTTGGCGAATTCAGCCGTTATCAGAGTCATAGCAGACACATTCTTACCGGCCATCCAAGGTAGCTAAGCAATGAGGCGAATCAAGCAGCAAAAATTACTTAATCCAAAATGCATCCGCCGCAATGAGTTGCGCGTATAAACAGACGATTGGGAAGTGGCTAAAAGTTAATGTCTTAAGTAGACTGCTTCGAAGTGTGGCGGACAGACTAGACAGCCCGGTAAAACTAACCTAGGCAGCGTGCAATACGCGATTTCCCGCAAGACTTTTTCTCTACACCCGGTCGTGGCATCTAATTTTTTTAAGCGGCTGAAGCGACGGCCATTTCCCGGAAAACATGGTCCCAATTCTCGATTACCTGCTGGAACGCCAGATCTCGCCGCAGTGGCGCGGCATGCTCACCGCATTGGCCACCGAGTTCGAAGCGCAGATCGGTCGCGACGAACTGCGTCAACTGATGCACCGCGTCGGCAGCCGGTTTGCGGCGGCGCATCCGCTGCCCGCCTGCGAATCGACCGCCGAACTCGCACGGACCTTGAATTCGTACTGGCATGAAATGGATTGGGGCTACGTCGAGTTGGCGGACGAACCCGAGTCACTGCGCATCGTTCACTACTGCGCACCATTGCAGGCGTTCGGCGGCGCGGCGCTCACGTGGACGCCGGCGTTTCTCGAAGGCGTGTATCAGACCTGGTTGAGCGCGTTGGGCGCGCAGGGCTTGTCGGTCGCGCAAACGAGTGGGTACAGCGAGAACACCGCGATCGAATTTCGTCTGGGCCGTCATCCGGTTTGAACGCCGCACGTTGATGAACATGTGGCCGGATAGCTGGGCCGCGTTTGTGCGTGGACACCATAGCAACGAGCAGTAGAGGAACGCGCCAGACCGGTGCGCGTGAAGCAGCAGTGAAGCAAAAGACAGGCAGGCAGGACCAGCGTTTCAGCGCCGCGAACACAAGTTAGGATCGGCACAAGGCAAGTCATGAACAAGACGGCGGCACTATGAGCTCATCGAGCGACATCGAAAAACTTTTCGATCATTTTGGCGGTGACGCCAACGCGTACCAGGAAATCGGCCGCGAAAACGAAGCGCGTTCGGCGCGCACCCGTTGGCCGCTCTTAGTGACGCTCGATCTGACCCAGCCGACAATTCCCGCCATCGGGCAGCATCGCGAGCCCAAGCCTCAGGCGCAGGCGGTCGAAGCGCCGGTGGCCGTCGATCGTCAGGACACCACGCCAAAAGACGCAGCCTCTGTTACGCGCGCGAAGGCGCCGTTGTTCACGCGTTCGCATCGGCGCGACATTCCGCCGGTTGCCGTGGCCGCGCCGGTGAACGCGCCGAAAGGCGCGTCGCGTTTTGGCGAACTCGAAACGAAAAACGACGCGAGTCCACCAGCGGCGGTTGGCGCTGTTCGAGGGGATGCTGTCGCGCCGGTAGCTGCACAAGCCGCGCCAACTGCGGCACCGGCTCCGGTTCAAAGCGTGCCGGCTGCGGCGCAGTTCGCTTCCGCTGCGATTCCGGCACAGACAGCGCCGCTCGCCCCCGTGCCTCACGCCGCGCAACCGGCGTCCGTGCCGCCGGCGATTCCGTTGCGGCCGCCGGTGATGCAAACGGTCGCGTCCGCCGCCGCACCCAGCTGGGCGCAATCCCCGGCGCAGGCGCGTGCTTACGCGAGTTCGACCGTGCCGACTGCGTCCAGCGCGCCCGCCGCACCCGCCGCCCCGTCGCAACCCGCTTCGATCCTCGGCAAGCTCTTCGCGCCGGAACCCGCATTCGCATCCGCGCCGCCGCAACCGGCCAAGGCCAACGACACATCCGCGCCATTGCAGTCGGTCTTCGACCGTTTGCGTGGCGCCCCCGCTCAAGCCGCAACACCTTCCGGCGCCGCGCGCGCCGCCACGCCCGCCCCTTCCAACTCGTGGCTGATCAACGGCCCTCGTCGCTCATGAAAGTCATCGCGGTGGTGTCCGCCAAAGGCGGGGTCGGCAAGACCACCCTCGCCGCCAACCTCGCTTCCGTGCTGGCCGCCGGCGGCCGGCGTGTGATCGCGCTCGACCTCGACCCGCAGAACGCCCTGCGTCTGCACTTCGGCGTGCCGCTCGACAGCATCGACGGTCTGTCGCGCGCCACGCTGACGGGCGACCCGTGGCAATCCGTGATGTTCGACGGCATCGACGGCGTGACCGTGCTGCCCTATGGCGCATTGCTCGAAGACGACCGCCGCCGCTTCGAAGCGCACATCGACCTGGATCCGCGCTGGCTCGCGCAGTCGTTGCAGAACCTGCGACTCGACGCCTCCGACATCGTGATCATCGACACGCCGCCAGGTTCGTCCACGTACGTGCGAACCGCCCTGACGGCGGCCACCTTCACGCTGAACGTGGTGCTCGCCGATGCCGCCTCGTACGCCGCGATTCCGCAGATGGAGCGGCTGATCGCAGCCTACGCGGCGCCGCGCGCCGAATTCGGCGGCGAAGGCTACGTGATCAACCAGATCGACCAGTCGCGCCAGCTGACCAAAGACGTGCTCAAGGTCCTGCGCCAGATGCTCGGCACGAAGCTGTTCCCGGGCGTGATCCATCTGGACGAAGGCGTGAGCGAGGCGCTCGCGTGCGACACCACGCTGATTCATTACGATCCACTCAGCCAGGCGGCCGCCGATTTCAGGTCGTGCGGCGCATGGCTGCTCGCGGCGCTCGACGCGATCGCCGTCTCGCCGAGGAACGTCGCATGAGTACGTCTCCATCGCCGGGCCTCGAGCCCGCCGAGCCGTCGCGGATCGAACGTTTCATCGACGCGCGCTTCTGGAACAGCCGCATCGTCACCGGACTCGTCACGCTGTTCGCGCTGGTGATGCTGTACTTCGTGTTCACCGTGCCGCTCGCGTTCTATGAACAGTTGACGTTCGCGACCTGCTGCTTCGTGACCGCGCTGATGTTCCGCCGCCTGCAAGGCCGTTACGCGACGATGGTGATGATCATGCTGTCGGTGGTCACGTCGGGCCGCTATATGTACTGGCGGCTGACCGCGACCACCTATTGGGAGCATCCGCTCGACGCCGGCTGGGGTCTGCTGCTGGTCTCCGCCGAAGTCTATTCGACCGTCGTGCTGCTGCTCGGCTACTTCCAGACTGCCTGGCCGCTCAAGCGCACGCCGATGCCGCTGCCCGCCTCGCGCGACCAATGGCCGAGCGTCGACGTGTTCATTCCGACCTACAACGAGCCGCTTTCGGTGGTGAAGCCCACCATCTACGCCGCGCTCGCGCTCGACTATCCGGCCGAGAAGATTTCCATCCATGTGCTCGACGACGGCCGCCGCCCCGAGTTCAAGGCGTTCTGCGAAGAGGTCGGCGTCAACTGGACGATCCGCACGCACAACCGCCACGCGAAAGCCGGCAACATCAACGAAGCATTGAAGATCACCAGCGGCGAATACCTCGCGATCTTCGACTGCGATCACATTCCGACCCGCTCGTTCCTGCAGATCGGCCTCGGCTGGTTCCTGCGCGACAAGCTGCTGTCGATGCTGCAAACGCCGCACCACTTCTTCTCCGCCGACCCGTTCGAACGCAATCTCGGCACCTTCCGCAAGGTGCCGAACGAAGGCGAACTGTTCTACGGCCTCGTGCAGGACGGCAACGATCTGTGGAACGCCACCTTCTTCTGCGGCTCGTGCGCGCTGTTGCGCCGGACCATGGTCGAGGAGATCGGCGGCATCGCGGTCGAGACCGTGACCGAAGACGCGCACACTGCCTTGAAGCTGCACCGGCTCGGCTACACCACCGCGTATCTGGCGATTCCGCAAGCCGCGGGGCTGGCCACCGAAAGTCTCTCCGGCCACATCGGCCAGCGGATTCGCTGGGCGCGCGGCATGACGCAGATTTTCCGGATCGACAATCCGCTCACCGGCAAGGGCCTCAAAATCGGCCAGCGCCTGTGCTACCTGAACGCGATGATGCACTTCTTCTACGGCATCCCGCGCCTGGTGTTTCTCACCGCACCGCTGTCGTATCTGTTCTTCGGCGCGCACGTGATCGAAGCCGCCGCCAGCACGATCGCGATCTACGCGCTGCCGCACATGATGCACGCGAGCATCACCAACTCGCGCATGCAGCGCTCGTTCCGCCATTCGTTCTGGGCGGAAGTGTACGAGTCGGTGCTGGCCTCGTACATCACCGCGCCGACCCTGCTCGCGCTGATCAACCCGAAGCTCGGCAAGTTCAACGTGACAGCCAAGGGCGGCCAGATCGAGAAGAACTATTTCGACTGGGCGATCTCGCGGCCGTATCTGTTTCTGCTGCTGCTGAACCTGATCGGTTTTTGCGTGGGCGTCGTGCACATCTACTTGAACTGGCATGTGCGCAGCGTGGTGCAGACCACCATCCTCAACCTTGGCTGGACCACGTACAACATGCTGATTCTCGGCGCAAGCGTGGCCGCCGCGAGCGAGCGCCGGCAGATTCGCGCGGTGCACCGCGTGGCGATGCAGATGCCCGTCATGCTGAAATTCTCGACCGGCCGCACGCTCGCCTGCGAAACCATCGACTACTCGGAAGGCGGCGTCGGCGTGGCGCTGCCCGCCGCGATTCAGGTGCCGATGCACGAGCGCGTGACCGTCTCGCTCTTTCGCGGCGACGAGGAATACGCGTTCCCCGCGACCGTCGGCTTTACCGCGCCGGGCCGCGTGGGCCTGCGCTTCTCCGCAATGACGCGCGAGCAGGAGTACGAGTTCGTCAAGACCACCTTTGCACGCGCCGACGCCTGGACCGGCTGGGCGGAAGGACGGCAGCAGGACACCCCATTGCGCGGCCTGTCGCATGTGCTGACGGTAGGCGCGCGCGGTATCGCGGGTCTGTTCGAGCATCTTTATGCCGACCTTCGCAGTTCGATGAAAAGCCGTCCAATGGACGTCAAGAAGCTAAAAACGAAAGACTGATCTATGCGCAACTGGATGGCGAAGGGCAACATCGAACGCTCGAATCACGAGCGCAGCGGGACCGGATCGAGCATGCATCGCGTGGCGCACCCCGGCTCGCAACGGCTGATGCGCGGCCTGGCCTGCTGGCTGGCATTGCAGACGGCGCTGGCCGCGCCGCTCGCCTCGGCGGCTGAAGTCGTGGCGGCGAGCGTCGCTGCAAACGGGACGGATGCCGCGCAGAGCGCCGCGGGCTCCGTTCAGAGCAAGCCGAATGTGCCGATTGCGTCGAATGTGCCGACCGCGACCGGCGCCGGCACTGCGAGCGCGCCGGGTCCGGCCGTGCCCTACGATCCGAACGCACTGGCGCAGCCTCAATTGGCGACGCCGACGCCGGCGCTCGCCGCGTCGTCGGTGAAAGCGTTGGGCGTCAAGACGCCGACCACCGCCGAACCGGGCACGCTGGTGCCGGGCGGCCGCCGTCAGACGCTGACCTTCGCCGATCTCGGCGCGCTCGACCCGCTGCAGTTGCGCGGCACCGACGGCCAGAACGGCGTGGCGTTTTCCGTGCGCGGCGACGAAGTGGTGACGGGCGCGGTCCTGCATCTGGTGTATAGCTACTCGCCCGCGCTGCTGCCGAATATCTCGCAACTCAAGGTGCTGGTGAACGGCGAAGTCGCCGCCACCCTGCCCGTGCCGCACGAACAGGCCGGCATGCTGGTGGCGCGCGACGTCACGATCGATCCGCGCTTCATCACCGAGTTCAACCATTTGAACGTGCAGCTGATCGGCCATTACACGACGAGCTGCGAAGATCCGGCGAATTCCTCGCTGTGGGCCACGGTCAGCAATGCGAGTTCGCTCGATCTGACTTATGCGTCGCTTGCCAGCAAGCCGGATCTGGCCGCGCTGCCGCAGCCGTTCTTCGACCGCCGCGACGTGCGCCGTCTCGAGCTGCCGTTCGTGTTCCCGCAAAAGCCGGGCAACGCTACGCTCGAAGCGGGCGGCATCGTGGCGTCGTGGTTCGGCGCCCTCGCCGGTTATCGCGGCGCGGTGTTTCCGGCGCAACTGGATAACGCGCCGCTGTCGGGCAATGCCGTCGTGTTCGCGACTTCCGATCAACGCCCGGCCGGCGTCAACATTCCGGCGATCTCCGGCCCGACCATCGCGGTGGTCGATCGCGAAGCGCCGGCGCGCGGCAAGCTGCTGCTCGTGCTCGGACGCACCGAAGCCGAACTGAAAACCGCCGCGAAGTCGCTCGGCATCGGCCAGAACACCTTGACGGGCCAGAGCGCGACCATCACGCAACTGAACGAACTTGCGCCGCGCGCGCCGTACGACGCGCCGAACTGGCTGCCCACCAATCGTCCGGTGCGCTTCGGCGAACTCACCGATCCGCGCGATCTGACCGTGTCCGGTTACGACGCCGACGCCGTGCGGGTCAATCTGCGCGTGCCGCCCGATCTGTTCATGTGGCACACCAAGGGCGCGCCGATCGATCTGCGCTACCGTTACACGGTGCGTCCGCTGCGCGACCGCTCGTCGCTGAACGTGAGCGTGAACAACGGCTTCGTGCAGGCGCTGCCGATTCCCGCCGAATCCGCTTCCGTGTTCGAGCTGAGCCATTACTTCGCCACCGTGCTGCCCGACAAGACCGCCGAAGCGCGCCGCACCCTGCATATTCCGCCGCTGCTGCTGACGCCGCGCGCCCAGGTGCGTCTGCACTTCTACTATGACATTCCGAATACCGGCGAATGTCATGGGCGTCTGCTCGACAACGTGGTCGGCGCAATCGATCCGAACTCGACCATCGACCTCTCGTCGTTCCCCCACTACATGGCGCTGCCGGATCTGGCCGCGTTCGCCAATAGCGGCTTCCCGTTCACGCGCATGGCGGACCTCTCCGAGACCGCCGTGATCCTGCCGAACGACGCCGATTCGAGCGACTACAGCCTGTTTCTGCTGACCATGGGCCGCATGGGGACCTCGACCGGCTATCCGGTAACGGGCGTCACAGTCGGTACCGCCGACGACGCCGACAAGTTCGCCAACAAGGACTTGCTGATTTTCGGCGCGCCGGGCAAGCAACCGTTGCTGCAGCGCTGGGCCAAGTCGATGCCGTTCTCCAGCGACGGCGACTCGCGCACCTTCCAGCTCACCGACATCGTCTTCAAACTCGAGGACTGGTGGCATGGCGAACGCGGCGTCGAGCGCACGCCGGCGCGCGCCGATCTGACTCTCGTGAGTTCGAACGGCGACGCGTTGCTGACCGGTTTCGAATCGCCGCTGCAAAAAAACCGCAGCGCCGTCGCGCTGGTGAGCGCGGCCGGCCAGTCGGACGCCGACCTGTCCGCGGCGCTGCTCGACTCGGACGTGCTGCCGCAGATTCAAGGCGCGATGGCCGTGATCCACGGCCGCACCGTCACCATCACCTCGAACGGCGAGGCGTATTACGTCGGCCATCTGTCGCCGCAGGAATATCTGCGCTGGGCGCTGTCGTCGCATCCGCTGCTGTTGATGCTGGGCGGCGTGCTCGCCGCGCTGATCATCGCGGGCCTGTTCTACCGGACGCTGCGCTCGATCGCCGCGCGCCGCCTGAGGGACTAATAGGACTGATATGCGGGTTCGAATCAACAAGAAAATCGGCGTGGCGCTGACGCTCGGGCTGGCGGCGTCCGCGAGTTTCGCCAATCTCGTCAAGGTGGCCCAGACCACCGCCGCGCCGGGCGCCTGTGGCGACTGGAGCGGCTATCGCGCGTTCGTCGAACGCTTCGTGCAGGCCGACGGCCGCGTGATCGACTACTCCACGCCGGCGCAGCAAACTACTTCCGAAGGCCAGTCGTACGCGCTCTTCTTCGCGCTGGTCGCGAACGACCGCGCCACCTTCGACCGGCTGCTGGGCTGGACCCGCACCAATCTCGCGGGCAATCAGTTCGACGCGCAGAACATGCGGTTGCCGTCGTGGCAATGGGGCAGAAAAGCGGACGGCTCGTACGGCGTGCTCGATCCGAATTCCGCTTCGGACTCCGACTTGTGGATCGCCTACGATCTGCTGCAAGCGGGCCGCCTGTGGCATGAAGCGGGTTACACGCAGTTGGGCGAGGCGCTGGCCGCGCAGATCGCGCGTCAGGAAATGACCACCTTGCCGGGCGTCGGGCCGATGCTGCTGCCCGGACCGCAAGGCTTCAGGAGCGGCGGCGTGACACGCCTGAATCCGAGCTATCTGCCGCTGCCGGTGCTGCGCGCGCTCGCGCGCGACATGCCGAACGGCCCGTGGGGCAAGCTCGCCGACAGCGCCTACAAGCTCATCAAGACCACCGCGCCGCAAGGCTTCGCGCCCGACTGGGCGGCCTGGCAAAACGGCCAGTTCGTGGTCGATCCAAAAAACGGCGACACCGGCAGCTACGACGCGATCCGCGTCTATCTGTGGGCCGGACTCGCCTCGCCCGCCGATCCGCTTGCCAAGCCCTGGCTCGCGGCGCTCGGCGGCATGCGCGCGCGCGTCGCGCAAACCGGCTTTCCGCCGGAGAAGGTTTCTTCGACCAGCGGCGCGGCCAGCGGCGAAGGACCGCTCAGTTACTGGGCTGCGCTCGCGCCGTACTTCAAGGCGCTCGGCGACGAGCGCGGCCTCGGCCTCGCGCGCACGCATCTAGCGGCGCTCGACACCAACGTGCCGGGCCGCGAGCCGGTTTATTACGATCGTGTGCTGGGTTTGTTCGGCACGGGTTTCATCGACGGCCGATATCGTTTCGACGAAGCCGGACGTCTCGTGCCGAGTTGGAGAAACGCATGCGACTGAGCGCCCTCGCGTTGTCATTGCGCCTCGCGCTGAGCCTCACGGCGGTCTGCTGCGTGGCGACGGTTTCGCCGGATGCGCTGGCGCAGGCGTCGAAAGATCCCTTGAACGTGCTGATCGATCAGGGCAAGTACTGGCAGTCGCATCAGCGCGGCGACCTCGCCGAGCAGGCGTGGCTGAAGGTGCTGCGCATCGATCCCAGGCAGCCCGATGCGCTGTTCGGCATGGGCATGGTGCTTGCCGACCGCAAGGACGGCGCCGGCGCGCAGCAATATCTGGCGCGTCTGAAGGCAGCCGCGCCGAACTATCCGAATCTGGATGAACTCGGCCGCCGTCTCGGCGAATCGAGCCTGCGCGACCAGACCGTGAACGACGCGCGGCGGCTCGCGCAAAGCGGTCAAAGCGCGAGCGCGGTGCAGGAATATCAGCGCGCGCTGACCGGCAAACCGGCCACGCCCGAATTGCAGCTCGAGTATTACCAGGCGCTCTCGGCCACGCCGCAAGGCTGGGATCAGGCACGCCGCGGTCTCGAACAGCTCGCGCGCGACAACCCCGACGACCCGCGTTACGCCCTCGCCTACGCGCAGCATCTGACCTATCGCGACGTGACGCGCCGCGACGGCATCGCGCGTCTGCAGAAACTGGCGGGCGACAGCACGGTCGGCGCGTCGGCGAAAAAGAGCTGGCGTCAGGCGCTGTTGTGGCTCGACGCGCGGCCCTCCGACGCCCCGCTCTATCAGGCCTATCTGCAAACCGCCGCCGACGACGCCGCGGTCAAGGCGCGCTTCGATTCGATGGTGCAGCAGGACAGCGCGGCCCGCGCGCGTTCACAGGAAAATGCGGCTGTGGATGCACGCGGCCGCACCATCGCCGACGGTTTCAGCGCGCTCGACCGCAACGACGTGGCCACGGCGCGCGCGAAGTTTTCCTCGGTGCTGGCCACCAGCCCGAACGACACCGACGCGCTCGGCGGCATGGGCATCGCCGCGTTGAAGCAGGAGCACTTCGCGGAAGCCCGCAACTATCTGGAACGCGCGTCGCGCAACGGCAATCCGGCGCGCTGGAAAACCGCCCTCGACAGCGCGAGCTACTGGACCTACACGAGCGACGCGATCGGCGCGCGCAGCAACGGCGAATTCGCCAAGGCGAAGTCGCTGTTCGAACGCGCGATCGCGCTGAATCCGTCCGACGTCACCGCGCAGGTGCTGCTCGGCGAAATGCTGCTCGCGAACGGCGACCCGAGCGGCGCGGAACAGGCCTACCGGATGGCGCTGCGCCGTCAGGCCGACAATCCCGACGCGGTGCGCGGGCTGGTCGGCGCGCTCGCCGCGCAAGGCCGCGGCGACGAGGCGCTGCAATTCGCCAATCAGCTCAACACCGAACAGCAGTCGAAGGCCGGCGGCATCAACCGTCTGCGTGGCGAAGCGCAGGCCGCGCAGGCGCGCGCGGCCGAAGCGCGCGGCGATCTCGGCAGCGCGCGCAGTCTCTTCGAAGACGCGCTGCTGAACACGCCCGACGACCCGTGGCTGCGTCTCGACCTCGCGCGCATTTACGTGCGCCAGGGCGCGGTCGCCAACGCGCGCAGCATGATGGATGGTCTGCTCGCCGCGCATCCCGACATGACCGACGCGCTCTACGCGAGCGCGTTGCTGTCGGCGGAAACGCAGGACTGGTCGGCGGGTCTCGCGCAACTTGAGCGCATTCCGGTCGCGCAGCGCACCGACGCGATGACCACCTTGCAACACCGCTTGTGGGTGCATCAGCAAGCCGACCTCGCCACGCGGATGGCGCGCAACGGGCAGACGCAACAGGCGCTCGCCACGCTGCAAGCAGCCGAGCCGGTCGCGGGCAATAGTCCCGAACTGATCGGCGTGATCGCCGCCGCTTACAGCCAGGCCGGCGACCCGAACCGCGCGCTCGGACTCGTGCGCACCGCCATGAACGCCGCGCCCGGCAACACCGATCTGCTGCTGCAATACGCGGGCATTCTGTCGGCCACGCAGCAGGAAGCCGAACTCGGCATGGTGATGCGCCGGCTCGCGTCGATGCAGTTGACGCCGCAGCAACGCACCGACTTCGGCAATCTGAATCTCGGCATCGTCATCAAGCAGTGCGATGCGGTGCGTCAGCGCGGCGATCTCGCCAGTGCCTATGACGTGATCGCACCGTGGCTCGCGGCCATGCCCGACAATCCCGATCTGCAAGCCGCGCTCGGCCGCCTCTATTCGACGGCCGGCGACGATCGCAACGCGCTCGCCAGCTATCGCGTCGCGCTGCAGCGCAAGCCCGACGATCTGAACCTGCTGCAAGCGACCATCTCCGCCGCGGCCGGCGCGAAGCAGTTCAGCTACGCCGAAACACTCGCGAAACAGGCCTTGAACGCGGCGCCTGCCGATCCTGGCGTGCTCGCCACCGTCGGCCGCATGTATCGCGCGCAAGGCAAGCTGTCGCTCGCCTCGACTTATCTGCAGCGCTCGCTGGTCGCCGCCAACACGCCGCTGATGGCCAACACGCCGCGCAGTCCGGCGAGCAACGTGCCGCGCGGCTGGGAAGTGGCGATGCGCCGGATCGGCGCGACGCCGCTGCCGGGCACCAATCCCTTCGAAGGCAAAACCGCCACGGTCACGCCGACCGACGCCGACAACGCCGCACTCGCCGGCGGCAGTTATAACGCCGCGCGTTCAGCGCTTCCGTATTCGCAGTCTTCCTTGCCGACACAGACCGTGCCGAACTATCCGCCGCCTACGCAGCCCGCGCCTTACGTCGCGCCTTACACAGCGCCCGCGCAGCCTTATGCGCCGAACCGTGCGCCTGCCGCCCTGCCGTATAACGCGCCGCGTCCAGGCGCCGAAGCCGGTGGCTACGGCCAGGAGACTTACGGGTCGAGCCAGTCGGGCGCGCCGTTGCAGCCTTATCCGGGGCAAGGACAGCCGCCGATGCAGCAGGCTCCGCAGTACAACCCGGCTTATCCGCAGCAGGCGCCTTATTCGCAGCAGGCTCAATATCCGCAGCCGGCGCAGTACCCCCAGCAGCAGCCATACCCCGCGCAGGATGGTTATGCGGCGACGCCCTGGCCGATGTCGCCGGCTGCACGCCAGGCCCAGGCCAGTGCCGGTTCGATGCAAACGCAACCGTATGGCACGCCGAGCACGAAGCGTGCGGCCGGCAAGAAGCAGAGCGCATCGAAGAATAGCGGCAAAGCAACCGCTTATGCGCAGCAGCCGTACGGGCAACAGCAAGGTTATCCGCAGCAGCCTTACTACGGTCAGCAGGCGTATCCGCAACAACAGCAGGGCTACGCGCAACAGCCTTATCAACCGCAACCGCCGCAGCAGCAGGCTTACGCGAATCAGGGCTACTACGCGCAGCAGCAGCCGTACATTCCGCAGCCGCCCACCGGTTACGCCCAGCCGTACTATCCGGCGCAACCCGGCGCGAACAGCAACGCCAACACCTACGCGCAGCCCAACGTGGCGAACACGCAAACGCTCGGTGTCGCGGAAGAACTGGCGCAGGTCAATCGCGAGCAGTCGAGCAGCATCTCGGGCGGCATCGTGTTCCGGAACCGCACCGGCGAGGACGGCCTGTCCAACCTCACCGATATCGAAGCGCCGATCCAGGGGCGCATCAAGGCAGGCAACGGCCACGTTGTCGTCACGGCGACGCCTGTCACCCTCGACGCCGGCACTGCGGCCAGTAATGTGTCGACGCTCGCGCGTTTCGGCGCCGGCCTGTCGAACGACGCGTCCACCGCAGCGGCCAAAGCGGGCACCAACAACTACGGCAACCAGACTGCAAGTGGCGTGGGCCTGTCGGTCGGCTACGAAGGCCGCAGCCTCAGCGGCGACATCGGCGTGACGCCGATCGGGTTCCGCGAGACCAACATCGTGGGCGGCGCGCAGTACAACGGCGGCATCACCGACAAGGTCTCGTATTCGCTGGCCGTGGCGCGCCGCGCGGTGACCGACAGTTTGCTGTCCTACGCCGGCGCGCACGATGCCGGCTCTGGGCTCGAATGGGGTGGCGTCACCTCGACCGGCGGCCTTGCCAGCCTCGCATGGGACGACGGCACGAGCGGCCTGTACGTGAACGGAGCGGTGCAGTATTACAAGGGCGACAACGTGCAGGGCAATGTCGCCGTGAAGGGCGGCGGCGGCGTCTACACACGCCTGCTGAAAGACGCCGACCAGACCTTCACGATCGGCGTGAATACGACGGTGATGGGCTACAACAAAAATCTGTCTTACTTCACGTATGGCCAGGGCGGCTATTTCAGCCCGCAGGAATACGTCATTCTGAACTTGCCGATCGAGTGGACCGGACGCAATGGCGCGTTCACATACGACGTGAAGGGTTCGATCGGGGTGCAGCACTACCGCCAGGATGCGTCGAATTACTTCCCGCTCAACGACGGTTCTAACCGGCAGAGTTCGGCAGTAGGGAACGCTGCGCAATTCGGCACGAGCGTGCAGAGCAACCAGCAGTACCCCGGCCAAAGCAAGACCGGCGTGTCGTATTCGCTCAGCGCGGTGGGCGAATATCAACTCGCGCCGCAACTGGCGTTCGGGGCAACCGCTTCGCTCGGCAATGCTTATGAATATCGCGAGTATCTTGCAGCGGTTTATGTGCGGTATAGCTTCAGCAAGCAGACCGGCTTGCAGCCGTTCCCGCCCACGCCGCTTGTTTCGCCTTATCTGTCGTTGTCGAATTGACCTTTGCGTGTCTCACGGCGGCGCGGCCCGGTCTGGACTGCCGCCGCCGCGAGCACGACGCGTCAATCGTCATCGCGCCCGGTCGCGTAACGCCGGCAATGCTCGAGATAGCCGGCAGCATGACTGCTCACCAGTTCCACGATACCCGTCCACAGCCAACCCGGCGCATCGAGCGTCTTCGAACGATTTCTGCGTAGCTCGGTGAGCCACGCCTTGCGCTCGGCGCTATCCATTTGCCGCGCGTGCGCCTTGCCGACCACCATCGCCAGAAAGCGCGCTACCTTCATCGCTTCGTCGCGGGTGAACTGCTCGATGGTCAGTTTCATGTCTTGCGGCAGCAGTTCACGAATCACGACTGCGCGCTCCGCCAGTCGCGCCGCACGCATCCGCTCGCCGAGCGAGGGCGACAGATGCCGCGCGCCCTCCACCACGCGCTCCGCGTTATCGCGCGGCATGCGCACGCCGGGATAGCGTGGCGCGGCCGCTTGCGCCGCTTCCTTGATATCGATCAGGCACAGGTCGTCGCCCTCCACCGCCGCGCCGTCGATGTCGAGCAGCACCGCATAGCGCAACCTGCCGAGCGAACTGCAGCCTTTCACCCAGTAGGCGGCGTCGAGGACTTCCACATCGGCCTCGTCGCCGGTGCCGCGCAGCACGGTGGCGAGCCGCGCCAACGAGCCTTTCTCGAACAGCGTCTCGATCTCGCGCCGCTCGCTTTTGGCGAGCGGCCAGAAACGCGGCCCGAGCGGAATGGTCGGCTCGAGATCTTCGATGCGCTCCTCCGCCAGATGACGCCACGAACGGCGCACGGCTTCCCGCATGACCACGCGCACCGCTTCGGGCTTTTCCGCGTGGATGTCGGCGATCTCCGCGGTTTCGTCGAAGGCGCGCTCGTAGCCGTCCGCGATCGCTTCCATCATGCGTACCGTCGTCACGCCCGGCAGGTCCGAACCGCGCGCGGCGGTCGCCAATGACAGGCCAAGACGAATCAGGTCGTGCGCCGGATTGCCGATCACGGTCTGATCGAGGTCGCGAATCTGGATTTCGACGCGTCCTTGCGCGTCGGCGACGGGTCCGAGATTGCCCGTGTGGCAGTCGCCGCAAATCCAGATGGCGGGTCCCTCCGGCAATGCATGGCCTTCGATGCCGTCGAGCCATTCATAGAACTTGCTGGTGTTGCCGCGAACATAGGCGTGTGCCGAGCGCGCCATCCTGGCATTGCGGCGTGTGGTCAACAGCGCCTGACGCGCATCCGGCTTGGGCAGCTTGTTAGACAGCTTGTTTCGTGTGATGTTTTTCTTTGTCATTCGCAGGGTCCGCTTTGATCTACGTTCGAATTGCGCGTGGTGTTCAGCTCCACGGTACGCCTGTCGGCGCGCGCGAACACATGCGGGCAGCAGGATTCGCGCCTGCGTCTGAATGCAATCTGTAAGGGGAATAAGGCATCTAAAGGCGTACCAGCTTTTTTGCATAAAATGCCCACCTGTGCACCGCATTCCGCGCGCCGAAGTGTCCGCGCGCATCAACTGGACAGTCTTGCGAATCGTTCGCGGACAAAGGTTCGCTTAAACCCCACCACGCATGCGAGACAAGTCGCAGGCCTTGCGTTGTGGCCTACAATTATCGCAACCGCGTGTCAGCCATCAGCCGGCATACGGTGCACGGCAGAAGCTTTATCCCGCCTCCTGCTGCGAGTGCAAGCGCGTCACGCGCGCCGGCAGAGTGGGGACACTTTCATCGACGTGACCTCTGTGGAGCGCAGCATGCCTTTTCCGGCACAAGACCACGGCTGCTCCGGCTGGCGCGGAGAGATGGCGCAGCGCATCAGCGCATTCGACTGGGTCGCCGCCGGCCTCGGCGCCATCGAAAACTGGCCGCGCAGCCTGACTGCCACCGTCCAGTTGCTGCTCGCCTCGCCGGTGCCGCTGGTGCTGCTGTGGGGCAAGCCCGGTTACATGATCTACAACGACGCCTACGCGATCTTCGCGGGCGGCAGGCATCCCTATCTGCTCGGCTGTCCGGTCGAACACGGCTGGCCGGAAGTCGCCGATTTCAACCGGCATGTCATGGCCACGTGTCTCGCGGGCGGCACGCTGTCGTATCGCGACAAGGAACTGGTGCTGCTGCGCGACGGCAAACCGGAAGACGTGTGGATGGATCTCTACTACAGCCCGGTCGCCGACGACAGCGGCGCGCCGGCCGGCGTGCTGGCGGTAGTCGTCGAAACCACCACGCGCGTGCTCACCGAACGCTGGCGGCAGCGTGCCGAAGCCGAACTGCACGAAACCAACGAACGGCTGCAGCTCGCGCTCAATACCGGCACGGTGCTCGGCACATGGGTGCTGGACGTGCGCACGGGCAAGGTCAGCGGCGACGAACGTTTCGCGCGCACCTTTTCCTTTCGGCAGGAAGAAGCCGCGAAAGGAGTCGAGCGCCACGCCGCCATCCGCATGATTCATCCGGACGACCAGGCGCTCAACGACCAACTGACCGCCGAGGCGATCCACACGCGGCAGCCGTTTCGCGCCGAGTTTCGAATCCGGCGGCCCGACGGCGACTACATGTGGGTGCAGGCAAACGGCCAGTGCGAGTTCGACGAGCATGGCGAACCGACGCGTTTTCCCGGCGTGCTGATCGATATTCACGAACGCAAGATCGCCGAACAGTCGCTGCGCCAGTTGACCGAGACGCTCGAACAGCGAGTCGCCGACGCGCTCGCGGCGCGCGCTCTGGCCGAGGAACAATTGCGCCAGGCGCAGAAGATGGAAGCGATCGGCAGCCTCACGGGCGGCGTCGCGCACGACTTCAACAACGTGCTGCAGGTGATCAACGGCAACCTGCAAATGCTCGCCGCCGAGGCCGGCGGCCACCCGGCCACGCTGCGCCGCCTGTCCGCCGCGACGGACGCCGTCAAGCGCGGCGCGAAACTGGCCGCGCATCTGCTCGCCTTCGCGCGGCGCCAGCCGCTCTCTCCCACTGTGCTGAATCCGCGCCGCCTGCTGAGCGGCATGAGCGAGATGCTGCATCGCGCGCTCGGCGAAACCGTGCGCATCGACACGGTCCTGAGCGACGATCTCTGGAACGTGCAGGCCGATCGCAATCAACTGGAAAACGCGCTGCTCAATCTCGCGATCAACGCGCGCGACGCCATGCAGGGCGACGGCACGCTTACCGTGCAAGCGGCCAACCGGGTGCTGGACGCCGCGTTCTGCCAGGACAAACCCGAGCTGTCGCCGGGTGAATACGTGGTGTTTTCCGTCACCGACAGCGGCGCCGGCATGCCGCCCGAGATCCTGCAACGCGTGTTCGAACCGTTCTTCACGACCAAGCCCGACGGCCACGGCACCGGCCTCGGCCTGAGCATGGTGTTCGGCTTTCTCAGGCAAAGCGGCGGCCATACCTTGATCGAGAGCGAAGTGGGACGCGGCACGACGGTCTCGCTGTTTTTCCCGCGCTGCCGCGAAGCCGAAACCTCGGAAGCGGTCGACGACACCGCGGCGCCCGGCGGCGGCGGCGAAACGATTCTGGTCGTCGAAGACGATGCCGACGTGCGCCTGACCGCCGTCGAAATGCTCGCGCAACTCGGCTACAAGGTGCTGACCGCGTCGAGTGGCGACGCGGCGATCGAGTTCATCGACAGCGACGTGCCGATCGATCTGCTGTTCACGGATGTGGTGATGCCCGGCAAGATCAAAAGCGTGGAACTCGCGCAGCGTGCCGCGGCGCGCTCGCCCGCGGTGCCGACGCTCTTCACTTCCGGCTATGCGCGCGACGAAATCGTCCACCACGGCAAACTCGACGCCGGTATTACATTGCTCTCGAAACCGTACCGGCGCGACGATCTCGCCCGCAAGGTGCGCGGCGTGTTGCGCGCCGGTGCTGCCGTGGCGGCCGGTACGGCGTTGCCCGCGTCCGTGACCGAAGGACAGATCGCCGCCTGCGTGCCGCCCGCTGCTTACGACTCCGCCGGGGAATCCAGTCGGGAAAGCCAGCCGCCCGAGGTCGAGGCCATTCCCCAAACCAAGTGTTCTTTGGCGACGGCGCGCTCACCCGGCACGCCGGCTCGCGTACTGCTGGTCGAAGACGACATGGAGTCACGCGAAGCGTTCAGCGACGTGCTGAACGCGCTAGGACTCGATTGCACCGCGGTCGGGAGCGCGGAAGAAGCGCTGCCGCTCGTACCCGCGCAGCACTTCGACATCCTCTTCACCGATCTCACGTTGCCCGGCATGTCCGGCGACAGCCTCGCCCGCGCCATGTTGCGGCAGCAGCCGGGCATTCGCGTGTTGCTGGTGTCGGGCTACGGCAAGAGCGCGCAGATCGGCGACGCGATTCCAGGCGCGCGGCTGCTCGGCAAACCGCTCGATATCGCGGAACTGCGGCGCGAACTCGCGGACTGGATCGATCACACCGAAGAAGCATCCTAGGCGGCGCACGCCACCCATTCAACCGACTTCGCCGATGGACATTCGCTGCGGCACCGCTGGCTGGACCGACAAGACACTGATTGCCTGCAAGCGATTTTATCCGCGCGGCAGCAGCAGCGCCGAGGCACGTCTGCGTTTTTACGCTTCGCAGTTCCCGCTGGTCGAAGTAGATTCGGCCTACTACGCGATGCCTTCGGCGAGCAATGCACAATTGTGGTTCGAGCGCACGCCCGAAGGCTTCACGTTCAACTTCAAGGCGTTTCGTCTTTTCACCGGGCATCAGACATCGCCCGACGCGTTGCCGCGAGACATTGCGACTGCGCTGCCTGAAGGCGTCACCAGCGCGCGCAAGAAGAACGTGTACTACCGCGACATGCCGGACGATATCCGCGATGAATTGTGGCGGCGCTATCTGGAAGCGTTCGAACCGTTGCGCGCGAGCGGGCGGCTCGGCGCCGTGCTGTTTCAGTTTGCGCCGTGGATCATGCGCGCGCCGGATGGCCTCGCGCTGGTCGAAGAGTGCCGGGCGCGGATGGCGGGCTACATGATGGCGGCCGAGTTTCGCAATCAGTCGTGGTTCGATGACGAGCACGCGGCGTGGTCGCTGGAATTTTTGCGCGAGCGCGGCATCGTGCATGTGATCGTCGACGCACCACCGGATGTGAGCAATCGTGTGCATACGGTGTGGGAGGTGACGAATCCTGCCTTGGCGATGGTGCGTCTGCATGGACGCAACACGCAGACGTGGAGCGCGACTGGCGCGGCGAGCGCGGCGGATCGCTTCGACTATGACTACAGCGAGGCGGAACTGACGGAACTGGCCGTCCCGATCCGCGCGATCGCGCGACGTGCCGGGCGCACGCATGTCATTTTCAACAATTGCTTCGAGGATCAGGGGCAGCGGAATGCGAGAACTCTGATGAGCGTTCTGGAGGGAATTGAGGACGCGCCTTGAACCGTTTTAATGGCGGTTTAAAAAATAGGTCCATTAGGACTTTTTCCATTGGCTTTGCGTTAACGCAGCCACCTCGCCATAGCCACGAGTTATCGTGCTTTCGTGAATTTCAACTTTGCATAGATTGCGGGCTCCCGGTGTATCCCACGTCTGGCCGACGTTGCAGTCGCACGACCGAACGGAATGATGAACCTGGCGGATGCCAAAAAAATCCGCTAGCTGCAAATCAAAGCACGCGGCACGGTAAGTGCTCCATTCGTGATCAAGCAGGCGGCAATCGTCTGCGTCTTTTTCCAGCTCTACAAGGAGAGACGGATCATGAACAAGGCAACCAGAAGCTTAATCGCGGCCGTCGCCGCACTCGCTCTGTCGGGCGGCGCTTTCGCACAGGCGGCCGGAGGCTCGAGCGGCGCCGGTACGTCGGGTAGCACCGCCAGTCCGGCAAACCAGATGAACCAGATGAACGGCGCGACCGGTGGCTACGGCACGCCAAGCGGCACCAACTCGGATAGCGGCATGGCTGGCCGGCCGGCGCCGAACTCGGGCCTGCCGAGCGGGAACAGCACTTCGACCGGCACCAGCGCTCCCAAGACCAACAACACGCTGGCGACTCCGAGCGTCGTGTCGCCGGCCGCCGGCCAACAGTAGTTGCCAACAATAGTTTCTAGAGAGATGACAACCAGCCGCGAATAAGCGCAGGCGCTTCAATCGCAACATGACATTGAGTCAGTGCGAACGTCGCTCGAAGTTGGCGCCTAACCGGCGCTATTCATTACGCGCGTTCGATACGCCGGCTGGTTGCATACCCTGATGGTCGCCGAATGACGCTGCGCGGCGACTCGGTTCAGTGTTTGGATTTAACGTGTTCGATGAATGCGCGCAGCTTGGGCAAAACCTGATGTCTGCCCGAGTGGTATAGAAAAACGCCTGGCGTCGTGACGGCGAACGGCATCAACACCGTTTCCAGGCGGCCATCGGCAATCGGCGCCGCGGCAATCGGCCCGGGCACGTGCGCCAGCCCCACTCCCCGAATCGCTGCTCCGAGCAGTGTCGGATAGTCTTGCGCGATAAGCGGACCTGAGACGATTGCCTCGACTGTCTTTTCGCCGTCGACGAACGGCCACGGCGCGATGGACCCGTTCGAGCGGCGCATGCGCAGGCAATGATGGCTTCGCAGATCATCGATGCGCTCCGGTCGGCCGCATCGGCGAAAATAATCAGGGTTGCCAACGACCATGAGCGGAAACGGTGGAGTCAGACGCACCGCGACCATGTCGGCTTCGATGAACTGGCCCATGCGGACGCCGGCATCGAATCCGTCGGCCGCCAGATCGACCAACTCCGCGCTGGCGACCACCTCGACTTCCACCTCGGGATAGGCCCGGCAAAAGGATGCGATCAGCGGCTCCAACACGATCGGCACTGCCGCGCTCGGCACCGAGAGGCGCAACAGCCCAGCCGGTTTCTGTCCGAGTTCGCGCGCGAGTTCGCTCGCACCGATGAGTTCTTCGAAGGCGGGCTTCGCCCGTGAAAGGAAACGTTCGCCTGCTTCTGTCAGGCCGACGCTGCGTGTGGTGCGCACAAAAAGCGCGGCGCCCACGCGTGCCTCGAGCATGCGTATGGTCTGGCTGATGGCTGAAGGCGTCACGCCGAGCTGCGCGGCCGCACGACGAAAGCTGCGGTGCTCGGCCACGCTGAGAAACGCCTCGACGCCGTCGAGCGCGCCTTGCCGGACTGTGAAGTTCTGCTTCATGACCCGTGAATATTATCGCGGATAGTCGCTCGCCGAAAGCGGACTTAGACTCTGCTTGCGGATCAGGAGCGCCGGCACGCCGACTCGCGGCGTGGCGATGGCCCCCGACTTTCGTGCAACCTTCCGGCGCATCCAGGACGAAATCTTCCGCAGGGCCGGCTCGGCCTCTTGACCGCAGTGCTCGATACCGCGCCGATCAACACCTGACAGGAGCTCAGCAATGTCACCCGAAATCCTTTTCCAGACACAGCTCGTTCTCGGCTATGTCGCATGGTTGCCTTGCCTCGTCGTGTACGCCCTGCCCCGGCTCAAGTCGATGGACCGCGCCGGCGCGCTGCGCGCCATTGCTACGCTGCACAGCTTCCGGTTCTTCGGGCTTGTGTTCATCCTTCCAGGCGTGGTCGGCCCCAATCTGCCGGCCGGCTTCTCCCAGTTCGCCGCTTATGCCGACTTCGCAACCGGCGTGCTGGCCATGCTGGCGTTGCTCACCTTCAGGATGCGTCCGCTCTTCTATTTCCTTGTGTTCGCCTTCAATATCGTGGGCGCGGCCGACATCATCGTCGACTATTATCATGCGACCCGCCTCGACCTTCCCGCCATGGCCGGGCAGTTCGGCGCCACCTACGCGATCCCGATCATCTACGTGCCACTGCTGATGCTGACGCACGCGGTTGCGTTCTATCTGCTGATGCGGCCACAGACAAAGGCGGCGTGGACTTTGGCCGCCGATGCCGCTTCCTCGCGTTGACAGACTTTGGTATATGAAGGATGCCCGGATGCGATACAGCAAGGAGTTCTTTGCTTTGCAAATCCGCTTTGCGCGGGCCGTAGCCGCGCTGACCGATAGGCCGATCGGCCAGGTGTTGCTCGACTACACGAATATCTACGTCCGCTTTGGTCTGGGTCGGGCCTTTGATCGGGATCATCCGACGTGGCGGTGCTACGCGGCTGGTTTGAGCCAAACGGCCGACATATCCGACTGGACATATCGCTTCTACCTCCAGCAGAAAACCGAAGTTTTCCGGACACAGATAGTCAAGACGTTTGGCTGCTTCTCGTATGCGACGCAAGGTCCGGCATGCGTGCGCATTCACTTCCGGAATATCGAACCGGCCGCGATCTCTCCTTTGAGCATCGATCGTCTGCCTGAACGGCTCGCCGAACTCAGCGCGCTTTTCGACCACGTAGCACATAACCAGCAGGAAGCGACACGCGTCGCCGGAACTTCATGGCTTTATAACCTGCGCGCTTATCGACGGTGCTTTCCGCAAGCTTACGTCGCGAGCGCCGTGGTCGCTGAAGCGCGATTTCGCAACATGCCCTTGTGGGGGCAATTTCTGGATCGCAACGGGCTAGTCAGAATCGATGCCGCTGGGGATTTCATCCGGCGGTTGTCGAACGTGAAGAATGTTCGCGATCTGGCGAGCTGCTTTCCACTTCAGGCGCTCGCGGTGGAAGCGCCTATTGAAGACTTCTACGCCTTTTATGGGGTGGCTGCTGGTGGCAGTCACGGGTAGCGCCCGCTCCCGGACGATCACCATTGAACCTACGCCTGGCCGAAGGTTCTGACACTGTTCGGCCACATCGATATCCACGTCGCGATCGGTGCAATCGGCGCCATCCGCGCCATCCGCGCCATCCGCGCCATCCGCGCCGGCATCGTCCCGGCGATCACCTGTTTGTGCGACGGCGCCGCAGATGTCTATCGCGATCATCCGCATCGCGCTCTTTATCCCGCCGCCGGTAATCCGGCTTATATTGATGTTAGGCGTGTTCCTGCATCAACGGGATTACCGGTTCAGCGCGATCGCCGCCCTCGTGCCGGCAATCGCGGCCGTGGGCCTCGTGGCCAGCGCGGCGTGAAATGCGCGCCACGCACGCACCCTGGTATGATGCCCATCGCACGCCTTTCGTGGAGTCCGGTTCACCGTTGCTCCTCACGCAGCCTGTCTTTTCGTCACGAGAACCATCATGCCCGTCCAACCCGACAAAGTCCCCGCTGCCGGCACCCCACCGCACAAGGCCCCGCGCAAGGTCATGCCGATCGCCGCGCGCAATCTTCTGATGGTCGCCGTCGGCGTCGTGGTCTTCGCGATCGTCGCGACCGTGGTGCTTTACGGTCCGATTACGTACGGCGACGAGATTCCGAACTTCGGCATCATCCTCATGCTGACTGTGCCGGTGATCGCGGGCGTGGCGTTCCGGGTCGGGCTGGATGCGTGGTTCGACCGGAAGTGATATCGGCGCCTCCGGCAGTTGTGGAATGAACCTAACCAAAAGGGATCAGGTCCGACTCCTTGTTGACGTCGAGCGCGACCTTGTTGCATTGCTCCATGATCTCTACGATCTGATCCGTAGGAAGATCCGCGGCGATCGCCGAAGCCAACTGATTTCCCATGATCGACAGAGCGTAGGCCGCCTTGTTCAATTCCGCGGCTCTGTTGATCCTCGCCGTCGAATATTTCTTCGAAAAAAAAGCTACGCCAGAATTTAGCAGCGCTACGAAAGAAGTTGCTATCGCAGAAATTTTGGTTGCGCTGCCGCTCGCCAAACCGAGCGAGGTAAGGGTACTAGCCCCGAAAACACCTCCGAGAACTATCGCTGCAAACCTCGCTGTGTCGACCTTTTTTGCGCTCGCGAGAATAGAACGCGCAACGGCCATCGCGTTAGATGAAGCCGCGTCGCAAAGTTTTATTGCAAATGCTCCGCGCGCGAGCGCTGAAGCGCGACTCTCATCTTCGCCGCCCGCGTCTGGGCCGCTCCTGACTTCCCCGGCAAACTCTGGAAAATTACCCACCACCTTCTGCAAAGCATCAGGATTAAGCTGGCCGAGCAAAGAGGCAAGCTCATTAAAAGGTGCTCTTCCCGCGATAGTTCTGCTCATGCGCATGCCCCCAATAATTTGCACGGCAAATAAACAAACAGGAAACCGACGATGGACCGCTTTCCATCTGTCGTATCCTTATAAATAGGCGCGCGCAACGTCTTCGCGCCGGCGCTGTCCGCATTAACGAGAAAATCACTCGATATCCAGAGGTATAAAGCCGGATCAGACATATGTTCCACCAGCGCCTGCACGTTCGACGACGATTTCAGCGCTGCCACCACTTTTGGCGCGACTTCTCGTGGATAAAGAAGATTTACCGTCCCCACCGCGTAGTCGCGATTCGCAGGACCGTTTACCGGTGCCTGGAACTGGTCCGCGGTATAACATCCTATGAGGAATAAGGGACGTCCAGTGTCCCTCGCGAGATTTGTGAGCATTTCAAAGCTGATGTCGAAGCCGTCCGCGCCCTCCACCCTGAAAGCGCCTCCTGCCACGTGGCCGATTACCACCACAGGGGAGCCGGCGTCACCAGAGGCGAACGCTTCTCGAATCGCAACTTCGGGATTTGTTTTGATTTGATCAGGATGGACGATATTCTTGCTGTCGCCGATATCCTTTAAGGCTTTCGCAGTCGCCGCATCCGGGAAAAGAGATATCACCCGAGCCGAGTCTTTTTTAAAAGGAATGTCGTGAAGCCTATTCCAGCCGGTGAAGTCCGGCGGGATACCGGTGAAAACGCAGCACTTGTTTAATTTCGCCATCCAGCGCGGAGGGGGTTTGGGACGATTTACCTTCTCAAGCAGATAAACGTTTGCACCGTCTTTCGTATAGAGCTCGGCACTTCTGAAATTCGACATATCAATTCTGAATGTCTGCAATTTTTTATCAAAAATCATATTGAATTGATCAGAATCGATTGCTTGCGTCAAGACGATTTTTACAGGCAAATCGCTTACCTGCACATTGGGGCCTAGCAACCTGGCTACATGCGGCACCAACGCGTCCGCCTGAAAAAGCTCCGGATTTTGTAGAATAATTGTTTGCGCTTCTGTCTGGCCGGTCTGCGTGTAATTGGTTGTCAATACTCCGCGTCCGTCCACAAGCACAATGAGAGCCACATAGGCCTGCTGTATCGAGTTAGTCGGAGCACCGAGCGAATCAGTAATACGATGCCACGGACTTTCTACCTGAGTCGACGCAGTACCGGTCGGCTTCGGCAGAGGTGCATTGGGGTCCTTAAGAACATCAATCTTGTCAGATTCCTTAACGGATTCAACCTGCTTTGGCGGCTCAACTGGGCGAACTTCAATCGGATGGAAAGCCGGACGCGCCATCGGTGGCGCCCACACAGAACTGCACCAGAAGATAGGCAGCGAGACGAGCACGGCCCTGAATAGCAATGCCGTGCGACGCGATTGAGTCATCATGGTAGGCCTCGCCGCCTCAGATAAATGTCATCGTTTTGCAGAAATCAAACCTTCATACTCTGCATTAAAAGCACGACATTGTTGTCCGCGTATAAATATCCCGAATACACACAAAAGACCGATTCCAACCAGAGGAGCGACAAAGAAAGCGAAGATTGCACAAAACAAAAGAACGATTCCAAACGAAACAATTACAGACAGCTCTCTATGAGGATTCGCCGGCTCGAATTTGGTGACATCAATGGCGATGCAGCCAACAACCTTCTTCAACCTTCCAAATTTTTTGCTCTTGAAGTTGTGATATTTCACTATCTGATTTATGGGATCCAGCAAACCCCACTCAATCGTGACAAAGGAGACCAGACACAGTCCTATAGTGTCAGAGCCTGACATGTCGCCCTCCGATCAAAGCAGTTATGCCACTACCCCGCCAGTGCCAATTCTGTGCACAGATAAAACAATTAATTTCAAAAAATACGATTCAATTAACATTAGAACAAGCGCGGATCCATATGCAGCAAACATTCAACATATGTGTGGTGCCGCTCATTCGCCGCAGTACAGCATAACTATTGGCGTGCGAGTCCTTACCTTGGCTGAAACAAGCTATGCGGAAATCCGAACTTTTAACTGCCCGCAGTTAGTGATAAGACGTCGAGACCGTGCCGATTATTAACGCCTGGAACTCCGATTTTGGGCGGCTGCTGCTTTTAGCTGCATCGAATTGGGCCACCACCGTTGCGATAAGACGGATAGCTCACCGGGTCGGCAGCACCACCCACACTTCCAGCCCACCACCTTCGCGCGCATGAAACTCCAGACTGCCGCCATGCAGACGCGCGATGCGCTCGACGATCGCCAGTCCCAACCCGGTGCCGCCGCTGTGCGTACGCGCATTGCGGCCGCGCTGAAACGGCGCCTTGAGTTGCTCCAGCTCCTGAGCTGAAAGACCTTTACCGCGATCGCCGACTGCAACGTACACCGCCTCGCGCGTCCCCCAGCTTCGCACCGCCAGTCCGCTTCCGCCGTAGACAATCGCGTTCTGCATCAGGTTCATCAGCAGCCGCATCATGCTGATCGGCCGGTACGGCACGGCGGGCAACGTCGCGAGCGACAGCTCGAACTCGTGCCCCAGCCCCGCGAAATCCCCCGCCAGCCGTTCGATCAACGCATTCAGATCGCCGGGTTCCGGCTGCTCGCGCTCACCGCTGCCGGCGTAGTCCATGAACTGCTGCAAGATCGTTTCGATCTGGTCCAGATACGATTCGGCGGCGACCACGAAGCTGCTGTCGCTGTCGTTGGGCATCGCCATGGCCATCGAAAGACGCAGCTTGGTCAACGGCGTCCGGATGTCGTGCGAGATGCCCGCGAGCATCAGCGCGCGCGTCGCCTCGGCTTGCTGCAACGCCTGCGTCATCTGATTGAAGGCGCCGCTCACCGCGGCGATTTCCGTGGGGCCGTCGGTCGGCAATGGCGCGGGCGTTTCGCCGGCGCTCACGCGGCGCGCCGCGCGCGTCAACTCCTGAAGCGGCCGGTTGAGGTGGCGCTGAATCAGGTAGCCGGTCAGCGCCGCCAGCGCGCCCAGTCCGAGCGACAGCAGGATGGCGGCGTCGAGTCCGTTGCCCTGCGCGTCTTCGGGAATCGGCAGCGCGATCCAGTACGGCGTGTGCGGCGCATCGGCCGGCGCGTGCATGCGGATCCACAGGCGTTGGCCGCCCAGCGTTTGCCAGCGCGCCGGCATGTCGGCGGGCAAGTGCGCGCGCAAGCTTTCAAGAAACACGTTGCGCTGATAGGTGCGGTATGCGCGCATGAGATTCGGCGGCGGCGCGGCGGCGGCTTCGTCCGGCGCCTCGGCGCGGGCGTCGAGGCGCGCGGTCAAGCCTTGACGCGCCGCGGGCGGTGTGGCCGCGAGCAGATTGTCGAGCGTCGTCACATACGTGGCGAACACGGCGGCCGCACGCTCGACGCGCGGCCGCTGCACATAGTGCAGCAACACACCGAGCGCGCACACCTGGCTCAACATCACGAGCGCGATCAGCAGCGCGATGTTGCGCGCGAGCAGCGTTCTCGGCAGCAACCGATGCCATAGCGGGCGCTTCATGAGTCCACGTCCGCGACCAGCATGTAGCCGACGCCCCACACGGTCTTGATGAAGCGCGGCTTGGACGGATCGTCCTCGACGATCTGCCGCAGCCGCAGCACCTGCACGTCGATGCTGCGATCGAGCGCATCGTGATCGCGACCCCGTGCGCGCGCCAGCAGATTGTCGCGGCTCACCGGCCGGTTCGGCGACGACGCCAGCGCGATCAGCAGCAGCATCTGCGCGGAGTGAATCTCCAGCAATTCGCCCGCGCGCGACAGCTGCTGCTTGACGATATCGAGCGAGAAATCGCCGAAGCTCACGCTTTGCGACGTAACGGTGACATCGCCCGAGGCGAGCTTCTGGCGGCGCAGCAGCGCGTTGATGCGCGCCACCAGTTCACGCGGCAGAAACGGTTTGGCGAGGTAGTCGTCGGCGCCGGTTTCGAGCCCGACCACTCTGTCGAGCGGGTCGCCCTTCGCGGTCAGCATCAGAATCGGCAAGGTCTGGCCCTGCCCGCGCAAGCGGGCGCAAATCGCGAGGCCGTCCTCTTCGCCGATCATCAGATCGAGCACCAGCAGGTCGAAGGGCTCGCGCTCCAGATAACGGTCGAGGCGTTTGCCGTCCTCGGCGACGCGCACGTCGAAGCCGTGCCCGCGCAGAAAGCGCTGCAGCATGTTGCGCAATTCGACTTCGTCGTCGAGCACGATGATTTTGGCGGGGCGATCCATGCGAAAGCTCCTCGATTCAGGCTAGGCGTCGGGCGGCGCTTTGCGTGCCGCGTGCCGTTCGCCCAGGCGCTGCAACAGCACGTAGAACGATGGAATGAACAGCACGGCGATGCAGGTGGAAGCGAGCATCCCCGAAAATACCGCAATCCCGAGCGAGCGTCGCGCGCTGGCGCTCGCGCCGGTGGCGATCACGAGCGGCACCACGCCGAGAATGAACGCGAACGAAGTCATCATGATCGGCCGGAACCGCAGGCGCGCGGCTTCGATCGCCGCCTCGGTTATGCCGACGCCCTGCGCGCGCAGATGCCGCGCGAATTCGACGATCAGGATCGCGTTCTTCGCCGACAGCGCGATCAGCAGCACGAGACCGATCTGCGTGTACAGGTTATTGGCGGCGCCGAGCGCGGCGAGCGTGCCCGCCGTGCCGAGCAAGGCGAGCGGCACCGCCAGCACCACGGCGACCGGCAGCAGCCAGCTTTCGTATTGCGCGGCCAGCACGCAGAACACCAGCAATACGCCCACGGCGACCACCCAGTACGCCGAATTGCCGACCAGTTTCTCCTGATACGACATCGCGGTCCATTCATAGCCGATGCCTGCCGGCAAAATGCGCGCGGCTTCCTGCTCGAACGCCTTGATCGCGTCGCCCGTGCTGTAGCCCGCCGCCGGATTGCCGTTGATGGCCGCGGCCGGCGCGAGGTTATACAGCGTCGCTACGGCCGGGCCGACGCTCGTATGCGCGTCGATGAAGGTGCCCAACTCCACCATGTGACCGCTGTTGCTGCGGATCTGCAAGCGGCGAATGTCGTCGGTTTCGCGGCGAAATGCGCCGTCGGCCTGCACGAACACCGGGAACGTGTGGTTGAAGGTCGTGAACTGATTCACGTAGCTCGACCCGACGTAGTCCTGCAGCAGATCGAACACATTGCCGACCGGCACTTGCAGCGACTCCGCCTTGGCGCGGTCGAGCGTGAGTTCGACAGTCGGCACGGACGCGCGGAACGGGCTGAACACGCGCTGCAATTCGGGGCGTTTCGATACGCCGGCGATCAAGGCATCGGTGGCGTCCTGCAGGCGCTGATAGTTTTGCGAGCCGTCGGTCAGCATGACCTGCATCTGCACGCCGCCACTGTTGCCGAGCCCCTGGATCGGCGGCGGCACGATCACCACGGAGCGGATATCGGGCAGCTTCGCCAGTTCGCTATTCATGCGCAAATATAACGAGCGCAGGTCTTCGCCTTTGCCGCGTTTGCTCCAGTCGTCGAGCGTCACGTAGATCAGTGCGGAATTCGGCAGCGAGGCGTTGTTGTCCAACGGCGAGATGCCGCCAATCGACACCACATGACTCACGCCCGGAATCGCGCCGATCCGTTTCTCTATCTGCGTGCTCGCCTCGCGCGTGCGTCCGAGCGAAGCGGCGTCGGCGAGTTGCGCGGCGATCAGCACGTAGCCCTGATCTTCGAGCGGAATGAAGCTGGTGGGAATGCGCGTCAACAGGAAAGCGGAGCCCGCGCCGAGCACCAGCGCGATCACCAGCGCAAGCCCGCAGCGCGCGACGAACCACGACACCACGCGCACGTAGCCCTTTTCGACGCGAGCGTAGCCCTTGTCGAACACGCGATACACGATATTCGGTTTGCCGGGCCGCGCATGCCGCAGCCAGCGCACGCTTTGCACCGGTTTAAGCGTCACCGCGTTGATCGCGCTGATCACCGTGGTGGCCACCACCACCAGGGCGAATTGACGGTACATCTGTCCGGTCACGCCGCCGAGAAACGCCGAGGGCAAAAACACCGAAATCAGCACCAGCGTGATGCCGACGATCGGCCCGAGCAGTTCATACATCGCGTCGATGGCGGCCTGCTTCGGCGTCTTGCCCTGTTCGATATGTTGCGTGATGCCTTCGACCACCACGATCGCATCGTCCACCACGATGCCGATAGCCAGCACGATCGCGAACAACGTCAGCAGGTTGATCGAGAAGCCGAGCATATAGATCGCGCCGAACGTGCCGATGATAGTCACTGGAATCGTCGTGGCCGGCACCAGCATCGCGCGCCAGTTCTGCAAAAACAGCAGGATCACCGCGAGCACGAGCAAGGCCGCTTCGAACAACGTCTTGTACACGTCGATCACCGATTGCCGCACGAAGGTGGTCGTGTCGAACGGCAACTGATAACTGACGCCCTTCGGCATGTCTTTCGCCAGACGCGCCATGGTCGCCTTCACTGCGTTGCCCACTTCCAGCGCATTTGCTTCGGGCAACTGATAAATGGCGATACCCGCCGCCGGCTTGCCGTCTAGATTGAAGAACTGCCCGTAACTCGACGAGCCGAGTTCGGTCCGCCCCACATCGCGAATCCGCACGAAATGGCCGCCGTTATCCGGATCGGCCTTGACGATGATGTCGTCGAATTCGTGCGGGTCGGAAAGCGCGCCGCGCATCGTCACCGTGAGCTGGAACGCCTGGCCGCCCGAGTTCGGCTCGGAACCGAGCTGGCCCGCGCTCACGTCCTTGCTTTGGCTCTGGATCGCGTTCATCACGTCGGCGGCGGTCAGATTGCGCTCGCTCAGCTTCTGCGGATCGAGCCATACGCGCATGCTGTACTGCCCCGTGCCGAACACGGTCACGTCGCCCACGCCCGGCAAACGCGCGAGCGTGTCGCGCAGATAGATCACCGCATAGTTGCTCAGAAACAGCGAATCGTATTTCGGATCCGGCGATTGCAGCGTGTAGAGCTGCAGAATCGCGGTCGAACGCTTGCGCACGGTCACGCCCTGCTGCTGCACCGCCTGCGGCAATTGCGCGGTCGCCGCCGAGACGCGGTTCTGCACCAGCACCTGCGCCTTGTCGACATCCGTGCCGACGGCGAACGTGACGGTGAGTGTGTAAGTGCCGTCGTTGGTGCTGGTCGACTGCATGTACAGCGCGTTTTCCACGCCGTTGACCTGGGTTTCGATCGGCAGCGCCACGCGGTCGATCAGCGTCGCGGCGCTGGCGCCGGGAAAGCGCGCCACCACTTGCACGGTGGGCGGCGTAATGGGCGGATATTGCGCGATCGGCAGATTGATCAGCGCGACGGCGCCGAGCAGCATCACAATCAGTGCGATCACATTGGCGAAGACCGGCCGCTCGACAAAGAAGCGGATCATGACTGGCCCTGCGTCGCGGCGGCCGCCACCTGCACCTTGGTGCCCGGCGCCACCGCCAGCGCGCCGCCCGTCACGACCTGATCGCCGGCGTTCAGGCCCGAGGTGATCGCGCGCAGCGAGCCGAACAGTCCGCCCGTCACCACCGCGCGTTTCTCGATCACACTCGCGCTGTTCACGACCAGCACGAAAGCGCCGGCCTGCTCGCGCAGCAATGCGGTGTCGGGCACCAGCAAGACGTTTTGCGGCGCGCCGGCGGGAATATGCACCTCGACCGACATACCCGGAATCAGATGCGCATCCTTGTTGGCGATGTCCGCGCGCAGTCTGATCGCGCCGCTGCTGGAGTCGACCCGTGTATCGACGAATTCCAGCCCGGCGTCCTCGCCCTTGCCGGCCGGCGCGCCGAGCACGTTCACCCGCACCGTGCGCGGCGGCTTCGTGAACAGGCCGATGCGGTTCGCGTCGCGTTCGTTCAGCGTGAAATTCACGTACACCGGCTGGATGCGGTCCAGTGTGGCGAGCTTGGTGGAATCGGACGCGCCCACCAGATTGCCGACGTCGAACGAACGCGCGCCGATGCGTCCGGCGAACGGCGCGCGTATCTCCGTATAGCCGAGATTGATGCGCGACATGTCGCGTTTGGCGAGCGCCTGGTCGCGCGTGGTCTGCGCTTTCTGCAACGACGATTCCGAGGTCGCGTTATCGGCCGTGAGCTGCTTCTGGCGTGTCAATTCCTGTTCGGCGTTGACGAGTTCGGCCTGGTCGTACGTGAGCTGCGCGCGGTACGTGTCCGGCTCGATGCGAAACAGCAACTGCCCCTGCTTGACGTTGGCGCCGTCGGTAAAACCGATTTCCTTCAGCACGCCCTGCACGCGCGCCACCAGCGTGACGGTGGCGGAAGGCGCGACCGTGCCGCTCAGGTCGAGCTGCTCGCGCACCTCGCGCGGCTGCGGACGCGTCACGCTCACTTGCGGCAAGGGCGCATTCTGGGCGGCAGGCGTGTTGCCGTCACGGCAAGCGGCCAGTGCCATGCCGAACACGATGCACATCCCCGCCGCGACACGTCTGCTTATCAGACTCTTTTCTGCCATTCTGTTATTTCCCATTCTCGGGCTCGCCTCCGCTCACGCGCGCCAACGCGGAATTCGCGGGCGGGTTCAACAGGCGTCCCCAATCCGTGCGCCGCGCCATCTGTTCGGCAATCTGTTCGCTCACCACCTGCTGCCCTTGCGCCACTTCCCAGCCTCCGCCGAGCGCGCGATACAGCGCTACCGCGGCGAGCGCGGCGAGCCCCTGGTTCTGCGCGAGCGAATCGCCGTCACGCAATGCGGAGCGCGAGGCGTCGAGCACCGTGTCGTAAGTGACCGAGCCCGAGCGGTATTGCGCGTTGGCGAGCCGCAGCGCGCGCTGCGAGGCATCCGACGCGCGTGCCGACGCGGCCAGCGCGTCGAGCGAGGTGCGCAGCCCGGCAATCGCGTCTTCCACTTCTTTCTGCGCCTGCAGCACCGTGTTCTGATAATCGAGCACGGCCTCCTGAAAGGTCGCGTCCTGAATCCGCACGGCGTTTTTCAATTGACCGCGATCGAGGATCGGCAGCGTGATGCCGGCGGAAAACAGGCCGATGGTCTTGCTGCCCCATTGCGTCAAGCCAATGCCGTGCTGTTCGCCCGACGACAGCCCGAACAGGCCCGTCAACGACAAGGACGGATACAGCTTCGCCTTGGCCGCGCCGATCAGCGCCGATTGCGCCGCCGCGTTGAGCGCGGCCTGGCGCACGTCGGGCCGGCGGCGCAGCAGATCGGCGGGAATGCCGACATCGATCTGCGTGGGCGGCACGGGGATCGCGCTGCTGCCTTTGAGCTGCGCGTCGACGGCGTCGGGCGGATCGGCGAGCAGCACGGCCAACGTGTCGCGATCCTGCGCGCGCGCCTTGATGAGCGGCGGAATTTGCGCCTCGGTTTCCGCCACCAGCGTGGCGGCCTGTTCGACGTCGAGCTGGCTCGACGCGCCGTGCTTGTAGCGCGCCTGGGTCAGCGTGAGGCTCTGCTGGACCGACTTCAGATTCTGCTGCGCGACGACGATGCGTTGTTCGAGCGCACGCAGATCGATGTAGGCATTGGCGACGTCGCCGAATAGCGACACCAGCGAGTTGTCATACGCGGCTTCCGAGACGCGCAATTGCGCGCGGTCCGATTCGATCTGCCGGCGATATTTGCCCCAGAAGTCGATCTCCCAGCCCACGTTCACGCGCAAATGCTCGGCCCACAGATGGGCCGGCGGGATCGGGCCGACGCCGCTCGTGTTGATATGGTCGGCGCCCACCGACACGCTGCCCGACTGCGGCAGCAGATTCTCCGCGCTGGTCGCGAGCTGCGCGCGCGCCTTGAAGATATGCAGGCCGGCCACTTGCAGCGACAGGTTGCGCTCATACGCGCGCTGCTCCAGCGCGGTGAGCACGGGATCGTTGAACGCGGTCCACCAGGCGGCTTGCGCGGCAGGCGTTGCCTGCGCCGCGCCGGGCAGACTTTCGAGCCACTGGGTCTCCAGCGTCGCTTCTGGCTGTTTGAAATCCGGGCCGACGCTCACGCAACCGCTGAGCGCCGCGCTGATCGATACGACGATCGACGCGCCGGCGATACGCAGATGGCGGGACGTGGCAGGTTTCATCGCGCGTTTTTATTGGTTTCGGAGGACGGCTGAGGATTCGGCAGGACGGCTCGCGCGCAGGCGGCACACCGCGCCGCGCCACGGCCCCATGGTCCCACCGATGCCCGCGCGGCTCAGTGCGCTGCCCCGCGTTCCTGCATGAATGCCTCGATCTGCGGCAGGGTGATGTAGCCCGCTTTCTGCGTATCGATTTCGTCGAAGTGCTTGGCGACCATCGGCATGCCGGCGGCGGCCTGGTCTTTGGTGAGCTTGCCGTCGTGCGTGGTATTGGCATTCGCAAAGCGCGATTGCAGCTGCTGCGCCATGCGCTCCATGCGCTGCTGGTTGCCGCCTTGCGGCGCGGCCTGCGCGAACGTGACGGTGGATGCGCAGCACAGCAACACGATAGCGATCAACTTCTTCATGACTGACTCCTTCGATTGAGCCACCGAGCGTCGCCTGCCGTTTGCCGCGATCCGTTTCGATGACAGGCCGAATTCTTGGGGAAGCGCCGTCGCAAGGCAACTTCAGAATCATGTCGATTTATGTCATGGCTTTTGAGGCGTCGCCGTGAGCCACCACGAGTACCGCCACACAGCCATGCCGCAATGCAGCAGGCACGCCCTGCACCCGCTCTCATGCCAAAACCCCGCCGCTGCGTGACATGGAATGAAATGAGTTTGCAATGCCGTTTTGACGGCGCTTTGCGTATCTTTCGTCTGCCGGCGCCGACAGCGCCTCGCCGCAACGGCTGAGTGACCACGTGACCCGTATCAGCCGGCCCGCCTCTTCACCTGAAGACGCCTCGCACTGCTCAACGCATCAGGAGTACCAATTGACCATCCGTCTCGTCTGCGCCTCCACTGTCACCGCCATCGGCCTCGTCTGTTCGTCGACGGCGTCCGCTCGCGTGGTCGTCTATCTGCCCGCCGCCGTGGTCTACGCCCCGCCGCCGCGCCCGGTCTACTACTCCGTGCCGGTCAATCCCGTGTACGTGGTGGCGCCCCCGCCGGTGCCGCTGCCCGTGGCGGTTCCGGTCGCGGCCGTCGTGACGGCGCCGAAGCCCGTTCCCCTGTACACCACCGTCGTCGTTCCCGCGCCGACCAACTACGCGGTCGTACCCGCCCCCGCGGTGACCTACGCCCAGCCCGTCATGATGATGCCGCGTTAGGCGCACCCGGCGTGTCGCCGGCGGATGTGCCAGCTACGGCTTAGGCCGTGGAATCAGCATAGGACATGCGGCCGCCGGCAATGCCTGGTGGATTCCCCTTGTCCTGAGCACTATCCGCGGCGCGATGTGGAGCGCGAATCCGTGCTGAAAAACTCTGAATGTGCCCCTGGAATAAAGCGGTGGGTATAGCGGTTATAGAGAAAGGCCGAACGTAGAGGCCGAACGCAGCGCGATTCCGTTCCAGCGAACGTGGAACATCGCATGCTCGATGCTGTTGATGGCCTGGCGCATGTCCGTTCGCTGGACCTGTCCGTCCAACCATAGAACTCGCGAGCGGCCTGCCGGGCAAATTTCGGGCAAGCCGCCAGCCTTTGTGGAAACATCAGATGAACTACCAGGAACTCGACAAGGAGATCGCCCACCTCGAACGAGTGTTCGGGATGATCTCCACCAACGATCGCATTCCGCTGTCCTACTGGCACAGTCGCCTGCGAAATTTGCCCAGACCGACCTTGATGCCGATACAGCGCGCGCGCATCGCGCGGCTCGAGGCGACACTGCGCTCGCTGACGGAAGGGGACGATGCGTCGTTAGCCGAACCGCGGCTGCGTCCCACCGGCACGCAGTGGTAACGCAGTGGTAAAGCGGTGACAACGCGGCGGCCCGGACCCGCCGCCGCCCTCGCTGCGAGATTCGCTCCCTCAACCCGTCAGAATCCGCGCGCCGAGCGCGAGCACGAGCGCCGGCACCATCACCAGCGAGCCCACCTTCAGAAACTTCATGAAGCTCACGTCTTCGCCTTCGCGGCGAATCGCGTTGAGCCAGAGGATCGTCGCCAGCGAACCGGTGATGGACAGATTCGGGCCGAGGTCGACGCCGATCAGCAGCGCATCGATCACACGCTCCGGACTGTGCGCCTGCATCACGGTCGAACTGGCGATCAGACCCGCCGGCAAGTTGTTCATCAGGTTGCTGCCGATCGCGATGACAGCGCCTGCCCAGCCCGCCGTGGCCAGTTCGTGCTGCTGCGCGGCACGCCGCGTGAGTTGCGCCGCCGCCGTAATCACACCGGTGTGATCGAGCATTTCGACCAGCACGAACAGCGCGGCGACCAGTGGCAGCACGCTCCACGAGATTTCGCGGATCATCGGCAGCGGCGATTTGCGCTCCAGAATCAGCACGATCAGCGCGGTCAGCGCGCCGAGTATCGCGGTCGGCATGCCGAGCGGAATATCGAACGCGGAGACTGTCAGCAGCACGGCGGCCGTCACCGCGATGCCCGCGAGCGCCACGCGGCCGCTCGACGAAAGTTCGACCGGATCGAGATTCGCCTCGCAGGTGCCGGCGAGCGCGTCGCGCTGGCTCCAGCGCAGCATCGCGTAGGTCGCGACGATCGACAGCAGCGACGGCAGCGTGAAGCGCATCAGCCAGGCGCCGAGCGCGGGCGTGTGATTGCCGTACAGCACGATGTTGGCGGGATTCGAGATCGGCAGCACGAAGCTCGCCGCATTGGCGATGAACGCGCAGACGAACAGCAAGGGCAGCGGATGCGTCTTCGCCTTTTTGGCGGCGGCGAACACGGCCGGCGTGAGGACGACGGCGGTGGCGTCGTTCGAAAGAAACGCGGTGATCACCACGCCGACCAGGTAGACCAGCAAGAAGAGTTTGCGCGGCGATCCCTGGGCATGATTGACCGCGAGCACGGCGACCCAGTCGAACAGACCTTCACGCCGTCCCACTTCCGACAGCAGCATCATGCCGAAGAGGAACAGATAGACGTCGGTGCCCTTGCCGATCGCCTCGAGCGCCAGATCGACCGGCAATAGCCCGAGCGAGACCAGCAGCAGCGCGCCGGCCACGGCCCACACGGCTTCGGGCCATTTGAACGGCCGGGTGATGACGCCGGCCGTGGCGGCGGCGGCGATACCCCAGGAGAGAAAAACGGAATTCACTTGGCGAGCTCTGAATGGTTGATGACGCGCGAGCGCGATGTTCGGCCTGGCCGGGCAAGCCTGCCGATGAGGCGGCGGCCGCAGGCGCTCAAATAGCAAGTTGCGCGCCCGTGGCCATGCCGGTGCGCGCGCTTCATTGCACGCGGTTCACCGCCGCAATGCAATCGCGGCCGTTGTCTTTCGCGTGGTACAGCTGCGTATCCACCAGATTCACGAAAGCCACCGGATCGGCCACCGCGGCCGGAATCGTGGTGCCGACGCCGAAGCTGGCGGTCACCGTCTGCCGGAACGGCGAGCGCTCATGCGCGATCTCTTCGGTCGCAATGCGGTTGCGGCAGCGTTCGGCTACCTGGCGAGCGGCGTCGGCGCCGGTGTTCGGCAGGATCAGCACGAACTCTTCCCCGCCGAAGCGGCCGACAAAGTCGCCCGGCCGCACCGCGCTGCTTAGCACGCCCGCCACCCGCCGCAGGCATTCGTCGCCCTGCACGTGGCCGTAGTAGTCGTTGTACGACTTGAAGAAGTCGATATCGACCATGACCAGCGAGAGCGGCGCCGCATGACGCAAAGCCTCGCTCCATTCACGCTCCAGGCTGGCGTCGAACGCGCGGCGATTGCCGACGCCGGTCAGGCTGTCCTTGAACGACAGCGCCTCGAGTTCGCGTTGCAACGCAGCCAGCTTCTCCTCGGTCTTCTTGCGCTCGCTGATATCGAACATGAAGCCGACCAGCGACTCCACGTTGCCGCGCGCGTCGCGCACCACATGCACCACGTCGCGCAGCCACACGTATTCACCCCGGCTCGTCAACGCGCGGTAGTCCGCTTCGTGATCGGTGCCCGCCTGCGATTGCGCGACACAGAATTCGACCACCTTCTCGCGGTCCTCGGGATGCATGCGGGCGGCCCAGTCCTGCACGGTTTTCCAGCTCGACGGCGCCCAGCCCAGCAGGGCTTCGATCTGCGGGCCGATATAGGCGAACTCCATGGTCGCCCAGTCGATCTTCCATGGAATCGCTTTGGTCGATTCGAGCAACGTGCGGTAGACAGCCGCGTCGTGCTCCATGTAGCCTTCCACCCCGGCCGCGGCAGGTGCCGCGGGTGTCATCTCGTGCCGCAGAAAATCCGCGCCCAGCGCAATATTGTTGTTCTCAAGCCTGTTCATCGGTCTCAACTCTCCTCGCGGTTCAGCCGGCAAATTAACACAGCGGACGACCACCCGGCCCATTACAGCCGCTGCACCGTTTTATTCCAGCGACATTAGCGTCACGGCTACAACAATCTGTTCCCTTCTCCCCAGCTATTCAGTTTTCATTGGCATCCCTACCATTCGCACTCACCTGCCATACCCCGATACCAATTAACCCAAGAACGTCAAAGCATGAATTCCAGCCCTGTCCGTTCAGACCGTTACCATGGCGCCGCCATTGCCTTGCATTGGCTGATCGCGGCGTTGATTATCTGCGGCTTCTATATCGGCTGGATCATGACCGATATTCCCGGCTTCACGCCCACCAAGCTGAAGTATTTCTCCTGGCACAAGTGGATCGGCGTGACCGTGTTCGCACTCGCCGTGGCCCGCGTGCTGTGGCGCGCCACCCACCGCGCGCCGGCGCTCGACAGCGCCACGCCCGCATGGCAGAAGGCCGCCGCGCACTTGGTGCACGGCGTGCTGTACGTGCTGATGCTGGCGATTCCGCTGTCCGGCTATTTCTATAGTTCCGCCGCCGGCATTCAGGTGGTGTATCTCGGCATCGTGCCGCTGCCGACCATCATCGGCCCGGATCAGGCGCTCAAGGCGAGCCTGCGCACCGTCCACATCCTGCTCAATTACACGCTGCTCGCGCTGGTGGCGATGCACGTGGCGGCGGCGCTCAAGCATCAATTCGTCGACCGCGACGGATTGCTGGCCCGCATGATTCCATTCCTCAAGTAACAGCCGGCGATTGGCTACGGCTTGTTGGCAATCTAATTCCCAGCGGTGCGCAATCAACGCACGCGGGTTCGATAGGATGCGTACCACCATGAAAACTAACCTTTACCACTCCGCTCAACGCGTCACGCTCGCCGGCGTCGCGGCTTTCTCGCTCTTCGGCGGAAGTCTCGCGCATGCCGATATCGACACAACCAAAAGCAGCGTGATCGCCACCACGAAACAGATGAACGTGCCCGTCGACGGCAAGTTCAGGAAGTTCTCGGCGCAACTCAATTTCGATCCGGCCAAGCCGGCCGCCGGCAGCGCTAACGTGTCGATCGACACCGGCAGCTACGACCTCGGCGCCGACGACTACAACAAGCAGGCTCAAGGCAAGGAGTGGTTCGACAGCGCCACCTTCCCCGCCGCGACCTTCGTCTCCAGCGCGATCGCGCCGGCGGGCGGCAACCAGTACAAGATCACCGGCAAGCTCACCATCAAGGGCAAGTCGCAAACCGTCGTGGTGCCCGTCACCATCGCCAGCCAGGGCGCCACGCAGACCTTCGACGGCGCGTTGCCGATCAAGCGCTCGCAATTCGACGTGGGCACCGGCGAATGGAAAGACACGTCGGTAGTCGCCGACGAAGTCGTCATCAAATTTCACCTCGTCGCTTCGAAGAAATAATTCGACACGAAGCGTCGCAGCACTATCTGAAACCTGGAGAACACCTTGAAGAAACAACTTCTGCTCGCCGCAGGCGCGCTGGCCGCCGCATTGTCGTTCAACGCCATGGCAGCCGATACCTATCAGCTCGACCCGACCCACACCTACCCGAGCTTTGAAACCGACCACTTCGGCGGCCTGTCGATCTGGCGCGGCAAGTTCAAGAAGAGCAGCGGCACCGTGGTGCTGGATCGCGCGGCGAAGACCGGCACGGTCGACGTGACGATCGACATGAGCTCGGTGGATATCGGCAACGACAAGCTCGACGCGGAACTGGTCACGGACAAGTTCTTCGACGCCGCCAAGTACCCCACCGCGACCTACAAGGGCACGCAGATCCGCTTCGACGGCGACAAACCGGTGGAAGTGATCGGCACGCTGACCATGCACGGCATCACCAAGCCCGTCAATCTGAAGATCGAATCGTTCAAGTGCATCATGAACCCGATGCTCAAGCGTGAAGTGTGCGGCACGGAATCGACCGCGACGTTCAATCGCGACGACTTCGGCGTCGACTTCGGCAAGACCTACGGCTTCAAGATGCAGACCACGCTGCACATTCAGGCCGAAGGCATCAAGCAGTAAGCACTTTTCGCGCATGTCTTCGCGCATGTTTCTTGCGCATGCGTCGCACGGTTGCGGCAACCGGTCCTTCGACCGTCACGTTGCCGCAACCCGCCCCCTGCTCTCCACGTCAGTGCGCTTCTTCGCTCAGCCGCTCACCAACGCGCGGAACGTGCCCACGCTTTCCGTGTAAGTCCCCGTCAGCCCATTCGATGTCACCGTGATGCCGACCGTTGATGCGTCTTTCGGCGTGATGGTCTCGACGGTATCGCTCGTCGACAGCTGGATCACCCCGGCCTGCACATTCCCGCCGCTGATCGTGACCGGTGCCGGCGTCGCGACGTTGAAGGCGATCACCGCATCGGCCACGTTCACGCTGATGCTGCCGCTGGTAGTGAGCGTGTCTGTAACCGGATCCGTGCCGTGCACGCGTGAGTAATTCAGCGACGTAATCGTGATGGTGCCGCTGATGTTACCCGAACCCGCCGGCTGCGCGCGGCTGAGCGTCACGGTCGGCGCGCTCGCGGTGGTGGTGGTGACGCCCGTCTTCGCGTCGTAGCTCATGGTGAAGCTAACCGTGCCGTTCACCACCGTCGTGCTGTTCGCAGAAACCAGCGTCAACGCGTTGGCCGTTTCAACAGCGGTGTAAGACCAGTCGTTCGACGCCTTGCCGACCACGCCCTGCGAGCTCTGAATCTGCACGCTCACCGTGCCGGTAATCGACGCGCTGTCGGATACGCCGGGCGCCTTTACCTGGCCGACGCACTGATTGAAGCTGACGGCCGCGGTCTCGCCGCTTTGCAGGCCGCTCGCGCCCGCACTCTGTGTCGCCACGCTGATCGAACCGCCGGCCGGGCAAGCGGTCGTGCTATTGGGTGTGCCGGCCGTGACACCCGTCACCAGAGACTGCACCACCGAGGTATAGATCACCGCGACGCCCGGCCCCGACAACATGCCGAACGCGCCGGCATAGCGCGCGACATGCTCGCTTTGCACCGCTGAAGACAACTTCAGCACGTTGCTGCCGGTGCTGGCGCTACTGCCGCCCGAACCACCGCACGCGCTCAATAATGCCGTTGCGGCTGCAACGACCGCGATGCCGAACGATCGCGACGCCTGAGACAAAACCATGACTGCTCCAGATCCATAAAGCCGGTCGCGCACACATCACGACACACGCAAAATAAAGCGCAACGCGCTCCTTTTATCAGATGAATGACCCATTTCTGGAGTGCCGTGTGCGTGGCGAACGGGTCTTCTGCGAGAGTCATTATCCAGGCGCGGCATTCTGTTCGATTCACCGAATAGCCCTTTAAAACAAGGCTATTCTGCGCACCACTTGCGATTGAATCGCCAGTTCGGCAGGAATTACAGGTCATAAATTCCGTTTTTTTCGAACCATAAAACTTGAGCGCGAGGAACTGCCATAACTGCCCGCTATTCGTTCATTTGAACCGCATGGTTAAACCGTACAGTCGCCACACGGAAACAATCCTTGTCGGGAGATGGTGCGGTGAAACAGGTAACAAATGCGGCTGTGGTCGCGATGGCAGCGACGATGATGATGGGAGCCGCACAGGCGCAGGAGGTGTATGTGCATGGCGGTACGCTCGGCGCGGGTGTCGGAGCGGCGCTGCCGCTGAATTCATGGGCGGGCGTGCACGCGGAAATCGAGGGATTCGGCCTGTCGCATTCGGTCCACGCCAACGACAACCAGTACGACGGCCATCTCAAACTCCTGCAAGGCGGCCTGTATCTCGATCTGTTCCCGTTCAGCTCCAGTGGCTTTCGCGTGACAGCCGGCGCACTAGTCAACGACGACGAACTGAGCGCACATGCCGTGCCGAACGCCCAAGGCAACTATAAGATCGGTGACGACTTCGTGCCTGCCGTCGGCGCCGCGCCCTCGGCGACGGTCACGCTGCCGCGCGTGATGCCTTACCTGGGCATCGGTTACGGTCACAAGCCGGTTTCGAAAGGGTTCGGCATGACGTTCGATCTCGGCGTGGCGTACGGACGCCCGCGCGCCAGCTACAACGTGCCGGCGATCTATTCGATGTTCACGCCGCAGTCGAACATCGACGAGCAGGAGCGCAAGATCAGCGACAAGGTGGAGCGCTACAAGCTCTATCCGGTGTTGCAGATCGGGGTGAGCTACCGGTTCTGAGGACCTGTTTGCAAACTGCAGTTGGTTAGCCCGCAACCCTCACGGCACGGTTGCGGGCTTTTCTGCGTTCACATTTTTACCCTACGCTCACCCGCGCTGCGCAGAAAGTCTTCGCGCCGCCGTCGGTGAGCAAGCAAGCATCGTGGCGTTAAAGCCAGGTACCACCCTGACGTTCGTTCGGCTCTTCTGTGAGGGCGTCGAAACCGTGGATCCAGTCCAGATGATTTAGCACACTGTCGCGTGCGCCGAGGCGCGCGTTGCGCGCCTGCGCAGCCGGCCCGTCGGGCAGATGCAGCACGTCCGCAGTGGTAATCGACGCGTACTGCACCTTGCGCGTGCGGCCCCGGCGCAGGCGCTCGTAGGCTTCCTGCGCCTCGCGCCAATTGCCTGGGCCGGCCTTGGCGAGTTGTTCGGCCAGCACGACGGCATCCTCGATCGACTGATTGGCGCCTTGACCGTGGTGTGGCACGAGCGCATGCGCGGCGTCGCCGATCAGGGTCACGCGGCCCTTGCTCCATCGGCCGAGCGGAGGACGATGGAAAAGCCCCCAGCGCTGGCTGATCGGCACCGCGGTGATCATCTGCGTTACCGCCGGATGCCAGTCCTTGAACAGGCGCAGTTGCTCGCCCTCGCTAGCTGACATGACCCAGTCACGCGACGGCCACGGCGATGGATGACGCTCGACAAGCAAGAAGTTCTGATCGCCCTCGTCGCCGATCGGATAATGCAGCAGATGGCCTTGTAGTCCGATCCAGAACTGGATGGTCTCGGGATCGGGCAGCAGGTCCATGCGCCCGGCCGGCACCACGCCGCGAAAGCCTGAACAGCCTGAATACAGCACGTCGTCGTAACCGAGCATCCAGCGCCGCGTGATCGAGCGCGCTCCGTCGGCACCGATCACCAGATCCGCCTCGATGCGCCGGCCGTTGTCGAACGTGAGGCTGACGCGATCCGGTTGCTGTGCGAGATCGACGAGCCGATGGCTCAAGTTGATGCGATCGAGGCCGACAGCCTTCGACAACACGGCCTGCAGATCCGCGCGATGAACACCCCAGTACGAGCCGCCGAATTGCTCGCGATAGCTGGGCGCGCCGCGGTGGTGTCCGATGACTTCCCCGCTGCGTCCATCGCGATAGATGAGGCCCGGTATTTCGGCGCACACGGCGTCGAAGGCCGTGCGCAGTCCCATGCGTTCGTAGAAGCGCGTGGCATTGGCCGATAACGCGACGGCCGCTCCCACCTCGCGCAGTTCGTCGGTCTGCTCGTACAGCTGCACATCGATTCCATGTTCGCGCAGCGCGAGCGCAAGCGTGAGGCCGCCGATACCCGCGCCGACGATGGCAATCTTCAGATCCATCTGTTTCATGAAAGTGTCTCCAATATCTCGATCAACCGCTCTGAGGTGGCGTGGTGCGCGCCAAGGTCGCATCGAATGTGTGCGCCATGTAGGTATTCTCAGTACGGGGCGTTCATCCTGCAATAAAATGGCAGGAATCTGCTTCATCACTCAAAGCAATGAGAATCCGTCATGTCGAAGCCATGGAACTGAGCGATCTCGACCTCAATCTGCTGCTGCTTTTTCAGCGGCTGATGCAGGAGCGGCGCGTGTCGAGCGTCGCCGCGCAGATGAACATGAGCCAACCCGGCGTCAGCAATGCACTCGCGAAGCTGCGCCGCCGGCTCGGCGATCCGTTGTTCGTGCGCGGGCCAGGCGGTGTCATACCCACGCCGTTCGCGCTGCGTCTGGCCGAACCCGTCTCGCAGGCGCTCGCGACGCTTCACGCTGCGCTCAACCCCGAAAGCGGTTTCGATCCGCTAGTCGCCACGCGCACCATGACGATCGGAATGACCGATATCGGCGAAGTCGTATTCCTGCCCGCGCTGGTCGAACGTCTCTCGCACGCAGCACCGGGCATCGCGCTTAACACGGTCCGCAACACCAGCGTCAATCTGCGCGACGAGATGGCGGACGGCCGGGTCGATCTCGCCATCGGCTTGCTGCCACAACTGCAGGGCGGCTTTTATCAGCGCCGCCTGTTCGATCAACCCTATGTTTGCGTATTCCGGCGAGGCCACCCGCTCGAGGACGCGCCGCTGACGCTCACTGCCTGGCGCGACGCTGAACATCTCGTCGTGGTGTCGGCAGGGACCGGGCATGGGCAGGTAGACGACTGGCTGAAACGGCGCGGCGTGCGGCGCCAGGTTCGACTGACGGTGCCGCATTTCATGAGCGTGGGCTATATCCTGCAACGCACGGATCTGATCGCCACGGTGCCGGAGCGACTTGCGCTGCAACTGGCCGAGCCGTTTTCGCTCGGCCTGCGCGCGTTGCCCGTGGCGCTGCCCGCCGCGCCGATTCATCTGCTTTGGCACGCACGGGTCCAGCAGGACGAAGGGAATCGCTGGCTGCGCGGGGTAGTAATCGATCTGTTCGCGGATACGGCGGCGCACGTGCGCAAAACAACGTCTGCGAAAAAGAAATAGGACTGGCCCGTGGCCTTCAGGCATGCAGCGCAAGTTATCGCTTCTGCGTGCCCGGCAGACTGCGGACCGAAACGACTGTAAATTCCGCTTCGGCTGTAACATTCATACGAGAGGTCGCACTGCGGCAATGAGCGGCTGCGCTGCCCGGAGCGCGAAATTTATCCAACCAGCAGGAGCGTGTTTTTATGAACATCCAACGGATCACGCGAATCATCAAACGGCTCGCACTCGTTGCGCTCACGCTATCGGGTCTCTGGCCCGGCGGGCTCACATGGGCCGACGACAATGCTGCGGCGCTCAAAGGCGAGTACGACACGCTAGCGCCGCAGCTGAAGTCGAATGTGTTTCATCGCCCGATCCATCTCGACTCGCAGGAAACGCAGAACGCGTTGAAGGGCGATATCTACGCCGTCGTCGATTATCCGTTCGCGACCGTCAACAGCGCATTCAACGATCCGCAACGAGGCCCCGCGACCTGGTGCGACGTACTCATCCTGCATCTGAACACGAAGTACTGTCATGCCACTTCTGGCAGCACTGGCGCGACCATCAGCATGAACGTCGGCAAGAAGACGGAACAGGAACTCAGTGATACCTCACGTGTGCAGCTCGACTACCGTTCAGTTGCGACGAGCCCCGACTACTTCCAGGTCGATCTGAGCGCCGCGGAAGGGCCGCTCAGCACGAAGGACTACCGCATCGTGCTGGAAGCCGTCGATATCGGCAAAGGACGCACGTTCCTGCATCTCACGTATTCGTACGGATTCGGCATGGCCGGCCGCATCGCAATGAAGACCTATCTCGCGACCATAGGCAGCGCGAAAGTGGGCTTTACGCAGGCGTCGAATGGCGATTACGTGGGCGGTGTGCGCGGCCTCGTCGAGCGCAATACGATGCGTTATTACCTTGCCATCGACGCGTACCTGGGTTCGCTTTCCCTGCCTGCCGACAAACGCGTCGATCAACGCTTTGCCACATGGTTCGATGCGACAGAGCAGTACCCGCGCCAATTGCACGAGGTGAGCCGGCAAGAGTATCTGCAGATGAAAAAGAACGAATACCAGCGCCAGCAAACGGCGCAATAGAAAAAATGCGGACGCGGCCCGCGCTCGTGCCGCGCTGAAGTGTGTCGACCGATGCGCGTTGCACCACGTTTTCTCCGATAATGACGGCCAGTCAGGGACGAGCGTTGATGTGCTCAAGTCCCATCGCTACGGGAGGTCACGATGCATCTCGCCGGCACCATACTTCCGATTTTCGCCATCATTCTGACTGGGTGGGCTGCCGGCGCCTCCGGCTACATGCCGCGCGCGCTCGCCGCGCCGCTGATGCGCTTCGCCTACTACGTGGCGATGCCTTCCCTGGTCTTCCTGACGATCGCTGACGAGGCGCTTCACTCGCTCCTTGACTGGCGCTTTCTTGCCGCGTTCGGCGGCGGCGCCATGATCTGCTTCGTGGCGGTCATGATGTTCGCGCGAATCGCGTGGGGCGCAGGCATCGGGAAGAGCGGAATACTGGCTGCAGCCGTGTCGATGACGAACACCGGATTCGTCGCGCTGCCTATATTGAAGACGCTTTTCGGCCAGGCGGGCGTGCTCGCGGCGGCGATTGCGACCGTATTTGTCGGCGCCGTCATGTTTCCGATACTGGTTCTGCTGCTCGAGATCGGCCGCTACGATACATCGCGCAACATACGGACGGCTGCGCTGTTGCGGCAGATCGCCACCAATCCCGTCATCGTCGCGACGATTTTCGGATTGCTTTGGTCGATCCTCGGTTTGAAGCTGTACGGACCCGTCGTGTCGTTTCTCACCATTCTCGGTGAAGCGTTGACGCCATGCGCGCTATTCGCGATTGGACTCGATCTGACAATCGCCGAACTGCGCGAGCGGCTGGGTCTCTATGCGTTGCTCACGTCGCTCAAGCTTGCCATCATGCCGCTCGTGGTCTATGGGCTTTGCCTTGCGGCTGGCCTCGACCGGACCGCGACCGTTGCCGCCGTCGTGTGTGCTGCCGTGCCCACGGCCAAGAGTGCGTACGTGCTGGCGGTCGAATACGACGTCGAAAAGAACGTAGTGGGTGCAGTGATCTCGATGACCACGCTCTTTTCAGTCTTCACATTGCTCGCCTGGCTTTACGTTGTGTAGCGGGGACTCGGTAACGGCGAGAAGAACCTGCGTCAATGTTTTGCATAGCTGCACCAGGTCATCGAACGCGTCGCAGATCACTCAAGTGGCACGCATAGCGGCCTTCACGCAGTTCTGCCTGCGCGTGAGACCGAGCGCTTGCCGGCCCCCTTCGCAAAGCGTTGACGATTGCCAAGAAGCGCAACCAGCCGCGTCTCGCATTCGGAAAACGCGTAGCCGCGCCGCTGCGAGATCATGAACGTGAGGGCGCGCATGTGCCATGCGCGTCGTTGGAGTTCGACAAGTGTTCCGTTCGCGAGGTCTTGCGCAACCACATGATGCGGCATGTGCCCCCAGCATAAGCCGCCCTTGAGCAAATCGTGCTTCGCGCCGAGGTCATTCACCAGCCACTGGCGTTCACCGGCGACCCCCTGTTGGGTCTTTTCCGCATCGGGCTGATTGTCTGTTACGACGAGCTGGATGTGCCGGCCAAATTCCTCCCGCGGAATCGGCCCTCCGATTGCAGCCAGCGGATGCGATGGCGCACAGACGGTCACCATTTGCGCTTCACATAAATGCTGCCTTTCTATGGTACCTGGGCTCAGCTCCGGCACGTCGGTGATCGTCACCGCCAATGCGCACGTTCCTTCGAGAACCAGGCGCTCGCCGCCTTGCATGGTCGTCATGCGCAGATTGATCGCAACGGTCGGAAAGTCCGCTTGCAGCCTGCGCAGGCATTCAATCAGGTGCGCGCGCGGAAAATAGGTATCCACTGCAATCGAGACCTGTGGCACCCCGGCTTCAGCAATCGCAACCGCGCGCATCTTCATTTCCTCGGTGCGCGAGATCACCCCGCGAGCATCAGGCAGGAGGCTACGGCCCGCTGCTGTAAGCGTGGCTTTGCGGGCGTTGCGTTCGAACAGCAACACATCGAAGGCACTCTCGAGCGCGTTGATCGCGTGACTGATCGCCGACTGTGCACGCCTCAGCTCCCGTGCCGCCCCGGAAAAGCTTCCCTGGTCACACACGGCAACGAAGGCCCGAAGTTGATTGATGGTGACGTTGTCGAGCATAGATATCTAAAAAGTAGATGGTATCCATAGATATTCAGTCAATTGGCCTCATGGATCAATAGGTCCAGAATCGTTTCTCTCGCTTTTGTTTCGAAGGATGCGTGACATGACCAGACTGAATGGAAAGACCGCCGTGATCACCGGTGGCGCTACCGGCATCGGCCGGGCCGCAGCAAAGCGGTTCATCGAGGAAGGCGCCTTCGTCTTCATCTTCGGCCGGCGGCAGAAAGCGCTCGACACCGCAGTAGCCGACCTCGGGCCCAATGCCCGCGCGGTGAAGGGCTCGGTCTCCGATCCGGCCGACCTCGACCGACTCTACGCGGCGGTGAAGGCCGAGCGCGGAGCCCTCGACATCGTTTTCGCCAACGCCGGGACCGGAGGCCAACTGGCGCTGGGCAAGATCACCGCCGAGCACATCGACGAAACTTTCGACACCAACGTAAAGGGGACGATCTTCACGGTACAGAAGGCGCTGCCGCTGATGGGCAAGGGTGGTTCGATCATCCTGACCGGATCGAGCGCCGGCACCACGGGCGCCCCGGCAATGAGCGCCTACAGCGCGAGCAAGGCGGCGGTGCGCAACCTCGCACGGACCTGGGCGGAGGAGTTGAAGGGCACCGGTATCCGGGTCAACGTGCTGTCACCCGGCGCGACGGCGACCGAACTCGCGAAGGAAGCGCTAGGCGAGGAAGGCCAGAAGGTCTTCGCCTCGATGACTCCGCTTCAGCGCATGGCCGATCCGGCAGAGATCGCAGCGGCGGCCGCCTTTCTCGCGTCGCCGGACAGCAGTTTCATGACCGCCAGCGAGGTTGCCGTCGACGGCGGCCTGGCGCAACTCTGACGCGCTGCGCCCGTCGGTCACTCCATTCGATATTCGGAGCCCGTAGGGCCTCGCACACCAAAGGAAAATCTATGAGCTACGCAATTATTGGCTTCGGCAAGATCGGCCAGGCGCTCGCCAGGGCGTTTGCCCGAAAAGGCATCGAAGTATCCGTTGCAACTACTCGCAACCCGGAAAGCTTCGCATCCGCTGCGGCCGCGATCGGACCTGAGATCATTCCCAAAAAACTGGCGGAAGCGGTCAAGGCGGATATCGTCTTTCTGGCTGTCGGCTTCAAGTCGCACCAGGATGTCGCCAAGGCGCTGCCCACCTGGCAGGGGAAGACTATCGTCGACGTGACCAATGCCTACGGCGTGCCCCCGGAGGAACTGGGGGAACAACCTTCTTCAAAGGTCGTCGCGCGGGCGTTCACTGGTGGCCGGCTGGTCAAGGGCTTCAATCATTTGGGCGCCACCGTCCTTGGCCAGGATCCGGCCGTACAGGGCGGCAGGAGAGTCGTGTTCCTGGCAAGCGACGACGAGGGCGCCGCGGAGGAGATTGGTGCGCTTGCGGAAAATCTCGGTTTCGCGCCGATCAAACTCGGCGGCCTTTCGGAAGGTGGACTGCTTGTTCAGGGGCGGGGAAATAGCTGGGGTCAACTGATCTTCAAGGACCTGGTCAAGTTCGACTGATGAGTCGTGGCCGCAAGTTTCGATGCGATCCTGCCTCGCGGAGAAAGAGCCAACCACGGTTTGATTGGAGCGAGCGCGGCGCCGGCGGCAAGTCACGCTCCGCTCATCTGGCGCCCCGTCCTCGCCGGCAAATCCGCGAACTAGATCGAACACGATCCGATAAAAGGAAAATGGCGCGCGCCTCCGGGAAATACGCGAGCCCCTACCCCTGAAACCATGTAGATAGACTAAACAATAGTGCCCACCGCCTTCGCGAGCCTCGCCACCGCGCCCTCAACGTCGTGCAGTTTGTCCAGGCCAAATAAGCCAATCCGGAAGGTCTTGAAATCCTCAGGCTCGTCGCATTGCAGCGGAACGCCAGCCGCGACCTGCAACCCTGCATCGGCGAACTTCTTGCCGGATCGAATCCCGTCATCGTCCGTGTAGCTGACGACGACGCCTGGAGCCTCGAAACCTTGGGCCGCCACGCTCCTGAAACCCTTGTCCGCAAGGAGCGAGCGAACGCGCTTGCCGAGTTCAAGCTGCTCCGCTCTCACTTTGTCGAAGCCGTATGCCTCGGTCTCCTTCATGACGTCACGCAATGTAGCGAGACCGTCCGTAGGCATCGTTGCGTGGTACGCGAACCCGCCGTTCTCGTATGCTTCCATGATCTGCAGCCATTTGCGAAGATCGCAAGCGAAGCTGGTGCTCGTGGTCGCGTCGATTCTTTCGCGGGCGAGCGGGCTCAACATGACCAGCCCGCAGCACGGTGACGCGCTCCATCCCTTTTGCGGCGCGCTGATCAGCACGTCGACGCCGCTCGCCTGCATATCGACCCAGACCGTGCCGGAGGCAATGCAATCCAGCACGAACATGCCGCCGACGGCATGCACCGCGTCGGCCACCGCGCGTATGTAAGCGTCCGGCAGCATGATCCCCGATGCGGTTTCGACATGCGGCGCAAACACCAGATCCGGCTTGTGTTCCCTGATAGCGGCGACCACCTCTTCGATCGGCGGCGGCGCATACGCAGCTTGTCTCCCCTGTTCGACCGGGCGCGCCTTCAGCACGATCGCTTCAGACGGAATGCCGCCCATGTCGAAAATCTGCGACCAGCGAAAGCTGAACCAGCCATTGCGGATGACCAGACACTTCCTGTTCGTCGCGAACTGCCGGGCCACGGATTCCATGCCGAAAGTCCCGCTGCCCGGCACGACCACCGCCGACTTCGCGTTGTAGACCTTCTTCAGAGAACCTGAAATATCGCGCATGACGCCCTGGAAAAGCTGCGACATATGATTGATGGATCGGTCGGTGTAAACGACTGAATATTCGAGGAGTCCCTCGCGGTCGACATCGGGAAGTAAGCCTGGCACGTTTGTCTCCGGTTTTAGACGACTATAAGGATCGAAAACAGATTCTAACGAAAGCCACCTGTGGCCGAGGTAAAAAGCATTTTGCATTCGGATCGCAGCGCAAACCAGTTTCCGGGGGTCCACGACCTGACAAGAACACTGTATGAATGTACAGTCTAGCTATTTGCGCCGCAGAACGCGACTTCTCGCTATATCGACGTTCATCACTACGGGCTCCGATAAGCGCTATTTTTGAGTATCAAGGCATGCCAGATGACAGGCGCATAGCCCACATCGACATGGACGCATTCTTTGCGTCCTGTGAACTTTCGCAGTATCCAGAACTGCGGGGCCAAGCCATGGTGGTTGCCGGCCGGCGTTCCGACGCGCCCCGAATCAACGCGGACGGTACGCGTGAATTCGCGCGGTTACGCGACTATGCGGGCAGAGGCGTCCTGACGACCGCAACCTACGAAGCACGGGCCTTCGGCGTTCATTCCGGCATGCCTACGATGCAGGCGGCCCGGCTGGCGCCGGATGCCATCCTGCTTCCGGTGAATTTCGATCTCTATCGAACGTACTCGCGACTGTTCAAGGACGCAATCCGGTCCGTCAGTCCGACAATCGAGGACGTGGGAATCGACGAGGTCTACGCCGACCTGTCGCTCCTGAACGACGAATCGGAGCAAATCGCACGGAAGCTGAAATCGGCCGTCTTCGAGGCGACCAATCTCACCTGTTCGGTTGGCATTGCACCCAATAAGCTCTTGGCAAAACTGTGTTCGGACATACAAAAGCCAGACGGAATCACGATTTTGCGGCTTGAAGATTTGCAAGCCAGGATCTGGCCGATGGCTGCCAAAAAAATCAACGGTATTGGGCCGAAGGCCAACGCCAAGCTCACGTCTCTAGGCATAACGACCATCGGCGAAATTGCCGCATGCAGCGAGCAATGGCTGATCGAACAGTTCGGACGCAGCTATGGGTCATGGCTTCGCAGAGTTTCCCATGGGCTCGATGACAGGCCCGTGGTGACTCATAGCGAGCCTGTCTCGATGAGCCGGGAAACCACTTTCGAGCAAGACCTGCACGCCGTGCGACACAGGCAGGAACTCGGCACCGCCTTCACCCGTTTATGCGAACAGGTGGCGCTGGATTTGCAGCGTAAAGGCTATCTCGCGCGCAGGATCGGGATCAAGCTTCGCTTCAACGATTTTCAGACAGTAACGCGCGACGTCACGCTCCCGGAACCGGTTGCGGACGCCAAGGCGCTGCGTCATGCGGCCACCCAGTGTCTGAAACGGGTCGACCTGGTTAAATCCATCAGGCTGCTGGGCGTCAAGGCGGGTAACCTTCAACGTCCGGGGGCGACTGAGAGCGACGCGCCGGCTCAGTTCACGCTGGATTTTTAGTGCACGTGCCGGCTGCTGCGGCGTCTGCCGGTTCAGGCCGACTTGCTCTTCGCCAGCGACGAATAACCGCTTGCGTCAGCAGCCGCATTCGGGTTCGAGCGCGCTGCCGGCACGCCGGCTTCGATCGGCGAAACCGCCGCGACCGAAAACACAAAGGTGTTGATGCCGTGCGCGCTTTGCGCCGACACGCTGCCGCGATGCATCTCCGCGATCGCCTTCACGATCGCAAGACCCAGGCCGTGGTTTTCGCGGCTATTCGTGCGCGAGACTTCCGCGCGATAGAACCGGTCGAACAGATGTTCGAGCACATCCGGCGAGATCGGCTCACCGGGATTGGCCACCGCGACGCGCACCTGGTCCTCGTCACTCACGATCGTCACGCTGATCTCCGCGTCCGGCTCGCAATGCTGGATAGCGTTCATCAATAGATTCGTACAGGCGCGGCCGAACAGCGAGCGGTTCACGCGCGCCATGGCGTCGCCGCGCAATTGCGCACGCACCCGCGCTTCTTCGAGCGGTATCTCCAGAAACTCCAGCGTATGCGCGACTTCCGCGGCCAGCGATACGTCGACGAGGCCCGTCGCACGTTCGCCCTGATCGGCGCGAGCGAGGAACAACATGTCGTTGATGATCGCCCGCATGCGCTCATACTCTTCGAGGTTCGATTGCAACGTATGGCGCAGATCGTCGACCGAGCGATTACGTGTCAACGCGACTTCTGTCTGGCCGATCAGAATCGTCACCGGCGTGCGCAGTTCGTGGGCCACGTCCGCGTTGAACGATTCGAGGCGGCCATACGCGCCGTCGAGGCGCTCCAATGCACCATTGAAGGAGTTGGCCAGGTCGTTCAGTTCGAGCGGCAGCGAGGCCGTATTCAAACGCTGCGAGCGGTTGTTTGGACTCACGGCGGAAGCGTCGCGCGTGAGGCGCGTGAGCGGCGCGAGGCCGAGCCGCGTCACCGAATAGCTGAGCAACAACACGGCGAGACTGCCGAGCGCCGACAATGCGGCCAGCGCCAGGCCGAACACGCGCATGGTGCGCACATTGGGCGAATAGCTGGCGGCCACCTGCAATTGCACCGCAGGACGCGCGCCGTAAGCCGGGATCGTCGCCGTGGAGGTCAGCATGTCCTGACCGCCGCCGGCCGGCGTCACGCGCGAATAACCACCCGCCCAGCTCGTGACCACCGAGCCGCCGACCGGTGTGCCGTAATGAAAATACGGATCGGCGCTCGACACCGCATACACCGTGCTGCCGTCGTGCGGTGTCATGTCGGTGAGCTTTTCGCGCGCCATGCGCCACTTCTCCGGCGTCACGGCGTGATACACGATGATGCGCGCGATCTGCGTGCGGTCGTCGAGCGACTCGCGCAGATGGTGTTCGAGCTGCGTGCGCAGCACCAGAAAAAGCCCCGTGCCGACCAGCGTGAACACGAACAGCGCGACGAACGCGAACATCAATGCGAGGCGCCGGGCAATCGAGCGGTTCATGACTGCTCCGCCTCTTCGCGCACTTCGAGCACGTACCCCATGCCGCGCACGGTATGCAGCAGTTTCGAGGGGAACGGGCCGTCGAGCTTGGCGCGCAATCGTTTGATCGCGGTCTCGACCACGTTGGTATGACTGTCGAAGTTGACGTCCCAGACGAGTTCGGTAATCGCGGTCTTCGACAGAATGTCGCCTTGCCGGCGCGCCAGCACGCTGAGCAGCTGGAATTCCTTGGCGGTGAGATCGAGACGCACGCCGTCGCGGGTCGCGCGCCGGCCGATCAGATCGACGAACAGATCGCCGACGGAAATCAGCGTCGACTCCTGCGAACGCGTGCGGCGCGCCAAAGCATGCAAGCGCTCGACCAGTTCGAGAAACGAAAAGGGTTTGGTGAGGTAGTCGTCCGCGCCTTCGCGCAGACCGCGCACGCGATCGTTCACGTGATCGCGCGCGGTGAGCATGATGACCGGCGTGGACTTGCGCATACGCAGCGCTTTCAGCACGCTGAAGCCGTCGCGCTTGGGCAGCATCACGTCGAGGACGATCACGTCGTAATCGAATTCGGTGGCCAGATGCATGCCCTCCTCGCCGTCAAGCGCGACGTCGACGACCCAGCCCTGCTCTGTCAAACCGGAGCGCAGGTAGTCCACCACCTTGTGCTCGTCTTCAACAATCAGCAATTTCATGCGCGTCCCCTTGTATGTGCATTATACGAAACGCCTTGCAATCGTCTTGCGCACCGCCGCGTGCTTCCTCTGCTGCCCCTGTTGCTGCCCTGCTGCTTCATGATCTGCCAGCTCACCGCGCGGGAGCCATCGCCTCCTTAGCGTCGTTGGGCTGCACGCCCGCGGGCGTATTCGACATGTCCGCGCCGACGTCCCATCCGCCGCCGAGCGCCTTCACGAGCGAGACCGACAGCGTCATTTGCTGACCGTGAATCTGCACGTCCTGGCGCTCGCTGGTGAGCAGCGACTGCTGCGCGGTGATCACGTCGAGGTAAGCGACGAGGCCGCCCGAATAGCGGTCGTTGGCGAGCGCGAGCAGATGCCGCGCATCGGTGACGGCCTCGCTCGACTGCTTCGCCGCGCCGTCCAGCACGGAGAGTCCGGTGATGCCGTCCTGCACCTCCTGGAACGCGGTGAGCACGGTCTGGCGATAGTTAGCCTCGGTGGCCTTGTAGCCTTCGCTCGCGAATTTCACGTTGGCCGCCCGGCGGCCGCCGTCGAACAACACCTGACCGACCGCCGCGCCGAGCGTCCACATCAGCGTCGGCGCGCTCAGCAGACTGGCGAATTGCGTGCTTTCCCAACCGATGCTCGGCGCCAGCGTGAGACTCGGGAAAAACGCCGCCTTGGCGACGCCGATCTGCGCATTCGCCGCGGCCATCGCGCGTTCCGCCGAAGCGACATCCGGCCGCCGTTGCAACACGTCGCTGGGCACGCCAAGCGGAATCGACGGAACCTGCACCGCGAGCACCTTCGGCTCGATCGAAAACTGCGGCGCGGGCACGCCGACCAAAGCGGCGATCGCATGTTCGAACTGCGCGCGCTGATTCAGCAGCAGTTGCGCCTGCACGCGCGTCGAGTCGAGCAGCGACTTCTGCTGCAACACGTCGAGGCCGGACACCGAACCGAGATCGTGTTCCGTGGTGACGTAGTCGAGCGCTTTCTGCTGCAGTTTGACCGACTGATTCAGCACGTCGATCTCGGCGTCGAGCTCACGCAGCGAGAAATAGTCGCTGGCGAGATCCGTGGTGAGCACGAGCCGCGCGTTGGCGAGATCATCCGCCGATTGCTGCGCGGAAGCCGCCGCGCCCTCCACCTCGCGACGTATCCGGCCGAATAGATCGGTGTCGTAGCTGATGGTGGGGCCGAGCTGCACATTGTTTTGCACGGTCGACGTCGTAGGCGTGCCGTAGTTCGTTCGCGGACGGTTCTGCGAAATCCGGAAGCGCGATCCCTGCGCCGCGAGATCGACTTCGGGAATCTGCTGCGCGCGGTCGTTTGCGAGCGTCGCCCGCGCCTGCTCGTAGTGCGCGCTGGCCGCTACCAGCGTCTGATTCTGCGCGAGCGCCTGCGTTTCCAGCGTGGCGAGCGTCGGATCGCTGAACGCGTTCCACCAGTCCGGCGAGATCGGCGCATGCGATGGCACGGCCACGCGCCAGTACGAATCGGTTTGCCAGGTGGGCGGCACTTCGGCCTGCGGCCTTTCGTAATTCGGCCCGACCGTGCACGCGGCGAGCAGCGCCGCACCTGCGAGCGTCGTCAACGCGCGGCATGTGGCCACGTGCTTCACGACGCCCCCTTGCCGTTGGCTTGCGGCTGCTGGACCTGCACGTGATCGCCGTCCGCGATCGAATCGCTAGGGTTGATGATGATCCTGTCGCTCGGCTCGATGCCGCTTTCGATTTCGAGCGATTGGCCGAGGTCCTGCGCGATCACGATCTTGCGCAACTGCACGTTGCCCTTCGCATCGACCACCGCGACGCGCGGGCCTTCGGCGCGAAACAGCAGCGCGTTACCCGGCACCGTCAATTGCGCGTGCGCCACGGCCGGCACCGCGACCTGGACGTACGCGCCCGGCCGCAGTTTGTTGTCCGGATTCGGCAGTGTCACTTCGACCTGCAGCGAACGGGTGGGCACGTCGATCGCGCCGGAGATGTGCGTGATCGTGCCGTGGAATTGCTGGCCCGGCAGTTCGGCCTGCGTCACCACCACCTTCTGTCCCACCGACACGTTTTGCGCGTACGCCTGCGGCAACTGCACATAGACGCGCAGCGGGTCCGACTGCGCGAGCGCGAAAAGCGCACGGCTGGTGCCGCTGCCCGCATCGATCAGGTCGCCGACATCCACGTTGCGTTGCGTGACCACGCCCGCGAACGGCGCGACGATGCGCTTGAACGATTCGAGCTGTTGCAGGCGCTTGACATTGGCATCGGCGGCGGCGAGATTGGCCACGTCCTGCGAGTAGGTGCTTTGCCGTTCGTCGAGTTCCTGCTGCGAGACCGCATCGCGCTGACGCAATTGCTGCCAACGCTCCAGCGAGCTCTTCGCAAGGCCGAGGCTCGAACTGGTTTGCTGGCGCTGCGCCAAAGCCTGCGCGAGTTCCTGGTCGATCTCCGGCGTGTCGAGATCGGCGAGCAGCTGGCCCTGCTTCACGCGCGTGCCGATGTCCGCGTACCAGTGCAGCAGATAACCGGTGGAGCGCGCGTAGATCGGCGATTCGACGAAGCCGCGCAGCGTACCCGGCAGCAAGGTGTTGCCGCCGCCTTCGGTCTGGGTCGGACTCACCACATTCACATACTGCGTGGCGTTCTGCTTGGTGGTCTGCGCCACCGAACGGTTCTGCACGATGTTGGCGATCACGGTGCGCAAGGCCCCGAGGGCCAGCAGCGCCAGCACGATCCACATGGCGATTTTGGCGCGTTTCCATTCCTGATGGCGCGGCGGCAAGGCGTGGCCGCCTTCCGTCTCTCGCGCGGGAATCGCTAGCGATGCATGTGTTTTTTCGGTCATCTCAGTGAGCCATCTCAGTCAGCCGTCATTTAACTTTACGCGGGCTTGCCAGCACTGCCGTGCTCGGGCGCGGGGCCGTCGCCGCGGGAATCCGTGTGATTCGCGCCGCCGTCGTCACCATTGTCACCATCGCTGTGGTGGCGGCGCGCGAGGCGGGAGTGAATCGCCGCGAACACCAGCGGCACGAAAAACAGTGTGGACACGGTGGCGAACAGCAGGCCGCCGATCACCGCGCGGCCGAGCGGCGCATTTTGCTCGGCGCCTTCGCCGAGACCCAGCGCCATCGGAATCATGCCGATGATCATCGCGAAGGCCGTCATCAGCACCGGCCTGATCCGGCTCGCGCCGGCTTCGAGCGCGGCGGTCAGCGGCGGCGCGCCTGCGGACAGACGCTGACGCGCGAACGACACCATCAGAATACTGTTGGCGGTGGCCACGCCCATCGTCATGATCGCGCCGGTCAAGGCGGGCACGCTCAGGTGCGTGCCGGTCAGGAACAGCATCCACACAATCCCCGCCAGCGCCGCGGGCAACGCGCTGACGATAATCAGCGGATCGACCCACGACTGGAAATTCACCACGATCAACAGATACACCAGCACGATCGCCATCGCCACGCCGAGACCTAAACCGAAGAACGAACTGCGCATGGTCTGCACCTGGCCGCGCACGGTAATCTGGCTGCCGCGCGGCAGCGACGCCCGCACGTTGTCCACCAGCTTGTCGACCTGATTCGCCACACTGCCCAGATCGCGCTTCTCGACGCTCACATACAGATCGATCACCGGCCTGATGTTGTAGTGCGTCACTTCCGCGAACTGGCTCTTCGGCGAAACCCGCACCAGGTTGCCGAGCAATTGCGTCGGGCCGTTGGCCGCGCCGGAGACCGGCGTGCGCAACAGTTCATCGATCGACGACACCTGATACTGCGGCGTTTGCACCGCTACGCTGTATTCCACGCCGTTGCGATTGTTGAACCAGAAGCCCGGCGAGGTTTGCGAACTGCCCGACAACGAAATGAGCACGTTTTGCGCGACGTTGCTCGCGCTCAGATTGAGTTGCTGGAGCCGCGTGCGGTCCATCTGGAGATTGATCGCCGGTTCGTCCAGTTTCTGCTGGATGTGCGTGTCCACCGTGCCGGGAATCATGCGCACCTGTTTCAGCAGCTTGCGCGCAACGTCGAAGTTGCCTTCCTGATTCGCGCCGGAAATCTGCACGTCCACGGCGGCAGGCAGGCCGAAGTTGAGAATCTGCGTGACGATGTCGGCCGGCTGAAAGAAAAACTCGACGCCCGGAAAACGCTGCGGCAGGAGCGCGCGCAGTTTGTCCATGTAGATTTGCGTCGGCTTGTGGTCTTCGTTGAGCGCCACCTGGATTTCGCCGTCGAGCGTGCCGATCGTGCCCGCGTTGCTGTACGAAAGGTTGATGCCGCTATAGGGCAAACCGAGGTTGTCGAGAATCGTGCCGAGCTCTTTGTGCGGCACGACCTCGCGAATCACGTTTTCGACCTGGTCCGCAAGACGCGCGGTTTCCTCGATGCGGGTGCCGGTCGGCGCACGCATATGCAGGCGAATGTCGCCGGCGTCGACGCTCGGGAAAAAGTCTTCACCGAGCACGAAAATCAGGCCCATCGACACGATGCAAAAGCCGAGGAACACGCTGCCGAACCTGCCGCGACGCACCAGCAAGCTGCTCAGAATCATGATGTAGCCGGCGCGCATGCGCTCGAAGCCACGATCGAAGCGGTGATAGAGGCGCATGAACAGATTCGGCTTCGCGCCCGGCTTCGGCTTGTGCGCGTGACCCATCAGCAGCATCGCGAGGGTCGGCACCAGCGTACGCGAGAGAATGTACGAAGCCAGCATCGCGAACACCACGGCTTCGGCGAGCGGCACGAACAGGTAACGCGCCACGCCGGTCAGGAAGAACATCGGCACGAACACGATACAGATACATAGTGTCGACACCAGCGCGGGAATCGCGATTTCACCCGCGCCGTCGAGAATCGCGTCGTGCAGATTCGTGCCCATATGCAGATGCCGTTCGATGTTCTCGATCGTCACCGTCGCGTCGTCCACCAGAATCCCAACCGCCAGCGCGAGACCGCCGAGCGTCATGATGTTGATGGTCTGCCCGAGCGCGTGCAACGCGATCAGCGAGGACAGGATCGACAGCGGAATCGAGATCGCGATGATGCAGGTGCTGCGCCAGTTGCCGAGAAAAAGCAGGATCATCGCGGCGGTCAGCGCGGCGGCCACCAGCGCCTCGCGCACCACGCCCTGCACCGCCGCTTTCACGAACACCGACTGGTCGAACAACGCGGTGATCTTCAGATCGGGCGGCAATGCGGCCTGCGCGTTCGGCAGCAGCCCCTTCAGCGTATTGACGATGGAGAGCGTCGACGCACTGCCGTTCTTGAGCACCGACATCAGCACGCCGCGATGGCCGTCCTGCCGCACGATGTTGGTCTGCGGCGAGAAGCCGTCGCGCACGTGCGCGACTTCACGCAGATACGTGGTCGCGCCGTTGAGCGTGCGCACCGGAATATCGTTGAGCCCTTCCAGCGTGGGGGGCGAGCCGTTCATGTTGATCGTGTATTCCTTCGCGCCGATCTTTGCCGTGCCGGTGGGCAAGATCAGGTTTTGCGCGTTGAACGCGCTGACCACATCGGAGGGCGTGAGACCTTTGGCCAGCAACGCGCGCGTGTTCAGGTCGACCGAGATCAGCCGCGACTTGCCGCCGTACGGATACGGCACGGCCGCGCCGGGAATCGTCACGAGTTGCGGACGCAGGAAGTTCAGCGCCGTATCGTTGAGCGCCTGTTCGGAGAGCTTCGGGCTCGACAGGCCGAGCTGGATCACCGGAATACTGGACGCCGAATAGCTGATCACCAGCGGCGGCGTGGCGCCCGGCGGCATCTGCTTGAGCTGCGCCTGTTCGACCGCCACCGTCTGCGCGATCGCGGTCTGGATGTTCGCATTCGGCTGCAGGAACACCTTCAGGATCGTGATGCCCGCGAGCGATTGCGATTCGATGTGCTCGATGTCGTTGACCGTGGTGGTCAGACTGCGCTCGTTGACCGAGGTAATGCGGTTGGCCATGTCTTCGGCCGACAAGCCCGTATAGGTCCAGATGATGCTGACAACCGGAATATTGATTTCCGGCAGCACGTCGACCGGCGTGGTGAACAGCACGAATGGCGTCGCCAGCAAGATCAGAATGGCCATCACGATGAACGTGTATGGCCGTTTAAGCGCAACGTTGACGATCCACATGAAACGCGCCCGAATGAATGCAGGTAAGGGATGGGTGAATCAGCGCTTATGCTAGATCGCTAGCACCAACACCTGCATGGCGCCAAAATGGCGGAATTGTCAGGAAGGTTAATGCAAGGAAGAACGAGGTTCGAACTGCGAGGGAGTTTGCCGCGAAGCAAACGTTTGATGAGGGAAGATAGCCGAAATTGAGGTGCTGCTTTAACGCGACGTCACGCGATGTCACGCGAGCGCGTCGCGAAACATCGCATGAATTGTTTTGCGCGCAGCAAATACTTCACGCGCATTCAAAACCTGGTCGATCGCTGTCAACTTGCCAGATCGACAACGGCTCTACTTCGCAAACAACGCCGACATATCCGCAAACGCCTTGAATTCCAGCGCGTTGCCCGACGGATCCAGGAAGAACATGGTTGCCTGTTCGCCCACTTCACCCTTGAAACGCACGTGCGGCTCGATGATGAAGTCGATACCGGCCGCCTGCAGCTTGTCCGCGGCGGCCTGCCATTGCGCCATGGAGAGCACCGCGCCGAAGTGGCGGACCGGCACGGCGTCACCGTCGACCTTGCTGGTGTGACGGTGGCCGATTTCCTCCGGCGCGAGGTGCGCGACGATCTGATGGCCGTAGAAATTGAAATCGACCCACGCGTCCGAGCTGCGCCCTTCCGGACAGCCGAGCAATTCGCCGTAAAACTCGCGCGCGGCGGCAAGGCTATGAACAGGGAACGCCAGATGGAACGGCGGCAAGACGGTATCGGCAACGCTCATGATGGGGAAACTCGCTGATTGAAATTGGGTTGAACGTGCCGACGCTTAAAGGGCCGCACGCGTGAGGCAAAGTTTAACCATGACTAAAAATGGTGAAAAACGATATATATTTGACCTCACCATCACCAAATTCGATCAATGGAACATGCTGAGCGAACTCAAGACTTTTATCGCCGTCAGCCAATACGGCACGTTTTCGGGCGCCGGCGCGCGCATCGGCCTGACGCAATCCGCCGTGAGCGCGCAGATGCAGCGGCTCGAAGAAGAGCTGGGCTTCGCGCTATTCGACCGCACCGGCCGTTCCGCCTCGCTCAACGACGCCGGCCGCGAAACGCTCGCGCTCGCCGAAGAAATGATGACGCTCTACGCGCGGCTCTCCGAACGTGGCGCGGTCGCGGCGGAAAGCGGCATGCTGCGAGTCGGCGCGATTGCATCCGCGCAAGTGTCGTTTCTCGCCGACGCACTCGCGCGCTTTCGCGACGACCGCCCCGGCTGGCGCATTCGGGTCGTGCCGGGCGTGTCGCTGGGCTTGCTCGGGCAAGTGGATTCCGGTGAGCTGGATCTGGCCGTCATCATCAAACCGCCGTTCGCGCTGCCGTCCGAACTCGAATGGCGCACGCTCGTCACCGAGCCGTTCGTGCTGCTCGTGCCCAAGCCGCTCGTGCGCGGCAAAGGCGCGGCGCGGTCCTGGCGCGAACTCCTGCGCAGCGAGCCATTTATCCGCTACGACCGCACCTCGTTCGGCGGCAGGCTGGTCGACCGGTTTCTGCGGCGCTCGCGGGTCAATGTACGCGACGTGATCGAGCTCGACGAGTTGCAAGGCATCGTGCAACTGGTCGCGCGTGGCATCGGCGTGGCGCTGCTTCCGAATAGCGCAGGGCTCGGCAAATGGCCGGCCGGCGTCGTTGCGCTTGAACTCGGTGAATCGACGTTTCAACGGGAGATCGGGCTCGTGCAGCGTCCGCGGCATAGCCGCCAGGCGGTGGCGGGCGCGCTCGCGGATTGCATCGGCATGGCAGCCGGTGCGTGAGCCTGCGCCGCCGCGTCCGCGCGATTGTGCTGTTGCCGGAGCAACGAACTGTATCTGTGGGATTCTTCCGCCCACGCGCAAAATCTGCGTTCGCGCGACGTCTCGCGCCCCTTATCCGCGTGCGCTCTGAGCCGCACGCCCTGCCCGCCGCCGAGGTCCAGCCCATGATCGCCAGCACCTTCCTCACCGCCGATGTCCTGATCGCCTACAGCGCCTACTTCGTCGGTACGGCGAGCCCCGGGCCGAGCAATCTCGCGATCATGTCACTGGCGATGAGCTCGGGCCGCCGTTCCGCGTTGACCTTCGCGCTCGGCGTGGTGTCGGGTTCGTTCTTCTGGGCGCTGCTGGCGTCGCTGGGTTTGTCGGCGGTACTCGCCACTTACTCGGAATGTCTGGTGGCGATCAAGATTGCCGGCGGCTTGTATCTGCTGTGGCTCGGCTTTAAATCGGCGCGCTCCGCGTTCCGTCCCAAGGCGTTGCCCACGGGCACGGCGCGCGACGACGAACCACTCAAGCGTCTCTATCTGCGCGGCCTGCTGCTGCATCTCACCAATCCGAAAGCGATTCTGGTGTGGCTGTCGATCGTCTCGCTGGCCATGTCGCCGGCCGGTGGCACCTCGCATACCGCGCCGGTGGTGCTCGGCTGCATGTGCATCGGCGTATCGGTGTTCAGCAGCTATGCGGTGCTGTTTTCGACCGCTTCCGCACGGCGCATCTACGCGTCGATCAGGCGCTGGCTGGACGGGTCGCTCGCGATCATGTTCGGCATTGCCGGCATCAAGCTGCTGACTTCGAAAAACTGAGCGCGTCGGGAGACGGCCGCCGCTCTGCGATACTGTCGCCGTGACAATCGAAGCGGACAGACGAATACGATGAGCGGCGGCAACGAAGCGAATCCGGCAGCACGGCACTCGCCATGGCAGAAGCGGCTGTACCTCGCGGGCGTCACGGCGTTCGTGACCGGCGTGATTCTGGCCGTGATCATTTATGCGACCACACCGCCGCCGGACAGCGCCGTCTCCATGTATAGCGTGGCCGATCCGCGCTATCAGATCGAATTGCAGCGTATTGGCGGCAATGCGGCGGTGCTGATGGCGCAGCTTCATCAGTGGTTCGACGGGCTGTGGCACGGTACGGCGCTCGCTTATACGGTGGCGGTGCTGGGCGCTGTTATCGCGGGTGGGTGTTTCTTCATCGGCTATTTCTTCGCTGACGAATAAGCGCCACGCCAAAAGCTGCGCGTCGCGCTGCCCATGCAAAAAACCGCGCTTACGTAGCCTCTTTCACATGCCGGTCGGGCTTCTCCACACCCGCCGTGCGCAGCGCTTCGTGCAACGTGTCGAAAATGCAACCTTCCCCGACGATCGGCGTGATGCCGTGCCGGTCCATATCCGAACGCAAATAGCGATTCACGCGCGCGAACAGGACCTCGATGCCTTCGCTTTTCAGCGTCTGGCACAACTCGCCGACGGAGCGGGAAGCCGAATAGTCGATGTCGGTGATCGCGCTTGCGTCGATCACGAAGCAGCGCACCTTGCTCGGGGCGAGGTCGATCAGGCGCCGCGTATCGTCGACGAAAAAGTGGTCGTTCGCGTAAAACAGATCGGCGCCGAAGCGGTAGACGATCATGCCCGGCGCGGTCTGGATGCCGGGCACGGCGGGCACCGGCACCCAGACGCCGTCGTCGCCGGGGGCGAGAATCATCGTATGCGGACGGTAGCTGTGGCGCACGTGACGCAGCAGCGAGAGCGCCACCGCCACCAGAATGCCGTGCTCGACGCCGATCAGCACCACCGCCGCCGCGGTGAACACGGCCAGCGCGAATTCGCCGGGACTCTCGCGGCGGATCGCAAACAAGGTCTTCAGATTGATCAGGCCGATGGCGATCGTAAACACGATGCTGGCCAGAATGCAGTGCGGCAGATACTGCAAAAAGCGGCTGAAAAACAGCAGCACCGCCACCACCACCGCCGCGAAGACCAACTGCGCGAACTGGCTGCGCGTGCCGGCGAGATCGGCCATGGCGGTTTGCGTCGGGCTGCCGTTCACCACGAAGGCGCCTGAAAACGCCGCCGCCGCGTTGGCCGCGGCGATGCCCAGCAAGTCGGCGTTGGTATCGACGGCTTCGTGATGACGCTCGGCGAACACGCGGCTCGCGGCAGCGCTCTGCGCGACGATCATCACGAAGCAGGACGCCGCCACGGGCAGCAGATCGAGCATCTGCTGCCATGTGACCGACGGCACGCGCAGTGGCGGCAACCCACCCGCTACCGGGCCGAGCACGGCGATGCCGTGAGCCGGAAAGCGATAGAGATCGCTCGCGGCGATGCCCGCCACGACCGCGATCAACGGCACCGGCACGCGTGGCAGAAAGCGCTTGCACGTCAGAATGGCGACGACCACCAGCAGCGAAATGGCGAGCGTCGGCTGATTGATCTGGGCGGCTTCGCGCACCACCAGCATGAGCTGATCGACGCTGCGCGCGGCGTGTCCGGGCAAGCCGAACATGTCGCCGAGCATCGCAATGCCGACCTGCACGCCCACGCCGGCAAGAAATCCGACCAGCACGGTACGCGACAGAAAATCGGCGAGAAAGCCCAGCTTGAAAATCCGCGCGATGAACAGCAAGGCAGCGGTCAGCAAGGCGACCATTGCGGCGAGTGCGGCATATTCCGCGCTGGAGGCCGGCGCCATGGTGGCAAGCCGGCTCGCGAAGATGGTGGCGGTCGCGGAGTCGGCGGCCACGACCAGATGCCGCGAAGCGCCGAAAAACGCAAAGGCGATCAGCGGCAGAAAGACCGTGTACAGGCCCGTCACAGCCGGCATGCCGGCAATACGCGCGTAGCCGAGCACCTGCGGAATATCCATCGACGCAAGTTGCACACCGGCCAACGCATCGCGCGCCGCCGCGGCACGGTTCAGAGGAAGGACGCCCTTCAGCACGCTGACGCGCGCCGTGATAGCCGCCAGAAAATCTCGCATACGCGATACTGCCCTAATCCAGGTTTATCGCGCATCGTGCCGCGATTCGGCACTTAAAGGCAAGACCTGAAGCGAGATCGGCTCAAGAAAAGCGAACACCGCAGCACGCACGCTCGGTTGGCGCTGCGGACAACACCCGGCTGACTGCCTCAACGCTTGAACTGTCCTGTCACCGGATCGACGTGCCGCGCGAAACCAAACAACGCGGCGATACAGATCGGGCAGGCAATGAAGAACACGGCCAACATCTTGCACCCCGTAACATCTTGTTACCGGCGAGTCTACGCGATCGGCATGCGAATTGAATGGGGGAAAACAGCAAAAGACTGTGTTGGTAGCTACAACAATCTCGCGTGAGTCCGCAGCCGGTCGCGTCGAGAAATAAGCAGAAAATACGGCATTAATTCTGGCGAGCCGTATGTTCAACGGCCAACGCATTGCGCAAACGCTTGCGAGTTCATGCTCCATTCCGACCGGCACATCGACTCGCCTCTTCATCGCCCGGCAATTAGATGGACGGTTCTAGCGATTCGAAAGCGCATTGAAATCATCGGGCAAGCAGCGTTCGAGTTCAGCGCCCGGATCATGGCTGTTTCTATGCTCTAGGCGCTCTCCCCGTATAATCCCGCATGACCCGAATCCCGCATCACCTGCCCTCGCAGCCGGCCGCTTATCCCCGCCGCGCTTCCCACCGCTCTTCGGCGGTCGCATGAAAACTCCGAAACGTCTGCTCCCACTTGTCGAAGAAGGCCTGATCGACGAAGTCATCTGCCAATTGATGAGCGGCAAGGAAGCCACGGTCTACGTGGTGCGCAGCGGCGACGCCACGCGCTGCGCGAAAGTCTACAAGGACGCGAAGCAGCGCAGTTTCCGTCAGGCCGCGTCCTACCGCGAAGGCCGCAAGGTCAAGAACAGCCGCCAGCAACGCGCGATGGAAAAAGGCAGCCGCTATGGCCGCGAAGTTCAGGAACAAGCCTGGCAAAACGCCGAAGTCGACGCGCTGTTTCAGCTCGCTAACGCGGGCGTGCGCGTGCCGCAACCTTTCATCTGCACCGACGGCGTATTGCTGATGGAGTTGGTGACCGACGCCGACGGTAACGTCGCGCCGCGTCTGAACGATGTCGAGATGACGGAGGAACGCGCACTCGAACTGCATGCGCGGCTGGTGAACGAAGTGGTGCGCATGCTATGCGCCGGCATGATTCACGGCGACCTGTCCGAATACAACATCCTGCTTGCCGCCGACGGCCCGGTCATCATCGACCTGCCGCAGGCCGTGGATGCCGCCGGCAATCTCGAAGCGCCCGCCATGCTCGAGCGCGACGTCGACAACCTCGCCACGTATTTCGGCCGCTTCGCACCGGCGTTACTGGAGACCCGTTACGGCAAGGAAATCTGGTCGCTGTACGAAGCGGGCGCATTGCATGTCGACGCCGCGTTGACCGGCCGCGTCGCCTTGGATACCACGCCGATCGATCTCGAAGCCGTGCTTCAGGAACTGGAAGATACGCGGCTCGACGAAGAAGCGCGCCTGCGCTACGAGCAGTCGCTGCGCAGCGGCACCTGAACCTGCACGCGCGAGCGGCGGGGGCAGCCTGCGCCTCGCTGCCTTCCCGCACGAAAAGCAGCTACGACGTGCTGCTCAACCGCGCCGCCTTTATCGCACCCTGCGCCGGCCCCACCGACTCACGCATCGTCACGCTCACCGGAAACTCGCGGAAGATCTCCCATGTGGTCCGGTAGCACTGATTGACCAGCCAGCGCACGGCATTCTGCGTCAATTCCGCAGTCGGAATATGCACCGAGGTGAGTCCGGGCGCGGCATACGCGGCCGAATAATCGTCGTCGTAACCGATCACAGAGACTTCGCCGGGCACAGAGATGCCCGCCTGGTGAAAACAGGCCAGCGCACTCACCGCCATCGTATCGTTCGCGCAGAACAGGCCCGTGAAACGGCGCTTCGTGCCGAGCAGCTTTTGCGCGGCGACGTAGCCGCCTTCCGGTGAGAAGTCCGATTCGATCAGCGTGACGTCGTCGCGCGCAATGCCCTCGCGCAGCAGTTCGGCGAAGAAGCCGTCCAGGCGCATCTGGTTGTCCGAAGAAGTGAAAGGCCCCGAAATCACCACGATCTCGCGATGCCCGTGATCGAGCAGCGTGCGCGCCGCCAGTTCGCCGCCACGGTGGTGGTCGGCGCAAAACGACGCCTCCGGCAACTGATTGAACGCGCGGTTCAGAAACACCATTTTCGGGTGCATCTTGTGCAGCATGATCAGGTCTTCGTCGTGCAGATCGTGGCTGATCACCACTACGCCGTCGCAATCGCGGCCTATCAGAAAGCGCACCGCCTCGATCGCCTGCTCGCGCGGCGAGACCTCTCCGCAGCCGGTCGCCACCACCACGTGACGGCGCACCGCGCGCAGTTCTTCGTCGGTCTGCTTGAGGATCGTGCCGTAGTAGGAGCCGAAGAACGTCGGCACGAAAATGCCGACCATGCCCAGCGACTGCGTGGCCATGGCCCGGCCGATGGAAGACGGACGAAAGTTCAACTGTTCGATGGCCGCTTTCACGCGGGCGGCGGCATCGGCTGAGATGGGTCCTTTACCAGAAATGGCGCGCGACGCGGTCGACATGCCCACGCCGGCCAGTGCCGCGACATCTTTGAGTGTTGCCACGCGGATCTCCGTCAAGCATGTTGTAGTGTCAGTGACGCCGCGTGCCGGCGCTATAAACGCGCGCCGCCCGCGTCGTCGAACAGAGAGACATGGGTACTGTCGAACGAAAACGCCGCGGTGTCCCCTATCGCCAACGGCGTCTTCGTCTGGTCGATCGATGCGACCTGCACTCCATGATAGTCGAGCCAGATGACGCGGTGGTTGCCCATCGGCTCCACTAGCGAAACTTTTGCGTGTTCGCTCGCTCCCTCGGCGAGCCGCACGTCTTCGGCCCGCACGCCGAGCACGCACGGCAAGCCGTTCGCCGGCGTGCCCCTGAACGGGTACGCCGACACGTCGAGCCGCCAATGCCTGGTGCAGAAGCTAAGCGCGCCGTCGCGTGTTTCGAGCGTGCCCTTGAGCAGGTTCATCGCGGGCGTGCCGAGAAACGTCGCGACGAACAGGTTGTCGGGGCGCGCGTAAACTTCGGCGGGCGTGCCGAACTGCTGGATCACGCCGCCGCGCATCACCGCCATGCGCGTGGCAAGCGTCATGGCCTCGACCTGATCGTGCGTGACGTAGATCATCGTCGCGCCCAAACGCTGGTGCAGTTGCTTCAGTTCGCGGCGCAGTTCGGTACGCAATTTGGCGTCGAGATTCGAGAGCGGCTCGTCGAACAGGAACACGTCGGCCTCGCGCACGATTGCGCGGCCGATCGCCACCCGCTGCCGTTGTCCGCCCGAGAGCTGCGCCGGTTTGCGCTTGAGCAGCGGCCCGAGTTGCAGCATCTCGGAGGCCCGCGCCACGCGCCGCGCGATTTCCGCTTTCGCCGTACCGTTGATGCGCAAGGCAAACGACAGGTTGCGCTCCACGCTCATGGTCGGATACAGCGCGTACGACTGGAACACCAGCGCGATGCGCCGGTCTTTCGGATCGGCCCAGGTCATGTCTTCGCCGGCAATCTCGATGCTGCCGTCAGTCACGTCGATCAAGCCGGCAATGCTGTGCAGCAAGGTGGATTTGCCGCAGCCGGACGGGCCGAGCAGCACGACGAATTCGCCGGCTTGCACGTCGAGATCGAGATTCTCGATCACCGTGTTCGCGCCGAGTTGAATCGTCAGATTACGCACGGCCACGTTGGCCGGATTCGTGAGGCCCGCGGCGTCCGCCGCATCGGGACTGCCCGCCACACCCGCCACGCCCGCCATTTCCGCCATTTCCGCCGCGTTCGCCATATTAGCCACGTTTGTCATCGCCCTATCCCTTGACGGCGCCGGATGCAATGCCGCGCACGAACCAGCGGCCCGAAACGAAGTACACCGCGAGCGGCACCATGGAGGTCAGAATGGTCGCCGCCATATTGACGTTATAGAGGCGCTCGCCGGTCGTCGTATTGATGATGTTGTTCAGCTGCACCGTCATCGGCAGATTTTTGGTGCCGGCGAACACGAGGCCGAGAATGAAGTCGTTCCAGATGCCCGTGACCTGCATGATGACGGCCACCACGATGATCGGCGTGGACATGGGCAGCATCAGTTGCACGAAGATACGCCAGAAGCCGCCGCCGTCGATGCGCGCCGCCTTGAACAGCTCCTGCGGAATCGACACGTAGTAGTTGCGGAACAGCAGCGTCATCACCGGCATGCCGAAGATGGTGTGAATCACCACGATGCCCGGCAGCGAGCTGAACAGATGCACGCTCGCCAGCACGCGTACGAGCGGATAGACCATCACCTGCACGGGAATGAACGCGCCCATCAGCAGGACGCCGAACAGCAGGCCGGCGCCACGCGGCCGCCAGAACGACAACGCGTAGCCGTTCACCGCGCCGATCGCGATCGACAGAATCGTGCTCGGCACGACGATGCGCACCGAGTTCCAGAAACCGACCTGAATGCCGTTGCAATCGAGCCCGGTACAGGCTGACTGCCACGCGGCGCTCCACGCGCTGAGCGTGAAATGCGTGGGAAATGCCAGCAGATTACCGAGGCGGATCTCGCTCATCGGCTTGACCGAGGTGACGAGCATCACGTAGAGCGGCAGCAGGAAGAACAGCGCCGCGGTGAGCAGGAACGCGTAGACGCCGAGGCGCGCCGGGGTGAACGCCGTACGGCGGCGACGCGGCCGCGCGCGGCTCGGCGGCGTGCCGCCTTTCAACGGCGGGCTGAGCGTGTTCATCACACCTCCTTACGCAGGGCCGCGCGGCTGCGGGCATAGAAGAACGGCGCGAGAATCGCCAGCACGGTGGCCAGCAACACGATCGACGCCGCCGAAGCGAGCCCGATATTGGCGCGGCCGAACAGATAGTCCATGATGAACTTCGCCGGCACTTCGCTCGCCGTGCCGGGGCCGCCTTGCGTCATCGCGACCACCGCGTCGTAGAGCTTCACGACCATCACGAACAGCAGCACGAAAGCGGTGGAGATGGACGGTCCCAGCATCGGCACGACGATGCTGACGTAGACCCGCCAACGCGGAATGCCGTCGATGCGCGCGGCTTTCCACAACTCGTCGTCGATACCGCGCAGGCCCGCCAGCAACAACGCCATCACCAGACCCGAGGCCTGCCACACCGTCGCGATCACGATGGTGTAAATCACCCAGTCCTGATCGACGATCCAGTCGAAACGCGCGTGTGCGAAACCGAGCTTGTGCAGTACGGCCTGCGCGCCCAGTTCCGGGTTCAGGATCCACTGCCAGACGAGCCCCGTCGCCACGAACGACATTGCATACGGATAGAGAAACACCGTGCGCAACGCGCCTTCGGCGACCACGCGCTGATCGATGAAAATCGCCAGCAGCAAACCGATCACCATGCACGCCACGATAAAGCACGCGCCGTAGATCACGATGTTCTGCAACGACAAAAGCCAGCGGTCGTTATTGAAGAGCCGCGCGTATTGCGTGAAGCCCGCGAAATCGCCGGACGGAAACGTGCGCGAATTGCTAAGCGACACGCGCGCGGTCCAGACCATCGTGCCGAGATAGGCGAAGACGACGGTCAGGACCATCGGCAGCAGCGCCAGCCACGCCGCGATCGGGAAACGCTTCTTGAGCGGCTTTTTCAGCCGCGTCTGATGAGCCCTGGACGACCCTCCGGCCGGCAGCTTGAGCGCGTGCATGCCGCGCACCTAGCTCTTCAACGCACTGGCGAACGCTTTCTGCGCGTCGTCGACCGACTGGTTCTTGTTCCAGAAGTTGGTGACGACGTCGATCAACGCGCCCTGCGTGTCAGGCGAGAGCAGCATTTCAGGATTCGGCAACTGACGCGACTTGTCCTTCATGATCGCAATGCCCTCCTTCGCGCAGATGTCGAGACTGCTGCCGTCCACGTCGGGACGAATCGGAATCGAGCCTTTCTTCGCGCTGAATGCGACTTGCGCGGCCGGCGAGGTCATCACCGTGGCAAGCAGATTCTGCGCCTTGATCGTAGTGGGATTGTCTGTTTTCGGGAACACGAACACGTCGCCCGCGACCAGATACGGCGAATGCGGACCGAAACCCGGGAAGCAGCCGAAGTCCTTGCCCGCGCTCTGATTGGCCGCCGAGAATTCGCCCTTGGCCCAGTCGCCCATGATCTGCACGCCCGCCTTGCCGGAAATCACGAGCGCCGTGGCGTCGTTCCAGTTGCGGCCCGGCGAACCCGGATCGACGAAATCGTGCAGGCGTTTGAACGAGGCCAGCACTTTCTTGAACGCGTCCGAATTCACGGCGTTCATGTCGCGGTCGCGGTACACCTTCATGTAGAGATCGGGGCCGCCCACGTCCGCCAGCACCGCGTCGAAGGTGATTTTCTCCTGCCAGGGCTGGCCGCCGAGCGCGAGCGGAATCACGCCCGCGGATTTCAGCTTGCCGAGATCGGCGATGAACTCGTCATAGCTTTTCGGCTCGCCGGCGATGCCCGCTTTCTGGAACACCGGCTTCGAGTAGAAGAACCACGCCGGCATATGAATATCGACGGGCGCGGCGTAGTAATGTCCCTTCACCTTGATGCTGTCGAGAATCGACTGCGGGAACACGCCGTTCCAGTTCTCTTTCGCGGCGACATCGTCGACATTGTTGAGCAGGCCCTGATCGATCAGGTCGTGAAACTGCTTGGAGGTATTGAACTGCGCAGCCGTGGGTGGATCTCCGCCCACGATCCGGTTGATCGCCGTGGAGCGCGCCTGATCGGCGCCCGCCACCGCGTTGTCGACCCACTGCCCGCCGGCCTTGTTATACGCATCGGCAAACTGGCGAATCGCGGCCGACTCGCCGCCCGAGGTCCACCAGTGAATCACGTTGGCCTTCAAGGGCTCCGCCTGCGCGACGACGCCATACAACGCCAGTGCCGCAACCACGCCTCGCAAGACCCGTTTTTTGCTGTTCATTCCGTCTCCTCTCGATCATGCAACCAACTTGCGCCAAGCCCTGGCGCCCGTGTTTCAAGTCGACATACAAACCAGCTTTCACCTGCTATTCAGTGCGTGCCTTGCGCTCCTTCAGGAATTTCGACACCAGATTCGCGCTGCGTTTGATCGTGCGTTTCTGAGTCGCGTAATCGACATGCACGATACCAAAGCGCCGCTCGTATCCGAAGGCCCACTCGAAGTTGTCCATCAGCGACCAGAGAAAATAGCCGCGAATCTCAACGCCTGCCTTGATCGCCTGATCGACCGCGGCGAGATGGCGTTTGAGGAACGCGATGCGCTGGCTGTCCTCCACCTGGCCGTCGATCACCTTGTCGTCCGAGGCCATGCCGTTTTCGGTGATGTAGATCGGCGGCAGGTTCGCGTACGTGGCCTTGAAACCGGTCAGCAGATCGCGCAGGCCGTCCGGATACACTTCCCAACCCATCTGCGTGCGCTCGACGCCTTCGAGCGGCACATCCGTGAAACCATGCGCGCCGTCGCTCGCGACATTCGTGCGGAAATAATAGTTGATGCCGAGAAAGTCCAGCGGCGCGGCAATGGTTTGCATGTCGCCGTCGAGCACCAGCGGCTCGGTCCCCGGCCACAACTCGAACAGATCCGGCGGGTAGCTGCCCTTGAGCAGCGGATCGAGAATCCACGCGTTGTGCTGCACCTCGAACAGATGCGCAGCGCGTTGATCGGCGGCGCTCTCGCTGTTGGCCGTGCCGCGTCCAATGTTGGCGACGATGCCGACTTGCGACGCCGGATCGTTGGCGCGCAACACCGGCACCGCGAGACCGTGCGCCAGCAGCAGATGATGCATGGCCTGCGTGGCGTAGCGCGCGTCGGCGAGTCCCGGCGCGTGGTGGCCGTTGCCGTAGCCGAGATAGGCCGAGCACCACGGCTCGTTGAGCGTCATCCATGCGTCGACGCCGCCGGCCAGTTCGCGGCTCATCAGGTCGGCGTAATCGGCGAAACGGTAGGCGGTATCGCGATTGAGCCAGCCGCCGCGATCTTCCAGATGCTGCGGCAAGTCCCAGTGATACAGCGTGACGAAGGTCGCGATGCCCTTCTCTTTCAGCCGCGCCAGCAGGCGCTTGTAGAAGTCGAGTCCTTTGCGGTTCGGCGCGCCGGCCGCGTCCATCACGCGCGGCCAGGCGATCGAGAGCCGGTAGGCTTCGAGGCCGAGGCCGGTTAGCAGATCGACGTCGGCTTCCCAGCGATGATAGTGATCGCAGGCCACCGCGCCGGTGTCGCCGGCCAGCACCTTGCCGGGCTTCGCCGAGAACGTGTCCCAGATCGAGGGCAGGCGGCCGTCTTCGTTCACCGCGCCTTCGATCTGATACGAAGCGGTAGCCGCGCCGAGCAGAAAGTTCTTGCGCCACAGCGACGAATCCGCGGGCGGCGTGAAAGGATCGGCGAGTGATGGGGAACGGGGAGACAGAGCGTCGGATACAACGGATGCGTCGTTTGCCACGGATTCCTCGCTGAGGTCGTTGAACCGGGTACGGCGGAAGCTAGAACACCCATGCCTGAAAGCTGGGTGGAAGCGCTTCCACAGGACCTGCGAACGATAGCAGCGGCGGATTCGACGCAGCAATCAGGGTTTGTCTGGAGCGATGCCTGGCACGCCCGGCACGGTGATGCGCCGGGCATTACGACAGCCTTGGCGAGAGGCGGCGCGCATGCGTTGCACGCGTGGCCGACGCCCTCTCAGGCGCCGCCGACGCGACGCGATCTCATGGCTTCGCGCTCAGATTGAACGCACCGTTGTCATAGGCATCGCAGTAGGTTTTCCAGTCCGCCGCCACCTGCGCTTCGCACTGCGTCGCGATTCCCACCAACGGTACTTGCCAGTCCTGGCGATTGCCGAACGCGATCAGATCGTCGGCGATCGACGACTTCTGCCGCCCGCCGCTGCGCAGATGCGCCCACGCACTCAACTCGGCCATGCTGCTGACCACCGCTTCGAGACGCGGCAGCTTGCCGTCCCAGTCGCTCAAGGCCACCCGATCTTCCGAAGGTTGCAGGCTGCGCAGCACATACGAACGCTGATTGAATTCGACCGCATGCAGGAACGCCTGCGAGACCGCCTGATTGCGCCGCTGAATTTCGACGACGCGTTGCGCTTCCGTCTGCCACGCCGGCTGCGGCGTGCTCACGTGCGGTGTCACGGAAGAAGGTAGCGCCTCTTTCAGATCGATCAGATAGTTGCCGTCAGGCGAGCCTTTGCCTTCGACGAGAATCACGTAGCGATCCACGCCGAGGCTCCCCGTGCCGGCAATGCGGCGCGCCACGTCGAGAATGCGGAAGAAGTCAGGATTGGGCTCGCCCGCGGCGAACTTCTGCATGAACTGCGTGACGGCGGCACGCTGCGCGTCGCTGACCGCCAGCGCTTTCTTGCCGTCCACTTTCAGCATGCGGGTCTTGCCTTTGAGCACCGTGCGCCGGTCCAGATGCGCCGCCCGCGTGCGGCTTGCAAGCGCGACGAACAGATCGCGCACCATGCCGGTCGCGGTTTCCGCTTCGATCCAGCGCGCCTTGCCATGCGCCAGCGCCGCGCCATACTTTTCCAGTGCGGTGTGGCACAGCCCCAGCGCCTGCGCGCGGCTCAGCTTGAGATCGCTCGCGCCGACCAGCACGCTCGTCAACAGACGCACCAGTTCGTACAAATTCGGCGCGAGGCAGGCTTCGTCGAAGTCGTTGTTGTCGAAGTAGATGAGCCGGTTGTCGCCCTTGTAGCTGCCGAAATTTTCCAGATGCATGTCGCCGCAGATCCACACCGGCGGCGCGTCGTCGAACACCTTGTCGCGCGGCAGGCGCTCGTAAAACAGGTGACACGTGCCGCGCAAAAACACGAACGGCGACGTGCGCATGGCTTGGTATTTCATCGCGAGCCGTTCGGGATCGCGACCGGCGTTAAAGCTGGCGATCGTCTTGGCAATATCGAGCATGAGTTTCCTTTGAATGCAGGCAAGTTGCGCATTGCCGCGACCGAGGGCGCAGGCCGCGCGGCGCGGTGGCCAACTGTTCGACAGTAGACCACAGCGCGGCATGTCGACGCCCGCTCATGGTATTGACCTTCGACAGTGCTTGCGCGTCGTGCGCGTCCTGCGCCCTAGGCCGTTTCGCGCGCGCCGAACCGCTTGCGGTACGCACCCGGACTCGTCAATGCAATGCGCCGGAAGTGCCGCCGCAACGATTCCTCGGAACCGAAGCCCGCCAGTTCCGCGACGCGCGTCATGGGCAGCGGCGCCTGCGCTTCGAGCAGATCGCGCGCAACAGCCACGCGTTCGCGCACAAGCCATTCATAAGGCGCCATGCCGGTGGCATCGTGAAACTGCCGCTGCAGGGTGCGCGGGCTCATCGCCGCCCGCTCGGCGAGCGAGCGCAACGTATGCGGCAAAGCGGGATGACCGCGCACCCAATCCATCAGTCTGGACAGACGGCCGCTGTCGTCCTGCGACATGGGACGCGGCACGAACTGCGCCTGGCCGCCCTCGCGATGCGGCGGCACCACGAGCCGCTGCGCGACCCGGTTCGCCACGGCGCTGCCGTGATCGCGCCGCACCAGATGCAGCAGCATGTCGAGCCCCGCCGCCGAACCCGCCGAGGTGATGATCTGCCCTTCGTCGACATACAGCGCGTCCGGTTGCACGCGCAATTGCGGATAGCGCTGCTGCAATGTGTCGGCATAGCGCCAGTGGGTCGTAACGGCCTTGCCGTCGAGCACGCCCGCCGCCGCGAGCACGAACACGCCGGAGCAGATCGAACAGAGGCGCGCGCCGCGCGCGTAGGCGGCGCGGATTTTCTTCAGGAGCGGTTCGGGCGGCATTTCGTCGGCATCGCGCCAGCCGGGAATGACGATCGTGTCGGCGCGTTCCAGCAGCTTAAGCGTGTAAGGCGCGGCCAGCGTGATGCCGCCCGCCGCCCGGATCGGCCCCGGCTCGCTTGCGCAGACCGCGAAGCGATACCAGTCCACGCCGAGTTCAGGGCGCTCGAGCGCGAACAGTTCGGTTACACAGCCGAATTCGAAGGTGCAGAGCCGGTCATAAGCGAGTGCGACGACAAGATGATTGTGCATGGCGTGATGTTACCGGAGATCGATGATCCCGCCGCACTCGTCCGGCGTGGCGCACGATGCCACGATCAAGCCGCCTGATGCGCCTGCACGACCGAAAGCAAAGACTACGACAACGAAAAGTCAATCGAGAGCAGGCGGATCGTGCCGAGGCAACGTCTCATCGACGCTGGCCAACTGGAAACCCTCGTCGAGCCAGCCCGTAATGCCGCCGATCATTATCTTCACGGGGCGGCCGAGCTGGGCGAGCCTGATTGCGGCGCGGGTCGCTCCGTTGCAATGAGGGCCCGCGCAATAGGTGACGAAGAGCGTATCGGGCGGATAGGTGGCGAGCTTCGACGCCACGATCTTGCCGTGCATGAGATTCACCGCGCCTGGCACATGGCCGCGCGAGAAATGCTGCGGACCGCGCACGTCGAGCAGGATGAAATCGACTGAACGCGGGTCGTCGCTCGCGAACGCCGCATGGACGTCGGCGCAGTCGGTTTCGAACGACAGCGACGCGCTGAAGTGGGCGAGCGCCGTGGCGCTGTCGGCGGCGGGTACGGATGAGACAGCGGACATATGTATCTCCTTGTGCGTGGATCATTGCAAGGCATTGTCCCGTTCTCATGCACAGTCAGCCAGCGGCGCAAATGACAGATTCCGGTAACATCACGCCACGGTGTTGCCGGCGCTAAAACCCGTCACAGCGTGCGCCCGCGCAGCAGTGGATTTACACAGTTGCGAGTATCGGATGCGACGTGCCCGGTATAGGGCGGCCACGGTTATCGGTCGGAACAAGTTGCGTCTGAAACGCGACAAACAGCGCTTGAAACTTGCCGCCGACCTCCACGATGACCGCTCCGTCCTGAAACGTGCCGTTTTCGGAGGAATGGTCTTTCATCTTGCTGCCTGACTGCGGTTTCGGATTCCCCTGATTCATGTGCGTCTCGTGCAGCCCGTCCTTCTGCGGTTCGAAGAGAAAACCGAATCCATAAATCGTCACGTCCGTGGTCGGCTTCCATCCCCGGCGATTGTCGCTGTAACCCGGCGTCGGATAGACGAATTCGACGGGCGCCGCGGACATATCCAGCTTGAGCATCTCGTTGAGCAAAGCGTTGATGTCGTTGTGTTCCGTCTCCGTGTCCAGCGGGATTGGACGCATGGTGCTCAGATCGACAAGCCTTGGGTCGTGGACGTAATCCAGCTTCGGGAAGCCCGAGGTGCTCACTCCGGCGGACAACTTCTGAAGGTCCGCGGTCAGCGGATGGTCGAAATACTGATTCCATGCGTAGAGCACCAGATACCCCGCTGCGCCGGTCAGGGAGCTGTCCGATTTGACGTTCGTGACAATGCGGAACTCTTTGCCGCTCGAATCCTCGCTGACGATCACGTAGTGCGGATCGCCCTTGTAACCGTCGAGGAACGGGACGCCAAGTTTCAACTTGCCCTTGAAAAGCACATATTCGTTCTGCGCCATCACATCGTCTCCCGGAGTAGGCCAGAACAAATTGTATGTGTGAAATGTGACAGCGTCGGCCTTCTGGTCGCCTGTGCGCCGGCGAGCCGGCCGAAGCCGGTCGAAGCCGGTCGAAGCCAATACGCAACATATTGAGAATCAATTAAATAAAAACCTCGAACTGTCGATAACAAGTTCAGCCGCTTCCCTTTTGCGGTTGGACTAAACATGCAGAGCTCATACAACCCCTGGCTGGTCACCATCTCGTTCGTCGTCGCGACGCTGGCGTCGTACACGGCGCTCGACCTGACCGGCCGCATTTTCCTGCTGGCATCGGCGCGGCTGCGGCACGCCTGGCGGCTGGGCGGCGCCGCCGCGCTCGGCGTCGGCATCTGGTCGATGCACTTCATCGCGATGCTCGCCTTTTCGCTGCCGATCCCGCTCGGCTACGACTTCGCGACGACCGCCGCGTCGCTCGGGCTCGCGATCGGTGCCTCCTATCTGGCCCTGTACGTCACGACCCGTCAGCGGCTCACGGCGGGCCACCTGCTGGCGGGCGGCGTGCTGATGGGCTTCGGCATTGCCGGCATGCACTACACCGGCATGGCGGCCTTGCAGATGGCGCCGGGCATCCGCTATCAGCCGGAGTGGTTCGCGGCCTCGCTCGCGATCGCGATCGGCGCATCGACCGCCGCGCTGTGGATGGCCCGTGCGCTCAGCAACGACGACACGCGCCACGTCGTGCGCAAGCGTCTGGGCGCGGCGCTCGTGATGGGCGTGGCGATCAGCGGCATGCATTACACGGCCATGGCGGCCGCCGACTTTTTGCCGGGCGCCATCTGCGGCGCGGCCAAAGGCGTAAACGCCACGTGGCTCGCGACCTCCGTGATCCTGCTCACCTTTGCCATTCTGACGGTCACGCTGATGCTGTCGCGTTTCGACGCGCGTAACGCCTTGCTGATCGGCGCGGTGTCCAGGCTGAACGGCCAGATCGTCCGGCTCGCCACGCTCGACACACTGACCGGCCTGCCGAACCGCAGCACGCTGACCGACCGCATCGAGCGCGCGATCCTCAGCGCGCGGCGGCAGCGCACGCTGTTCGCGATCCTCTTCATGGACCTCGACGGCTTCAAGACCATCAACGATTCGCTCGGCCACTCCGTCGGCGATCAGGTTCTGACGGCGTTCGCGCAGCGCCTGCTGCAATGTGTCCGCGAGACCGACACCGTCGCGCGGCTGGGCGGCGACGAATTCGTGGTGCTGGCTGAAAACCTCGGTTCGCGCGAAGACGCCAGCGCGCTCGCGGAAGGCGTGCTCGAGCGCATGCGCCTCGGCGTGTGGACCGACTCGCAGCCGCTGCAGGTCATGCCGAGCATCGGCATCGCCCTCTATCCGCACGACGGCGACTCCGTCGAGACGCTGTTGAAGCACGCCGACGCGGCCATGTACGAGGCCAAACGCGCGGGCCGCAGCACTTATCGCTTCTTCGAGCGCAGCATGAACGAGGCCGCCACGCGCACGCTGCAGATTCAGAACGCGTTGCACGACGCGCTCGCCGCCGGCCATTTCTCGCTGCACTTCCAGCCCAAGTTTCACGGCAGCGGCAACTCGCTGGCGGGCGCCGAAGCGCTGATCCGTTTGCATCACCCGCAACTCGGCGCGCTGACGCCGCTCGAGTTCATTCCGATTGCCGAGCGCTCGGGGCAGATCGTGCAGATCGGCTATTGGGTCGTGCGAGAAACCTGCCGGCAGATTCGCCGATGGGTCTCGCAGGGCCTGCCGTCGATGAAAGTAGCGATCAATCTGTCGCCGCGCCAGTTGCTGCAGCCGAACCTCGTCGCGAGCATGCTGGAGATCGTCGAGGCCGAAGGTGTGGCCTGCGAGCAGATCATGTTCGAGATCACCGAAACCGTGGCCATGCAGGACGCGCCCAAGACCATCGAAATGATCCGCGAATTCCAGGCGAGCGGCTTCGAGATCGCGATCGACGACTTCGGCACCGGCTATTCGAGCCTCGCCTATCTGCAGCGTTTTCGCGTCAAGCAACTGAAGATCGACCGCTTCTTCACCAACGGTCTCGACGCGCATGGCCCGGAAGGCAGTGCGATCGTGTCCGCGATCATCGCGCTTGCGCATTCGCTGGAAATGGATGTGGTGGCCGAGGGCGTCGAAACCGAATCGCAACTCGGCATGCTCAAGACGATGCGGTGCGATGAGATGCAGGGTTTCCTGCTCGGCAAGCCGCTCGGCGCCGACGACTTCGCCGACCTGTTGCGCGAAAGAATGGTGGCCGCGTGAACCCGGCGATCGTCTGAAACGCGCCGCGCGGTCGGCGCGGAATTTCGTTTTACGAGCGAACCATAACAGGCAGGTCAGGTGTTGGAGACTTCATGAAATTCGATGTGGCGACGTTTACTTCGCTGTGGTTGATCACGTTTCTGTGCTGCGCCTTGCTCACGACCGCGCTCTCGCGCATGTTCACGCGCGTGAGCGCGTTCCGCTTCTGGGCGGTCGGTTTCTATCTGCTCGCCGCGTCGTCGGCCTGCTTCACCCTGCATCTCACCTGGCGTCACGACGCGCTGCTGATCGCCACCGCGACGCTCGCGCTGCAAAGCCGCACGCTGATCTGGGCCGGCACACGCGAACTGTTCGGCGCGACGGCGCGGTGGCGCACGGGTCTCGCTGTCACCGCCGTGTTCTGCACGCTCTATGCCGGCGCGCTCATCTTCAAAGTGCCGACCGTGTTGCGCGCGGCCCTGCTCGTGGTGTTTTTTCTGCCGGTTCGCGCCGCCACGCTGTATGAAGTATGCCGCCGGCGCCGTCCGCACCTCGGGCCCGCTCGTCTGATCGCGATGATCGGCGGCACGATCGTTACGCTCAACACTATCGTGCCGCTCGTGCTCGTGCTGCTCGACCGCACCAATCTGTCGCTGCTGCTCGGCAATCCGCGGACCACGTCGGCGCTCTACGCCGTGGTGTTCGCGGGCGACCTGCTGCTGGCGAGCGGCCTGATCGTGCTGGCTTTCAGACTGCAGATCGTCGAGCGGGACATGCTCGCGACGCTCGAACGCGGTGCTCTGGAGCGTCTCGCCGCGAACCGCGAATTGCGCGCGCAACGCGATGGGCGCACCGCGCCCGGCGACCCGCTTGGCCACGACACGCCGACGCCACGCCAGTCGCTGCCTGGAACGGTCTGATTCGCCGGCTGGGCGCGGCGGCGCCTAACCGGCCTTGCGCTCTTCGAAGGCGCTGTCGGCCACCGACACCAGATGCGGCGTCGCCGCCTGCGCCGCGTCGCGCTTGGTGAGCTTGCCGTCCACCGAAGCGCCGCAATCCATCCGCAACTGCTGGTAGTAGATGTTGCCGGTCACATGCGCATTGCTCTGCAACTCGACGAAGTGATCGGCAATCACGTCGCCGACGATCCGGCCGTTGATCACGACGTCGTAACCGTGCACGCTGCCTTCGATCGAGCCACGGTCGCTCAGGACCAGCAGCGTCTGGCCGCCCGGCTCGCCGCTGACGTTGCCCGTCACGTGGCCGTCCATGCGCAGGCCGTCGCTGAACTGCAGGTCGCCGGTGATTCGCACGTCGTGCGCGATCAGGGTGGCGAGCTTGGTCTGCTGGATGCCCGCGGTTTTTTTCTTGTTGAACATTCTGGTTTTCCTGGAAATGAAAAGGGTCGTCGCGTGATGCTGGGCGGGGCGACGAGGCGGGGTGCGGCTGGTGCGGTTGGGTTGGGTTGCTTTGCTTGCTTTGCCGTTTGCCGTTTGCCGTTTGCGGTTCGCGGTTCGCGGTTCGCGGTTCGCGGTTCGCGGTTCGCGGTTCGCGGTTCGCGGTTCGCGGTTCGCGGTTCGCGGTTCGCGGTTAACCTATTTCGCCCGATTACCGGCGCAACGCCGCGGCGGATGCCGACGTCCGGCCTTTGCTCTGACCTCTCAGAAACTGCAATTCCGCGTTGAGCCGCGCCACCTCGGACGCGGCGCTGTCCGCCGCTTTCTGCACCGCGGCGCGCGCCGCCGTCTCTTGCGCCAGCGCGAGCCGCGCGCGGGTCAACTCGCTCTGCTTCGTTGCTTCGTCGACGGGCGCTGGACTGCACTGCGCCGGCGGCATGCCGGCGCGCCTCGCGTGCCAGCCCGTGAGCGCCGCCGCGCCCGCGCAGGCGCACAGGACACACGCCACGGCCCACACCGTTGCGCGAAACACCAGCGAGCGCGCGGGTCGAAGCGTGTAGGCGCGGTGGGTCAGACTGGCCGCGTCGCGCGGAAAGCGCCGCTCAGCCATGAGCCGTCGGCGCAAAGAGCGCGAGATAGGCCGCCGGATTGACTGGCGCGCCGTCGACGAGGACTTCGAAATGCAGATGCGGGCCAGTGGAACGGCCGGTCGAGCCGACATCGGCGATGTATTGCCGCGGCAGCACCAGATCGCCGACATGCACGACGATCCGTGACGCATGGCCGTAGCGAGTCATGAGCCCGTTGCCGTGATCGATTTCAACCGCGTTGCCATAGCCCGACTTCTCGCCGGCGAAGACCACGCGCCCACCCGCCGCCGCCAGAATCGGCGTGCCGGTTTTAGCGACCAGATCGAGCCCCGGATGGAAGCTCAACCGGTGCGTGAATGGATCGGTCCGATTGCCGAACGGCGACCCGAAGCGCGCGCCGTCGGCGGGCATGCGGCCCGGAAAGGCGGCATATGCGACGGCGTGATCGGCGGTCTGCCGTTCGAGCGCCGAGAGGGTCGCGGCCAGGCAATCCAGTTGCTGGCCGGTGCGTTCGGCATCGGCATGGCGGCCCAGCAAGGGCGCGAGGTCGCTACAGCGGCGCGGCGGCAAAGCTGGGCCGCCCTCGCCTTCGCCATCGGTGGCGGAGGTGTCCGGTTCGGACGCTGCAGACGCCGCATATGGTGCGGCGGGCGCCGCCGATGCGCGCGGCGCGGGCCGCGGCGTGTTCAGGCGCGCCTCGAAATCGCGCAAATCGCCGACCTGCGCCGTGAGTCGCGCGATGCGCGGTTCGATCTGCGCCATCGACGCGTTCAGCTTGCCGAGTTGGTCGATTGCATAGTCGTGCTCGACGCGGACCGCCGCCTGATCGCCGGCCCCGTGGCGCGCGGACCAGTGCGTACCGATCGCGACACCCGCGGCGAGCGCCAGCACGGCCGTGCCGCCGGCCGCGCCCAGGGCGAGCGTCAACGCGGTACGGCGCGTGACGAAACTGACCGAGCCGCTGGCAAGCCGGCTGCCGGCGCGAAACACGGAAGCCATCAGCGGCTCCTCGCGCGTGCCGGGTTCGCGGCGCGCGCCCGGCCGCGCGCGGCACGACGCATGCAAGAAACCGGCAACGCGCCCGGCACGCCGGCCGTGCGACACGTGCCAGGCGATTGCACGCCGCTCCAAGCGCGCGCCAAGCCCGCGGCGAGCGCCCGCCCGCGCGCGGCACGACACGTGGTCGAAACCGGCAACGCGCCAAGCGCGCCGACCGTGCGGCACGGACCGGGCGATTGCAGACAGGACAGAAGATCAGCGAACGGGGCTAACTGCATACGCCATCGACCGGATACGCGCCGGCCGCGATAATGACAGAGGGCGCCGATTATCCCCTGGCATCACGAAGCATCATCTCAAATACGGGACGATAGGACGATGTGCCACGCGCGGCGCGAATGCCGGGCACCGTACGCCCCCGTTTCGCCATGAGCGCCCGCTCAGACCAATACTTCGGTCTCCTGCGACTCGCTCCGTTCCCGTTCAGCCAGCGCTTCGAGCCGCTCGATCAGCGCACCGCTGGCGCGCGTCATCGGCATGCGCAGCTCGTCGCGTATCAGGCCTTGCGCGGCCAGCAGAGCCTTGACCGGCGCGGGATTCGGTTCGACGAACAGCGCCTCGATCAATGGCGCGAGCGCGTGGAAAATGCGTCGGCCGTCGGCGAGCCGCCCTGCCGCGAGCGCGCGATACATCTCGACGAAGCGCTCGGGCCGCACATGCGCGGACGCCGCGATCGCCCCGCTGCCGCCCAGGCACAGGGTGTTGAAAATATTGATGTCCTCGCCGGCAAGCACCTGCAAGCGAGCGTCGCGGATCAGCGCGAGCGTGGTGTCGAGCGAACCGGCGCAGTCCTTCACCGCCTGAATCCGCGGATGCGCCGCGAGCGTGAGCAACGTGTCGAGTTCGAGCCGCACTCCCGTTCGATACGGAATGTCGTACAGCACGACCGGCTTCTCGCTGGCATCGGCCAGCGCCATGAAGTGCGCGACGATGCCCGCCTGCGAAGGCCGGATGTAATACGGCGCGGCCATCAACACGCCGGCAAGCGGCAGCGCGTCCAGTTGCCCGATGCGCTCGCGCATGCTCGCCGTGTGATTGCCCGACACGCCGGCCACCACCGGCAGCGCTTGCCCATCCCGCGCGAGATGAGCGGCGGACTGCGCTTCGTCGAGAATCGTCGCCAGCACGGCGTCCTGTTCGGCGGCGTCGAGCGCGGCGGGTTCGCCGGTCGTGCCGAGCGCCACCAGCCCGGCGATGCCCGCGCCGGTATAGCGGCGCACCAGCGCGCGCAGGGCGGCGTGATCGACGGCGCCGTCGGCGAACGGCGTGATGAGCGGAACCCAGATACCCGAAAAAATAGACATGTCTTTACCTCGATGACGACCGTATCGATTCCGTCAGGCGGTGCGAGGGAGGAAAGACAGGAAATTGCCCAGGCGGGCGTTGACCGGCGGTTCCGTCGCACATCTGACGGAACAGCGAGCTCCGGTCAGATGAGCGGCTGTTTTTTGGCTTTGGCGCCGGCGTTCGAACCCCACGCGCGTGCGGCAACCACGCTCGCGTGAGCGAGACGTGCGGAGGTCGACGGGCGGAGTCTGAGCGTAGGGCCGGAATGCATGAGACGCAGTGTAACCGCGGCCGGCGCGGCTTGGCAAAGTCCATCGCGAAATTGCTTGACTTCTGCCGCAGGAAAACTAATATACGCACCGCGTACATCAGCCCGCCATTCCCTCTTCCGACAGGTGCCCCATGAGCGTCCCGCAACAAGCCTTCCTACGCGATGCGATGCGTCGCCTGAACATGACGCGCGACACGTTCGCGAGCCGCATCGGCGTGTCGCGCCGGGCGCTCGACACGTGGCTGCTGCCGGACGACTCGCAGGAATCGCGGGCCATGCCGGAGATTGTCGAGCGCTTCGTGTCGGAAATCGTGGTGCACGGCGAGCCGGGCGAAAAATATACGCAAAGCGTAGATTCGCAGTCGCTCGCCAGCCAGATGCTGTTCGAGGGCAAGCCACAGTTGCTCTCCGTGGATCAATTCTCGCGCGACTCGGTGGAAGCGCTGTTTCGCGTGGCCGACATCATGCAGCCGATCGCCCGGCGCCGCAAAATCTCCCGCGTGCTGGAAGGCGCGGTGCTCGGCAACCTGTTCTTCGAGGCCAGCACGCGCACCCGCGTGAGCTTCGGCGCGGCGTTCTGCCGGCTGGGCGGCTCCGTTTGCGACACTACCGGCTTCACGTTTTCGTCGATGGCCAAGGGCGAGTCGATTTACGACACCAGCCGCGTGATGAGCGGCTACGTGGACGCGCTGGTGATCCGCCATCCCGAGCAAGGCTCGGTGGCCGAATTCGCGCGCGCCACCAACGTGCCGGTGATCAACGGCGGCGACGGTCCGGGCGAGCATCCGAGCCAGGCGCTGCTCGACCTGTACACGATTCAGCGCGAGTTCTCGCGCCTGGGCAAGATCGTCGACGGCGCGCATATCGCGCTGGTCGGCGATCTCAAATACGGGCGCACCGTGCACTCGCTGGTCAAGCTGCTGGCGCTGCACCGCGGCATCAAGTTCACGCTGATCTCGCCGCCCATGCTCGAAATGCCGAGCTATATCATCGAGCAGATCTCGCGTAACGATCACGTGATCGAGCAGACCACCGACCTGAGCACCGGGCTGCGTGGCGCCGACGTGGTGTATGCCACGCGCATCCAGAAAGAGCGCTTCACCGACGAATCGTTCGAAGGCTACACGCCGGATTTCCAGATCAACCAGGCGCTGGTGGATAGCGTATGCGGCGCCGACACGCTGATCATGCACCCGCTGCCGCGCGACAGCCGGCCAGGCGCAAACGATCTGAGCGTGGACTTGAATCACGACTCACGGCTGGCGATCTTCCGTCAAACCGACAACGGCATTCCGGTGCGGATGGCGATTTTCGCGGTGCTGCTGGGGGTCGAGAAACTGGTCCAGCATTCCATGCGCGATGCGGCATGGCGCCCGCCCGCCTATCTCGGTCCGGACGACGCGGTGTTTCACGGCATCGATTGACGGATCATCGGGCGGCTTTTGAAACCGCCCCACTTCACACAGCGCACAGCCTCATCAAGCTGCGGCGCTTGGCGCCGTGGCCCCGTTGCGCTTGAACGCCCCGGCGAAAAACAGCACCTGGTATTGCACCGCGTTGGCCCAGTATTTCCAGGTGTGGCCGCCGGGCCGCTCCGCGTAGTCGTGCGGCACGCCGAGTTCGACGAGCCGCTCATGCAGCGTCCGGTTCGATTGCACCAGCGAGTCGTTCACCCCGCAGTCGATCGTGAGCGCGATATGCGCATTGCCGAAACTGCGCGCATTCTCGACGATCGCCTCGTTGTTCCAGAAGTCGGCGTGCCGCATCGGATCGCCAAATACCTGGTCGATGCCGGGCTCATCCTCGCAGCCACGCGGATCCACCGCGCCGCTGATGCTGCCCGCCGCGCCGAATTCATCCGGCCGGTCCAGCGCGATATGCAAGGCGCCGAAACCGCCCATGCTCAGGCCGGTAATCGCGCGCCCCTGACGTGTCGCGATCGTGCGGAAATGCGCGTCGACGTAACTCACCACCTCGGTTCCCACATAGGTTTCGTAACGGCTGTGCGGATCGACCGGACTGTCGATGTACCAGCTTTCGTGGCCGCCGTCGGGCATCACGAGTATCACGTGATAGCGGTCGGCTAACTTGCCGATCTGCGAATTCGTAGTCCAGTCGGTGTAGTCGCCGCCCGAGCCGTGCAGCAGATAGACGACCGGAAAGCGGTCGGCCGCCTTGCCGCGCGCGTATTGATCGGGCAGCACGACGGTCGCTTCGAGCGACTTATGCATAGCCGCGCTCGGAATGACGACGACCCGCGATTGGAACGCCCAGGCAGGCGCCGTAAAAAGCAGCGTCAGAATGAGCCAGAACGTACGAGCTTTATTCATGGTTTGTCGCGCTTCCCTTTCCAGAAGTCCGAAGAAAACTGTCCGGCATACGGCGGCAAAATTCTGTCGACGACTCTAGCAATGGCGACTTACAACCAAATTTCAGCGAAACATACGATCTCGTCAGCTTGGCGTAGCGGCAGGAGACGCGCCTTTCTGTATGAAAGATCTACGACGCGCGCGCCGTCAATGGTGGCCGCGAGATAGACCCGACCTTCCACTGTCGTCAGCTACGAGTGAGTAGACGGCGGGAATTACACCCGCGGCCCCTCGCGGAATCGGACGTGAACCTCTCGAATCATCCGGCTTCCATCAGCCAGCCACATGGCAAACATCCCGGTTTCCACCGGACGGCAACCCGTGCTTTCAGGCGTCACGCACACCAGTAAATTAGAACTTGTGTCGAACTCCCATGCGCACGACAGCCGCATGATCGTTGCTCGACGGCGTAAGCAGATTAACCGCGGCGACTGCGGTCGAATCGCGCGAATCGACACCCGAGGCCTTCTGATAAACCGCGATCGCGTAAATGTCCGTGCGCTTCGAGAGAGAGTAGTCGGCGCCCGCCGAAACCTGATGATAAGTGGCGGCCGGTTTCTCTCCTTTTGGCGTCGAAACACCGCCGCCATTCGTATAGTCGTAGGCTGCGCCCAATAGCAACGCGGGAGTCAGCTGATAGCTAGCATTTGCTTCGACGTTGTTGAACACCGCGGTGCCCGAGTAGCCGTGCGGGTTCGCGCCGGCCGAAAGATCGCCGAGACCGGCATAGCGAATGTTCGAATAAGTTACGCCGACCGTTGCCCCGCCAAAGGTATAAGCACCGGCCGCGGCCGCCACACTGTAGCTGTGAGCTGAGATGAACCCGGTCGTCACGGGAGAACTCAGCGCAACAGTGGCCGGCGTGACGGCGGTCGAGCTGCTGTTGCTGAAAAACCCGGCGTTCGGCGTACGCGCATTCAGGTATGCCGCGCCGATCCGGAGCGGGCCTCGCACGTAATTGGCGCCGACCGACCAGGCCTGATTGCCGGTCACCGAACCGGCAATGCCACCAGGCGCGTACATTCCGCTAAACGAAAGACCAGCGAAACTGCTGCTGGTGTATTTGATCGCGTTATTGGTGCGAATCGTATTGTTGAAATTGTCGAGGTCGCCCGGGTGAGCGGTGATATACCCGCCCCACTGGTCGCCGACAGCAAACTCACCCAACGAGGTCACCACCGAATCGTACTGTCGTCCAAGCATCAACGCACCGTACCGGTTGGACGACAGGCCCACGTATGCCTGCCTGCCGAACATCCGGCCGCCTTGCCCCAACGCGCCGGTATTGATGTCGAATCCATTTTCCAGCACGAAGATAGCGGCAGTGCCTCCGCCGAGATCCTCCCTGCCCTTCAAGCCCCAACGGCTGCCCTGAATAACCCCGCTCGACAGGTTATATAGCGCTTTTCCTCCCGCATTGGACTGGTAATTGATGCCTTCGTCGATCACGCCGTAGAGCGTGACCGATCCCTGTGCGTGGACCATTACCGGCAACGCCGCGGCCAGAACCCAAGCCAGACTTTTCTTGTTCAACTGGATCTCCATTTTTTAAGGACGTGTTGATCCGCGTGTGCCCAACGGGGACACGACGGCATAGCGCTAACAAAATCAGATTGATGGAACGATCGCGATCCCGGCGTCACTCACGGCGCCGGAACACTGGACAGGATGTTCAGCCGCTCAGCGGTTCCTCGACGTGCGGTCGGATGATGAGCAGCGAGAGCGTGGACAACAGAAGACCCGCGGTGATTGCGATGGCCGGGGCAAACCGGTTGCCGGTGAAGTCGGCCAGCCAGAGCGCCGCCGGTTGCGTCAGCCCGCCGAAGACGGCAACCGCGAGGCTGTAGACAGTGCCGGTTGCCGTGACGCGGATCGACTTCGGAAACAGCTCGGGTATCAGGGTCACCGAAGGCGAGCCCTGCAGCGTGTACGGAACGATCAACACGACGATCACCACGAACAGACGCGACAGGCTCGGCGCGCTGCTGAGCCACGCATACGCCGGGTAGAGGCTCGCGATCAGGATCAGGCGGCCCACGACGATTGGAAGCCTGCGTCCCACGGTATCGGCGATCTTTCCCGCCACCGGCGACAGCACCGCGAGGAGAACCCCGCTGGCGAGCGCGCACGCGTACGACCCAGTTTCGCCAAGCTTCAACGCATGGACGGCATAGGTGGGGATAAAGAAAATCACCATGTATGCGGTGATGGTGCCGCCCATCAGCAGGAGAATGCCGCCAAGCAGATTTCTGCCGTGGCCACTTAGCAAGGTGCTCAAAGGACGATGCGGTGCGCGTTGGCCGACGGGTTCCGTAACGGGCTCGAGTTCGCTGAGACGCCGGCGAATCAGCACGCCGGCCGGCAAAATCGCGGCACCGCAGAGAAACGGAATTCGCCATCCCCAGCCGTAGAGTGCGTCGGCAGGCAACGCGTATGAAAGCACCGTTGCGAAGGCCGCGCCGAGAGCGATGCCAATGCCCTGGCTGGCGAGTTGCCAGCTCGTGTACCACGCGCGCGATCCGCGAGGTGCGTTTTCCAGCAACACGACGGTGGAGGGACCCACTTCCCCGCCTGCCGAGAAACCCTGAATCAGCCGCGCGACGATCATGATGCACGGCGCCGCGATGCCGACCTCGGCATAGGTCGGCGCGAGGCCGACCATGCACGCGCCGAGCGCCATCAGAGTCAAGGTGAGCGTCATTGCGGCTCGCCGACCGGCGCGGTCGGCATAGATGCCGATCAGCACGCCGCCTAATGGGCGGACTAAAAAGCCGACACCGAAGGTCATCGCGGATAACAACAACTGGCCCTGCGCATTCAGCGGCGAGAAAAAGTTCTTACCGATCACGATCGCAAAGAAGCCGAATACCGTGAAGTCGAAAAACTCCAGCGCATTGCCGATCGTGGTCGCAACCAGCAGATTCGTTCGTGACGTAGCAGCGGGTTCATAGACCGGTATGTGGGTTGTTTGATTTTGCATTTGCATCTCCTGATCGGAGTGACGAACGAGTGGTGTCATGGCTTGTTGAAGGCCTCCACCGGGAAGCGGCTCAGTTCGTCGAGCAACAAGGCCCAGCCGCGCGTGCCCTCTCCGATCGAACTCAGGCGGAAGAATTCGTTCGGGGCGTGCACGTCTTCGTCGGGCAGGTTGTAGCCGAACATCAGCGTATCGACGCCTAGCATCTCCTTGAACACGGCCGTGATCGGCACGCTCGCGCCGAGCCGCACATGCACCGGCTTGCGGCCATATTCGCGTTGCAACACGGCCTGCGCAGCTCGCACGAGCGGATGGCTTTCCGCCAGTGTCGAGGCAGGCGCGCCGTTAAACTGGCTGACTATCTCCAGCTCGACGTCCTGGGGGCATGCTTCAAGCAGATGCTGCACGACGGCGCTCAATACCTGCTCTGAAGTCTGCCCTTCGACAATGCGCACGGTGATTTTCGCGCTCGCTGTGTGCGGAACGATCGTCTTCCCACCGAGCCCGGTATAGCCGCCCCACATGCCATTGACGTCGAGTGCGGGCCGAAGCGTGATCTGCTCGCGCACGCTGTAGCCCGGCTCGCCATGACGGCTCGCGCCAATCTCATCGAAGAAAGCGTTCACTTCGAACGGAAACGCTGCCGTCTCGGCCTTCTCACGCGCATTCGGCTCGCAAGCACCCGCATAAAATCCCGGCACCGCAACCGTACCATCGGGCCGGTGCAACGACGCGACGAGCGACGCCATTTCATGCAAGGCGTTGCGCACACAACCGCCATACCGTCCCGAATGGAGATCCTTGTCCGCTGTCCGCAGGCGAAATTCCAGTTGACCGCTCCCGCGCGCTCCCGTATTGATGGTGGGAAACGCCGCGCTGGCGCGACCACCGTCTGCGGACAATGCCGCATCCACCGACAACAACTCGCGATGACGTTTGATGATGGTCTTTAGCGTCGGGCTGCCGGTTTCTTCCTCGCCTTCCAGAAAAACCTTCACATTCACCGGACACGAACCGGACACTGCGAGAAACGCGGCGACCACTTCCATCGCGATCGTGGTCGAGCCTTTGACGTCCGACGCGCCTCGCGCATAGATGCGGCCATCCTCGTGAGTGGGTTCGAACGGTGGAGTACGCCACAAGTCGCCAGGTTCGGCGGGTTGCACGTCGTAATGGCCGTAGATCAGCACGGTGGGCTTGCCAGGTGCCCCGAGCCACTCGCCGAACACGGCCGGTTCGCCTCCGCCGTCCAGTTCGCGCACATTCGCGAGTCCCATCTCTCTGAGGCGCGCAAGCAGAAAGGCTCGGGCTTCACGCATATGAGGCGCGAACGCCGGATCGGTACTGACGCTGGGAATTCGCAGCAATGTGTCGAGCCGGGACAGTATGCCGGCGTGGCCGGCACTCAGATAGTCGATAACTTTTTGAATCATGGGTCGTCCAGTCTGGTACTGCAAGTTCAGTAGATCGCGGGGAATACGCCTTTGCCCCACAGCGTGCTGCATTTGTGCGACGTTTCGAACGCCGTGTTCGATGCGGTGATCGACGGAATTGTCAGTTCCACCATCGACCGGTCAGCCGGGCTCGCGTAGCGCGGCCAATTGGGCAGCGTGGCATCGGTCCTGTTTCCGTTCGGATTGCCATAGCGCGCGAAGTTGGCGAGATACGTCTTCATCTTTTCGCCGAGCACCTGCATTGCCGGATTGGTGCTGGCGGTGGCTACATCCGTGGGACCGAACCAGTACGTCGCATCGAGGCCATGCTGCGAACCGGGATAAAAGCTCGTTGGATTGCTGGGGAACGAAAGCGCAGGGTCGGTGAACTCCCAGCCATACACAGGCACCCAGGCCGATAGTTCATCACGGCGCGAGCTGTTGCCGCATCCATACATGGCGTCGCCCATCGCGCGAGCAAAACCCTGGGCCGGGACTGGATAGCTGGCGAGCGGATACGCGGCGTCGATCTGCGTCATGTCGTAGCCGGCCGGTGCAAGCGAGGCCAACGCCGGAAGATAAGCCGCAGCCGGCAGGATCGGCGGAACGAACAGGGTTCCTTCGTCGTACACGCCGCCGATCATCACCGGCACGCGGTTGAAGTTGCCCGCGGCAAACGCGAGAGAAGGCACCTGCGTGACGACGTGGCCGTCCACGGTGGGACGCCATTTACCAGACGCCTGGGCCGCGACGATATTGGTCGCGGATTGCGAGCGCAAACAGGCCACTACGTCCGGCGCGATCGAGCACCCCGTGGCCGCGATCAGCGTGTTGCCTTGTGCCGCGGCGTCGCTCGGTTGGAGGTTGGAATAAGGGCCGCCACCGCCGCTTTCCATCACCGCCTTATTGAATAGTCCCTTCGATGCCGGCGATTCGAGCAGCGTGAAGGTCGACGTCGCGCCGGCCGACAGTCCCCAGATCGTCACGTTGTCCGGGTCCCCGCCGAACGCGGCGATATTGTCGTGGACCCATTGGAGCGCTGCCTGTTGATCGAGCACAGCAAAATTGCCGAGGTTGGGGTCCCGAGTATTTGCCTGTAGCGCCGGGTTCGCCAGATAACCAAGGGCGCCCAGCCGGTAGTTGAAAGACACGTAGACGAGGTTGCCCTTGCTCGCGATCGTCGAACCGTCCACCTGGGCGCCGGAGCCCTGCACGAATGCGCCACCGTGGATATAGACGAGTACGGGCAGCTTGCTGCCGGGTGTGGCTGACACGGGCTTCTGAACGTTCAGGTAGAGGCAATCCTCCGACATCTGGTCTGCTGTGATGTCGTTGTTCGCCACGGGCTGCGGACAGGCTTTGCCGTACGCAGTGGCGTTGAGCGTGCCGCCACGCTGCACCGCGGGTTGCGGAGGACGCCACCGCAGGGCGCCGGCGGGCGGTTGGGCGTACGGCACGCCCAGATAGGAAACCAAGTTGCCGTTTTCGGTCCCTGTAATCGGGCCTTGTTTCGTCGAGACGGCCGACGGCTGAAGGCCGCCGGCCGAACCTCCGCCCCCGCATGCCACGAGCGAATGGACCGCCAGTGTGGCGATGACTGTTCTGAAGCGTGTGAATTTCATGTCTCCTCCTTGTGTCTCGTTGTTTCAACGTGACCCAAAGAGTAAAAATCCGAAATCCATGTGTCCAATGCATTGTTTTTCTAATTATGATTACATTGTCTGATACCTAGTTGCCAAAGGAGACTTGCAGCAAATGAACCTGCACCACCTCATGCATTTTCTGGCGGTCGCGGACACCGGTTCGTTCAGCCGCGCATCTGAACTCGTGCATCTCACACAACCGGCGTTGAGCCGCAGCATCCAGATGCTCGAACAGGATCTGGGCGCGCGTTTGATTGACCGGATCGGCAAGCGCAACGAACTGACACCGTTCGGCGTGGCGGTGGCGGAAAAGGCGCGGCGGATCGTGTCGGAAGCTGTCGATCTCAAACGCACCGCCGAGTTGTTGAGTCAGGGCGATGGCGGCGTGCTCAGACTGGGGCTTGGATACGCGCCGAACGCGATGTTCGCGGGGCCTTTGCTCACCTACATGCTCGGCCACTATCCGCAAGTCGGCGTGCATCTCTCCACGACGAGTCCCGAGATACAGCTCGCCGCGCTTCGCGAGCGCGCGCTCGACGCATTGCTGGTGCATTCACGCGCGGTGCATCCTCACGACGATCTGCACATAGATCTGATCGGTACAGTGCAATCGGGATTCATGTGCCGGCGCGGGCACCCATTGGCGCGTCGTCGCAAGGTTAGCTTCGACGAGATCGTCAATTTTCCGGTTGTCTCCACGATGCTCAGCGACGAGGCGACGCGCACCCTGGTGGAGCAATTCGGTCCGTCGGCTCACGCGGGCCGGCTGCTGCGAGCGTCTGCCGACTCGGTGGCTGCCCTCGTCGAAGCGGTGAACGCCACCGACGCCATTTTTCTCGGCGCGTTGGGCACCGCGCGGGCGTCGCTCGAAAAAGGAGAGTTGGTGTTGGTCAAGCTGGACCGGCCGCTCCAGATCGACGCGCCTTATGCCTTCGTCACGCTGGCCGGGCGGACCCAGTCGCCCGTGCTCGAAAAGGTTCTGGCGTTCTGCACGGAACTGGTCGCTCAGAAAATAAAGATTGCGAGCCTCACTTCGCGGTAAAGAGCGCGTCGAGACGCCAGCGCTTCCTGACGATGGGCGACTCCACAATCACGTAGCTGAAGTACGTCTGGATCCCGATGTCGCGCTCGAGCAGCCCCTCGATCACGCTGTGGTAGTGCCCGACGTCGCGCGTCACGAACTTGAGCAGATAGTCGTAGCCGCCCGTCGCGTGATGGCACTCCATGATCTCGTCGATGTCGCGAATGGCGTCGATAAAACGCACGAAGTCTTCGCGGCGATGATCCGCGAGTGTGATCTTGGCGAACACGATCTGGACGTCGCCGAGCTTCTCGATCTTCAACAGCGCGCCGTAACCCGCGATGAAGCCGGCCGTCTCGAGCCGTTTGACGCGCGTCAGGCACGGGCTGGGCGACAGTCCGACAGCGTCGGACAGTTCCACGTTGGTCATGCGGCCGCGCATTTGCAACTCGGCGAGAATGCGCAAGTCCAGCCGGTCGAGTGTGCAATCCGTTTTCATCCCCGCCCTGCCTCCTTTCCGTCAGGCGCCTCCACACGAGCGCCTCGGCGTACTCCACGATCGCAATAGTAGCCCGACACGCACGCCCGACGATAAGACGATCCTGCTATTTGTTCCTGATTTTGCAGCGCGTCACGTCTCGCCGCAGGAACTGCCGTGAATCCCCTCAACAACGGGTAAAAAGCTGTTTTTTTCCGTCATCAATTCGGTGTAGTAGCGAAGTCATTCCCGTTTAAATTTCATCTACCGACATTTCCGTCGGTGCTTGCCCGAACCGGTGTGCGGCAAGCCCTTCATTCAAGAGTCCCTTGGGATTCGTCACTCATCGAGACTGAAGACATGATCGACTTCGAGCCGAAATTCATCACGTTCGACTGCTACGGCACCCTCGTCAACTTTCGCATGGCCGACATGGCGCGCGAAATCTACGGGAACCGGCTCCACGGCGACGCGCTGGAAAACTTCGTCAAGCTGTTCGCCGCCTATCGCCGCGACGAAGTGCTCGGCGCCTGGAAACCCTACCGCCAGGTCGTCCTGAACGCCGTGCGCCGCACCTGCGAACGCACGGGCGTGCCGTTCGCCGAAAGCGAGGCCGAAAAGTTCTACCTGGCAGTGCCGACGTGGGGCCCGCATCCGGACGTCCCGGAAGGTCTCTCGCGCCTCGCGAAGAAATACAAGCTGGTGGGCCTGACCAACGCGGACAACGCGCAGATCGCGAGCAACATCGAAAAGCTCGGGGCTCCGTTTCACGCCGTCATCACGGCCGAAGATGCCCAGGCCTACAAGCCGCGCATGCAAGGCTTCGAATACATGTTCAGGAAGCTCGACGTTCAGCCTCACGAAATCCTGCACGTCTCGTCGAGCCCGCGCTACGACCTGATGACCGCGCACGATCTCGGCATCGTCCACAAGGCGCACGTGCTGCGCGGCCATGAACCGGAAGCGCCGGAATACGGTTATACGGCCGTCCGGAGCATCGTCGAACTGGCCGAGCAGCTTGGCCTGTAAGCAATTTGCGCCTCCTTGACCGCCGTGTTCGACGGCGGGCCGGGATTCGCATCGCGCGACCGATCCGACGCCTGTCCCCACGTTGACAGCGCGTCGGAAACGTCCTGCCCTACCGCAGCCCACTCTTCTCGCGCCGTATTGCCCATGTTCACGCCCAGCACTTCTGCAAGCTTATGCACAACGTCCGCCGTTGCGCTCGATACCCTGTTGGGGAGCAGCCTGTCGGTCGGCTTTTCACGCCTGAATACATTCGATGCGCTCGCGATCACCCGCAGTGTTTACGGCATCGACGGCGCGGCTACACGGTTTGCGACCGAGAAGGACGACACCTTCCGCATCGACGCAAGCGACGGCGCGCGATACGTACTGAAAATCTCGAACCCCGGCGAGACGCCCGAAGAACTCGACTTGCAGGTCGCCGCAATGCGCCATGTTGCCGCCGTCGCGCCGGACTTGCCGGTGCCGCGCGTGCTGCCGGGTATCGACGGACAATTCGTCGTACCCGTGACGTCGCCCGCGCAGCCGTATCGTACGGCGCGGCTCTATAGCTACCTCGAAGGCATGCCGCTGGATGCGCTGAGCGGGAGCGCCGCGGTCGATCATTACGCGATCGGCGAGATGCTGGCGCGACTGCAAGCGGCCATGGCCGGTTTCCATCATCCGCACCAGCACCGCGTACTCGCGTGGGACGTCAAGCATCTGGCGAATCTAACGGGGCTGCAAACACATATCGCCGATCCTTCGCATCGCGCCTTTATCGCGGAGGCGTTCGCACGCTTCGCCGCGATCGAGCCGGCCCTGCGGCAATGTCCCGCGCAGGTCGTACACAACGACTTCAACCGCTCGAATATCGTCGCCAACCCGGGCGACCGGAACTTCGTCAGCGGAATCATCGACTTCGGCGACACCGTGCACACGGCAGTAGCGATCGACGTCGCCACGGCGGTAATGAACCAGTTTCCGCTCGACTTCGATGCCAACGGCCCGCACGACCTGTTCGCCGACGCGCGCGACCTGCTGCGCGGCTATCTCGCGCGTGCCGAACTCAGCCGCGACGAACTGCTGCTGATTCCGCACCTGGCCATGGCGCGCGTCGCGGCGCGCGCGTTGCTGACCTCATGGCGCGCCACGCTGTTCCCGGAAAACGAAGCCTACATCCTGCGTTTCACACGGCCGGGATGGGAGCATTTGCGCTGGTACATGCAGCGCGACCCTGAGACTGTTTCCAACGCCTTGCTCTAGTTCTTCCATCGCACCGCTCACCACACCGATCCTGACCGCCCTATGAATATCACCACCCCGTCGCAGCCGGCCGCTCAAACCGAGGCCGCCGCTAGCAGCCAATCCCACGACGCCCTGCGCGGCGACATGCCGAACGGCTTCGATCCGGCGTCGCTCGATCACCTCGACGCCGGCACGCAACGGCACATTGCGCGCCGCTTACGGCTGCTCAGTCCGTCGTATCGATTGTTCTATGCCGAGCCCGTCAAGATCGTGCGCGGCGAGAAGGTCTATCTGTACGACGACCAGGGCAACGACTATCTCGATGCCTACAACAACGTCGTCTGCGTCGGGCATGCCAATCCGCGCATCGTCGATGCCGTCACCCGCCAGCTGTCGACGCTCTGCACGCATACCCGCTACATGCAGGAGCCGATCCTCGACTACGCCGAGGACCTGCTCTCGACGTTCAACACGTCGATCCGCGCGGGCCAGATGATGTTCACCTGCACCGGCTCCGAGGCCAACGACCTGGCCACGCGCATCGCGATGCAGTACACCGGCAAGACCGGCGTGATCGTGACCAGCGAGGCCTATCACGGCAATTCGCATCTCACCTCGAGCTTTTCGCCGTCGCTGGGCCGCAGGGCCTTGCTAGGCCCTTACGTGCGCACGGTGCCGGCTCCCGACTCGTACAGGGTGCCGCCGTCGGAGATTGGCCAGCGCATGGCCGCACAGGTTGAGATGCAGATCGAGGACATCCGCCGTCACGGCGGCGGTCTGGCGGCGTTTATCGCCGATTCATTCTTCTCGTCGGATGGCGTGTTCGCCCACCCGACCGAGGTACTCGCACCGGTAGCCGAGGTGGTGCGCCGCGCCGGCGGCCTGTTCATCGCGGACGAGGTGCAGTCCGGCTTCGGGCGCAGCGGTACGCATATGTGGGGGCATGAGCGCCATGGCGTCGTGCCCGACATCGTCACGCTCGGCAAACCGATGGGTAACGGCTATCCGGTGGCGGGCCTGGTCGTGCGCCCCGAGGTCGTCGCCGGCTTCGGGCAGGACATGCGTTACTTCAACACCTTCGGCGGCAATTCGGTCGCGATCGCGGCCGCGCAGGCCACGCTCGACGTGCTGCGCGACGAACACGTGCCCGACAACGCGCAGCGGGTCGGCGCGATCCTGTTCGAGGGCTTGAACGCACTGGCGAGGAAATACGAATGCATCGGCGACGTGCGCGGCACGGGCCTGTATTTCGGCGTCGAGATCGTGCGTGACCGCGCGAAGAAGGACACCGACATCGCGACGGCACTCAAGATCGTCAACGGCTTGCGCCAGCGGCGCGTGCTGATTTCCGCGACCGGGCCGGACGCGAGTGTGCTGAAGATCCGCCCGCCGCTGGTCTTTGGCGCTAACGATGCCGACCGCCTGTTGACGGAGTTGGATACGGTGCTTGCCGCACTGTGATCGCCGATAACTGGCATCACGCGAGCACGTTGTACGCGCAGAAGTCCCGGCAGTGCACCAGGTCCCCGACAAGCGTTTCTGCATTAACCGGCATTTAACGTCCGCTTGTTGGAGGGTTAATCATCCGGAGAGGCTCGCGCCGCATAATTGCAGGCACGAATCATCATCCGCGCAATTCATAGGAGTAGACGTGACCACAGCATTCGTATTGCACCGCATTGAAGGTGCGCCTGTTTCGACCTCCTTCCGCAGGGCAGGTTTCGGTCAGAACGATCCCTTCGCACGCCATCGCGAGATCGCATGGGAAGGACCGGACTCGATGGCCGCGGGTCGTGTCAGCTTCATCGGCGAGCTCGACGTGGCGAGTTTTCCCCACATCGAAACCATCGTCGTCATGGAAGGCTCGCTCACACTCGAAGCGGCCGGCATGGCGCCGCTGGTGCTGGGCCCGCAAGAAGGCGCGGTGATCGGCAAGGGTACCGCGCTTCGCTTCATGGCCCAATCGCGCGCGCTATTCGTGTTCTGCGCCGCGGCCAGCAAGAGGCCGACGAAGACAGGCCTTGTCCCGTTGCGCGCGGAAGCCGACTTCAAGCCATCCGCAACGCTTCCAGCAGAGGTACTGCTGGGCCCGGCTCCCGAATGCCGCAGCGATAACGTCTTCACCGACGACGACGCGCAGTACAAAGCGGGTACGTGGGATTCGACGCCTTACCATCGGATCATCCGCCCGCATCGCGTCAATGAGTTCATGCATCTTCTGGCCGGCGGCGTGCGATTCGCCGAGCCTGACGGCAGCGTGCTGTCGCTCGGCGCCGGCGACGCACTCTTCGTGCCGCAGGGTGCGTCGATCGGATGGGAAAGCAGCGAACGCGTGGCGAAGTTCTACGTTACGCAAACCGTCCAGGCTCCAGTCGAACGAAATTGATCATGTCCCCTCCGCTGACTCACATTCAAACATCGCCCACGCTGCCTGCCGCCGCCGACGTGGTCGTGATCGGAGGCGGCATCATCGGTGTCTTTGCTGCCTATTACATGGCCCAGCGCGGCGTTTCAGTCGCCCTGGTCGAGAAGGGAAGAATTGGCGCCGAGCAGTCGAGCCGCAATTGGGGCTGGTGCCGACAGCAAAACCGCGACGAGCGTGAATTGCCGATCGCAAGCAAGAGCCTCGATCTTTGGGAACGATTTGCCGTCGAATCCGGTGAGGACACGGGGTTTCATCGCTGCGGGCTGTTGTATCTGAGCAATGACGATGCGGAGCTGGCCCGTTGGGCGAGTTGGGGCGATTTTGCCAAGACGGCGGGCGTGACGACCTACCTGCTCGATAGCAAGCAAGCCGCCGAGCGCGGGAAGGCGACGGGGCGGCCCTGGAAAGGCGGCGTCTTCTCGCCCAGCGACGGCACGGCGGACCCCGCGAAAGCCGCGCCCGCCGTGGCAACCGCGCTCATGAAGCTGGGGGGCAGCGTGACCCAGCACTGCGCGGCGCGCGGCATCGAACTGGAGGGCGGCCGGGTCTGCGGCGTCGTCACGGAAGCCGGAGTCATCAAGACCCGGACAGTCGTGCTTGCCGGCGGCGCGTGGGCGTCCGCATTCTGCCGCCAACTCGGCATCCGCTTTCCCCAGGCATCGATCCGCCAGTCTATCCTTAGCGTCTCGCCTGTCGAGACTCCCTTGCCGGATGCGTTGTTCACTTCCGGCGTATCGATCACTCGCCGAACCGATGGACGCTACGCATTGGCGATCAGCGGACGCGCGCGCGTGGACGTGACGCCGCAGTTCCTGCGATTCGCCCCGCAATTCGTGCCCATGTTCGCCAAGCGTTGGCGCAGCCTTCTTCCGGGCGGACTGGAAGGCGTGCGCGGCGGTCATGAGACGCTCAAGCGGTGGCAGCTCGACGCGCCCACGCCCATGGAGCGGGTACGCATTCTGGATCCGAAACCCGACATGCCTACCGTGAGGGAAACGCATCGCCGCGCCATCGAACTGCTGCCCGAACTTGGCAACGCGAAAATCACACACGCGTGGGCAGGTTTCGTCGACAGCACACCCGACGGCGTGCCGGGTATCGGCGAAGTGCCGGGCGTACCCGGATTGATCCTGGCCGCGGGCTTTTCCGGTCACGGGTTCGGGATCGGGCCCGGCGCAGGACATCTGATCGCGGATCTGGCCACCGCTGCGGCGCCGATCGTCGATCCTATCCCCTATCGGCCTGCCCGATTTGCCGACTCGGCATGGGGCAAGGTCGCTGACTTTTAGAAGGGCGGGAGGCGCGGCTACTGCAAAAGCGTCGTGCCACCTGGAGGGTGAGCACGGCAGTGCGCATGATGCGTTCTCAACTAAGTTTCGGATTCCGTAGGTTTCCAATCCGAGTCTTTTTACCAAACTAATGGCATCGAGTTTGCAGCGTTATCACGTCAGGCGCGGCGGCCCCTCAATCGTAGAACCGGAGTGTCGACTTGACCTCCATGTACTCTTCCATGCCTTCGATCCCGTGCTCCCGGCCGTTGGCGACCGGGTGAAGTCATTGCAGCGTGTCCTTGAGCCGGTACCATGCGCCCACGAAAGGCAAAAACCACGGCTTGCCGAAGTGCCCCGGAATAGCGGGCCAGTCGAAGTCCTTCCACGGATTGAGATCGGCGCGTCCGTCCATGATCTCCGCCATCAGCGTACCCATCAGCGTGGCCATGTGCGTGCCGTGTCCGCTATAGCCCATCGAGTAGTACATGCCGTCTCGCTCACCCGCGCGCGGCAGGCGATTGGCCGTCATGTCGACCATGCCGCCCCAGCAATAGTCGATGCGCGCGTCGGCCAATTCGGGAAACACGGCGATCATCTGCTGCCGCAAGATCATTCCGCTTTTTTCGTCCGAGCGGGGGTTCGACGCCGCGAAGCGCGCGCGACCGCCGAACAATATCCGGTTGTCGGGCGTGACGCGAAAGAAGTTGACGAAGTTTTTCGTGTCGGTGGCCATCCGGCGCGTCGGCAGCAGCTGATCGAGCCGTTGCGTCGGCAAAGGTTCGGTGACGATGATGAACGCCCCCACCGGCACGATTCGGCGCCGGATCCAGCCGAACGGTCCCAGTTGCGAGATGCCGCTCGCCAACAGCACTTGCGGTGCGCGGATTTCTCCGCGCGGTGTTCGCGCCACATAGGCGTCGCCGGATTCTCTTCGTAAATCCAGAACCGGCGCATGCTCCAGAATCTGCGCGCCGCGCGCCTGCGCAGCCGTCGCGAGACCACGGACATAGCGGCCCACATGCATCCCGGCGCTCTTCTCGAAGATCAACCCGCCGTGATAGCGGTCCGAGCCGATCTCGTCGCGAAGCTCCGCCTTCGTCACGAGACGCGTATCGGGGTCCACGCCCGCGGCGAGCAACGCCTGACTTCGCGCGAGCTTGTCGAAATGCTCCGGCTTCGCCGCGAGCTTGAGCTTGCCTCTACGAACGAAATCGCAATCGATCGACTCTTCCCTGACCAGCCGCTCGACCGTGTCGACCCCTGCGTCGAACGCGAGATACAGCCGGTTGGCCAATTCCACGCCGATCCGCTGCGAGAGCGAAGCGTAATCCTGTGCGAAGCCGTTGTTGCACATGCCGCCGTTGCGGCCCGACGCCGCCTGCCCCACGGTGCCCGCCTCGCAGACAACGACGCGCGCGCCTTTCTTGGCGAGCGCCAATGCAGCCGCCGAGCCGGTGATCCCGCCGCCCACCACGACCACGTCGCAGCGTCCGTCATGCAGATCAGGCGCATTGCCGACAAATGGCTCGGCCGTCTCCAGCCAGTAAGAACTAAAACGCATTGCACTCTCCAACGCTGGCGCACCGATTCGATCGGACCGACTAGACACAAGCCACCGCTTCGACCTCGATCTTCAGACCGAAGTGCAGCGCAGGAACCGGGACCACCGCGCGTGCGGGTCTCGCCGCTCCGGCCCAGCGCGCATAAATCTCATTGAAGGTCGGCCAATACTCGATATCGACGATATACACACGAACCTGGACCAGTTTCGTGACGTCGCTGCCCGCGCCGGCCAGCGCCGTAGCGAGATTGGCCAACACCTGCCCTGCCTGCGCTTCGAAAGGCTTGTCTGTGAGTTTTCGTCCTGTCGGATCGATCGGCAACTGCCCCGAGACGAAAACCATCCTGTTGGCTATCGAGACGTGGCTGTAGTGGCCGCCAGGCGGCGTCAGTCCCTCGGGGTTCATCGTCCTCGGGCACTGCTCACTACGTTCACGTTTATCCATGGGGAGCGCTCATAGGGGTAGGAAGTCTGCCTGCCGCTGCCGGGACAAAGCCGGATAGCGGCGGCATTGGCGGGTTTTACAAAGCCTCATTACGTGAGCCACTATAGGAAAAATAATATTTCCCGTGTTTAATATTCAATGAATTCCTCATTAACAGGTGCTTAATGCTCCGATTAGAAGACATGCAACTGCTCCGCGCGCTCGGTGCGTCGCAATCGCTTGCCGCGGCCGCAAGGCTGCTGGATCTCACGCCGCCCGCGGTCACGGTGCGGCTTCAGCGCATCGAGGAGCGTATGGGAGTGCGTCTTGCCACGCGCGCGGCCAGGGGAATTTCCCTCACTGACGAGGGGCAGCGGCTTATTCAGGAGGCCATCGACATTCTCGAGAGGATCGAGTCGATTCCTTCCCGCATTTCCGGAGAGGCGGCTGGCGTGAGCGGCCAGTTGCGCGTCGTGGCGCCGTTTGGGTTCGGTCGCGAATATGTCGGGCCGCTGGTTCGCGATCTGCATCGCTCGCATCCGAACCTCGCGATTTCGCTCATCCTGGTTGAGAGTCCGCTCGCCGCCGCGTCAGGCGCGGACGTCGTCATTTCCATCGGCCACATCAAACGTTCGTCCTGGGTAGGACATTTTCTGGCGCCGAACGACCGCTTCCTGTGTGCGAGCCCCGCCTTGGCGCGCGGCCTGTCGAAGCTCAAGCACCCGTCCGAGCTGACCCTGCACGCCTACCTGACCTTGCGAGAGAACGATGAAGACGTGACACGTCTGCGTTTCACTCAACACGATGCAGCGGGCAAACGGACGAGCAAAGCCGTCGCGGTTCGGTTGAGCAGCGCATTGTCTTCGAACGACGGTACCGTTGTAAGGGATTGGGCGCTGGACGGTCTGGGCGTCGTCGCGCGATCCGAATGGGATTGCGCCCGGCTGATTGCGGAGGGAAAGCTCAAGCGCGTGCTGCCTGCGTGGCGCCTCGAACCCGCACCGGTCATTGCCCTCACGCCCACGCGGCAGGGGCTGACGATCCGTCAGCGCGTGTTTTTGGAAGCCGCGAAACGAGCCTTCGATCCAGCGCCCTGGCGGAAATGATCTCCCGGTTGATACCGGTGGAACATCGGTTCTGTCGCGTCAGGGATAACAGGCCGATCATGACGCCGCATGCACAGGATTCCTTGTGTGATCGGCGACTAGAACTGTGTGGCACCGCCGATCGCATCCAGTTCCGCGCACACCTGGGCGGACAATTTCAATTGCGACGCCTGCAGGTTTTCACGCAGATGCCCGACGCTCGACGTGCCGGGGATCAGCAGAATGTTAGCTGAGCGCTGCAACAGCCAGGCGAGCGCCACTTGCATCGGCGTCGCGCCGAGTGTTTGTGCAATCTCCGACAGCGCCGACGACTGAATCGGCGTGAATCCGCCCAGCGGGAAAAACGGCACGTACGCGATGCCCGCCTCCGCGAGTTGGCCGATCAATACGTCGTCGTGCCGATGAACCAGGTTGTAGTGGTTCTGCACGCAGACGATCTCCGCGATGCGCCGCGCCTCCTCGATCTGCGTCGCCGTCACGTTGCTCAAGCCGATATGGCGCACGATCCCACGTTGTTGCAGTTCGGCCAGCGCCGTGACCTGCTTTTCGATCGACCCTTCGGCAGGCGCGTGAATATCGCCCATGGCCCGCATGTTGACGACTTCGAGCGCGTCGAGACCGAGATTGCGCAGGTTATCGTGCACGCCGCGCTCGATGTCGTCTGGTTCGAACGCCGGCAGCCACGCGCCGTCGCTGCCGCGCACCGCACCCACCTTGGTGACGATCACGAGGTCGCCGGGATAAGGATGCAGCGCTTCGCGGATCAACTGGTTGGTAATGTGCGGCCCGTAAAAATCGCTCGTATCGATGTGATTGACGCCCGACGCCACCGCTTCGCGCAGCACCGCGAGCGCCGCGTCGCGATCCTTCGGCGGACCGAATACGCCGGGGCCGGCCAGTTGCATGGCGCCGTAGCCCATGCGGCGCACGAGGTGGCCGGCGAGCGGGAAGGTATCCGTAGTGCTGGGATTCGACATGACGCGCTCCTAGGTAAGTGGTTGAACGCAAGTATGGACCGGGTTGCACCGTTGAATAAAGCCGTCTAACGTGTACGGGTTGTTCAACATTCTGCACAATCGCCATGGAACTGAATGATCTCGCTGCCTTCGTCTCAGTCACCCGCGCGGGCGGCTTTCGCGACGCGGCGCGCATGGGCGGCGTGTCGGCGTCGAGTCTGAGTATCGCCGTGCGCCGCCTCGAAGCCAGGCTCGGCTTGCGCCTGCTCAACCGCACCACGCGCAGCGTGGCGCCGACCGAGGCCGGCTTGCGACTCATCGAGAAGCTGACGCCGCTCTTCAGCGAAATGGAAGCGGCGCTGGACGTGCTGAACGTGTTCCGGGACAAACCGGCCGGCACGCTCAAACTCAACGTGCCGTCGAGCGCCGCGCGCATCGTTTTGCCGGGCATCGTCGCCGCGTTCCTGAAGACGTATCCCGACATCCGCGTCGAGGTCGTGGTCGAGGATGGCTTCGTCGACGTGCTGTCGATCGGCTGCGACGCCGGCATTCGCTACGACGAGCGGCTCGAGCAGGACATGATCGCGATTCCGATCGGACCGCGCGTGCAACGTTTCGCCACGGCGGCGGCGCCGGGCTATCTCGACACGCACGGACGTCCCGACCATCCGAGCGAGTTGCTTTCGCACGCGTGCCTGCGCGGTCAATTCGCCGGCGGCGCCATGCCGATCTGGTATTTCGAGCGCGACGGCGAAGTCTTGCAGCTGAATCCATCGGGGCCGCTGCTGGTGCGGCCGGGCGCGGCGATCGATCTCGCGGTGAGCGCGGCCGTCGCGGGCGTGGGTGTCGTTCACCTGTTCGAAGACCTGCTGCGCCCGCATCTCGACAGCGGCGCGCTGGAGCCGATTCTGGAGCCGTGGTGGCAGCGTTTTTCGGGCCCGTTTCTCTACTATCCGGGGCGTCGTCATTTGCCGGCGCCGTTGCGCGCGTTCGTGGATTTTTTAAAGGCGATCAATTCCGACTGATGCAGCGACGCGAAACTCACAGGGCGATATTGCCGGTCGCTGAGCCAAACGACATACGCGGCTCGGAATAAATTGCCCGTTGCACTGCGAGCCGTCAGTAGCTAATGCCGTTGCTTGCACAATTGCGCGACCGTCGTCAGAAAGAGTGTCGCGCCAACAGGCTTTCTCAGGCAGACATCCCAATTCTTGCCCGCGCCCTCGTTTGGCGGAACGGAGGTATGGACGAGAATCGGCACATTAGCGAGCGCCGGTATCGCTTTCAGCCGTCGGCACAACTCGGCGCCGTCCATAAGCGGCATCATCCAGTCGGTGATGATCAAGGCCGGTACACAGGCCACGGCTTGCGCGACCGCTTCCACGCCGTTGCTCGCGCAACCGACTTCATAGCCTTCGTTTTCGAGTATCAGGCGCCACGCCGCGAGGATTTCCGGCTCATCGTCCACCAGCAGGATTGAGTGCATCAGGGGCCGCCGAACGTCCGCGTAGACGGTATTGTCTACCCTTTCGATAGCTACGCAAAAGGTGTTCCACTCCCCGCGGTTCCGGCGATAATGATCGCGAATAATCGGCTGCCACGACCTTCCGGAGCACGTGAGGGCGAAACGCTGGCCGGACCGGCCTTCAAGTGACGTCAGCCTCGACTACATGCCTGCCAGACCGCGATGCGAGTCGGGTCCGGCGCGCCCGAGTGCTGCGAGCCCCTTGTAGTGTTGTAGAAACTTCATCCCACTGCGCCATCATGACCGAAACACGTGTTAGCCCGTTGCGCAATTTTGCCGACTTCGTCCGCGCGGAGCGGACCCGACTGACCGAGCAATGGATGAATGCCGTATTCGGCGACACCGATCTCGTCGAAGCGGACAAACTCACTTACCAGCAACTCGCGGATCATTTGCCGGAAATTCTCGACGGACTGTGCGCGGCACTCGATGTCGAAGACCTCGAACGGGTCGAGACAGCCATCGAGCGCAATGCGAGAAAGCATGGCGAGGTGCGCTGGCGCCAAGGCTATCGCATCGAGGAACTCGTGCGCGAGCTCGATCTCTTTCATCAGGTGCTCGCCGCGGCGCTCGAGGAATTCGCCGCGCTCGACAGCACGTTCACGCGCCGCCATGAAAGCCGGGCACGGCGCCTGATCGCCGAAACGTTCAGCATGGTGACGCTCACGTCGATCAAGCAGGTGGTGAGTGAACGGGACCGCAAGATCGACGAGTACACCGGCCGGCTCGAGCGCGCCAATCACGAACTGGTGCTGAAGCAGCGGCTGGTGAGCGATCTGTACGAGTCGCGCATGCAGATCACGCGCAGCGTGGTCCATGATCTGCGCAACTTTCTGAACGCGTTTTCCATCGCGTTGCAATTGATCGCGCGCGTGCCGGCAAAAGCCGATACGGCGTTGTCGCTGGCAAACCGCCAGGCCACGGACATGAAACAGCTCGTCGATCAGATGGTCGAGTATTCCGTGGTGCTCGGCGACGGTGCCCCGCTCGCACTCGAACAGGTCGACCCGCGCGAGTTGTTCGAGGAACTCGTCACCTCGTCGCGTCCGTCGATCGAAGCAAAAGGACTCACATTGCGCGCGGTGTTCGATCCGGCGTTGACCGCCGTCACGTCCAATCGTCTCAAGCTCAAACAGATCGCCGTCAATCTGCTCTCCAACGCGACCAAGTACACGAAGTCGGGGCAAATCGAACTGAACTTCGCGATGGCCGGTGCAGAGCATTGGTCGATGTGCGTCGCGGATACCGGCGTGGGCATAGCGCCATCGGATGCGGACCGCGTCTTCGACGAATTCGAGCGCGCCGCCGGCGACGATATTCCCGGCACGGGCCTCGGTCTCGCCATCGTCAAGGAATTGTGCCGCGTGTTGAACGGGCACATCGATTTCGTTTCGCGCGAAGGTGTGGGCACCAGGTTCGAAATACGCTTCCCGTTGGTGCTGGCGCAAGCGCAATAGGACCGCGCGGTCAACGAACACCCATGATCCAGATCACCACCGCCGAATTCCCGCGGCAACTGGAAACGGTCCGGGCCATCTTCCGCGAATATGCCGGGAGCCTCGACGTCGATCTCGGCTTCCAGAACTTCGAATCCGAACTCGCCGGCTTGCCTGGCAAATTCGCCGCGCCGCGCGGCCGGATGCTTCTCGCGTACCACCGGGAAGAACTGATTGGCTGCGTCGCCATGCGGCCTCTCGACGACACCACGTGCGAAATGAAGCGGCTTTATGTCCGTCCATCGGGACGCGGTTTGGGGGCCGGCAGGCAATTGGCAACGCGGATTTGCGATATCGCGAGAGAAGCGAGATATCACCGCATTCGTCTCGACTCGCTGCCGACCATGCAGGCGGCGCTCGATCTTTACGCATCGCTAGGTTTCGCACGGATTCCGGCCTACGTCTTCAATCCGATTGCCGGCGCGATATATCTGGAGCGCAATCTGATTCGCCCGGAAAATCAATCGAGCTGATCGGCCAATGCTGCAACGATTGCTCATTACATTTAGCAAACAATAACTTTAATTCTGTAATAAATAATCAGCGAATTAATTGCGCCGTGAAGTCCGTGCGCACTTACTTTTGCATGAATCTACGCATGGCTTTGCAAAGCCCTTATTACGGAAATTCGTCGCGTCCTTGACAAAAGACGACAACGTCATCTATTTTTTATTTGCCGCCAATATACGAATATTCGATTGCGGAAAAACATACCGAAGATAACCCGTATATCCAATCACAATACTTAGTTATTCTACGCATCCAGCATAGCCGGCAAAATGGCAATGAATTTTTAAGCAAGTTGGTCTCCACCGCCATGTTGCGGCGATGCATCCAGAATAATTCGAACTCCGATGCATCTCCATCCACAACGGGCGGCCTTTGTAAAAAGGTATCTGAATCCACCACCGAGGATAGAGATGAAACGAGACGAGCGTTTTCGAGGCAACCGCCCTTCCCGTCAGCGCAGGCTGCCGGCTCCGGGAGCTCTGGCAATGACAATTGCTGCAACGGCCATGCTGCTCGGCGGTTGCGGCGGCGGGGACGGCGGTTCGTCCTCCGGCACGGCGGTGAGCATGCAGCAGACCGCTGCGAATCAACAACTCAGCGCGCAAGCGGCCTCGCAGCCACAAGCGTCGACCGCCAATCAGACCTTGATCGACCTCGTCGCCTATTCCACGAAGCCCAACGACGGCCTCGCGCCCGCGCAGGCTTCGGAAAAGGCGGCGGTCATGCACTATCAGTGGACGTTCGGCAGGACGCCGATCAACTACACCACCACCACCGGCCATCTGACAGCCGCCGACGCGAGCGGCAACCCGGAAGCGACGATGTCTTATGTGGCATACACCGCACCGGGCGCGAACGGCGCGGCGCGCCCCATCACGTTCGTCTATAACGGCGGCCCGGGCTCTTCGTCGATCTGGCTGCGGCTCGGCTCATTCGCACCGACGCGCGTGGCTACGCCCGACCCGCTGTTCGGCAACTGGCCGAACTATGCGCTCGTCGATAACCAGGACAGCCTGATCGACACCACGGACATGGTCTTCATCGACCCGCCGGGCACCGGGCTTTCCGAAGCGATTCAGCCGAACAGGAACAAGCAGTACTGGACGACCGACGCGGACGTCAACATCATGCGCGACTTCATCCAGCGGTATCTGGCGGTCAACAATCGCAGCAGTTCGCCGATCTATCTGTATGGCGAGTCGTACGGCACGCCGCGTACCGACATGCTGGCGCTCGCGCTCGAATCCGCCGGCGTGCATCTGACCGGCATCGTCCTGCAATCTGCAATCCTGAACTATTTCTCGGATGCGATCGAAGCCGTCGCCATTACCGGTTCATCGGAGGAACTGGCGCTCGATACCGATACGCTGGCAGGTTACTTCCCAGGCTACGCGGCGGTTGCGGCGTACTACAACCAGGCCTCGCCAGCACCGCTCAATCTGGATCTTTATGCGTTGCAAACGAGCCTTTTCGTCACGGCGGAATACAAGAAGTTCAGGCGCTACTCGCAGTCGTGGGTGCTCAGCCAGCTCGGCATACCCGGCGCGTTGGGCAAGCCCGTCTTCCCCAACGCGAACACGCTCGAGTCGTGGACCTTGCCGTCGGGTTTGACCGTGCAGGCCTTGCAGGGCTACTTCAACCGCGATCCATTCTCGACGAGCCTGCTGCCCGGCACGACGATCGGCCGCTATGACGGGCGCGTGTCGCTGCCCAATTCGGATCCACGTCTGCAAAGCGATTCCGATCCGTCCGACATCCTGATCTCGCAGCCGTTCACCACGGCGCTCGCCACCCAGATGCCGGACTATCTCGGCTACACGGCGCCGAACGCGACCTATATGCCGCTCAACGACAGAATCATCGAGCTCTGGGATTTCTCGCACGACGGGCAAGCGTTGCCCGACACGATTCCCGACCTGCTCGGCGCGCTGACGCTCAATCCGCAACTCAGGGTGCTCTCGGAAAACGGCTTCCATGATCTGGCCACGCCGTTCTTCAATACCGAGAAACAGTTGGCGCGACTGCAGACCGTGCCCGGCCTGAACCCTGATTTGCAGGTCAATTTCTTCCAGGGTGGTCACATGATCTATCTCGACGACGTCGCCCGTCCGCTCATGAAGCGCGATCTCGTGCGTTTCTATCGCGGCACGCCGTTGCCCGATGCGCTGGCGCTGTGGACGCTGCCGGCGCCATGGCCCGACGAAAGTCCCGCCAGCGAGCCGACCGCTACCGCCACGGCGCAAGTGACGTCGCCCTGATGGAGCCTTTCATGGACACCTGCGCGAAGCCGGTCGGATAAACCCCGTTCGCGCTACCCTATTCACTCAACCCATGCGAGTCATCATGTCTCTTATCGAAAAGTTGCGGCGTGTCGCCCCATTGATCGCGCTCGGCTGCCTGGTCGGCAACGCGTACGCGTTGCCGCCGCAAGCGGTGGCGCCCGCGACTCCGCCTGCCGGCGCACACGGCGTGGACGGTCCGTTCTTTCCGCAGAATCGTGCGGCGCCGATCGCGCCGTCGACCGGCACGGAATTGCAGCAGCAGGCGCAACAACGGCTCGAAGCACGTCTTGGGGCAAATTCGGCGCTCAGCAATGGCGCCTCGGTCACGAAAGCGCAGGCACAGACCCAAGGTCTCGGCTTCGTGGCCAAGCACTTCGATCAGATCGACGCAGCCCATAAAGGCAGCGTGACGCTGAGCGACGTCAGGCAGTATTTGCAGCAGCAAGGCCGCTAAGCCGGCAAGTCACTACGCCACGCAACGCGAAGAGCGCTTCCGGTTCTGCAACCGGAAGCGCTCTTTTTTCGTAGCATGAGTGCGTTGCGTGACGTGGCCCAAGTGCCATGAGCGCTGTGAATGACGTGAGTGCCGCGATTGCCGCGAGTACCAACCACAACGCTACTCCGCCCTCGCGCCACCCCTCGACAAACATCCGCTCATCGCGCCGCCTCTGTCGCTCAGCCCGCGCACCACCACCTCCGATGATTTGCCATCACGTCTCGCCAATTCCGCAAGATCGAGCAACGCGGCGTAGCGAGCAGAGCACTCCTGTGACGACTCACTCGCTCCACGTGTATCGGTTGGCACGACGAAGCGGCTCATCGCAATGGCCACGCCCGCGGCAACGACAATCGCTGCCAACGCGCCTGCTTTATAAATCCGCCGTGTCGATGAATCATTGAGCGACGCTCGGCACGCCTCGAGTGTCACCCGGGATTTGACTCGCATGGCAGCACCCATCAGGACCAGTGCGCCGGCACCCAGACACGCCCGATCCAGTGGCCCGGCACCCACACGACCGGACGCGGCGCCGGAGCGACGTAGACAACGCGCGGTGCGACATACACGGCATGCGGCGGGGGCGGCGGTGCGTAGACGACTGGCGGCCGCACATAAGCAACCGGCGGCGCGACCACCACGGGTTTCGGCGCAACCACAACCGGTGCGGGCGTCACGACAACCGGCTTCGGCGCAACCGCCACAGGAGCGGGCGTCACCACGACCGGCGGCGGTGCGACCACAACCGGCGCCGGCGTCACCACGACCGGAGGCGGTGGCGCATACACAACCGGCGGCGCGACCACAACCGGTTTCGGCGCGACGACCACCGTCGTGCCTCCCGTGGCGACGACACCCGTCGTCGCCACCACCGTTCCGCTCGACGTCACCGTGTTGCCGTGCGTGCCCGTCACGCTCGTCGAGGTCGTCACGACGCCCGGCGCGACACGCGTGGCGGAGCCGGAGTGATTGACGGTGCCGCCATCCGAACCGGTCACGGTGCCCGAACGCGAGCATGTCGAGCCGGCGCAATTCGTCGACGCCGAGTGGTTGACCGTGTTGCCGTTCGAGCCCGTCACCGACCCCGACGACGAATACTGGCCCGCCCCGTTCTTCGTGACATCACCCGAAGTGGTCGCTGTCTTGCCGTCGGGTCCCGTGAGCGTGCCGGTGTGCGAGCACGTGCCGCCGGCGCAATTGGTATCGCCTGCATGCTGGACGGAGTTGCCGTAGCGTCCCGTCGCGGTGCCCGAATTGGAGAACTGACCCGGCGCATTGCGCGTCACAGTGCCGGTGTTGGTCGCCAGTCCGCCGTAGGGGCCGGCGACACCGCCCGCATGCGAACAGCTGTTGCCACCGCACGAGCCGTACCGTGCGCCGTTATAGGTGCCTCGCGAGGTGTAGGCCGTGCCGTGTTGCGACCAGGCGAATGCCGATGCGCTGCCGAGCGCGAGCACGGCGACCGTGGCGGAGAGCACGAGCTTGCGCAGCGCGCCGCGAGCGGCTGACGGGGTCGTTACGGAAACAGAAGCGGATGCAGCGGCGGTGGCCGGGACGATGAACGAATGATTTTTCACGATATGTCCTTCTGGGATTCGGGCCACATGTGTCACTGCTGCGTGGCGACGAAACGGACTATAGAAGGACACGCCGACATAATCGACCCGGAAGATATGTCGCCCTGTTTCACCACGAAGAAGGCCCGCGCGACAAGGGTTTGCGGGCGTTTTTCACGCCGCGTGACATATTCCGACATAAATTGTTGCAGGCAAATCGCGGATCGCGCGTGCTATGTAACCGGCGCGACTGCCGCTCCTCGCCTGTCGTGCGCAACGACAAGCGAGGACGTCAGCCGTTCTTCATATCATTGCGGCACGCGCGCCATGGCGATATCGCCAATCTGGTCGGCCTGATACGACGAGCGCACCAGCGGCCCCGCCACGACTTCGCGAAAACCCATCGCCAATCCCGCCTCGCGCCACGCGTCGAACTGTTGCGGCGTCACATACCGCCGTACCGGCATGTGAAAACGCGAGGGCGCGAGATACTGCCCGATCGTCAGGATGTCTACGTGATGTGCGCGCAGATCACGCATCGTGTCGAGCAGCGCTTCGTCGGATTCCCCCAATCCGGCCATCAATCCCGACTTGGTCAGCATCGTCGGGTTCGCTTGCTTGACACGCGCGAGCAGTTGCAGCGAGCCCTGATAATCCGAGCCCGCACGCGCGGCACGATACAAGGCAGGCACCGTCTCGAGGTTGTGATTGAACACATCCGGCCACGCGCCCGAAAACGCCTGCATCGCCCGCTCGACACGTCCACGAAAATCCGGTGTCAGCACTTCGACCCGAATGCCCGGCACGCGCTCGCGCAACAACGCGACGCAGCGGGCAAAATGCGCCGCGCCGCCGTCGCGCAGATCATCGCGATCCACCGACGTCACCACGACATAGCGCAGGCCGAGCGCCGCCACGGCATCGGCGAGCCGCTCGGGCTCCGCTTCGTCGAGCGGCGCCGGGCGGCCGTGCGCGACGTCGCAGAACGCACAGCGCCGCGTGCAGATACCGCCCATGATCATGAACGTCGCGGTGCGCCGCGCGAAACACTCGCCAATGTTCGGACACATTGCCTCCTCGCAGACCGAATGCAAACGGTGCTCGCGCAGGATCGCCGCAATGCCGGCGACCGTCTCGCTCATCATCGGCTTCGCGCGCAGCCACGGCGGCTTCGGCAAGACCTCGCCGTCCGTGGCCGGCACGATCTTCACCGGAATCCGCGCGAGTTTGTCAGCGCTGCGCTTGCCGTGCTGACCGAGCGCGGTGACGCTGTCGCCATGCAATGCGGCGTCCATTTCAGCGCCCCAGAAAATCGTTGAGCAGACGATTCACGTCGGACGCAGCCTCCATCTGCACCATATGCCCCTTACCTTCGAGCACATGAACGCGGATGTCGCCCGGCAGACCCTGCGCATGCGCGGCCGGGATGATCTGATCGCCGGCGCCCCAGATCACCAGCGCGCGCGGCGCGAGTTCCGCCAGCCGGTCCCGATAGCTCGCCCGTTGCGCATTGCCGTCGAAGGCCGAGGCAGAAATCTTGCGCAGCGCCTCGGGCACGCCTTCGAGCCGCTTGTACTTGACGATGTCCTCCACCAGTTGACGCGTCACGAGACCCGGATCGGCGAAGAGTTTCGCCAACTGCGGCTTGAGCGCATTGCGATTGCTGCCTTCTGTGAAACCGTGGATGTAGTCGCCGTTGATCTCCTTGCCCAGACCCGCACTCGAAATCAACGCGAGCGACGCCACACGCCCCGGCGCTTTCGCGGCAACGGTCATCGCGATCAGCGCGCCCATGGAGTGGCCGATCAACTGCACCTTGTCGATGCCGCGATCGTCCATGAAGGCGATCACGCTGTCCGCGAGCTCGTCGGCACTGCCCGTCTCGAGCGCCTTGCCGGATTCGCCGTGACCCGGCAGATCCAGCGCCCACACGGCCCGATGCGCGGCGAGGTCGGCGTGATTGAACAGCCAGTTGTTCAGATCGCCGCCAAAGCCGTGAATCAGCAGCGCGGGCGTGCCGCCTTCGCCGAGTTTCAGATAACGCACCGTGCGTCCGCCGATCTGCGCTCTCTCCGGTTGCGGCCCACTGTCGCCATCCGCCGACGTGGCCGGCACGAAGTCGCGCTGAAATGCTTCGACCTCGGCGTCGATCTGCGCGTCCGGCGTTTGCGCGTCGGCGACCACGGCCAGCAACGCGCCGATCGGCAGCGTGTCGCCCTCCTGCGCGATCTGCCGGCGCAAGATGCCTTCGAACGCACACTCGACGCCTGACGAGATCTTGTCCGTTTCCACGTCGAGAATCTCGTCGCCCTTCACTACCTTGTCGCCGATGGCCTTGAGCCACCCGTTGACCTGTCCCTGCTCCATCGACAAGCCCCATTTGGGCATCGTGATCATATGGATCGGCATCGTTCAAGCCCTCACTTTTAGTACGGCCTTGGCGATCTGCGCGGCCGACGGGATATACATGTCTTCGAGCACGCCGGCAAACGGCGCGGGCGTGTGCGGGGCGGTGACCATTTCGATCGGCGCCTTGAGCGAGTGGAACGCGCGCTGTGCGATCAGCGCGGAAATGTCGGTGGCGATCGAGCAGCGCGGGTTCGCTTCGTCGACCACGACCACGCGTCCGGTACGGTTCGCGCTCTCCAGGAGCGTTTCTTCGTCGAGCGGCGAGGTTGTCCGCAAGTCGATCACTTCTACCTGGATGCCGTCCTTCGCGAGTTTTTCCGCGGCTTCGGTGGCGTAGTGCACCATGCGTCCGTAGGTGACGATGGTGGCGTCGTCGCCGTCGCGCACCACGTTCGCCTCGCCGAACGGAATCGCATACGACTCTTCGGGCACGTCGCCCTCGCGGCCGTATAGCAACTTGTGCTCGCAGAAAATCACCGGATCGTTATCGCGGATCGCCTGGATCAGCAGACCCTTCGCGTCATACGGTGTCGACGGACAAACCACTTTCAATCCGGGAATGTGCGTGAACAACGAAGTCAGCATCTGCGAGTGCTGGGCCGCCGCGCGCAGGCCGGCGCCTTGCATTGCGCGGATCACGACGGGCGTGACCGCCTTGCCGCCGAACATGTAGCGGAATTTGGCCGCCTGGTTGAAGATCTGGTCGAAACACACGCCCATGAAATCGATGAACATCAACTCCGCGACCGGCCGCATGCCGCAGGCCGCCGCACCGACTGCCGCGCCGATATAGCCTCCTTCCGAGAGCGGCGTGTCGAGCACGCGCCCCGGATACTTGTGAAACAGTCCCTTCGTGACGCCGAGAACGCCGCCCCACGCGTCCTGTTCACCGGGTGATCCGGCGCCCCCCGCGTTGTCTTCGCCCATCACGATGACGGTTTCGTCGCGGGCCATTTCCTGACTCAGTGCTTCGTTGATCGCCTGAGAGAATGTGATCTTGCGTGCCATGTCTGCCTCCAGAATCGTTTAGATGTGCAATGCCGTGCGTTACGGATAAGACACGTAGACGTCGCTCAATAGATCTTCCGCGGTCGGCAGCGGCGCAGCTTTGGCCTCCGTCACCGCACTGTCTATCAAGCTCTTGACCTCGGCATCCACACCACGCAACTGATCCACGCTCAGCATTTCGGCGCGCACCACGCGCTCTTCGAAACGCTTCAGGCAATCCTTCTCGTCGCGCAGTTTCTGCACTTCACCGGGCGCGCGATAGGTTTGCGCGTCGCCTTCGAAATGGCCGAAATAGCGCGAGAATTTCACTTCGACGAGCGTCGGCCCACCGCCCTGGCGCGCGCGTTCGATCGCTTCACCGAGCGCTTCATGCACCGCGAAGAAATCGAAGCCGTCCACGATCACGCCCGGCATGCCGAAGCCGCTCGCGCGATCCGCGATGTTGTCGGTCGCCACCGACCACGTCGACGACGTCGCTTCCGCGTAGCCGTTGTTCTCCGCCACGAAAATCGCCGGCAGCCGCCATACCGAGGCCAGATTCAGCGATTCGAAAATCACGCCCTGATTCGACGCGCCGTCGCCGAAAAAACACACGCCCACGCCGCCCGATTTCTTGTACTTCGCCGCCAGCGCCGCGCCGCAAATCAACGGACCGCCCGCACCGACGATGCCGTTCGCGCCCAACATGCCTTTCGACAGGTCGGCGATATGCATCGAGCCGCCTTTGCCATGGCACACGCCGGTCTTGCGTCCGTAGATCTCGGCCATCATGCCGCGCACGTCCACGCCCTTGGCGATGCAATGGCCGTGACCGCGGTGCGTGGTCGCCACGTAGTCGGCGTCGTTCAGATGCAGCATCGTGCCGACCGCCGACGCCTCTTCGCCCGCATACAGATGCACGAAGCCGGGGATCTCGCCGGTCGCGAATTCCACGTGCAGACGCTCCTCGAACTCGCGGATCGTGCGCATCATGCGATACGCCTTCAGTAGATCTTCCTTGCTCAACTCAGTTGAAACCGACATGGTGTGTCTCCTTTGAATGAATGCACTGCCTGCTCACAACCTACTTTTGATACGCAACCACGTTCGCCACTTCCCGCACCAGTTGGCGCGACGCCGCGAAACGCAGCGTGCGTTCGACGTCGACGGTCAACGGCCCTTCCCAATCCAGCGCGATCTCATAGCGGTCGCCGCGCTCCAGTTCGATTTCGCGCTCGCCGTCAAACGCGAGCGTGCCGTGCTCCGTTTCCAGCGGACGCCACACGCCGACTTCGAAGCGTTCGCACGTGCGCATCAGCACGCGCTCGACGCGGCCCGGCGCAATCGGCGCTACCAGCGGCACGCCGGATTCACCGGGTGTGGCAAAGCGCAGATGCAAACCGTGCGACGCAGTGCGCTCCACGGGCGCCCACGCTCCGCCGATCGACGAGAGGCCGATGCCGTCCGGCGCGGCGAACGTGAGAAAGAGTTCTTCGATATCGGCCGGATCGGACACGGCCCGCGCGCCGACGAAGCGCTGACGGCTCACGCAGACATCGACCAGCGCGATCTCCTCGCGGCCGCGATTGGGCCCGGCCGTGCAGCGCACCACGAGCCGCTTGTTGCGCATCAGCGCGACATCCGGCGGCACCGCGCCCGTGGCGACCAGCGCGCCGGCAAGACCGGCCACGGTGGCTTCGCGCAAATCTGGAAAGGCGTTGTTGGTGCCGGTGGACAAAGTCAGCAGCGGCACGCTTGCGCAATGCGCGGCCACTGCCCGATGCGTGCCGTCGCCGCCCAGTACGGCGATGAGTTCGACGCCCGCTTTCAGCATCGTGGCGACTCCAGCGTGGGTATCGGCGACGCTGTCGGTGATCGGCTGTTCGATGAACTCGACTTGCGGCCAGCGCTGCTGCGCGGCGACGGCGTCGTGCGTGTCGAGTGCGCGCAGCAGCAGCGCCGCCACGCCGGTCCGGTCGCGCAAACACAGCACGCGGGTCACGCCAAGCATGCCGAGCCCGGCTAACAGACGCACCACCATGTTGGCTTTTTCGGAGGTCGGAAACACCGACGCGTAGGAAGTAAGGCGACGAATGTCGCGACCCGACGCCGGGTTCGCGATCACGCCGACGGTGATGGGCGATGGCACTGTGCTTGTCTCCTGTCTGCGCCGTCGTCGAACGGCAGCGCTTTGTCATGCGCAGGACACTGCAAAGGGTGTGCCAATATGCTGAAAAATCGTGCCGCCGCACGAAAGTGCCTTGTTTAAAGGGCATTACGCGTCGAAACGGAAGATGATGCGGTGAGCCGCAGCCGCGTGACACAGCGTTTGAGGCGTCTCACACCTCGCGTGCGCGACATTCGCGGCCCGGACGGTCGGGTCGAAGAGACAGCACAAACCGTTGATGCGCCGCGATCCTCACCGCAAAGGCGCCCCGTCTCACCCTGAGACTGAGACAAACGTCTCACGCGTCTCGCGTGCTGCATTGCAGTGTGAATCATCAAGCGGGATGTGATACAAGAAGCCCTGATCTCACTGTGTGTCGCTCGCCTGGAGCCGACCATGCCTTACGTTTCGCAGACCCAGCACATCGACCGCGTGCGTGGCGCCATTGAAGGACGCCTGCCCGCGCCCGCCGATTCTCCGCGGCTCGTCTCGTCGTGGCAGCGATCGTTCGAACAATACCGGCTCGACCCCGGCGCCGTGATCGGACCGCGTGTGCTGAGCTCGGCGGAATTGCGCGAAGTGCAAGGCAAGGAAGAAGCTTTTCTGCGTGCATCGGGTCAATGCCTGTCACGTCTGCACGACATGATTCGCGTCGCCGACTATTGCGTGATGCTCACCGACGCGCACGGCGTCACCATCGACTACCGCATCGACCGCGATCGCCGCAGCGATTTCAAGCACGCGGGCCTGTATATCGGTTCGTGCTGGTCCGAGCGCGAGGAAGGCACCTGCGGCGTGGCGAACGTGCTGACCGATCTTGCGCCGATCATCGTGCACAAGACCGATCATTTCCGCGCGGCATTCACCACGCTTACCTGCAGCGCGGCGCCGATCTTCGCGCCGACGGGAGAGATGATCGGCGTGCTCGATGCCTCCGCCGTGCAGTCGCCGGATAACCGCGATAGTCAGCGGCTCGTGTTTCAACTCGTGCGGCAAAGCGCCGGTCTGATCGAAGACGGGTACTTCCTCAATCAAACTAGCCAGCACTGGGTTCTGTTCGGGCATTCGAGCCGCAACTTTGTCGAGGCGCAGCCCGAAGTGCTGATCGCCTTCGACGAATGCGGCAATCTCGTCGCCGCCAATCGCAAGGCACGCGAATGCATTCCGGCGCTCAACGGTCCGCGCCACATCGACGATGTATTCGACACATCGGGTTCGCATCTGCACGACATCGCGCGCACGGATGCGATTGTCGGCTTGCGCCTGCGCGCAACCGGGACCACGCTATATGCGCGGATTCGCGCGCCGCTCAGGCGCATCTCGCGCGCGGCGTCCACGCTGAACGACGGCGCCGCGCGGTCGTCGCAAAGCGCGCCGCAAAACGATCTGCAACTCAGCGCGCTCGGACGTTTTCTGCACAGCGCGGAGCCGCAGATCGCGCACAACGCGGCCGTCGCGTTGCGCGTGATGGGCAAGCGTCTGCCGATTCTGATTCTCGGCGAGACCGGCGTCGGCAAGGAGGTGTTCGCGCACGCGGTGCACGATTCGGGCGCGCGGCGCGCGAGGCCGTTTATCGCGGTGAATTGCGGCGCGATTCCCGAATCGCTGATTGAAAGCGAATTGTTCGGCTACGCGCCCGGCGCCTTCACCGGCGCGCGCAGCCGCGGCGCGCGCGGCAAGATTGCGCAAGCGCATACAGGTACGCTGTTTCTCGATGAAATCGGCGACATGCCGCTCGATCTGCAAACGCGGCTGCTGCGCGTGCTGGCCGAAGGCGAAGTGACGCCGCTCGGCGGCGATGCACCCGTGCGCGTGGATATCGACGTGATTTGCGCCACGCACCGCGATCTCACGCAGATGATCGCGGCCGGCACGTTCCGCGAAGACCTCTATTACCGGCTAAGCGGCGCGTCTTTGCCGATGCCGCCGCTGCGCGAGCGCGCGGATATCCGCGACGTGATCGAAGCGGTCTTCGACGAAGAAGCGCAAATGGCCGGCCACGTGCTCACGCTGGACCCACAACTCACCGAACGTCTCGCAGGATTCGCATGGCCGGGCAACATTCGCCAGTTGCGCAACGTGCTGCGCTACGCGTGTGCGATCTGCGACAGCGCGCGCGTGGAATTGCGCCATGTCGCGCCGGATATAGCGGTATTGCTCGCGCCCGAGGCCGTGCGCAAACCAGCGTTATTGCGGATCGATCCGCATGACGGCCGGCAGCGCGACGCGCGGCAGGACCCGCGCGAAGAACGTGCACGCATTATCGACGCGCTTACACGCCATCAGTGGCGGCCCAATGCGGCGGCACAAGCGCTCGGTATGTCGCGCGCCACTTTGTATCGGCGCATTGCGTCGTTGGGCATCGTCGCGCCGCATCGACGGTGATGCGCTGGGTGTCAATGTGATGCGCTGCCCGTATGCAAAAGGAGCGCTGGTCGCCAGTAGCACTACGCGTTTTCGTATTCGATTTCGCGTACCCGTTCGGATGGATCACGATCTTTTCGATTGACAAGACCTGCGGCAAAACGGCACACTCGATCCCATGTTGACGCACATCTCCATCGCAAATGCGATTACACACCCGAAGCGAGCCATCATCGGCTGGCCATTGGGAGTACGTGCGCGTTAGCAGTCTGAATCTGCGTAACACATCCCAAAGGCCCCGCCGGTAACGGAAGGGGCCTTTTGTTTTGTGGGCGCCTCCGTCAGCCGGCTTGATGACGGAGAACGAGATGGATCAGGCAAGCCCGCAGTGCATGGATGATGACTCGAGTCTGGTGGCGTATCGGCAGGACGAGCCTCTGCCGAAGCTGGTGCTGCATTTTTCAGTGATGCCAGGCGCGACGCTGAGCTGGCGTGTCGAAGCCGATAGCACGCTCGCCGTGCAGGGCGCGCGCCTCTGGCTCACACGCGTCAGTTCACCTTACGATCATTGGCTCGATCCGGGCCACACATTCCAGGTGCAACGCGGCGAGCGTGTGTGGCTCAGTACGGATGGCGAATGCGTTGCGCGCGTGTCGTTGAGCTACGCGCTAACGGCGCGAGGCGGCCTGCTCAGGCGCTGGCTGGGGCGGCTCGCGTGGTTGAGTTTGGGACCGCCTGCGCCGCGTTAGCGGCCCACGTGTTAGCGCGGCGCGGTTTAGCGAGACATCGCACGCGGTGAGAAAAAAGCAAACACCCCTGCAATGAGGGGTGTTTGCTTCGCATGGCGGCTGCCAATGAACGTGCAATCACCGCGCAATCACGCGAGCCCGCTCGTGACCTTCACTTCGGCGTCACCTGCACCGCCGCTGCCGAAACGAATACCGCATGGATCGTATCGCCGACCTTGACGTCCTTCAGATCAACCTCCGGACCGGCCTGGAGCGTTTGCGTCTGATACGCGCCGCGCAATGTGACCAGCCGCTTCTTGCGATCGATCTTCTGCACGGTGGCGAGCATCTCGATCTGGCGCGCCGATTCGAATCCACCCGAGGCCGGGGCATACACCTGCGTGTCGACACGCGCGCGTAGGCCCTTGTCCTTGCCGGTGACCTTCTCGGCCTTCACGAGCAGCGCATTCTTGTAGAGCACGTCCACCTGATCACCCACTTTCAGGTTGTCGAAACCCTCCACTTGCTGGCTCACGAGCACGACCACCACGTTGCCGTCCGGCCCCTTGAGCGTAAGCGTACGCGTGCCCGGATCGATACCGACGATCTGCGCCCTCACATGCACCGGCTCCACCGCGCTGACGACACCTTGCGCGGCACTGGCCATGGCATCTTGCGCCGAGGCCGGTTGTGCTGCGGCGAACGCCGCGAACATCAACGCTGCTGCAATCGTCTTTGCCTGCATATGCATGCTCCTTGAGAAATTGTTTGGCCCAGCATGATGCCGCTCTGAAACCGCGGGATGCCGATTTATAACTTTATGAATGCCCGTGTGCCTTCAAGATGATAGTTTTCAAAAGCTACGGCGCAAATGATTTTACATGCCTTACAACAGCCTGCAATTGATTGAATTGTGATTTTCAAATAAATGCGCGCAGCTATGCAATGTGCCGCGGTGCGGCGTCGCAGCGGCATCCTGCCACATGGCCGCGACGTGACAATTTCACCGCGACTCATAATGAACGACAGGTTTTAAAATGCACACAGCATTAAGCGCATACTGTATGGCGATCGAGTCGGCAATCAATATTTTTTTGGGTATTCCGCCGTAATCGAAGGCGCTTTCAAACCGTGTCAGATGCAAATTCGTTATACGGTCAATGCGCGTTGGGCACAAAAAGAAACAGCCTCGTCACGTGAGCGACGAGGCTGTTTTATCCGAAAACTTCAACCGTGGCGCGAACCAAGCCGCCCAACTATCACACCCGCTCGATCGCGATCGCAATGCCTTGACCGACGCCGATACACATCGTGCACAGCGCAAAACGGCCTTGCGTGCGATGCAGTTGATACATCGCAGTGGTCACGAGACGCGCGCCGCTCATGCCGAGCGGATGGCCCAGTGCGATCGCGCCGCCGTTCGGATTGACGCGGGCGTCGTCGTCGGCCACGCCGAGTGCGCGCAGCACCGCGATGCCTTGCGAAGCGAACGCCTCGTTCAGTTCGATCACGTCGAATTGATCGATGGTCATGTTCAGGCGCGCCAGCAGTTTTTGCGTGGCGGGCGCCGGGCCGATGCCCATCACGCGCGGCGCGACGCCGGCCGTGGCGATACCCAGCACGCGCGCGCGCGGCGTCAGGCCGAAGCGCCTGGCGGTCTCTTCATTTGCGAGCAGCAGGGCCGCCGCGCCGTCGTTCACGCCCGACGCGTTACCTGCCGTAACGGTGCCGTCCGGACGCACCACGCCCTTGAGTTTGGCGAGCGTTTCGAGGCTCGTCTCACGCGGATGCTCGTCTTGCAGCACCGTGATCGGATCGCCCTTCTTCTGCGCGATCGTCACGCCGACGATTTCCTGCGCGAGCGTGCCGTCGCGTTGCGCACGCGCCGCTTTCTGCTGGCTGCGCACCGCGAAAGCGTCCTGATCCGCGCGGCTGATGTTGTAATCCGTGGCGACGTTCTCGCCCGTTTCCGGCATGGAATCGACGCCATACAGTTTCTTCATCAGCGGATTGACGAAACGCCAGCCGATGGTCGTGTCGTAAATCTCGGCCTGGCGCGAAAACGCGGTGGGCGCCTTGCCCATCACGAATGGCGCGCGGCTCATGCTTTCCACCCCGCCTGCCACCATCAGCGCGGCTTCGCCCGATTTGATCGCGCGCGCCGCGATGCCGACCGCGTCCATGCCCGAACCGCACAGGCGGTTCACCGTCGTGCCCGGCACGCCCTGCGGCAAGCCCGCCAGCAACAGCGACATGCGCGCGACGTTGCGGTTGTCGTCGCCGGCCTGGTTCGCACAGCCGTAGATCACGTCGTCGATTGCGTTCCAGTCGACGTCCTTGTTGCGCTCCATCAGCGCCTTGAGCGGCACGGCGCCCAGATCGTCGGCGCGTACCGACGAGAGCGAACCCGCATAGCGGCCGATGGGGGTGCGAATCGCGTCGCACAGGAATGCTTCGGTCATGTGATGTCTCCAGTTGATGTGCTGCGTGCGCTGCGCCGCGGCCGTAACTCCGGCCGGGCGCAAACCGGACGCACCGGCAAGCGCGACGGCAAGCGGCTAACGGGCGGCCGCCGCGTCAATTCAGCTTAGCGCAGGATGATGAACGGTGGGCTCGAGAATGTCGCGATTTGTTCTTGATACGAACATACGGTCATATATCGAACAACTAGACACGATAATAGGCGTGTGAGCGAAACCATGTCAAGCACGGCCAGGCCCGCACCAGGGAATACGTGCAGGCCGCGAGCGTTTTTGCGAAGGATCAGACGAAAGATGCGCCCGTGCCGGCGTCCCTGTTTTCATGGCGCCGGCACGAGGCTGAGGACTGCGTGAGGCGTGTTTCTAGCGGAGCTGGATATGCTCGTCCTCGATATAGCTGCGGACTACGTCGGCAAAATTGCGTTCGCCGCTCAACCCCAGCGCTTCGGCGCGCGACGTATCCCACCGTCCCGGCCAGCTACCTACGATTTTCTCGACGCGCGCATCCGGCTCGAACACGATCCGCGCGGCGGCCGCGTCGCCCGCCACTTCGCGCAGCGCGGCGACCATTTCGTCGACGCTCACCGAAATGCCCGGCAAATTCAGCACGCGCTGGTTACCGAGCGCGGCGGAATCGAGTTCCAGCCCGGCGATCAGGCTCTCGATCGCCTTGCGCGGCGACAACAGCCACAGGCGCGTCGAGCCCGCGACCGGGCACACCGCCGCTTCGCCGTTCAGCGGTTCGCGAATGATGCCGCTCGCGAACGACGACGCCGCCGCATTCGGCTTGCCCGGCCGCACGCTGATGGTGGGCAGCCGCAGCACGCGGCCGTCGACGAAACCGCGCCGCGCGTAATCGTTGAGCAGCAACTCCGCGATCGCCTTCTGCGCGCCATACGAAGACTGCGGATTCAGTGCGGTGTCGTTCTGCACGACCTCGGGCAACTCGCCGCCATAGACCGCGACCGAACTCGTGAACAGCACGCGCGGCCGATGCCCACGCTGCCGGCAAATTTCCAGCAGCAACCGCGATGCATCCAGATTGATGCGCATGCCGAGATCGAAATCCGCTTCGGCCTGCCCGCTCACGATCGCGGCCAGATGGAAGATCGCCGAAGTCTGGTCGTCGATCACGCGTTCGAGCACGCTGCGCTCGGCGATGTCGCCTACTTCGGTGCGCACGCGCTGATCGCCAAAATCATTGGCTTGCACGACGTCGAGCAGCACCAGTTCGGTGATCGGCTGCGGCGTGCCTTGCGGGTCCTTCAACGAACCCCGCGCGAGCAGTTCACGCGCCAGACGCTGGCCGAGAAAACCCGCGCCGCCGGTAATCAGTACGTTCATGATGTGTTCGTCCTTGTTAGCGGGTCGCGTTCAGATACGGTTTGAGCCAGCCGAGACCGGCGGACGTGCCCGCGCGCGGCCGGTATTCGCAGCCGATATAGCCGTCGTAGCCGAGCGAGTCGATCAACTCGAGCAGATACGGGTAGTTCAGTTCGCCCGTATCGGGTTCATGGCGCTCCGGCACGCCGGCGATCTGAATGTGGTCGATGCTGGCCATATCGCGTTTGAGTTTCACTGCCAGGTCGCCTTCGACGATCTGGCAGTGGTAGCAGTCGAACTGCACCTTGAGATTTTCCGCGCCGACTTCCGCGCAGATCGCTTGCGCTTCGTCCTGACGGGTCAGAAAGAAGCCCGGCATGTCGCGTGTATTGATCGGCTCGATCACGACCGTGATGCCCTCGGCCTGCGCCGCCTTGGCGGCATGCGCGAGATTACTCAGGTACACCTCGCGATGTTTCGCGCGCGGCTGATCCGCGCCGATCAGGCCGGCCATCACATGCAGCTTGCGATTGCCGAGCACGCGCGCATAGTCGAGCGCGGTATCGATGCCGCGGCGGAATTCGTCCTCGCGGCCCGGCAGCGAGGCGATCCCGCGTTCACCGCCGGCCCAGTCGCCGGGCGGCGCATTGAAAAGCGCTTGCGTCAGACCGCTCGCGTTCAGGCGCGCCTTGATCTCGTCGGCGGGGAAATCGTAGGGGAACAGAAACTCGACCGCTTCGAAGCCGTCTTGCGCCGCGGCGGCGAAACGGTCGAGGAAAGCGTGCTCGTTGTACATCATCGAGAGATTGGCGGCGAAGCGAGGCATGGCAGCGACTCCTTGAAAACAGTGTGATGCGGCGCGCGGCAGCGATGCATGCCGCGCGTGAGTGTCGATTTACCGGTTGACCAATCTGGCCGGCGTGAGCCACGTGGCGACCGCGCCGATCACGAGCATGCCGGCCAGCACATACATGCCGGTTTGCGTGCTATGCGTGAGATCCTTCAGATAGCCGATCATGTACGGGCTCGCGAAACCCGCGAGATTGCCGATCGAATTGATGATCGCGATACCGGCCGCGGCGGTCGCGCCGGACATGAACGCGGTGGGCAGCGACCAGAACAGCGGCGCGCAGGTCAGCACGCCGGCGGCGGCGAGCGAAAGAAACGCGATCGACACCACCGTGTTGTCCGCGAACGAAGCCGCCACCGTGAAGCCGACCGCGCCGAACAGCGCCGGCACGATCAGATGCCAGCGGCGCTCACGCCGCTTGTCGGCACTGTGCCCCATCAGGTTCATCACGACGATCGCGCACAGGAACGGAATCGCGCTCAGCAACCCGATATTGAATGCGCCCGTCACGCCGGTCGATTTGACGAGCGTCGGCATCCAGAACGTCAGACCGTATTGCCCGGTGACGAACGCGAAATAAATCAGCGACATCCACCACGTGCGCGGATCGCGGAACACCGCGCCGAGCGAATGCTTCTGGGTTTTTTCCTGCGGCTGCGCGGCGGCGATTTCATCGGTGAGCAGGCGCTTTTCGCGTTCGCTAAGCCACTTCGCGGCGGAGATGCCGTTGTCGAGATACAGGATCGTGGCGATGCCGATCGCGATGGCGGGGATCGCTTCGATCAGGAACATCCATTGCCAGCCCGCGAAACCCGAGCTGTTGTGGAACGTCTGCATGATCCAACCGGACAGCGGATTGCCGAAGATGCCCGACACCGGAATCGCCGACATGAACACCGCAATGATCTTCGCGCGCCGATGCGACGGGAACCAGTAGGTCAGGTACAGAATCACGCCGGGATAGAAACCGGCTTCGGCGAGGCCGAGAAGAAAGCGCAAGATGTAGAACTGCGTCGGCGTCTTCACGAAGACGAACACGGCCGAGAGCAAGCCCCAGGTAATCATGATCCGCGCGATCCAGATACGCGCGCCGAGCTTGTGCATCAAAATATTGCTCGGCAGCTCGAACAGAAAATAGCCGATGAAGAACACGCCCGCGCCGAGCCCGAACACCGTCTCGCTGAATGCCAGGTCTTGCGACATTTGCAGCTTGGCAAAGCCGACATTCACGCGATCCAGATAGGCGACCACATAGCAGAGCATCAGAAACGGCACGATGCGCCAGAATACTTTTTTATAGGTGCGCTCGACTTCCTCTGCGCCGGGTTGTCCTATGGCGGCTGCCGTGGTTGGACGGCTGGATGCGGGCTGATACGAACTCATGCATTGTCTCCTTGAATGGGTGGCGCGGCGCAGCGCATCGCATCGAGCGCGGCCGGGCTTTGTTATGTCGGTTTGCTACCAGCGCGCGCCGAACACGGTGCGCAATTCTTCGAGGGCGGCTTCGTCGAGCGGTGCGGGCCGCGGATTCGTCATCAACCATAAACGCGCGGTCTCTTCGAGTTCTTCGAGCGCATACGCGGCTTGCGCCACGGAACGCTCCCACACGACCGGACCAAGACGTTCGAGCAGCACCGCGCGAACGCTGTCGGCGAGCGCGGCGATCTGTTCGGCGACTTGCGGATCGCCGGGCCGCTTATAACGAATCAGGGGGACGTGGCCCACTTTCATCACGTAGTACGGCGTGATCGGCGGCAGCACGTCAGTCTCGCGCCAGACGCCCGCAAGCGTCAGCGCGACCAGATGCGTCGAATGCGTGTGGACGATGCCACGCGCCGCGCCGTTGCGCGCGTAGATGCCGCGATGCAAGGCCAGCGTTTTCGACGGCCGGCCGCCGGACACCGCGTTGCCGTCGAGATCGACCTTGGCGATATCGGCGGGATCGAGCCGGCCGAGGCAGGCATCGGTCGGCGTGATCAGCCAGCCGTCGTCGAGCCGCGCGCTGATGTTGCCGGCGGTGCCGACCGTGTAGCCGCGTCGATAGAGACTCGCGCCGGTTTCGCAGATTTCCTCGCGAACGCGCGCTTCGTCCGTGGTATGGAGTGCGGGCGCGCCGGTCATTGCGCGGCTCCGTTCAGATGCCGCAGCGCTTTTTCGAAGAAGTCGGCCGTGCCGAAGTTGCCGGATTTCAATGCGAGCGCGAGCGGTTCGGCGCCGGTCGTGGCGGTGGCCGGCACGCCGGGATCGATCTGCGCGCCGATGCGCAGCGTGTGCACGTCGAGCGCCTGCACCACGGCGCCCGAGGTCTCGCCGCCCGCCACCACGAACTTGCGCACGCCGCGTTCGTGCAGACCGCGCGCGATCGCCGCCAACGTTTTTTCAACCAGATGCCCTGCTTCATTCACGCCGAGCTGGCGCTGCACTGCCTTGACTTCGTCGGGCGTGGCAGTGGCATAGATCAGCATGGGCTCGGCTTGGTCCAGGTACGGCTGGGCGAAAGCCAGCGCCTGCTCGACGACGTTCTCGCCGCGCGCAGCCGCAAGCGGACCGACGCGGAACGCGGGCCGTGTCGAGCGCCACTCCGCAACCTGGGCGTTGGTCGCTTTGGACGCGCTGCCGGCGAGCACCGCCGACAATCCCTTCACCTGCGGCAAGTGCGCGGCATCGGCCTGCTCCTTCAGCAAACCCGCGCGGCGGAAGTTGGCCGGCAAACCCAGCGCGATACCTGAGCCGCCTGTGATCAACGTGAGATCGGCGCATGCTTCGCCGAGTACGTAGAGGTCGGCATCGGACACCGCATCGGCAATCGCCATGCGCACGCCATCATTGCGCAACGTATCGAAAGCGTCGCGCACAGCGGACACGCCTTGCGCCACGGCGTCATAACGCACGAGCCCGACTTTCGATCCGGTCTGCCGCTGCAACACGCTCACGAGGTTGGCGTCGCGCATCGGCGTGAGCGGATGGTTCTCCATGCCCGACGCGTTGAGCAACGTGTCGCCGACGAACAGATGCCCGCGAAAGATCGTGCGGCCGTTCTCGGGAAATGCCGGACAGGCGATCGTGAACGCGCTAGCGTTGCCGTCCGCGGACAATGCGTCGAGCAGCGCATCCGTGACCGGGCCGATATTGCCCGCGTCGGTCGAATCGAAGGTCGAGCAGTATTTGAAAAAGAACTGCCGGCAGCCTTGTGCGCGCAACCAGTCGAGCGCCGCGAGCGATTGCGCGACCGCATCGGCGGCGGGAATCGTGCGCGATTTCAGCGCGACCACGAGCGCGTCGGCCTCCACTGTTTCATTCGATGCGGGCACGCCGATGGTCTGCACCGTGCGCATGCCGCCGCGCACCAGCATGTTGGCGAGATCGGTGGCGCCGGTGAAGTCGTCGGCGATGCAGCCGAGCAGCGCGCGTTTCTTTGTAGCCGTCATGACGCCGACCTCCTCACTTCGCCGCCGGCACATCGATGCCGGGGAAAATCTTGATCACCGCGGAATCGTCCTCACCGCCGTGGCCGGCCGTGGACGCCATCATGAACATCTGATGCGCCGCCGCCGACAACGGCAGCGGGAATTTCGAGCGGCGCGCGGTATCGAGCACGAGGCCAAGATCCTTGACGAAAATATCGACGGCCGACAGCGGCGTGTAGTCGCCGTTCAGAATGTGCGGCACGCGGTTCTCGAACATCCACGAATTGCCCGCGCTGTGCGTGATGACTTCGTACAGCGCATCCGGATCGACGCCTTCGCGCAAGCCGAGCGCCATGGCTTCGGCGGCCACCGCGATATGCACGCCCGCCAGCAACTGATTGATGATTTTCACCTTCGACCCGGCGCCGTGTTCCGAGCCGAGGCGATACACCTTGCCGGCCATCGCGGCGAGCACGTCCTCGCACGCGGCGTAGGCCGCAGCAGGACCGGACGTCATCATGGTCATCTCACCGGAGGCCGCGCGCGCCGCGCCGCCGGAGACGGGTGCGTCGAGCATCTGCAAACCGGCCGCCTCGATCCGCTTGCCGAGTTCGATAGCGAAGTCCGGCGCCACGGTCGCGCTGGCGATCACCACGCCGCCCGGTTTCATCGCCGCGACCGCGCCCTGCTCGCCGAACAGCACGGCTTCAGTTTGCGCGGCATTCACGACCAGCGTGACGACCACCTCGCATTGCGCGCCGAGTTCGGCGGCCGTCGCGCAACCCACGCCACCTTGCGCGACGAACGCATTCAACACCTCGCTGCGCAGATCGCATGCATGGACCTTCAGACCCGCGCGCAGCAGCGAGCGCGCGACACCCAGGCCCATTGCACCAAGACCGATGACACCGACATTTCTGGACATGCTTGACCTCTATGAATTCGTTGGACGCTCGCGCGTAACACTGGGCGTTCAGGCTCAGCGGTGAAGCTCAGCAAATCCCCGCTTCCGCGAGACGCCGCGCCGCGTTGTACATATGGGTTCGCGCCGCATTGCGCGCCGCCATCGGATCGCCCGCGCGAATCGCGGCGGCGATCGCCGCATGCTCCTCGCGCACCTGACGCGAAAAGTCCTCGCGCAACGCTTCGTTGCGGCGCGTGACGACCGTGCCGGCTTCGAGGTACTGATTCAGGAACGTGAGCGTTTTAAGGAAATACGGATTGCCGGTGGCCGCCGCGATCGCGCGATGGAACGCGACGTCTTCGGCCACGCCGTCCTCGCCTTCGGCCACCGCCTCGTCGATCTTCGCGAGCGCCGCGTCGATCGACACCATGTCGGCGTCGCTGCGGCGCATCGCGGCTTCCGATGCGACTTCCGCCTCGATGGCCCGCCGCAGCGCGAGAATCTGCACCACCGAGCCGGGCTCGACCGCTTCCGCGTAGTCGATCCGCAGCGGCCGCACCGTGCCGTGCGCGGCGACGAACACGCCGCTGCCCTGGCGCGGCTCGACCACGCCTTCGTTCTTCAGCCGCGAGATCGCCTCGCGGATCACCGTGCGGCTCACGCCGAACTGCTGCGCCAGCACGGCCTCGGTCGGCAGCTTGCCGCCGCGCTCGAACGTGCCTTTGTCGATCTGCTTGAGAAGCTGCTGCGCGACTGTGTCGCTCAGCGCTCGCGCAGGAATCTTGTCGAACATCGATGCCTCGATTGATCATGTTGTCGGGTCATCATACAAATTTTAGATGCCGGCTGCATCCATGCAAACCCTGGGATTTTTGTACGTCGGGTTGCAAAGTTGGCGAATCAGAAGGCTTAAGCTATCGTCACGCCTTTAGCGCGTCGCGCCGGGATTCAGGCGCGGCGCGGGTCCGCAGTTCCTCGAACGCATCTTCAAGGTCCATGAGCAAAGCCCTGCCGCCGTCTTCCGCCGTTCCCGTCAGTGCCGAACCGGCCCCGGACAAACCGGGCGACTCCTATGTGCAGTCGTTCGCTCGCGGCCTCGCGGTGATCCGTGCGTTCGACGCCACGCGCCCCGAACAGACGCTGACCGACGTCGCCGCCGCCACCGGCCTCACGCGCGCCGGCGCGCGCCGCATTTTGCTGACCCTGCAGACGCTCGGCTATGTGGAGGCCGAAGGACGCCTGTTCCGCCTCACGCCGAAGATCCTCGATCTCGGCTTCGCGTATCTGACCTCCATGCCGTTCTGGAACCTCGCCGAGCCGGTCATGGAACAACTGTCGGCGCAGGTTCACGAGAGCGTCTCGGCAGCCGTGCTCGACCGCACCGAGATCGTCTACGTGCTGCGCGTGCCGACCCACAAGATCATGACGATCAACCTGTCGATCGGCAGCCGCTTGCCGGCCTATTGCACGTCGATGGGCCGCGTGCTGCTGGCTTCGCTCGACGACGAAGCGCTCGACGCGACGCTGGGTTCGACGCCGCTCTACGCACACACGCCGCGCACGGTCACCGACAAGGAAGAGTTGAAGAAACTGATCGCGCAGGTGCGCCGCCAGGGCTGGGCGATCGTCGATCAGGAACTGGAAGGCGGTTTGATTTCGCTGTCCGCGCCGATCCGCAATCGCCAGGGGCGCGTGATCGCCGCGATGAATATCAGCGGCAATGCACAGCGCAATTCGGGCAAGCAGATGGTGAAGGCGTTTCTCGAACCGCTGCAGCACGCCGCGCAAACCGTCTCGGAGATGGTGGCACGGCGCGGGTAAGCGCGGCGATTGCGGGCGCCGCGCCGCGACAGCGCCCTGCTCCGGCAAGCCATCAATCGATCGGCTTGTCCGCGGTTTCCTTCAGCATCGAGACCGCGATCAACGACACCACCACGCACGCCGCCACATAACCGGCCGGCGCGAGCTTGCTGCCGGTCAGCTTGATCAGCCACGTGGCGACGAGCTGCGCGGTCCCGCCGAACACGCACACGCTCAACGCATACGCGATCGAAATGCCGGTGGCGCGCACGCGCCGCGGAAACGACTCGCACATCAAGGCGAACTCCGACGCCGAACCCATCGAATAAAACAGCAGCATCAGCGCGGTCAGCGACATGATGACGGGCAACTGCGGAAAGCGATTGATCAGCATGAAGGCTGGGAACAGCAGCAGCACCAGCACGCCGCGTCCGAACAGGATCGGCCGCTTGCGGCTGCCGATGCGATCCGACAGCATGCCGAACAGCGGGCACGTGACGAGCATCACGAAGCCCGCGGCGACGCCCACCAGCATCGACAGCGACATCGGCAAGCCGAGCGTGTGAATCGCGTAGGTCGGCATGTAGAAGGTCAGGATATAGGTCGAAACCGTGCCGCCCATCACCGTCAGCGTGATCAGGATGAGCGTGCGCACGTGCTGCGTGAAGAGTTCATGCAGCACGCCGCGCTCGATCGCGTGGCTGTGCGCGCTGGCCGCGTCGTCGGCCAGACGGCGGCGCAGGTACATGCCGACCGGCGCGATCAGCACGCCGAGCAAAAACGGAATGCGCCAGCCCCAGCTTTCCAGCGAGTCTTTCGGCAACGCGCCGGACAGCGCCGCCGCGATGCCCGAACCCATCAGCGCCGCGCCGCCTTGCGTGGCGAGTTGCCAGCTCGCGCGAAAACCGCGCCGCGTGCCGCCGCCCTGTTCGAGCAGCGTGGACGTGGCCGCGCCGAACTCTCCGCCTTGCGAGAAGCCCTGCACGAGCCGCGCGAAGACGATCAGCAAAGGCGCGGCGAGACCGATCTGCGCATAAGTCGGCGCGATCGCGATCAGGCCGGTGCTCACCGCCATCAGCATGATGGTCAGATTGAGCGCGGCTTTACGGCCCTTGCGGTCCGCGTACACGCCGAGCATCACGCTGCCGAGCGGCCGCGTGATAAAGCCCGCCGCGAAGGTCGCCACCGACAGCAGCAACGAGGTAGTCGGATCCGCCGACGGAAAATACAGCTTGCCGATGATCACGGCAAAAAAGCCGTACACGGTGAAGTCGAAGAACTCGAGCCAGTTGCCGATCACCGCGGCGGCAATCGCGCCGCGGCCGGCGGGTTGGTTCGCTTCGACGGCGCGGCTCGGATGGGTCGTGGTGCTCATCGCGTGGTCTTCCTCGTTGTTATGCTTGTGGGCGCCGGCTGACTGCGGCTTTCATTGCCGAACCGATCACTGCCCCAGATAGCGCTCCACCAGCCGCGTCCAGAACGCCGCGCCGACCGGCAGATTGCGGTCGTTGAAGTCGTAGTGCGGGTTGTGCACCATGCAGCCGTCCTCGCCCGCGCCGTTGCCGATGCGCAGGAACGTGCCCGGCCGTTTTTGCAGCATGAAGGCGAAGTCTTCGCTGCCCATCAGGATATCGGTCTGCGCGACCACCTTGTCGTCGCCGACCAGTTCGCGCGCCACCTCCACCGCGAAATCCGTCTCGGCATCCGAATTGACCACCACCGGATAGCCTTCTATGTACTCCACCACTGCCTTGCCGCCATAGCTCGCGGCTTGACTTTCGGCGAGTTCGGTAATGCGCTTCTTCAGCAGCGCGCGCACTTCGGGGCTGAACGAACGCACGCTCAACTCCAGTTTCGCGCTGCTCGAAATCACGTTGTTCGCGGTGCCCGCATGCATCGAGCCGACCGTCACCACCGCCGGCTGCGACGGATCGACGTTACGCGCGACGATGGTCTGCAACGCCATTACGATGCTCGCCGCCACCACGACCGGATCGACGGTCAGATGCGGACGCGCCGCGTGGCCGCCGACGCCTTCGATCGTGATGATCGCCTTGTCGCCCGCCGACATGAACGGCCCTTTGCGGAACAGCAGCACGCCCGGTTCTTCGCCGGGATGGTTGTGCACGCCGAACACGGCGTCGCACGGAAAGCGCTCGAACAGGCCGTCGTTGATCATCTTCAGCGCGCCGCTGTCGATGCCGCTCTCCTCGGCCGGCTGAAAATACAGATGCACCGTGCCCGAAAAATTGCGCGTGGCCGCGAGACGTTGCGCGGCGCCGAGCAGCATCGTGGTGTGGCCGTCGTGGCCGCATGCGTGCATCTTGCCGTGCGTGCCGCTCGCATACGGCAGGCCGGTTTGCTCAATGATCGGCAGCGCGTCCATGTCGGCGCGAATGCCGATACTGCGCTTGCCGTCGCCGACCTTCAGCGTGCCCACCACGCCCGTCTTGCCGACGCCGCGCGTGACCTGCCAGCCCCATTCTTCGAGCTTCTGCGCAACCAGCGCGCTCGTCTGGTGTTCCTCGTAGGCGAGTTCCGGGTGGTGGTGAATGTGATGGCGAATTTCGCGCAGGCTCTCGGCGGCGGGCGCCAGGTCGGACACTTCGGTAAAACGCGCGGCTTCGCTCATCTCTATGGCTCCATGGATTCAGGCCGCGTGAAAACGCGGCAAACAGGCGAGCACTATAGCCACGCCGTTTTGTTCGAATAAGATGCTGTTTTTTTCACCCCGATTAACAAGCGTTATATACGGGATTACCCCAATGAAACCGCAGCAGTTGCAAGCGTTCGTCGCCGCCGCCCATCACCGCAGTCTGCGCGCCGCCGCGCGCGAACTCGGCGTGACGCAACCGGCCGTCACGCACACGATCCGCGAGCTCGAAAGCGCGTTGAATGCCGAGTTGATGGTGCGCAGCGTGCGCGGCATCGAATTGACGGCATGCGGGCTCGCGCTGCTGCCGCGCGCCGAGCAGTTGCTTGGCGACATGCGGCGCACGGTCGAAGCGGTCGAACAGGTGAAAGGAGAACTGGCCGGCAAGGTGAGCGTGGGCACCATGCCGTCGATCGCGCTCACGGCGCTGCCGCATGCGGTCTCGAAGTTTCGCCGCGCGATGCCGCTGGTCAATCTGCATCTGGAAGAAGTGACGATTCCGGACGCCGTCGCGCGTTTGCGCAACGGCGCGCTGGATATCGCGGCGATCCATCACGTGCAGGCGCTCGACAGCGATCTGGTGCAGGCGCCGCTCTACTCGACGCAGTTCGTCGTCGCCATGCGCGCCGGGCATCCGCTTGCCGACGTGACGCGCCTGCATGAGCTGCTCGACGCGGAGTGGATCGTGACCGTGGGCGCCGATCACTTCCCGCACAGCGTGATGATGGCGATGTTCGCCGCGCACGGCTTGCCGGTGCCGAAGCGATTGGTACGTGCGCCGTCGTCGTTCGCGGTGACGCTCGGCCTCGTGTCGCAAACCGATGTGATCGGCTGCTTCACGCGGCCGCTTGCGCAGATGGTCGCGCCGCTCGGCATTCGCATCGCGCAGATCGAAGAGGTGCTGCCGAGCTACGATCTCAGCATCATTTCGCGGCGCGGCCTGCTGCCGACGCCGGCCGTGCTGCAGTTCGCATCGTGCCTGCAGGATGCGACGCGGGAGAGTATGGTGACGGCCGGATAGTACGGCTTACTGAACGTCGGCTTCCGCTTTTAAGAACGCGATCAACTCATGTCCCGCTTCGTCGAGCGCGCCGGAATTATCGATCGTGGTGCAGCGCACGCCATCCGGCAACGAGAACGGCGCGCGGCGCGCGAGCCGCGCCGCCACCTGTTCCGCCGACTCACGAGCCCGCGCGCCAAGCCGCGCTTCGAGAATATGCGGCGCGGCGTCCACGTGCACGACTTCCGTGTGCGGATAACGCGCCAGCACGTGCTGCAAATGCTGCCGTGAGCCGTTGACGACCACCGTGCAGCCGCGTGCAAGCCACGCGTCGAGTTCGATACCGATGCCATAGCGCAGCGAGTGGCTCGACCACTCGAGCGCGAACAGGCCGAGCACGGAACGCGCCGCGAACTCTTCGACGCTCAATGCCACATGCGCCTCGCCATTGCCGCTCGGCCGCGTGATATAGCGATGCGCGAACAGAATCGGCTCACCCATCAAACGCTTGCGCGCGAACTCCAGCAACGAATCCTTGCCCGCGCCGGACGGCCCCATTACATAAATCAAACGACCTGTCATCGTTATTTCACCTCGTCGGTCCGGAACGGCACACGCTGCCACAACACGAACGGCTCGCCGGGCGCCGGTTCGACGAAGAGCGCGGCGTGATCGACACGCAGCGGCCCGAGCGCGGGTGTGCGCGCCTGCCACCATGCGACCAGCGCGGCGCGTTCCCGCGCATCGGCGAGCGAACTGGAGAGCGTCATGTGAAAACGGAATTCGTCGAACACGTATGGGTAATCCCATTGCATCAGCAACGCGCGCTGGCGTTCGCTGAGCGGAGCTGCCAAACGACGCGCCAACTCGGCGGCGGACTGGCGCGCACGCAAGGCATCGAGCGTTTGCAACGCGCTCGCGGCCACATGACGAATGCTGCTTTCGCCCTCCGGGTCGGCCGGTCTCAGTGCAACGAAGTCGCCGAGTGTCGCCGCTTCCACCGGCAAGGCAAATGCGCTTTGCGTTCGCGCCCATTCACGCGTGGCTCGCAATACGTGTGCCTGCGTCACGCCATCGGCGAGTCGAAACGGCGCGACCAGTGTGCCGTGCCAGCCGTAGCGGCGCGGTGCTTCGGTCAACTCGAAGAGTGGACGTGTGAGTTCCGAAGGTTGCGGCGCCTCGCAGCGCTCGCCGCTTTCCGCGTCGCGCGCGAGCCATGCCGAGCCGGCCCGCCACCACGCCGATTCACGCGACGGCGCGTAATACACGGCAAAACGAGCCTCGGCGGTCCATTCACCGCCGCTCATAGGTCGTGCTCCACCAGCAGTTGCACTCGGTCCGCGGCGAAGTGCGTGAAGCCGTATTTGACCGGCGTGCCTTGCAGATCGACATCGACATTTTCGACCCACAGCACCGGCTGCTGACGATTGATATTCAAACGCCGCGCCACCTCCGGCTCGGGCAGCACGCTGCCGATGCGGCTCCACTTGCGCAGATAGTCGTTCACACCGAATTCCGCCATCGCCTTGGTGATCCCGCCGGTGCGCTCCAGCACTTCCGGCAGGTCCGCGAAACGCGCCGCCGGATACCAGTTGCGCGCGAACGTGAGCGGCACGCCGTCGGACTCATGCAGCGATTCGATCCGATAAACCGATGCGCCGGCCCGCAGGCTCAACGCCTTCGCGACGCTCGGCTCGGCCTTCACGCGCGCGGCCGACAACATCGTGCCCGCCGCCGCGTGATGCTGCTGACGCAAGTTTTCTGTAAACCGCGTGCGGCGGCCAATCGTATAGTCGATGGCGCCGGGTTGCACGAAGGTGCCGCGCCCCTGCTCGACGCTGACGAGGCCCAACGCCGCGAGGCCCAGCATGGCCCGGCGCACGGTATGCCGGTTCACGTCGAAGCGTTTGGCCAGTTCGCCCTCGCTCGGCAGGCGCCCTTCTTCGCCGAAACCGCTGGCGGCGATTTCCGCCGCCAGAATCTGCTCGATCTGCCGCCACACGGCAACGCCCGCGCCTCGTTCGAGCATCGTGCCCGGCGTCGCGTTGTCGTTCGATGTCATGGTGCTGTCATTCCCTTGGGTTCAAATATTCGCTATGACGTGCATTGTAGTGCGCAAGCCGTGATGGAAATATGAAACGGCCGTCACGCGCTATACGGCTCGACAAGCATACCCCTAAACGTCTAGACGTTTAGATGAATAGATGGTCAAATGTCTACTCGCTGGATCAACAGGGAAATTCGATGAGTGCCACGTCCGCCTCACCTTCCTCCGCTCCGTCATCGGCTGCCCGGCGCGCATGGATGGCCGTGCTGGCCCGCACGCCGCGCGCCGATCTCGAAGCCGCGCTCGAACTCGCGCTGCACGACATCCCCACTCCAAAGTATGACTGGCTGCGACCGCCCGAGATCGGGCTCGCGATGGTGCGCGGGCGCGTCGGCGGCAGCGGGGACCCGTTCAATCTCGGCGAAGCCACGGTCACGCGCGCCACCTTGCGTCTGCGCGCGCCCGGCGACGCTGCCGCCGCTGTCGGCGTGGCCTGTCATCTCGGCCGCGACCGCCGCCGCGCCGAACTGGCCGCGCTAGCAGACGCGCTCCTGCAAATGCCTGAGCATCACGCCGTCTTGCATCGGCAACTGATCGAGCCGTTTGCCGCGCAACTGGCCGCGAAACGCGCCGGAAGGCAACAGGACGCCGCGGCCACGCGCGTCGAATTCTTCACGATGGTCCGGGGCGACTGATGGAAGACTCACAGATTGCGTTGTCTACCGCGTTGTCCACTTTAGCGCCGGGTTTTGCGGACCCGGTGCATGACACCCAGGCGGTGTTCCGCACCCTGCTCGATGTGCTGTCGCGGCCGGGCACGGTCGGCGTGGTCGAGAACGTGCTGCCCGAAGTGCGGGCCACGCGCGCAGAACTTGCCGCCTTCGCCGCGCTGCTCGCGCTCTGCGACTACGCGACGCCCGTGTGGCTCGCACAATCCGATACGGCCTTGGCCTCGGCACTGCGCTTTCACACCGGCGCACCGCTCGTCGACGAACCGGGATCAGCCGCGTTCGCCTATATCCACGACGCCAACGCGATGCCGCCGTTGGAAAGCTTCGCACTCGGCGCGGCGGAATCGCCCGAGCAGTCGGTCACGTTGCTGATCCGCGTCGAGGCGCTGACGGGCGGCACCCCGGTCGTGCTGAGCGGCCCCGGTATCCAGCACACGGCCACGATCGCGCCGGTCGGCCTGCCCGAACATTTCTGGCGCGAACGCGCCGCGCTCGCGCCGCTGTTTCCTTGCGGTGTCGATTGTTATCTCATCTGCGGCGCGCGCCTGATCGGCCTGCCGCGCACAACTCAAGCGAAGGTGAACTGATGTACGTTGCCGTCAAGGGTGGAGAACGTGCGATCGAAGCGTCGTGGCGTCTGCTCGACAAGGCGCGCCGCGGCGACACGCGGCTGGCCGAACTCAGCGTCGCGCAGATTCGCGAACAACTGCGCCTCGCGGTGGCGCGCGTGATGACCGAAGGCTCGGTCTACGACGAAGAGCTCGCCGCGCTCGCCATCAAGCAGGCTGCCGGCGATCTGGTCGAGGCGATCTTTCTGCTGCGCGCGTATCGCACCACGCTGCCGCGCTTCGGCTACACGCAGCCGATCGATACCGAAGCGATGCAAACAGAGCGTCGCATTTCGGCGACCTTCAAGGACGTGCCCGGCGGGCAGTTACTAGGCGCAACTTACGATTACACGCAACGTCTGCTGGATTTTGCGTTGCTTGCTGAAGGTGTTGGGGTAGCAAGCGCAGCGCCGTCGCCTTCGAGTCAAGCCGCCGCAGTGGAAACAGAAGCAATGCCGCGCGTCGTCAGCCTGCTCGACAAGGAAGGGTTGATCGAACAGGAACGTCCCACGCCGAACGCGCCGGAACCCGGCGACCTCTCGCGCGAGCCGCTCGCCTTTCCCGCGAGCCGAGCTACACGTCTGCAAAATCTCGCGCGCGGCGACGAAGGCTTTCTGCTGGCGATGGGTTACGCGACGCAGCGCGGCTACGCGAACTCTCATCCGTTCGCGGGCGAGATCCGCTTCGGCACGATCGCCGTGGAAATGGAACTCGGCGAGCTCGGCGAAACGGTCGAGATCGGCGATATCGACATCACCGAATGCCAGATGATCAACCAGTTTGCCGGCAGCGGCGAGGTGCCGCCCACGTTCACACAAGGCTACGGTCTCGCGTTCGGCCATTCGGAGCGCAAGGCCATGGCGATGGCGCTCGTCGACCGCGCGTTGCGCGCCCAAGAACTCGGCGAAACGCTTGCCTCGCCGACGCAGGATATCGAATTCATGCTCTCGCATAGCGATAACGTCGAGGCGTCCGGTTTCGTGCAACATCTGAAGCTGCCGCATTATGTCGACTTTCAATCGGAGCTGGAACTCGTGCGCCGTTTGCGCGCGAAGCACGCCATGCAGAGCCAGGAAGAAGGCATGGATCAACCCAGCGGTCAGCAGGAGCAGGCAGCATGAACGCGCCCGACACATCTTTCGCTGCCGCGCCCACGGCGTCATACGACAGCGCCGCCGACGGCTACAACTTCGCGTACCTCGACGAACAGACCAAACGCATGCTGCGCCGGGCCTTGCTCAAGGCCGTGGCCGTGCCGGGTTATCAGGTGCCGTTCGCCTCGCGTGAAATGCCGTTGCCGTTCGGCTGGGGCACCGGCGGCATTCAGGTCACCGCGGCGATCATCGGCAAACAGGACACGCTGAAGGTGATCGATCAGGGCTCCGACGAAACCACCAACGCGGTCAACATTCGCCGCTTCTTCGCGCGCACGACCGGTGTGGCGACCACGCGCCGCACCGTCGACGCGACGATCATCCAGACGCGTCACCGCATTCCCGAAGCGCCGCTCACCGAAAAGCAGATTCTGGTCTATCAGGTGCCGATGCCCGAGCCGCTCTTTCGCCTCGAACCGCGCGTCGCCGAATGCAAGAAGCTGCATGCGCTCGCCGATTACGGCCTGATCAGCGTGAAGCTCTACGAAGATATCGTGCATCACGGCAGCATCGCGACCACGTACGACTACCCGGTGATCGTCAATCATCGCTACCTCGCTTCGCCCTCACCGATTCCAAAGTTCGACAATCCGAAGATGCATATGAACCCCGCGCTGCAATTGTTCGGCGCCGGCCGCGAACGGCGCATTCATGCGATTCCGCCGTACACGCCGGTGCGCAGCCTCGACTTCGACGATCATCCGTTCGAGGTGCAGAAGTGGCAACACGCCTGCGCGCTGTGCGGATCGACGGAAAGCTTTCTCGACGAAATGATCGTGGACGACGCAGGCAAACGCATGTTCGTCTGCTCCGATAGCGACTACTGTCACGAACGCCGCGGCGACGCGGATCTCGACCTGCCGTCGCGCGAAGCATGCAAGGGAGAGCCCGCATGACGCCGCTTCTGAGCGCCCGCTCGCTCACCAAACAATACGGTGGCCGCAACGGCTGCAGAAACGTCAGCTTCGATCTGTATCCTGGAGAGGTGTTGTGCATTGTCGGTGAATCCGGCTCGGGCAAGACCACGCTGCTCAATACGCTCGCACTGAAAACCGCCGCCGATAGCGGCTCGCTTCACTACACGGCCACGCATGGCGACCAACTCGATCTGCTTGCGTTATCCGAACCGCGCCGCCGTTTGCTGATGCGCACCGAGTGGGGCTTCGTCCAGCAGAATCCGCGCGACGGACTGCGCAGCGGCGTCTCGGCCGGCGCGAATATCGGCGAGCCGTTGATGGCCGTCGGCGCGCGACACTATGGCGATATCCGTTACGCGGCTACGCAGTGGATGGAGCGCGTCGAACTCGACTCTTCTCGCATCGACGAATTTCCCGCGGCGTTTTCAGGCGGCATGCAGCAGCGTTTGCAGATCGCGCGCAATCTCGTCACCAGTCCGCGGCTCGTCTTCATGGATGAACCCACGGCCGGTCTCGACGTATCGGTGCAGGCGCGTCTGCTCGATCTGCTGCGCACGCTGACCTCCACGCTGCATCTGTCGGTGCTGATCGTCACGCACGATATCGGCGTGGCGCGTTTGCTCGCGCATCGGTTGATGGTGATGCAGGGCGGCGAAGTCGTCGAGGCGGGACTGACCGATCAGGTGCTCGACGATCCGCAGCATCCGTACACGCAGACGCTGGTTTCCTCGGTTCTGCCGGCTTGAGGCTCACAATGCGATCCATTGAAACAAGCAGTGAAGCGCGCGCCGGCGAGCGCGCGTTCATCGACAACGCCGCGCTGATGCTGCGCGCGGTCGGCATCGGCAAGACGTTTACGTTGCATGGCCAGGGCGGCGTGCGGATCGAAGCCCTCGCGGGCGTCTCGCTCGAAGTCGAGCGCGGCGAGTGCGTGGTGCTGGTCGGGCCGTCGGGCGCGGGCAAGAGCACGCTGCTGCGCTGTCTGTACGGCAATTACCTGGCGAGCAGCGGCTCGATTGCGATTCGCGATGCGGCGAACGACGGCCGGCCTGTGTCGATCACCGGCGCCGAACCCCATGATGTGTTGCGTCTGCGCCGTGGCGTGGTCGGTTACGTGAGCCAGTTCTTGCGCGTGATTCCGCGCGTGCCGACACTCACGCTCGTTGCCGAACCGCTGCTCTCGCGCGGCGTGCCGGAAGGCGAAGCGCGCTCGCGCGCCGCCGCGTTGCTGGCCAGATTGAACGTGCCGGAGCGGCTCTGGTCGCTCGCGCCTGCCACGTTCTCCGGCGGCGAACAGCAGCGCGTGAATATCGCGCGCGATCTGATCGCGGAGCATCCGCTGCTGCTGCTCGACGAACCGACGGCCTCGCTCGATGCGGAAAACCGCGACGTGGTCGCCGATCTGATCGTCGAGGCACGCGAGCGCGGCGCGGCGATCGTCGGCATCTTTCATGATGAAGATACGCGCAGCAAGGTGGCCACGCGCCGCCTGGCACTGCAGCCGCCGCTGCGTCACTGAACGTATCACACGAAGCCGCGCGAAACCGCACTACACTGACGCATACGGCGTCGATGCAAAAACACCCATACAGCCACATTCAAGTCTGACTGACTACGGAGCAAGTCGATGTTGATCAGGAACGCTCGCATCGTGATGCGAGACGAAGTATTCACCGGCGTTCTACGCGTCGAAGACGGCTTGATTCGCGACGTCGAGCGCGGCACGACCAGCGCGCGCGAAGCTGAAGATTGGGACGGCGACTATCTGTTGCCCGGCCTGATCGAACTGCACACGGACAATCTGGAAAAGCATCTCGCGCCACGCCCGGGCGTGCAATGGAATACCGATGCCGCCTTCGTGATCCACGACGCGCAAGTGGCCGCGGCCGGCATCACCACCGTGTTCGATGCGCTCGCCATCGGCTCGCGTACGAACGTGGGGTTGCGGGGCCGCGATCTGCAGACGCAATGCGCCGCATCGCTCACGCGGTTTTCCGAGCGCAAGCTGCTTCGCGCCGAACACTTCCTGCATCTGCGCTGCGAAATCGCCACCGCCGACGTGGTGGAAGTGTTCGATTCATTGTGCGGCCATCCGCTGCTGCGGCTCGCCTCGGTGATGGATCACACGCCGGGTCAGCGCCAGTGGCACGACCGCGAGCAATGGCGCCGTTTCCAGGAACGCAACGGCAAGCTGAGCGACGAACACGTCGAGACCGCGCTGGCCGAACTGTCGGTGGAACAGGCACGTTACGCCGACGCGCACCGCCGCGAGATCGTCGCGCGTTGCAACCGGCTCGGCATTCCAGTGGCGAGCCACGACGACACCCTGATCGAACACGTCGAACAGGCCAAGCAGGAAGGCATCGTGCTCGCCGAATTCCCGACCACCCGCATCGCCGCCGAGGCCGCGCGCGAGCACGGCATTTCGACCATCATGGGCGCGCCGAACATCGTGCGCGGCGGCTCGCATTCGGGCAACGTGTCGGCGCTCGAATTGGCGCAGGCCGGCTTGCTCGATATCCTGTCCTCGGATTATGTGCCGTCGAGTCTGATGACCGCCGTGTTCGAACTGGTCGACAAAGCCGGCTGGACCTTGCCGCGCGCAATGTCGACGGTCTCCGCCGAGCCGGCGCGCACCGCCGGTTTGCATGATCGCGGCGCGATCGAAAGCGGCTTGCGCGCGGACTTCGTGCGCGTGACGATGCTCGACGAGCTGCCGGTGCCGCGCGCGACGTATCGCGGCGGGTCACGGATCGTTTGAAGTTTGAAATGTGCAGAAAAGACCTTGTTTCAAGGGTCTTTCTCTGTACGCGGGGCGTGTGACCGGCGTGTGCCCGGCATGTGCATCACGCCTCGCGAACAACCTCAGGGCGTGGACGGCAACTGCCCCCACGCCACCAGCACCTTCTGAATTCCGCGCGCGTAGGCATCGCGCTGTTTTGGCGTTTCCGAGTGGTAAGCGCCAATCGCGCGCCACGTATTGCCGTGCTTGACCATCTTCTGCTTCAGCAGCCACGCTGCCACGTACACGTTCACGCACGGATCGATCAGGGCGCGATGCGGCACGCCTTCGCGCGCGAGATCGCCGAAGTGAATCGAGTTGATCTGCAACTGGCCCACGTCGATCGAACCGTTGACGTTTTGCCGTATCGCGCTCGCGTCGCCCTTCGATTCGTACCACGCCAGCGCTCGCAGCACCCACGGGTTGACGCCTTGATAAGCCGCGGCTTCGTTGAAGCAGTCGTCGGCCGCTTGCGCGGCGCCGCACACCGACAGGCAGGCGAGCGCGCTCAGAAAGATCTTCAAGGACATGCTGCATCCTTCCGCTTGTTAGCGATAAAGGGGCGAGCGCCGCAGCGCCGCCGGATTACTTCGCCAACGCCTGTTCGATCTGGCGCTGCACGGAGTCGAGATAGGCATGCGAAGCGTCGGATACGACGATGCGCACGACCGGCGCCGGCGGACTTCTGCGCTCTTGCGCCTGCGCCGCCACATGTTGCTTCTTGCGATGCGTAACCGGCTTGAGCGGCAAGTCGTCGTCGCCCGCGCCTGGCGGCGGGAGCATCGCGAGCGACGGCAACGGCGGATACACCTTGTCCGCCGCGGCGGGAAATGCGGCCGGGATTGCGCCGCCGGATTGCAAGTCCGCGCCCGGCTGACCGGCGAGGGCCGGCGCGCTCACAAGCGTGGCCAGCGTCAGAAAAACGATGCGAACCGTCACGCTGCCCTCCTTCACTGGACCGTCCGGATGGACACGCTATACGGCTGACCCAACCCGGCGGTGCGATTCTCGAAGTTCACGCGCGCGGTGCGCTGTGCAGGCACGCCCTTCCACACCGCCTGATTCAGATACGCGAAGTCCTGCCCCAGCGCGGTCACGAGCACGACCGTGGACTGCGGCTGCGCCGCCGCCAGCGCGCCCGCCTTGGCGAGCACGGCCGAGAGTTGCGGATCGCGCGCACCGAGCGCATCGGGCGGAATGTCGAAGCTGATCACCTCGTTCGGCGTCTTGGCCGGCTGGGCCGCAGTCGGCGGAGGCATCTGCGCGCATCCGGCGAACGCGAAAACGGCAGCCCATAACCCTATCTGTCGCTTCACGGAAGTCTCCCGTCAAATTCGTTGCTATATCGGAGTTTTCGGCAGGCTCGCGGCAAAGTTGATATGGCAGAAACGCTTCGCTGAAAATCAAAAAGACTTGCCTCAAGATCGGCGCAAACGATTGCTTCGACGCTCGGCGAAGCGGGGATCGAGGCAAACTTGCCTCGCGGTTTTGGCGGGAAGATAGAGGCGGGCGACGGAGGCGGAAAGCAGTTAGAAAGAACACGGAAAGCCGCGAGCAAAGTCCGTTGCCTTCGACAAGCGATGCAGCAGGCCACCGCGATATCGGTCAGAATCGCCGCCGGTCCAGGCCGGCAGTGCGCGCGTCGCTCGGCCGGATCACGCCGTCGGCTCGGCCTCGTGCCCTTCCGTTGCGCCGACGCCCGCTGCTGCATGCGCCTGTTCGAACTGTTCACGGCGGCGCATGTCGAGCACATCGTGGTAACGCATATAGGCGCAGCGTCCGCCGGATTTGGCCGCGTACATCGCGGCATCCGCGTTGAGCAGCAGTTCCTCGGCCGTGCCGCTGTCGTCCGGGAACTGGCTGATGCCGATGCTCGCGCCCACCGTCATGCCTTGCCCGTCCACCTGGAGTTCCTCGTTCAATGCCGCCATGATGCGCGAGGCAATGGCGGGCGCCGCCTCCGCCGAACGTGGGCCCTCGATCAACACGATGAACTCGTCGCCGCCCAGACGCGCCACTACATCCGCGGAACAGAGCACCTGCTTCAGACGGCGCGCCACCGCGACCAGCACCTTGTCGCCGACGGCGTGGCCGAACTGATCGTTGATCTGCTTGAAGCGATCCAGGTCGACGAACAGCACGGCCAGGCCCTCCTCGCGCCGCGTCGCTTCGTCGATCGAGTTTTCGAGCTTCTCCATGAACAGCACGCGGTTCGGCAGTCCGGTCAGCACGTCGTGCGTGGCGAGATGCACAAGCTCGCGCTGCTTGGCGTGCAGCGCGTCCATTTGCGATTTGATTTCGCGGCGCAGCCGGTCGAAGCAGCGCGCCAGCACGCCGATTTCGTCGGTGCGTTTGAGCGGCAGCGTCTCCATGGCGTGCTCGGCGAACAGATGCGTCGCAGCGTACGCGAGACTATGCAGCGGCTTGGTCAGCGCGCGCGCGAACAGAACCGCGAGGAACAGCGCGAGCACGCTGAAAATCAGCACCATGCGCACGATGCGGTTGCCCAGCAGGTTCGCGCCGGACAGGACGTCGTCGAGCGGTTTGGCGAGACCGAGCACGATGAAGCGGTTGCCTTCCAGATCGCCGAACGGCCGGCGCACGAAAGCGAGCACCTGGCCGGCGGCCTGGTGCGGCCGCGCCAGGCCGTTGACCAGCACCTCGCTTTGCGTCTGTTCGAAAAGCGGTTTGGTGACGGAGAAACTGTCCTGCATCAGCACGCGCCGGCCGCGATCGAAGCCGAAGGTTTTCGAGGCATCCGGATTGACGAGGAAGTCGCCCCACTCGTTGGCCAGATAGACCTGATAGTCGCTCGGCAAATCGCTTTGCACGCGCTTGAACAAGCCCGCCAGATCGATGTCGATCACGATGACGCCCACCACCGCGCCGTTGCCGTTCGACACCGGCGTGCCGAGCCGCAAGGTCGGCTTGCCCTGCGCGGCATGCGAACCGTATTCATGGTTGACCGTGATCGGCGAGGTGTAGATGCGGCCCGGCGAAAACGCCAGCGTGTCGAACACGTAAGCGAACTGGCCTTTCTCCTGCAGCTTGTCCCCTTCGACGCGCACGAGGCCGTCGGCGTCGCGGTCGAAGCGAACCAGTTCGAGCCCATAGTGCTGACGCGAAATCAGCCGGACTTGCAGGTACTCCGGGTGATGCACCATGAAACTGGAATAGACCCGCGCCAGCCGTTCGCGCGCCGCGTTCGGGCCGGCGCCGTCGTCGGTTTGCGCGACCTCCGCCGTGGACGGCATGCTCGCGAGCACGAGCGCGTCGGCGGCGACATCGTCGATCGAGGTGGAAAAGCGCTGGCCGAGCAATTCCGTCGACATGAGCAGGCTGCGCTCGGCTTCGTTCACGAGCATCGCGCGGTTGGCGTGATACGCGTAATAGCCGGTCGCGCCGGACGCCAGCACGCCGATGCACGCAAGCAGCACGGATAGTTTGAAGGTCAGCCCTGGCCGTATCATCAAAAGCGCTCCGACCGGTCCCCGGACACGATTCTGGCCCACAGGTCCTCGCGCCGCTGAATATCTTCCACCGGGCCGATCCACACGATGCGCGCGTTATCGCTGTTTTCCGCCGGTGCCGTCAACGTATTGGCGAGTCCCTGGCGTTGTGTCAACAACGCGCTGACGTCCGGTTCGAGCATGTAGTTGATCCACGCGAGCGCCAGCGGCGGATCGGCCGCCGCGCGCGTCATCGACCAGCAATCCAGCCACGCGAGCGCACCTTCGTCGGGAATCACGTAGCCGACATCGGCGCCCGCGCGGCGCAGCAATTCGACCTGCTGGGTGCCGTAGTTGCCGAACATCAGCGCGGCCTTATGCTGGATGAAAAACGCGGTCGCCTCTTCGGGCAACGTGTAATAGGTCAACAGATTGCGGCGCAGGTCGACGAGCTTGTGAGCAATCGCGCGCATTTGCGCGGCATCGAGTTGAAATGGATGCGCATAGCCGAGCGCCAGCGCCGTGAACGAGAAGTTGTGCTGCGCGCTATTGAAGTCGAGCACCTTGCCGCGATAGCGCGGATTCCACAATTCGCGCATGGAGCGCGGCGCCACGGCGACCTGCTTGCGGTCGTAGATCAGGCCCATCGACGAATACGTAAACGGAATGGCGTAGGCCTTGCCGTTCGACGTGAGGCCGCCAATCGAGGCGAGCGCCTGAAAGCGCGGCAATTGTCGTTTGGTATTCGGCACGCTGGCGAGATCGAGCGGCGCCAGCAGATTCGCCTGCGTGTAGCGCTGGATTTCCGCGGTATTGGCGGCGAGCACGTCGAAAGGCGGCGTGTTTTTGGCGTGCATCTGCGCCCACAGCGCCTCGTCGGAATCGACCAGCGTCACTTCCACTTTGGCTTTGTAGCGCGCCTCGAAATTCTTGACGACGTCGGCGTCCGCGTAGCCGGGCCACGCCAGCACGCGCAGAATCTTCTCGTCGGCTTTAACCGGCGACGCCGAGAAAAGGCCCAGGCAAATAACCGTGCCGATCAGAAATGTCAAAAATCCCGGACAAACGCCGCAAAACAACAAACGTGGGCGCGCCACGACGGCAGCGATTCGTGCATGGAAGAATCGATTAAAAAAGCGCTTTGCATCTGCCGTCAACATCATGTGCATAACCAACACCGTTTAGCAGAAGGCCTTTCTGACGAGCGCAAACACGCGGACCCGATCCGCGGACAGGTTGCCCGGTGACTTTCTTCAGACAGATGCGCTCGATGCTGCATGTGGCTGAGCGCGAGGAGCATCGATGATAGCGCTAAGAAAACCATTTTTGGTTTTTGGCTTAGCCAGAGTCGAAAAAATTACCGGTCGCACGTGATGCAGCAAACCCGCTCATCTGCATTTAACGGCACGTTATGCGAAAACTTTAACTCGCCATTGATCGATCGAAACGCGCGAATGCGAGAACCGCATGCTGTAATGCCGCGCGACAATCCGCCCTGAATAAACGTCATCCGGAACGGAGGCCGCCGCCTCTAAAGAAGACCCGTGCCGATGCCGATAAACGATCTCTTGCCCAGGCCGCCGCCGGCGGTCGACGGCAGCGTCGCCGGATGCAACGCGGCCTGTCTTCGGGCAAACGAAGAGCCGGACAAGAAACAGACAATGCGCTTGAGCAAAACAGAGTGGATGTGGGTGGCCGTCGCGGCCGGATCGATTGCGTGCTTCGGCAGTTGGCTGCAGGGCGAAATGAAGCGTGCCGCGCTCGCGCGCGTCGAGCGCGAGACGCCCGACATGCGCGGCACCTGCGCGGGTATGTCCGCGCAAGACGCGCGGATGATGGACAAAGGCGAACTATGGTGCGGCGAGGTCGGTGGCGGGCGCGCGGAATCGCCAGGCAAAGAGTCAACGGAGTAAATGGAGCAAGTGGAGTAAGCGGCCGGTCTTGGGTCCGCCCGCGCTCGGGCGACTTGAATCGCGCGTGATTCGGGCAAGCCCGGCAATGCACACGCAATTAGCCAACTTCATTACCAGGCGATTACAAATGCGAGGCGAAGCCTATCCCAGGAAATACGCAGCGCAGCCGCTTTGAATTCCCACCACATTCAGGCATTAGAAGCTATCCTCACGCGCCATCCGGTGTTTCACTAGCTACCCAATCTTTTTGAACTGATAAGCTTGGCGCGCGCTGCTGGCCGCCCCGGCTGGCAGCTTCAACCCAAGCCCGGTCGTGAGTCGCGCCGGGTGACCCGCAGCGGCACAATCGCATGCGGGCGAATTTGAACTACACCGAGGAGTTAAACAGTGAAAAAACTGCTAGCGGCTTTGACGGTTGCTCTGCTTGCTACCGTCTCGATTGGCGCACACGCTAAAGATTGGTCGACCGTCCGTTTCGGCGTTGACGCCAGCTATCCCCCGTTTGAGTCGAAGGGCTCGGACGGCAAGCTCGTTGGCTTCGACATCGACCTCGGCAATGAAATCTGCGCGCGCATGAAGGCCAAGTGCGTGTGGGTGGAAAACGACTTCGACGGCATGATCCCGGCCCTGAAGGCGAAGAAGTTCGACGGCGTGCTGTCGTCGATGTCCATGACGCCGCAACGCGCCGAGCAGATCGCCTTCTCGAACAAGCTGTTCAACACGCCGACGCGCCTCGTGGCGAAGAAGGGTTCGGGCATTCTGCCGACGGCCGACTCGCTCAAGGGCAAGTCGGTTGGCGTGGAACAAGGCACGATCCAGGAAACCTACGCGAAGACCTACTGGGAACCGAAGGGCACGAAGGTCGTGCCGTATCAGAACCAGGATCAGGTCTATGCCGACTTGCTGTCGGGCCGTCTGGACGCAGCGCTGCAAGACGCGGTGCAAGCTGAAATCGGCTTCCTGAAGACGCCGCGCGGCGCCGGCTTCGACTTCGTCGGCAAGAACCTCGACGATCCGAAGATCCTCGGCAACGGCGCAGGCATCGGCATGCGCAAGGAAGACACGGATCTGAAGGCGAAGGTCGACAAGGCAATCGCCGAGATCATCAAGGACGGCACGTACAAGAAGCTCGAGAAGAAGTACTTCGACTTCGACGTGTACGGCGGCTAATTGGCAACTCAGCCAGCCAGGCGCGTCTGACGGCGCGCCCTGCCGGTTTGTACAAACGGGCTCCGCCACAGGCGGAGCCCGTTTCATTTGCAGCGCCGCATAAAACCACACACTGCGTCATATCGGCTAAGATCGTGCGATCGAGGCGTTCACGAGGCGCCGCCCAACGGCCCGCGAGTGACCGGCCGTCGAGCAAGTTTCCCCACTGTTATCAACGAGATAGCGCGGCGCGCCCCACCCGGCCGCGGATTTGAAAACCATGCAAACCCAAACCCATCCGCTGATTGCCCCGACGCTCGGCACCGCCCGCAACCTCACGAGTTTCCACTACGGTCCTGGCGGCGGGCAGAAGATCTATATCCAGTCGTCGCTGCATGCCGACGAGTTGCCCGGCATGCTGGTGTCATGGGCGCTGCGCCGCAAATTGGCCGCGCTGGAAGCGGCCGGCAAGATTCGCGGCGAAGTCGTGATCGTGCCGGTAGCCAATCCGATCGGCCTGAATCAGCACTTTCTCGGCCATCTGACTGGACGCTTCGAAACCAACACGGCGCAGAACTTCAACCGCAATTTCCATGATCTGTCGGCGCTGGTGCAGCCGGTGATCGAGTCGCGCCTGAGCGACGATCTCGACGCCAACCGCACCGCCATCCGCACCGCCATGCGCGAGGCGCTCGATGCGCAGCAGCCGGCAACCGAGCTCGAATCGCAGCGCCTCGCACTGCAAAAACTCTCGTACGACGCCGACGTCGTGCTCGACCTGCACTGCGACTGGGAAGCCGCGATGCACCTCTATACGAACCCCGATCTGTGGCCGGAAGTCGAGCCGCTCGCCTGCTATCTGGACGCCAAGGCGTCGCTGCTCGCGCTCAATTCGGTGGGCAACCCGTTCGACGAAATCCACAGCTTCTGCTGGTCGGATCTGCGTGGCCGCTACGGCGACCGTTTTCCGATTCCGAACGGCTCGATCTCGGTCACGATCGAATTGCGCGGCCAGCGCGAGGTGTCGTACGAGTACGCGGAGCACGATGCCCAGGCGATCATCGAATATCTGACCTCGCGTGGCGTGATCGACGGCACGGCCGCGCCGCTGCCGCCGCTCGAATTCGCCGCCACGCCGCTCGCGGGCGCCGAGCCGATCGTCGCGCCGATGAGCGGCGTGCTGGTGTATCGCTGCGAAGTGGGCACCTGGGTCGATGTCGGTCATGAGATCGCCGATATCGTCGACCCGTTGACGGAGCAGGTCGTCACGCTGAAAAGCAGCGTGGCCGGCGTGCTGTACGCACGGCATCTGACGCGCTTCGCGACGGCCGGGCTAGAGTTCGCGCGCATCGCCGGCGCGAAGGCGTTCCGCAGCGGGTCGCTGTTGAGCAACTAAAGGCAACCGAGGCCAATCACAGCCGTTTGCGCGGTGCGCCCGTAAAGGCTTGAACCGAAACACAAATCGCCCGCTATCGCAGCGGGCGATTTGCTTTTATGCGCCGCTATCCGCCTCTTCACCCAAGGCGGAATCCCTGCACGCGCCCCGGGATTCGCATCACGCTCCGCCCGCGGCGCCCGACAAACCCCCGTTATCCATCCACTCATATCCACGCTACGGAAAAAGCTTATACGCGCGTGCCCTGCGCGATTTGCACCGGCAGCGCTATGTGAGTGTCGCGCAGCCGCGACAGATTTCAAAAATAACCGATGCTGTCACATACCTTACTCTGCGTTCCCTTAAATTGCGGGCCATCGCACGACCTTGCCGAAGAGTTCGGCGTGGCGATCGCTTAATTTTTAATCGGAGAAAGTCTTGAACAAGAAAGTATTTGCCGCCGCTACTCTCGCCGTCTTCGCCACCGCCGCCCACGCGCAAAGCAGCGTCACGCTGTACGGTGTGATCGATGCCGGTATCAGCTACGTGAACAACTCGAAGACCGCAACGGGTCACGACAACCTCTTCAAGTACGACGACGGCGTGGCCCAAGGCAGCCGTTGGGGCCTGCGCGGCACGGAAGATCTGGGTGGCGGCCTGAAGGCGCTGTTCGTGCTGGAAAGCGGCTTTAACAGCGGCAACGGCACGCTCGGCCAGGGCGGCGCACTGTTCGGCCGTCAGGCTTATGTCGGTCTGTCGAAGGACGGCATCGGCTCGCTGACGTTCGGTCGCCAGTACTCGTTTTCGACGGACTACCTGGGCGGCAACTACTCGACCGGCGGCCAGACCGTCGCGGGTAACTACGCTTACCACATCAACGACGTCGACCAGTTGACGTCGAGCCGTATCAACAACGCAGTCAAGTTCAGCAGCGCGAATTTCGCGGGCCTGACCTTCGGCGCGATGTACGGCTTCTCGAACCAGGCTGGCGCATTTGCCGGCTCGCCGACGGTCGGCACGACCGCGGGTTCGTCGCGCGCTTATAGCTTCGGCGTGAACTACGCAAACGGCCCGTTCGGCGTCGGCGCGGCTTACACGGACATCCGCTTCCCGGCACAATCGACCCCGGTGTTCTCGACGGCGATGGCCAACGTGACGACGGGCACCGTGCGCGATCTGCGCACGTTCGGTGTCGGCGGCCGTTACACGATCGCTGCGGCCACGCTGTGGGCGTTGTACACGAACACGCGCTTCGAGCCGATCACGGGCGGCACGACGACGTTCGCCGCCTATGAAGCGGGCGCGAAGTACGCGTTCACGCCGGCGCTGACGGCAGGCGCGGGCTACACGTACATGCACCTGAGCAACGCGAATCGCGGTCACTGGAACCAGGCGGACCTGAGCGTCGATTACGCGCTGAGCAAGCGCACGGACGTGTATGCACTGGGTATCTACCAGATCGCTTCGGGCCACAATGCGGCAACGGGCGACGTGCAAGCGCAGATCGGTTCGAGCACGAGCTACTTCAGCACGTCGGGCACGGGTTCGGACAACCAGCTGGCGTTCCGCGTCGGTATCCGTCACAAGTTCTAAAGCGAGACTCGCACAGCGGGGAATGCGAGTTCCCTGCTGGATCGAGGTTCTGGAAAAGCGCCCTGCGGGGCGTTTTTTCTTTTTGGGCGAGTGCTTTTACATCCCGGGATCATTCGCGCGACGATAACGGCGTATTGTTTACCGAGCCGCGACGCTTGCCAGCCTCGCCGCCCGCGAACACCACGCACACAACAGCGTGCGAACCCCGGAGCCTTTCCAAATGCAAACGACGCAAATATCCGACTCTGCGCTGGAAGCGCGTGCCGCACGCAGCGCACGGTCCACTAGCGAGCAGCACGTGCGCGAAGAGCTGGCCGCGCTTTACCGGCTCGCCGCGCATTTCCGCATGACGGACATGATCGACACGCACATCACCGCGCGTTTGCCGAGCGCATCGGGTGAGCCGGCCGCGTTCCTGATCAATCGCTATGGCGTCCTGTTCCACGAGATGCGCGCTTCGGATCTGGTGAAGATCGATCACCAGGGCAAGGTCGTCGACGAGCGCGCGCGCACCGAGCCCGCATTGTTTCGCGTGAACGCCGCGGGATTCACGATCCACTCGGCCATTCATGCCGCGCGGGACGATCTGCATTTCGTGATTCACACGCACACGGCAGCCGGAACCGCTGTATCCGCGCAGGAACAAGGCCTGCTGCCGATCAGTCAGCATGCGTTGAAGTTCTACGGCAAGCTCGGCTATCACGATTACGAGGGCATCGCGCTGGAACTCGGCGAGCGCGAACGCCTCGTTCGCGATCTCGGCACCTGCAAGGCGATGATCCTGCGCAATCATGGCTTGCTCGCGGCGGGCGCCACGGCCGCCGAAGCATTCGATGAGATCTACTTCCTCGAACGTGCGTGCCAGGCGCAGATTCAGGCGCTGGCGGGCGGCAGTGCGTTGCGTATCCCGCCGCGCGAAGTCTGCGAATTGACCGCGAGTCAGTTCGATCGCGAGGATTCGGCGGAAATCTCGGAGCTGGCGTGGCAAGCCGCGCTCCGTTTGATCGACGACCCGAAATCCGATTACCGCGACTAGCCTGATTTTTCCTTGTCGTAGCCTTGCGCTCAACGCGCATGGAGACGACACGGCTCGAATTAAGTTCGCATGACTGATCTATCAACCGATATCGTCGTAAATTTCGCGCCGCCCTGCATCGCCCAGCTCACCCGACCAGAAGAGTCGATTTCAAAGGAACGGCTTTCGCCAGATTGTAGAAATTGGGAGAAGTGGCCATCACAGCGCTGTGGATCTCAGCGAACTGCTCCCTGGTGCCGCTACCCTTGATACGAACGGTGTAACGCAGGCTTTCGTAGCCGTTGGCCACATTCGGATCGAGTCCAAGAAATCCTCTCAGGTCGATGTCGCCTTCCGTTTCGATCTCGAGAGACTCGAGCGTGATCCCGCGCACAGCGCACTGCGCCACGTAGCCCACCGTCATGCAGGCGTTCAGCGCCGCGATCAGATGCTCCTGAGGATTGGCGAACTGGTTTGAGCCGCCGAGTTCGCGAGGCTCGTCGATATCGATCGTGAATCTGCGCGACACGTCCTGCCCTCCAATCGCGAATCCCTCGATCTCAGAGTGGCTATGGGCCTGGCCTTGCCAGGTCGTCGCCACGCGCCAACTGGTGGTCGCTTTCGATGCATCGCCCTTGACGCCCTCGATCAGGGAGAACAGATCGTCGACATTGAGGCCGTTGACGATATGGGATTCTTTGGTCTGTGCATTGGCATTCATGTTCCAGCTCCTCGACAAAACGTGGATTGTTCAGCTTCGGAAAATCTCATTGCAGAGTGGCGAGCGCGGTCTGGATGCGCATGCCCTGGTCTGCGTGATGTCACGTTGCTACCGGCCCAGAACCAGGCGGCTGACCTGGCATTCCGGTGGCTCAAATGTACGATCGGCAGACGCTGCGTTCTATGATCAGGTCGCCGTAAGATATGACCGAAACGCCTGATCAGGTTCGACGCGTATGAATGAACGTTGCGCGCGGCAAGGCACCGGGCACGCTGACGCGTGCCCGTTTGAAAGATCGTCGAGCGCACTGCCTACGTGATCTCGTGTGCGAGCGCAGCAATCGACCATGCTAGGCTACGCGTAGCGATCGTCCCAGATGGTCAATTCCGGCGTCAGGCAGGAAAGGAAACACCGAAAGTTCACGTTGCCCGAATATCCGCGTCCGCTCGCTCGTTTAGTCAAAACGCGGGCGATATAAGGTGGATCGATGATCGACGTCAATCAGCGTATTGTCCGGCAGCTGCGCCTGTGCGTCGTGCTATGCGGCTGCGCCGCAGTGGCCGGCTGCATGGTTGGTCCTGACTACCGCTCTCCCCCCGCGCCGGCTACCGACACCTACACCGCCTCGCCTTTGCCCCAGCAAACGGCCTCTTCGCCAGGGGCGGCCGGCTTGCCGCAGCGCTTCGTGCCGGGACAGGACATTCCCGCCGCCTGGTGGGCGCTCTTTCATTGCGAACCGCTCGATACGCTGATCCGTCAGGCGCTAGTCAACAGTCCGAACATTGCCGCCGCGCAAGCGGCATTGCGGCAGGCGCGCGAAAACTTCTCGGCGCAAGCCGGCGGCACCCTTCTGCCCAGCGTCGATGCGCAACTCGGCGCCACGCGCCAGAAACTGAACGGCATCGCGTTCGGCGAGCCCGGACTCGTCGAGGAATTCAATCTCTACAACGCATCGGTGAACGTGTCGTACAAACTCGACGTGTTCGGCGGCACGCGGCGCGAACTCGAAGCGTTGCACGCACAAGTCGATTACCAGCGCTTCCAGTTGCAGGCCGCCTATCTCGCGATGTCGGCGAACATCGTGACCGCAGCCGTTAAGGAAGCGTCGTTGCGCGCGCAGATCGAGGCGACCGAACAGATCGCCGCACAAGAAGACGAGCAATTCACCGTGCTTGGCAAGCAGTTCGAACTGGGCGGCGTGGGCCGCACGGCGGTGCTCGCGCAGCAGACCCTGTTGGCGCAGACGCGCGCGACGCTGCCGCCACTGCAACAGCAACTCGACCAGGTGCGCCACCAGCTCGCCGTGCTGGCCGGCAAGCTGCCCAGCGACACCGCCTTGCCCGAATTCAGGCTCGAGATGTTTTCGTTACCCGAAACGCTGCCTGTCAGCCTGCCATCCGCGCTGGTGCAACAGCGGCCCGACATTCTCGCCGCCGATGCCGTGCTGCATCAGGCCAGCGCGCAAATCGGCGTGGCCACCGCCGCGATGTATCCGCAGATTACGCTGTCGGCCAGCTACGGCGCCGAAGCGCTCACGCCGGCACAGGTGTTCAAGGCGGGCAGCACGATCTGGAGCCTCGGCGCGGGCCTGCTGCAACCGGTCTTCCACGGCGGGCAACTGAGCGCGCAGAAGCGCGCGGCGGAGGCGGCGTACGAGCAGGCCGACGCGCAATACCGCGAAACGGTGCTGCTGGCGTTCCAGAACGTCGCGGATTCGCTGCGCGCGCTCGATCACGATGCGACCGGCCTGCAAGCGCAGACCCAGGCGTGGCGCGCCGCGAACGACTCGCTCGAACTGACGCGTGGGCAATATCGCGTCGGCGGAGTGAGCTACCTGTCGCTTCTCGATGCGCAACGCCAGTACCAGCAAACGGTAGTGAGCCTCGCGCAGGCGCAGGCCGCCCGCTACGCCGACACGGCGGCGCTCTTCCAGGCGCTCGGCGGCGGCTGGTGGAACGCCGCCGTGCCGGCCGCCGCCGCAGCAGCATCCGCATCTGCAGCCGCGCATTGACATAGCCCGGCAAGACGCTCGCCGCACCGCTCGTTGCAACACGCTTCGCCCAATGCCGTGCAAGGACATCACGATGACCGAACGAAAACCGATGACAAAACGGATGGTGATCATGCTGATCTGCGTGGGCCTGCTGCTGGCCGCGCTCGTCGGCTTCAACGTGTTCCGCGCGCACATGATCGCGAAATTCATGTCGGGCAACGCGGCGCCGCCCGCCACGGTCTCGGCGGTCGTCGCCCGCTATCAGCAGTGGCAACCGCAGCTCGCGGCGGTCGGCAGCCTGCGCGCCGTGCGCGGCGTGGACGTCACCAGCGAGGTCGCGGGCCTCGTGCGTGAAGTCGCCTTCAGCTCGGGACAGGAGGCGAAAGCCGGCCAGATTCTGATCCGACTCAACGCCGACAGCGACGTGGCGCTGCTGCGGTCGCTAGAGGCATCCGCCGAACTCGCGCAGACGGTCTACACGCGCGACAAGGCGCAGTACGACATCAAGGCGATCGCCAAGGCGCAGCTTGACGCCGACGCCGCCGACCTGAAGGTCAAGAAGGCGCAAGTCGCGCAACAGGCCGCGCTCGTCGACAAGAAGACGATTCGCGCGCCGTTTGCCGGGCGCCTCGGCATCACCACGATCAATCCGGGGCAATACATCAATCCGGGCGACGCGATCGTCACGCTGCAGGCGATCGATCCGATCTACGCCGATTTCTATCTGCCGCAGCAGCAACTCGGCCAGCTAGCGATCGGCCAGACCATCGTGGTCGATACCAACGCGTACAGCGGCCGAACGTTCGTGGGCAAGATCCAGTCGGTCAGCCCGAAGGTCGACAGCACCACGCGCAACGTGCAGATCGAAGCCAGCGTGGACAACCGGGAGCGCAAGCTGCTGCCGGGCATGTACGCGAACGTGAAGATCGACGCGGGCGCGGGCCAGCGCTATCTGACGCTGCCGCAAACCGCCATCACGTACAACCCCTATGGCGCGACCGTATTCATCGTCAAGCCGGGCACGCAACCCAACGCGCAGGGCAAGGCGCTGCCCGTCGCGCAGCAGGTGTTCGTCACGCCCGGCCCGACGCGCGGCGATCAGGTCGCGATCCTCAAAGGGGTCGACGACGGCGCGCAGGTCGTGACGAGCGGGCAGCTCAAGCTGAAAAACGGCACGCCGCTCGTCATCAATAACAGCGTGCAGCCGACGGACAATCCGAACCCGACGCCTCAGGAACAATAGAGAGACCGCGCGATGACCTTCACCGATCTCTTTATCCGGCGGCCCGTGCTGGCCTCGGTGGTCAGCCTGCTGATCCTCGTGCTCGGATTGCGCTCGCTGGCCGCCCTGAAAGTCAGCCAGTATCCGCAGACCGAAAACGCCGTCGTGACGATCACCACGGCCTATTACGGCGCGAACGCCGACACCATTGCGGGCTTCATCACGCAGCCGCTCGAGGCGGCGATTGCCCAGGCGCAAGGCATCGACTACATGTCGTCGACGAGCAGCACCGGCGTATCGACGATTATCGCCACGCTGCGCTTGAACTACGATGCGAACCGCGCGCTCACCGAGATCAATACGCAGATCGGCTCGGTGCGCAACCAGTTGCCGCCGCAAGCGCAGCAGCCGGTGCTGACGGTACAGACCGGGCAGACCACCGACGCGATGTACATGGGCTTTTACAGCGACGTGCTGCCGAGCAACAACGTCACGGATTACCTGTTGCGTGTGGTCAAGCCCAAGCTCGATTCGATCGAAGGCGTGCAGACCGCCGAAATTCTCGGCGGGCGGCAGTTCGCGCTGCGCGCGTGGCTCGATGCGACACGGCTCGCCGCGCACGGCGTGACGGCGGCCGACGTCTTCACGGCGCTCGGCAACAACAACTATCTCGCGACGCTCGGCACGACCAAAGGGCAAATGGTCAGCGTCGACCTGAACGCGGGCACGGACCTCCATACCGTCGACGACTTCAAGCAACTCGTCATCAAGCAGAAGAACGGCGCGATCGTGCGCCTCGAAGACGTCGCCAATGTCGTGCTCGGCGCCGACAGCTACGACTTCAACGTCGCGTTCAGCGGCAAGCGTTCGGTGTTCATCGGCATCAAGGTCGCGCCGGACGCCAATATTCTCGATGTCGCCAAGCGTGTGAAGGCCATCTTTCCCGGCCTGCAGAAGCAGTTTCCGACCGGCATGACGGGCGAGATCGTGTACGACGCAACCGATTTCGTCAACACGGCGATCGTCGAAGTCATCAAGACGCTGGTGGAAGCGCTGCTGATCGTCACCGCGGTGATTTTCCTGTTCCTCGGCAGCTTCCGCGCGGTCGTCGTGCCGCTGATCGCGATGCCGCTGTCGCTGATCGGCACGTTCTTCGTCATGCAATTGCTCGGCTATTCGATCAATCTGCTGACGCTGCTCGCGCTCGTGCTTGCAATCGGACTCGTGGTGGACGACGCGATCATCGTCGTGGAGAACGTGGATCGACACATGAAGGAGGAAGGCAAGGCGCCCCTCGATGCCGCGCTGATCGCCGCGCGCGAGCTCGGCGGGCCGATCCTCGCGATGACCGTCGTGCTGATCGCCGTGTATGCGCCAATCGGCTTTCAGGGCGGCCTGACGGGCGCGCTCTTCACCGAGTTCGCCTTCTCGCTGGCCGGCGCGGTGACGGTGTCCGGCGTGATCGCGCTCACGCTGTCGCCGATGATGTGCTCGCGCTTTTTCCGCGCGGAGCAGGAGTCGGGGCGCTTCGCGCGCTTCGTCGACCGCCAGTTCGATCGCGTTCATCGCGGCTATGGCCGTCTGCTGCACGCCACGCTCGACACCTGGCCCGTGTTCATCGTGATGGGCGCGCTGCTGCTCGCCGGCACGATCTATCTGTTCATGACGTCGAAATCGGAACTCGCGCCGCAGGAGGATCAGGGCATCGTGCTGTCGCAAATCCAGGGGCCGCCGAACGCGACCATCCAGCAGATGCAAACGTACGCGGACCAGGTCTTCAATATCTCCAAAGCGCTGCCCGAATACTCGCAGATGTTCCAGCTCACCGGCGCGCCGACACTCAACCAGGGGATCGGCGGCGTGTTGTTCAAGACATGGGATCAGCGCAGCAAGGGCGCGACCGCGCTGCAGCAGGAATTGCAGCAGAAATGGAATCAGATTGCCGGCGCGCGCGTCGCGGCGTTCCAGTTTCCGCCGCTGCCGGGCTCGCAGGGCTTGCCGGTGCAGTTCGTGATCAGCACGACCGAACCGTTCGAGAACCTCAACGAGGTCTCGCAGGCAGTTCTGCAACAAGCGCGAGCGAGCGGGATGTTTTTCTTCGTCGACAGCGATCTCAAGCTCGACAAGCCGGAAGCCACGCTGGTTGTCGACCGCGACAAGGTCGCTTCGCTCGGGCTCTCGCAGAGCGACGTCGGGCAGGCGCTCGGGTCGGCGCTCGGCGGCGGCTATGTCAACTACTTCTCGATCGCGGGGCGCTCTTACAAGGTGATTCCGCAGGTGTTGCAGACCGACCGCCTGAATCCTTCGCAGGTGCTCGATTATTATCTGCGCACGCCGGACGGCAGCGTCATTCCGGCATCGACGATCGCGCATCTCGAACACAAGGTCGTGCCGGAATCGATCAACCATTTCCAGCAACTCAACTCGGCGACGATCTCCGGCGTGATCGTGCCTGGCGTGTCACAGGGCGAGGTGCTCGATTTTCTGCGCAAGGCGACCGCACAGGCCGCGCCCGCGGGTTACTCGGCGGATTATTCGGGGCAATCGCGGCAGTTCGTGCAGGAGTCCGGCGGTTTCGTCATCACACTGCTGTTCGCGACGATCATCGTGTTCCTTGCGCTTGCGGCCCAATTCGAAAGTTTCCGCGACCCGATCGTGATTCTGGTTTCGGTACCCATGGCGCTGTTCGGCGCGCTGATCTTCATCAACATCGGTTTGACGACGCTGAACATCTACACGCAGGTCGGGCTCGTCACGCTGATGGGGCTCGTCAGCAAGCACGGCATCCTGATCGTCCAGTTCGCCAACGAACTGCAACACGCCGGCCGGTCGAAGCGCGAAGCGCTGGAAGAAGCGGCGGGCGTGCGGCTGCGCCCGATTCTGATGACGACGGCGGCGATGGTGCTCGGCGTTCTGCCGCTCGTGGTTGCCTCGGGCGCGGGCGCCGCGGGCCGCAATGCGATGGGCCTCGTGATCTTCACGGGGCTGTCGATCGGCACGCTCTTTACGTTGTTCGTGGTGCCCGCCATGTATATGTTTCTCGCCGCCGACCATCATCGGGACGCCGGCGTGCCGAAGGCGGGTTAAGACAACGCGGCGCCTCGCCTTCGACGCCTGCTTACTGCGGACGCGGGAAGCCGAGAGCGTCGGCCTGCGTTCTCAGCTCCGCAAAGCGGCCGCCCACCGCGCTGACCGCCGTATTGGGAACGGCGCTTTGCGCTGTGACCTGACTCTTGTCGAGCTGTCCGATGCCGGTCGCGCCCGAAGCGCCAGTAGCCGCCGACGTCGAGCACGCCGCGCCGAAGACACCCTGTGTGACGGCGATGGCCGGCGCATCGGTGCGTGGCGCGTCCGCCAGATCCAACGCATACGCGAGGTTGACCGTTGCCGGGTCGCTGCCCCGCGCGCCGAGCGGATCGAGCCCGAAGCGCCAGGCAAGCAACTGGTGGATCGAACTGGGATCGAATGGATAGCGCGACACATTGTTCGCACGCACCCGTGGTCCGAGCAGCACGCACGGTACGCGAAACCCGAGCCGCCCGTCGTTGCCCAACGCGCTTTCAGCAGCCGACACGGTCCTCACCGGCGGCGCGACATGTTCCATGAAGCCGCCCCACTCGTCGTAGACAATGATCACGAGCGTCTTGCTCCAGTTCGGGCTCGTGCGCAGCGCGTCGTAGATCTGTCCCAACAGCACCTGGCCGTTGCGCACGTCCGCGTGCGGATGGTCGTCGTTCGAGGTTCCCTGCGATTCGCCGCCGAAACTCGGATCGACCATGCAGAACGACGGGAGCGTGCCCGCGGCGGCATCGGTGAGAAAATCGGCAAACAGTTTGGAACGCCCGACATAGCGGGTTCCGTAGAGCGCCGTGAACGGCACGTCGTGGAAGTAGTACGTCGACGAGATGTTCTTTGCATCCAGCCGGTCCCAGATGGTCGGCAACGACGATATGTCGAGCGTGTCGCTGAGACGGTCCGTCTCACCGCTATGCAGGTAGACCCGGTTCGGGTAGGTGTCGGCAAGAATGCCGCTCATGTAGTAGTCGCACACGGTGTACTGCGCGACCGCCCCCTGGTAGAACTGCAGATCCGCGGCCTGGAAATAGCCGATCGGCAGCAAGTCGCCGGGCGTGAGACTGGTGCCCGGCGTGAGCAGAAAGCCGTTCATCGCGCCGTTTGCCAGGTGGACGCGCCCGGCCTCGTACGCGTGATTCGGGTCAGCATAGGCGCAGCCCTGGAAGCCGTAGGCCGCATTGGCGGTGAGCGCGAACGATCCGCGCGCCGCGCCGAACGCATCGGTGAACGTGCGCCCTGCCTGTGCGCTTTCGGCGTTCGGCACCCACCCCAGCAAATGGTCGAAGGACCGGTTTTCCATCGTGACGAGCACGATATGGTCGATGCCGGAAGTCGACGGGTCCGGCAATGGGGGACGCGGAAGGTTTGCGCGATCAGGCGGGATCGCACCGATCACAGGATTCGTCGAACCGCCTGACCCGCCACCGCCTCCACCACCACCACATGCCGACAATGCGATGGAACTTGCCAGCGCGGCGAGAATTTTCCGGCGTGCAAAGTCCGGCGGATTGGTGGGCCGAGTGGTCATTGTGCTGTCTCCTTGGTTCGATGTGCAGGTCGTGCGGCTGTATCAATGCCGCCATGCGACTCTGTCCGGTGGGGTAGCATTTAACGTTCCCCCCGTCGATGCCCGTACCGGCGGCTTGCGCCACAACAAGCCGCTGAACGTTTTACACATCGGTGGTTAACATATGTTGCATTTAATATTTTTCTGGCAACATATGTATCAGGCCAGCCGCGCAGGTGCGCAGAGACTGGTTCTCACCACGATGGGGTAATTGCTATGAAACACACGCTGCTGATGGCCCTCGCGACTTTTGCCGTTGTTTCGACCAGCGCTTCGGCCGAGGAGCCACAGTCGACCCTGGCAAAAATCCGCAGCGGCGATTCGATTTCGATCGGTCACCGCGAGACGTCGGTGCCGTTTTCGTACGTTGATACGAACAACCAGGTGATCGGATTTTCTCAGGACATTTGCAACAGGATCATCGATGCGGTGAAGGCCAAAACCGGTCACCCCGATCTGCACGTCCGCTTCATACCAGTTACTTCGCAGAACCGCATCCCACTGGTTCAGAACGGCACGGTCGACCTCGAATGCGGGGTGACGACGAATCTGACCTCCCGGCAAAATCAGGTCGCGTTTTCCGACACGTTTTTCGTTGCCACGACGCGTCTTCTGACGCGCAAGGACTCAGGCATCAAGGATTTCGCGGACCTGGCCGGCAAGACCGTCGTGACCAATCAGGGCACCACGTCGGAGCGTCTCCTCAGGAAAATGAACGAGGAGAAAAAGATGAACATGCAGATCATCAGCGCGAAGGATTACGGCGAAGGCCGCGTCACGCTCGAAACCGGCCGTGCGGTGGCGTACATGATGGACGACGTGCTGCTCGCGGGCGCGCGCTCGCTGACGGCCAGGCCCGCCGACTGGGTCATTGTGGGAGCGCCTCAGTCGTCGGAAGCGTATGGCTTCATGCTCCGCAAGGACGATCCGGAGTTCAAGAAACTGGTTGACGACGTCATGGTTCGGGTCATGAAAGGCAGTGAGATCAAAACCCTGTACGACAAGTGGTTCATGAAGCCGGTGCCGCCCAAAGGCATCAACTTCGATTTTCCGATGAGCGAGGCGCTGGAGAAGTTGTACGCAGCGCCGAACGACAAGGCGTTTGATTGAGACCGGCGGCGCAGTCGCTGTGCCGGCGCCGGGCCGATCCCGCCGGCGATATGCCGGCTGACAGTGGCGAGGGCTCGCGCATCGTGGCTCAGGCCGAACATCTGGCAGGTCCAGGTGCTTGGCGACCTCGTGTTCATCGGGCGCTTTTTTAGACAGGGCGGTGAATTCTCGAGCAAGCTCCGCGCGCTGTTCGTCCGCACGGCATAGATGGTGATCGCGCGCAGCCTGTCAGACGGGGAAAGGTCCCGTAACTTCAGGCATTCGAAGTCTGGTACGCTGCGCCCTTTGCCACCGCTTGCATTCGACTCGATGGAAACACCCTTCAATGATCGCGGCGTGTCGGTCACGCGCAACGCACTCTCGTCCGCCGGCCAGGTCTTTCCGCTGCGCGAGATCGTGGACGTGCGTGTCGTCACCGTGCCGAAAAACAAGGTCTTGCCGGTCACGCTTTCCCTGCTCGGCATCGCCGGCGTTATTGTCGGCGCGATATTACGCTCGCCGGTGGGCATCGTGTGCGGCACGATGCTGGCCGTGGTCGGTTGGCTCACCTGGCTGACCCAGGACATCACGCATCGTCTGATGGTGCAGACGGCGAACGGCGATCGCGAAGCGCTGATGAGCGTCGATCGCGAGTTCGTCGAACGCGTTGCCGTCGCCGTGAATGAGGCGAAGGCCACAGCCGCGGCGCCGAAGGTTTGACAACGCGGTTCGCAGCTTTCAGGTGCTAGTTGCCGCGATAGCACGCCACACGCAACTCGCGCGTTAACACGATTTTGATTCGCCGCGCGGCAGCTTTTGCGCGTCCTTGAGACGCGCGTCGCTAGAGTGGACGGGTGTCAACAACGCGCGCCGCCCACCGGGTCGGCGCAACCCTATGCACACGTCCGCCGCTACGCCCGATCTTCCCATTACTCGCACCTCGCGCACCTCGCGCACGCCACACGCGCCGCGGCTGCCGCGCCGCACGCATATCGTCGTGCCGCTCGTCATTATCGAGGTCACCGTGCCCGGCACGTCGTCGGCCAACGGGCGGCGCGCGCTGCACGCCGCGCTCGGCGACGACCTGCGTCTGTATGTCGTCACCATCGATCGGCAACGCGAGCGCGTGACGTTCCGCGTCGAAGTCACGTCGCGCACGCTCGACGACGTGATCGGCCTGCTGACCGTCAAACTCGATCGCGCCACGCTCGGCCGCGCGCAATCTACTGTGATCCGCCGTCCGCGCGACTATTAATGTAGATCGACACTTGCACGGGCCGGTTGCCGGCCGCGCCCGTGTCTTTACACATCTTTGCAGATGCACTCGAGCGGCCATGTAGAGTCGCCGCTCCTGTTATCGCGTGTCCCCTCCCGCAGGTTTCGCAAGCGACCCGGTTTTTCGATCACGCCGCGGCCAATCCAGCGCGATTGCCGCTCGCGTTGTCCTCCTCGCCGCTTGCAATGCCTCGCCTTCGCCAGGGACCCGCTCTTTGCAAAGCGTGTGATCTATGTTCCTGTCGTCCCTCGATGCCGCGCGCCGGCATTTGCGCCTCAGCCGGCGTCGTTTCAGCGCGGCCACGCTTGTCGTGACCGGTGCGCTCGCCGCGCTCAGCGGCTGCGCCGTGACCTTTCCCACGCCCACGCCGCCCGCGCCGGCTGCCTCACTGATCAACGGCGGCCAGGACGGCCTGCTGATTCCGCTGCAAGTGGAGCGCGTCGACGCGGGCCACGCTCGCCTCGGCCTGCCGATCCAACTCGACGGCAAGGCGGTGTATGTCGCACTGGACACGGGCACGCAGGGCGTGCGCGTGCTGAAGTCGGTGCTGCCGGCCACGAATTATCCGAACGCCGGTCCGGTGAGTTCGCTGCCGTTGGCAAATGGCGCACAAGTCGCCGGCGCGGCCGTAAAACTGCCGATGAGTCTCGCGGGCACGAAGCCGGCGCAAGTCGACGCGCAAGCCGTCGAATTGGTGAACTGCCAACCCAACGCCCGGCGCTGCGTGGGCATGGACGGCTACACCGGCGAATTCGGGTGGGCATTCTCGGGTCTGCTCGGCATCGGCGCGGCGCAACCGGACGACACCTGCTGCACGCAACCGCTGCGCGCGTTGCCCGGCAATATCGGCCAGCGCTATCTGGTGCACGCGAATTTTGCAAAGCCTTACTTCGTGCTGAGTCCGTCGAGCGCGCTCATGAAGGACTACACGATGGCGCCGATGACCGTCTTGCAAGACGGCACGGCGCAATGGCCGAGAGGTTGCGTCAACGTCGGCGACAAGATGACCTTTTGCGCGCCGCTGGTGTTTGCCACGGCCAGCACCGACATGATTCGCATTGAAATGGACAAGGCACCGAACTGGACCGGTGACGACGAAGTCGGCAAGGTGCTCAATCAAGGCAACTACAACGCGGCGCTCGGCACAGGTAAATGGGTGCATCGCTATGAAGGCGCGCAAGTGACGATCGTCAAGGCGAAACCGGGCGCCGACCGCATCGTGATCGGCCTGATGGGCATGCAGAATATCGACGTGCTGTTCGACTTTCCGCACAGCCAGCTTGGCCTGCGCGCCGCGAACGAGGTCGAGAAGTTCGCGCAATAACCGCTGCGGCATCAGTCAATGAAAAGGCCGTGCGATTCACCAGCCATCGCACGGCCTTTCCACGTCCATGTCCACGTGGCGCTGAAACGAAGCAACCGTTCCGCTATTCGATATTCAGCGGATTCACATGCCAGATGTTGCGTGCATATTCGCCGATCGTGCGATCCGACGAAAACTGCCCCATGCCCGCCACATTCTCGATCGCGCTTTCCGTCCATGCACGTTTGTCGACGAAGCGTGCGTCCACTTCGTCCTGCGCCTTGGCGAACGCGGCGAAATCGGCGAGCACCATGTAGTGATCGCCCCAATCGACCAGCGTGTGGAAAATATCCGAGAAGCGCAGCGGATCGTCCGGCGAAAAGAAGCCCGTGCGAATCTGGTCGAGCGCCGTGCGCAGTTCCGCGTTCTCTTCGTAGATTTGCCGCGGCCGGTAACCGGTGGCGCGCAGGTTGTCTACTTCGTCCGCGGTATGGCCGAAGATGAAGATGTTCTCGCGGCCCACTGCGTCGCAGATTTCGATGTTCGCGCCGTCCATCGTGCCGATCGTCAGCGCGCCGTTGAGCGCGAGTTTCATGTTGCCGGTGCCCGATGCTTCCGTGCCGGCCATCGAAATCTGCTCCGACAGATCCGCGGCCGGAATGATCAGCTCCGCCACGCTCACGCCGTAGTTCGGCACGAACACCACTTTCAGACGGTCGCCGACCAGCGGATCGTGATTGACCTTCTCGCTCACGTCGCCGATAAGCTTGATGATGGTCTTCGCCATGCGATACGCGGACGCGGCCTTGCCGGCGAACATCACCACGCGCGGCACCCAGTCGCGCTCGGGATTCGCGCGAATCTGGTTGTAGCGCACGATCACATGCAGCACGTTGAGGAGTTGCCGCTTGTATTCGTGAATGCGCTTGACCTGCAGATCGAACAGCGCGTCCGGATCGAAATGCAGTTTGGTGTGATGCGCGAGACGTTGCACGAGCCGCAGTTTGTTCTGCCGCTTCGCTTCACGGAAGGCCTCGATAAACCCGCTGTCCGTGCGCAGGTTGCGCAGCTGTTCCAGTTCGAACAGATTGCTGCGCCAGTGTTTGCCAATCTGCTGATCGATCAGCGAGGACAGCGACGGGCTCGCCTGCGCGAGCCAGCGGCGCGGCGTAATGCCGTTGGTGACATTGGTGAAGCGGTCCGGAAAGACGCGCGCGAAGTCCGCAAAGATATCGCGCGTCATCAACTGCGAGTGCAGCTTCGACACGCCGTTTACCTTGTGGCTCGCAACGATCGCCAGATACGCCATCCGCACGCGCCGCTGCCCGTATTCGTCGACGAGCGAAATGCGGCGGATCATCTCGGCGTCATGACCCGATTGCTCGCTGACGTGCTTGAGAAACTGCGCGTTGATCTCGAAGATGATCTCGAGATGGCGCGGCAGCAGCCGCGCGAGCAACTCGACGTCCCATGTTTCGAGCGCCTCGGGCATCAGCGTGTGGTTCGTGTACGAGAAGATCTGCGTGACATGCTTCCACGCCTTGTCCCACTGCAGATGGTGGACGTCCACGAGCAGACGCATCAGCTCGGGAATCGCCAGCACGGGGTGCGTATCGTTCAGATGCACCGCCACTTTTTCGGAGAAGCGCCCGAACGTGCTGTGCGTGCGCTGATAGCGGCGAATCAGATCCTGCATGGTCGCCGAAACGAAAAAGTATTCCTGGCGCAAACGCAGTTCGCGGCCGGCCGGCGTCGAGTCGTCCGGATACAGCAGACGTGAGACGTTCTCAGACATGTTCTTGGTGTCGACCGCGTTGCGATAGTCGCCACGATTGAACGCGCCGAGGTCGAGCTCCTCGGCGGCGCGCGCCGACCATAGGCGCAGCGTGTTGGTCGCGTCGGTCGCGTAACCCGGAATGACGGTGTCGTACGCGGTGGCGTTCACGTGCTGGGTGTCGATCCATTCCACGTGTTCGCCGCGCTGCACCGTGCGGCCGCCGAAGTGAACCATGTAGGTGACTTCGGGCCGCGGAAACTCCCACGGATTGCCTGCGCGCAGCCAGTAGTCCGGCGCTTCGACCTGCTCGCCATTGACGATCTGCTGACGGAACATGCCGTATTCATAGCGAATGCCGTAACCGAAACCCGGAATGCCGAGCGTCGCCATCGAATCGAGAAAGCACGCCGCGAGCCGGCCGAGGCCGCCGTTGCCGAGCGCGGCGTCCGGCTCGATATCGGTCAGCGCATCCATGTCCACGCCGAGACTCGCCAGCGCTTCCTTCATCTGATCGTGGATGCCGAGCGCGAGCAAGGCGTTCGTAAAGGTCCGGCCGATCAGGAACTCCATCGACAGGTAGTAGACGCGTTTCACGTCCTGTTCGTATTGCAGGCGCGTGGTTTTCATCCAGCGCGCGACCAGCCGGTCGCGCACGGCGAGCGCCGCGGCGTGCAGCCAGTCATGCGGATGCGCGGTGACGGCGTCCTTACCGACGCCGTACATCATGCGATTGGAAATTGAGCGCCGTAGCGCGTCGACGGTACTGTTGAGCTGGTCGAATTCCAGATCGACGGCTGTCATCGAAGCCTCCGGGAAAAAAGACGCGACATACGCGGACCGCACAGATGACGGGCGGGAGGCGCGAGCCGGTCAGGCGGGTTAAGAAACAGAGTAGGACATTTTAAGGCCACCGGACACCGGGGGGCGCGAACGCCTGGTTACGCACATGCCATGCCCGCCGACATCAGCCAAGGCGGCGTTTTTTCGCACGCTTTCGCACGCGCGAGGTGCAAGCCATGTGTGCGCGGCACTGCGCGCGTGCATCGGTTGCGCAAAACAGGCAAACGATTGCGAAACGCCCAATGCGCGCTGGATGGAAGGCAACGCCATTATTTTTTCGCCGCGTGACGCGTGGATGAATGAGCGGGTGGCTCGGTGCGTGGTCAAATCGGAGCGCCTCGTCTGCTAAGTGGTTGTGCCGGAGTGGCGTGTGACAACACGAGCGCGGATCAGTTCGCGAAGCGCGCGCGGACTTGACCGTTAGTTGCATTGTAGGCAGCGTGATCGGCGCCCTTTCCCGCCCGGGTCCCAGCACGTTTTCGGCGTCTCTGTAACAATCGCTACATTCGCCGCGCGGCCGCCTGAAATGCTTCGAACGCTGGATTCAGGCCACGCGCGTCTCACGTCCCGCAACTTCTGCCACTCGCGCGCCGCGCGCCTCGACTCGGCCGGCTGCGCGCGGGCATGCTCAACCCGACGAGCCACCGCCTTGTCCGACAAACCCAGCGCCGCCCACCCCGCCGCCCACCCTTTTCCCGCGGACGTCCCGATGTCCGCCGCCAACCGCCGCGCGATGGCCGCGATCATGCTCGCCGTCGCGCTCGCCACGCTCGACACCGCCATCGCCAACACCGCGCTGCCCGCCATCGCCGCCGACCTGCATGCGGCGCCGGCGGCATCGGTGTGGATCATCAATGCGTATCAGCTCGCGATGGTCGCGACGCTACTGCCGCTCGCTGCGCTCGGCGATATCGTCGGGCATCGGCGGATCTATATCGGCGGGATTGCGCTCTTCACGCTGGCGTCGCTGGCGTGCTCGCTGGCCTCGACGCTGCCGCTGCTGGCCGCCGCGCGCGTGCTGCAAGGCCTCGGCGCGAGCGCGATCATGAGCGTGAATACCGCGCTGATCCGCTATCTGTATCCGCCTCACCGGCTCGGACGCGGCCTCGGCACCAACGCGCTGATCGTCGGCGTGTCGTTTGCGGTCGGGCCGACGGTGGCCTCGCTGATTCTGTCGGTGGCCGCGTGGCCGTGGCTGTTCGCGGTCAACGTTCCGCTCGGCCTGCTGGCCCTGGGCTTCGCCTGGCCGGCGCTGCCGCACACCGAGCGCGGCAAGCACCACTTCGATCCGGTCGCGGCGCTGCTGAACGTCATCACCTTCGCCGCGTTGATCTTCGCGCTCGGCGAGGCGGCCCAGCGCGCGTCGACACAACTGGTGCTGAGCGCGGCGGCGATTGCGCTGGTGTTCGGCTTCCTGTTGATTCGCCGCGAAGCGGGCCATCCCGCGCCAATGCTGCCCGTCGATCTGTTCAAGCGGCCGGTGTTCGCGTTGTCGGCGGTGACGGCCGTGTGCTCGTTCGCCGCGCAAGGGCTGGCGTTTGTCTCGCTGCCGTTCTACTTCGAGGACGTGCTGCATCGCAGCCAGGTCGAGACCGGCTTTCTGATGACGCCGTGGCCCGTGGTGGTCGCGCTGGCCGCGCCGCTGGCCGGCAGCTTGTCCGACCGCTATCCGCCCGGACTGCTCGGCGCGATCGGTCTCGCGGTGATGTCGGCGGGGATGGCTTCGCTGGCGCTTCTGCCGGTGCATCCGCACGTGCTCGACATCGGCATTCGCATGGCGGTTTGCGGCGCGGGCTTCGGGTTCTTCCAGTCGCCGAATCTGAAGGCGTTGATGGCGAGCGCGCCGCCGGAGCGTAGCGGCGGCGCGAGCGGCATCGTCGCGACTGCGCGGCTGCTTGGGCAAACCACCGGCGCGGCGCTGGTCGCACTGAGTTTCGGGATTGCGGGCCGGCATGGGCCGACGCTGGCGCTGAGCACCGGCGCTTTCTTTGCAGGCGCGGCGAGCCTCGCGAGCGGGCTCAGGTTGCTGGCGCCGTCGCATCGATCAGGCGTGCATGCGAAGGCGTCGATGAAATAAAAAGGCGGGCGCGCTGAGGTGACAGGGCGTCCGCTTTGGTTTGCTGCTGGATCACGGATTTTTGCTGCTGCGTTGCTTTGCGGTGTTGGCCGCAGCCGCTTGGCGTTTGGCATTCGGCGTTCGCCGTTCCGCTTTACCGCGCCGCGAAATACCCCTTCACCGCGGCGATAAACGTATCGATATCCCCACGCGACACGTCCTTATGCGTCACGAATCGCGACGCGTACAGCATCTGCGTGAGAATGCCGCGCTCCTTGAGCCAAGCTTCGAGCGGCGCGCAATGCTGCTGCGGAAACTGCGCGAACACCATGTTAGTGGCGACCGACTGCACTTTGACCTGATCGATTGCTTCCAGACCCGCCGCCAGATGCGCGGCGTGCGCGTGGTCGTCGGCGAGGCGCTCGACGTTGTGATCCAGCGCGTACAGACAAGCCGCCGCCAGCACGCCGGCCTGACGCATGCCGCCGCCCAGCACCTTGCGCCAGCGGTGCGCCACGTCGATGAGCGCCCGGCTGCCGACCAGCACTGAACCGACCGGCGCGCCCAGTCCCTTCGAAAAACAGACCGAAACCGAATCGAACGGCTCGCACAATGCCGCGACCGGCTTGTCCGACGCCACTGCCGCGTTATAAACACGCGCGCCGTCGAGGTGAGCCGACAGGCCCTGCTGACGCGCAAGCTGCACCGCCTCGGCGACATACCCCGCCGGCAGCACCTTGCCGCCGATGGTATTTTCCAGCGCCAGCAGCCGCGTGCGCGCGAAATGGTTGTCAATGGGCTTGATCGCCGCGGCGATCTTCTCCAGCGGGATCGAGCCGTCCGCGGCATTTTCGAGCGGCTGCGGCTGGATGCTGCCGAGCACCGCCGCACCGCCGCCTTCATATTTATAGGTGTGCGCCAACTGGCCGACGATGTATTCGTCGCCGCGCGCGCAATGCGCCATCAACGCCGCCAGATTGCTTTGCGTGCCGCTCGGGAAGAACAGGCCTGCTTCCTTGCCGGTGCGTTCGGCCAAGGTGGCCTGCAAACGCAACACGGTGGGGTCGTCGCCCCAGACGTCGTCGCCGACTTCGGCGGCCGACATGGCCGCGAGCATCGCCGGAGTCGGACGGGTTACGGTATCGCTGCGCAAATCGATCATTGTGTGTCCCTGTGCGTCTGTGAATGACAGCCTATGCCAGCCGGTCGACGCGCCGCACCGTCGGCATCGACGGGCGGCAACGGCGCCGGCAGTTCAGCCACACAGTATATTCAATTAACGAGGCGCTGAAATCGCGGCGGCAAGAAGCTCATCCGCCCGACTTGGGCAGCCACGCGAGCGGATCGACCGGCTGGCCGTTCTGGCGGACCTCGAACTGGATCGACGCCACCCCGCGGCTGTCCACTCCGACTTCGCCGATGGTTTGCCCCTGCGCGACCGCGTCGCCTTCCTTGACGAGCAGCGTGCTGTTCTGCCCGTAAGCGGTGATCAGCGAGTCGTCGTGCTTGATGATGATGAGCGGGCCGTACGCCTCGATACCCGTGCCGGCGTACACCACACGGCCGGTAGCGGCCGCCTTGACCGGATCGCCCGCCCGGCCGCCGATCACGATGCCGTTCGATCTACCCGGCGCGAAGGCTCTCAGCACTGGTCCACGCAGCGGCCATTGCAACACGCCCTGCTGCGGTCCGGCGGCTGCCGCGGGCGCGCCGGGCACGCCGGGCGTGGTGGAACCGTTCGGCCCGACGGCGACCGGCGGCGTCACGACGCTGCCCGAGGCCATCGGCGGCGAGACCCGCAGCACTTGTCCCGGCGTGACGGCGGCGTTGGCCGCGAGGCCGTTCCACGCCGCGATCTCCTGCGGCTTGCGGCCATATGCCGATGCAATTGCGCCGATCGTGTCGCCCGGATTGACCCGGTAGAAACCGGCGGGAACCGGCACCGTGCTGAGCGTGGTCGGACGGGAAGGTGTGCTGCTGTAAAACGGCGTGCTCTCCCACGGCATGCTCGTACAGCCGCCGAATATCATGCTGAGCGCGGCCGCTGCCAGCAACCGGGTCCCCGTCAATTGCCATGGTCTGGTCATTTGATTTTCCTCGACACTTTGTTCGGTCAATCGGATTCAATCGATGCGGTAGCATTTGCCGTGCCGCTCGTCTTGAGGGCGTGGCAGCGGTTATCCATTATGCCGTCGTGCGGGGTGGGAACCGCGCCGGCCTGGCGCCAGCCGTCTGCCAGAATTCAGACGCTCCCTTCCGCCTCGACCACGAGAATGCGCGCCGCGCCGATCGGATGAGCCACATGCTCGGTGCCGACCGAAGCGTAGAACACGTCGCCCGTCTCCAGAATGGCCGACTGTTCGACGCCGCCTTCGCGATAACGCATCTCGACGCGGCCGTCGAGCACGGCGAACACTTCCTCGCCGTCGTTGACATGCCACTTATAAGGCTGATCGGTCCAGTGCAGGCGCGTCGTGATGCCGCCCATGTTGGCGATATCGAGCGCGCCCCAGGCGCGCGTCGCGGTGAAATTCTTGCTGCGAATGATCTTCATCGTCACGAGGCAGTTGAGAAAAAACGGCGCCGGCATGGCGGACCATCCGTCGGGCACGGCGTGCGGCCAGAACTCGCGCGAACCGGCTTCCGGCTGGCCCCATTATAGGTGCGCCGGGACGGCATGCTCGCCGTCGGCGGGACACGCGGCAATTTGTGTGAGCATTGAATCCACGAGGCCCTCGCCTATACTCGTTCTTGCCGCCCCGACGCGCCGAAAGCAAAACGTCTGAATTCTGCGAGGGAGTTGAGAATGAACAAAGCCACTTTTCTGGCCGTACAACTCAACGTCGACGATGTCGCGGCGTCGCCCGGTCTGGTCGAGTTGCTGAACACGCATCTGGTGTTCGCCGCCGACGTGGCCGAAGCCGCCGACGCCCTCGTCCAACTGGCCAGCATTGCGGGATTGTCGAGCGGCGTGGAGGCGAGCGTCGAGATTCCCGCGCTGGCGATCGAGCGGCTGCGCGAGGCGCTCGACAATCTGAGCGGCTACGATGAATCCTGGCTGCTCGCCCTCGAACCCAGCCGCGCGTTGTTCGATGAAATAGGCCGCCGGCATCGCTCGCTGCATTAGGGCTGGACTGGCGGGTTGGATCCGGGTTGCATCCTCCGCGCCGCGCCTCTTTCGGCGGCTGCTCAGCGGCACCTTCGGTGTGCCGCGTTCTTACTCACCGCTTGGCCCGCCGGTTTCTGCGTCGCCAATGCCGGTTCGTCCAGTCAAAACCGCACGTCGGCGAGCACGCACCGGCATCTGCTCAGATACCGATGCCCAAATGGCGCCGTAAACGACAAACGCCGCCCGGCAACCCGGACGGCGTTTTCATTTGCTTGCCGCCAAACAATCAGGCGGCGTTTCCCTCAGCTTCGGCGCAAATTAGTTGCCGAAGTAGACCGAGTTACGGTCGTTGCCGCTCACCGGACGGCCAGCTTGCGAGCTGCCGGCGATCGGTGCGCCATAGCCGCTGTTCACAGCTTGAGCGCTGCCGTTTTGCGCATCGACGCGTGCTTGCGCGGCCTGGATGTTAGCCGGGTAGTTGATCTGATCGCCGACCGGGTTGTAGCCGGCCTTTTCCAGCTGAACCAGTTCCGCGCGAACTTGAGCGCGCGTAACCGGCTGATTCGATTGAGCAAAAGAAGCGACAGGAGCGGCCAGAGCGGCGGCGACTACGACTGCAGAGATAAGAGCTTTCATGATGTAAACCTCCAGAACTTGTTTTGTAATTCGCTGCGGATTAGTTGTTCCGTAGCGCTTAAGTAGAAGTTTAGGAGGGCCGGCACATAGGGGAAACCCCTAAAACGACGAAACTCTATTTCGAATTTCGCAACAGTAGCAGACGGGTTGTCTCAAAGCCCTATCTGGCCGCTGGCTTTCAGCAATAATTGATTGTCACGAATTTGAAGCGCTTTGGCGGCCTGGCGCACCTTGCTGCAAGGGCGCGCCGGGCCGCGATTCAAACGCTCAGCTCCAGTTCGCGTGGAAGCTGCCCGGCTTGTCGATGCGTTCGAACGTATGCGCGCCGAAGAAATCGCGCTGCGCCTGCACCAGGTTCGCCGGCAGACGTTCCGAACGATACGCGTCGAAATACGCGATCGCCGACGCGAAAGCGGGCACCGGCACGCCCGCATTGACCGCGGCCACCACCACTTCGCGCAACGCCGCCTGATAATTCTTGGCGATGTCGCGGAAATACGGATCGAGCAGCAGATTGGCGATCGCCTTGTCCTTCGTATAGGCGTCCGTGATCTTTTGCAGGAAGCGGGCGCGGATGATACAGCCCGCGCGGAAAATCTTCGCGATCGTGCCGTAATCCAGATCCCATTTGTACTCTTCCGACGCCGCGCGCAGTTGCGCGAAGCCTTGCGCGTACGAAATCACCTTGCTGAAGTAGAGCGCGCGGCGCACCGATTCGATGAAGGCGTCGCGCTCGACGCCGAGCGGCTTGGCCGCCGGGCCTTCCAGCACTTTGCTCGCGGCCACGCGCTGGGTTTTCAGCGACGACAGCACGCGCGCGAACACAGCCTCGGTGATCAGCGGCAGCGGCGCGCCGAGGTCGAGCGCGTTCTGGCTCGTCCACTTGCCGGTGCCCTTCTGCGCGGCACGATCGAGAATCACGTCGACCAGATCCTTGCCGGTCTCGTCGTCTTTCTTGCCGAAAATCTTCGAGGTGATTTCGATCAGGTAGCTGTCGAGCTCGCCCTGATTCCACTCGGTATAGACCTTGCCGAGCTCTTCGTTCGACAACCCGACCACCTGCTTGAGCACCGCGTAGCTTTCCGCAATCAACTGCATGTCGCCGTACTCGATGCCGTTGTGCACCATCTTCACGAAGTGGCCCGCGCCGTCCGGTCCCATGTAGGCGACGCACGGTTCGCCGTCCGGCGCCTTCGCCGCGATTTCGGTGAGGATCGGGGCCACGAGGTCGTACGCGTCGCGCTGACCGCCCGGCATGATCGACGGACCTTTCAGCGCGCCTTCTTCACCGCCCGACACGCCTGTGCCGATAAAGTGCAGTCCGGACTTCGCGAGATCCTGATTGCGGCGGATGGTGTCGGTGAAATGCGTGTTGCCGCCGTCGATCAGAATGTCGCCCTTGTCCAGCAGCGGTTTCAACTGGTTGATGGTGGCGTCGGTGCCTTCGCCTGCTTTCACCATCAGCAGAATGCGGCGCGGCTTTTCCAGCGACTCCACGAATTCTTCCAGCGTGAAAGCCGGCACCAGCTTCTTGTCCGGATATTCGGCGATGAGTTCGTCGGTTTTCTCGCGGCTACGGTTATACACCGACACCGCGTGGCCGCGGCTCTCGATGTTGAGCGCCAGATTGCGGCCCATGACCGCCAGCCCCACCACGCCGATTGCCTGTTTGCCCATGTGAATTCTCCAGAGTCCAAAAAATGTCGTAGCGCCGCGCCGGAAAGAACGTCGGCGCAACGTCGAGGGTGAAAGAATAAAAGAAATGCCAGCTTGCCGCTCGTTAGCGGGCAACGAGCGGCGTTTTACATCGCGTCGAACCAGTTGTGAACCGGCGTTTAACCGTGCTTGGCCGCGCTTAGTTACGTTCAGCCACGCCTAACCGCATTTAACGTGCGTCAGTCCCGCGTCGCGTCCGCGCGTTTCCTGAACACCAGACTGAAATTGTTGGCGGGCATCGCGATGGGCTCGTCGCACACCAGTCCGACCGACGCGCCCAACGCCACGACCTCCTCCATGTCGCGCACGCCCCATTCCGGATCGCGGCCGCGCAACTGCTGATCGAAGGCATCGTTGCTCGGAGAAGTATGCGCTCCGCCGCGTTTGTATGGGCCGTACAGGTACAGGACACCGCCGTCGACGAGACGGCGCCCCGCGCCCGCAAACAGCGCCTGCGCCGCGCTCCACGGCGAGATGTGAATCATGTTGATGCACACGACGGCGTCGAGCGTGTCCACGCCCCAGTCCGGCTGATGCACGTCGAGCGCGAGCGGCGCGCGCACGTTCGTGAGCCCTTCGTGCGCGACCCACGCGGCAATCGAATCGCGCGCGCCGGCGTCGGCGTCGCTCGGTTGCCAGTCGAGTCCGGGCATCGCGCGGGCGAACCAGATCGCGTGCTGGCCGGTGCCGCTCGCGATTTCGAGCACGCGGCCGTTTGCCGGCAGCGCCGCGCGCAACACCGCGAGGATCGGTTCGCGGTTGCGTTCAGCGGATGGCGAACGTTGCCGCAGCGCCAGTTGGGAATCGGTCATGGTCAGCTTTGGTTCTGCTTCGGTTTCAGTACAGGGTCGTGCGTACGCGTTCGGCGAGTTCGCGATCATAGGTTGCCGCGTCGAAATGCGCGCCATTGATGCGCCGATGAATCTCGCCCGCGCTCGGCAGCCGCGAACGTTCGACGTGATGCGCCGGGTCCCACAGTTTCGAGCGCACCAACGCTTTCGAGCAATGAAAGTAGACGCTGTCCACGTCGATCAGCAGCACGGTGCGCGGCAGTTTACCTTCGACGGCGAAACTGTCCAGCCATTGCGGGTCGTCGGTAATACGGCCGCGGCCGTTCACGCGCAAACTTTCGCCCACGCCGGGAATGATGAACAGCAACGCCAGCCTCGGTTCGACGATGATATTGCGCAAACTGTCGAGCCGATTGTTGCCGAGCCGGTCCGGCAGCGCGAGCGTGCGTTCGTCGACGATACGCACGAAGCCCGGCGCGTCGCCGCGGGGCGAACAGTCGAGGCCTTCCGGGCCGGCGGTGGCGAGCACCGCGAACGGCGCGACTTCGATGAACGCGCGGTAGTCCTCGTTGATATAGGCAATCTCTTTGCGTACGGCGCGCTCGTGTGGTTGACCGTAGAGGGCTTCGAGCTGTGCGATCGACGTCAACATCGGCGTTCCTTTTTTCGGTGTGGCCGTTCAATCCAGCGCCAGCCGGCCGGCCAGCCCGGTCAGCGTCTCCGCGCAAGGCGCCGTGACTTTCAGCGAAAGCAGCGGATCGGCGCGCGTACGCCCGAGATTGATCGCGACGACCGGCTTGCCCTGCTTCTGCGCCCACACGCAAAACCGGTAGCCGGAATAAACCATTAGCGACGAGCCGACCACCAGCACGGCGTCCGCCGCGTCGAGCGCGTGCGAGGCCGCCTCCACGCGCTCCTTCGGCACGCTTTCGCCGAAGAACACCACCGCGGGTTTCAACAAGCCGCCGCAGTTCGAGCACGACGGAATGCGGAACCCGCCAAGATCGTGCCATTCGAGATGCGCGTCGCCATCGGCGGCGGTTTCGGCAGTCACGTCGACAAGCGCGGGATTGTCCGCCTCAAGCGTCTGCTGGATCGACGCACGCGAGTGCTGCATGCCGCAGTCGAGACACGTCACACCGTCTATGCCGCCATGCAGTTCGATCACCTCGCGGCTGCCCGCGCGCTGATGCAGGCCATCCACATTCTGCGTCACCAGCGTCGGCACGTGGCCGGCCGCTTCGAGCCGGGCCAGCGCGGTATGCGCGGCGTTGGGCTGCGCGTGCGCCACCACTGGCCAGCCGACCATGCTGCGCGCCCAGTAGCGCTGGCGCATGGCCAGCGTGCCGAGAAACTCCTGCACCGTGATGGGCGGCGAGCGCTTCCATTCGCCGTTGTCGTCGCGATAGCCGGGAATGCCGGAGTCGGTGCTGATGCCCGCGCCGGTCAGCACGAACAGCCGCGGATAACGCTGCACGAAGCGATGCAGGTCGTCCAGCGTGTGTGAGTCGTTCAGGGGTTCGAGAGGCGCGGGCTGAAGGTCGGTCATGACGGGCATGGTGAAGGGCTGCGGCGGTCGCGAGGCAACATCCCGAACGCCGTTCAACGGTGCGAACGCGGCTTGGTCTGCCGCGTTGCCGTCCGCGTTGGCGTCTTGCGCTGAGCCTGCCGTGCTTGCCACTCGGCCAGCGCGGTTCGATAGCGTTCGAGCGCTTCGTCGTAGAGATCGAACACACACGGATTGCAGCCGCTATGACAACAGTCGTCGAGATCGGGTTGCACGGGCGGCACCGGCTGCGGGTCGTCCTTCGGTGTGGCTCGGGGCACGGCAAATCGCGTTCCATCAAGGCGGGAAGCGAACAGTATAAGTTGATCCCGCGCCGCCTGCTGTTCGCGCGAGACCGTCAGCCCCGGCCGACGAATGGCATCTTGCTCGCCATGATCGTCATGAACTGCACGTTCGCCGACAGCGGCAGTTCGGCCATGTGCAGCACGGCGTCCGCCACGTGCTGAACGTCCATCAGCGGCTCGGCCGCGATCTCGCCGTTCGCCTGCGGCACGCCGCGCGCCATGCGTTCGGCCATTTCCGTCGCGGCATTGCCGATATCGATCTGCCCGCACACGATGTCGTATTTGCGTCCGTCCAGCGACACGGCTTTCGTGAGCCCGGTGATAGCGTGCTTGGTGGCGGTATAGGCAATGCTGTTCGGCCGCGGCGCATGCGCCGAGATGGAACCGTTATTGATGATGCGCCCGCCGCGCGGATTCTGCGTTTTCATCAGACCGAAGGCCGCGCGCGTGCACAGAAAGACGCCGGTGAGATTGGTGTCGACCACCGAGCGCCATTCGCCGATATCGAGTTCGTCGATATCGACGGGCGAACCATTGCGGCCCGCGTTGTTGAACAGCAGGTCGAGCCGGCCGCGGCGTGCGCGGATCGTCTCGAATAACGCGGCGACGCTATCAGCGTTCGTGACGTCGCACGCCACCGCGAGCGCGTCGCCCCCGAGTTGCTGCGCTTCTCGAACGACGGCGTCGAGCGGCGCCTGACGACGGCCGGCCAGCACGACGCTATAACCGTGTTCCAGCAGCTTGAGCGCGCACGCGCGGCCGATCCCGCTGCCCGCGCCCGTTACCAGCGCGACCTTCTTGATTCCTGTATCCGTCACGTCACATCTCCTCGTAGTCAGTCGATGCAGGCTGCAGAGCATCCGCACGCGAAGCGCGCCGTCGCTGGAACACCGCGTCTTTCGGCGCGCTTTCATTTATTTGCTATTCCTGGCCGCGCAAGCGTCGCGGCGCGCATCAATGGTATCGTTTGCCGTTGCGCGCCACGCGCGCGATTCAAACCCTTCCCAGGAAGGAGGAAGGAAGACAGGAAGCACGCTTTATGAAACAACTTTCCACGCCGCCCCATGGCGTCCACGACGCGCCGTCGCGCCGCTGGCCGCAAACCGGCTATCCCGCGATGCTCACCGCCACCGCCGCATGGCACGTCATCGTGCTGGCAGGATGGCTGATCGCGCCCGGCGCATGGCCCTGGTGGCTCGCCGCGATTTTTGTGAATCACGCCATTTTCACCGTGGCCGGCCTGTTGCCGCGCACTTCACTGCTCGGTCCGAACTGGACCCGCCTGCCGGCCCACGCGCGCAACGCCGACGCGATCGCGCTGACCATCGACGACGGTCCCGATCCGGCCGTCACGCCGCAAGTGCTGGACCTGCTCGACGCCTTCGGCGTGCGCGCCACGTTCTTCTGCATCGGCGCAATGGCGCAGCGTTATCCGGAACTCGCGCGCGACATCGTCGCGCGCGGGCATGCGCTCGAAAACCATTCGCAGGTTCACGTCCACACGTTTTCCGTGACGTTGCCGGGCGCCCTCACACGCGAGATCGACGCCGCGCAATGCACGCTCGAAGCCCTGAGCGGCGAACGGCCGATGTTCTTCCGCGCGCCGGCCGGGCTGCGCAATATCTTTCTCGAACCGGTCCTGCGCAAGCTCGATCTGCGGCTCGCGGCATGGACGCGGCGCGGCTACGACACGCGTGAGCGCGATCCTCAGGTGGTCGCGCGGCGACTGCTCGACGGCCTTGCGCCACGCGACATTCTGCTGCTGCACGACGGCAACGCCGCCCTTACGGCCGAGGGCACACCGTTGATCCTCGCGGTGCTGCCGCGTGTGATCGACGCGGCGCGGCAACGGCATCTGCGTTTCGTGACGCTACGCGAAGCGCGTGTGGACAACTGAGGCGCATAGACGCGTACGCGCGCAGGCCACGCGGCTCGCGCGCAGTTCCATCGCGGAGCAAAGAAAGCGAGCACCAGCGTTACATGCGGAAATCCGCTGCCATGTCTTCATCCGTGCGCGCCTCGAGCTGGCCGCTGCGACACGCCTTCAGGAACACCTCGTAATCGCGCTCTACCTGATCCGCGTAGGCCGCCGCATAGCCGGCGAGCGCTTCCGCGAACTGGTCGCCTCGGCCGATATATGCGCTAACTTCGACGGCCTGCCCGCTCGCCTTGGCATGCGCGCGCGCCATGACCCAGCCGCATAACCGCGCATAGCCTTCCAGCAGATCGATATCGAACAGCTCGATGTTCGCCGAGAGCTTCATGTCGCGCAGCTGCCGGAAATAGAAATGCCGCCCGAGCGGCCCCGTCGCCCAGCCGAGGAAAATATCGCTCGCGGCCTGCAGCATGCGCTGTCCCTGCACGACGCGCTCGCCCTCGTGCTTGTTGCCTGGCGACTTATAGAACCGCGCGATCACCGAAGGCCGCGCTTCCTTCATTTGCAGGAACAGCGGCTTACCCATGTGATCGACCATCAGCACCACCATGCAGCGCGTGCCGACGCTGCCCACGCCCACCACCTTGAAAACCGTATCCTGCACGGTGAAATGACTGAGCAGTTCGCGCCGGTCATGCGACATCGTCTTCAGATACTCGCCCCACATGCGCTCGAGCATCTTGCGCGTGTTGCCGGTTCTGAACGCTTCGGTCTCTTCCTCGGTGAACAGCGTGTTGGCGCCGAGCACATGGAACAGCGCCGGTGGCGCGTCGCGAATCGTCCAGTGTTCGCCGTCGCGCTCCGCCATTTTCTCGAGCAGGTTTTCGTGCGTCCGGCTCGCGGCCTTTTCCATGCCGCGCCGCACGGCGCGGCGGCCTTCGGGCGTCAGCGCGGTTTCCGCCATGCGGTCGAAGGTGATGCGGTCGTACCAGAGTTCGAGCGCGCCGCATTGCGCATATTGCGACATGCGATCGCGGTATTCGGTGACCGCCGTCATCACGAGATTTTCGGCCGCGCCCCGACTCAGGCGCATATGGCGCGCGGCGACGACAAGGCTTGCGGTCAAACGCTTCAGGTCCCACTCGAACGGCCCGACCGACACCTCGTCGAAATCGTTCAGATCGAAGACGAGTTGCCGCTCGGGCGTGGCGAAGCCACCGAAGTTCATCAGATGACCGTCGCCGCAGATCGGCATGGTCAGGCCGGAGTCGCGCACCTGACTGAGGTCGTGCGCCTGCAGGATGGCGGTGCCGCGAAAAAACGTGAACGGAGAGACGGCCATGCGCCCATAGCGCAGCGGCACGAGGTTGTGCACCCGATCCTCGCTGCTTTGCTTGAGCAACTCGATCGGGTTGCGATGCAGTTCGCCTACCGCCTTATGGCTCGAACGTTTCGAATGCTCGCGAGCGGCACGGCCCCGGGCCTCCCGTTCGGCGATGGTGCTGGCTTTCATGCTCTTCTCCGTTTTCCAGATCTTGAATGGCGGTTCGAGAAACTGCTTGTTCTGGCACGACGACATCCGGCAACCGACGCATGAGCCCTCACCACCGATAGCCCAGCCCGCCGAAAATCACATCCGAGTCACGATCATAACGGGTCACGACACGGTTCCATGCGAGCCGCGCGTTCCAGTGCCCGGTCAGCCGATAGGAGCCCGCAATCGTGACGAGGCCAGAGAACTTGCCGGCGCCCGGCCCCGGCGTCGCACTGTTTTCGTTCTCGTTGATCGCATAGTAGGCACCCACGCCGAGCGCCAGCGCAACCTTGTCGTTGAGGAACGCGCGGGTAGCCCACAACTGGCTCGTGAAACCGTCGCGGCGTGCCACCTTGCTGCTGCCTTCGTGAAGATAGCCGATCGTCACGTCGAGATACGTTGCAAGGCCTCGCCGGTACTCGACTGCGCCGCCGAGCGCACTCGGCGAACTGGTCGAATTGACGATGGTTTTGCCCACATACACCGCCACTTCGTTCTTGGTGACTTTGTGCGCGCTGCCGCTTGCCCAGTCGCGCGGACCGGGCGAACCCGGCGCGTCGAGCTGGTAGCCGACGCCGAACATCACGCTGGTCGCATCCGGCCCGCGCTGAACATGCACGCGATTCAACTGAAGCTGCGTGATCCACCGGTTCGACGCGTAGTACGCCCCGCGCACGCTGTACACCACGCCCCAGCCGTGGGTGTCGGAATAACTGCCACCTTGCTCCGAGGTGGTCGTATCGAAGTAGCGATAGGGGCCGACGCCCGCTTGCACGACGAACTGCGGGCTGCCGACGGGAATACGCGCCCACAACTGGATCATCTGGCCGTCGCGATGATGATCGGGAATATGCCCTTCGTTAAGCCACGTGAAGCTCGCCGCGAAATATTGCCCGAGGCCTTCCTGATAGTTGAAGGCCCACGTATAGGTATTAATACTGCTCGCGCGCGAGCCACCGCCGAATAGCGAAAATTCCTGAGCGTGACCGAGGGTGGAAATGACCAACAGGCCGAGTCCCGTAACGCAGGCTGCCGCTTTGGGAATGAGACAGCGTCGGGCAGCAGATATCAGAGTCCGCATGCGGGATTCTTCTCCGGTTGAGTCGCTAGCGCTGCCAGTGTTCATGATCGACGGAGATTCGTGACGCGGCAAGGCGTCACACGGGATGCCGCCGGACCAGTCTGTCGGTCATGCTAGCAGACCGAATCGGTAAAAAGGTTACGCATCCGTTTTGCATCAGCGGCATATTGGCTCAGGTTTTTACGCGCTCGGCGAATACAGGTTGCAATTGCAACCATCGCAAAACACGGACAAATTTACCGGCACCCATTCAAAAACTAACCGATTAGTGAATTTTTTGGTGTTTCATCCGGGCTGGCACTTCAGCAACAGCGAATTCAGCCGTTTACCCATACATGCAAAAAATTTTGTGACGCACCAGAAAAGTCCTTGAAACAGGACCTGTTCTGATCGACCGTGCGCCGCGCAAGATAATCGGAGAGAGCATGTTTGTTGCAATCGGGTGGCTTCTGGTGATCGGTTCCGTGATCGGTAGTTTTGTCGGCGTGGGTGGGCACTTGCCGGCGCTCCTTCAGCCGTTCGAACTACTCTGTATTTTCGGTGCGGCAATCGGCGCATTTGTCGTGAGCAATCCGACTTCCACGCTGAAGAAAACCATCAAGGCGATTCCGTCATGCTTTAAAGGCGGCGGTTACACCAAGGAAAAATACCTGGAGCTGATCGCATTACTTTATGAACTGCTTCAGAAGGCGCGCAAGGAAGGCATGATGTCGCTCGAAGCCGACGTCGGCGCGCCGGAAGAAAGCGTGATCTTCCAGAAGTATTCGCACGTGCTGGAGGATCATCATCTGCTCGACTTCATTGTCGACTACCTGCGCATGATGTCCGGCGGCAATGTGAACGTACTCGAAGTGCAGGACCTGATGGATGAGGAGTTGGCCACGCATCATGCGGAAGCGTCGGTCGCGGCCAATGCGATTCAGAAAATGGCCGACGGCCTGCCCGCCTTCGGTATCGTCGCCGCGGTCATGGGCGTCGTGCACACCATGGGTTCGGTCGGCGCACCGCCCGCCGTGCTCGGCGAGATGATCGCCGGCGCGCTGGTAGGCACGTTCCTCGGCATTCTGCTCGCGTATGGCTTCATCGGCCCGGTCGCCGATTTGCTCAATGCAAAGGGCCGCGCCGAGGCCAAGCCGTACCAGTGCGTGAAAGCGGTGCTGCTCGCGTCGCTCTCCGGCTACGCGCCGCCGATCGCTGTCGAGTTCGGCCGCAAGGTGCTGTTCACCGCCGACCGTCCGAGCTTCCAGGAACTCGACGACGCCGTACGCGCCACCAAGATGCCGAAGTCGGCCTGACGCGGAGCGCCATGATGAGCGAAAGAAGATCGCGCGCCTCGCGGGAGGAGCAGGCACCCGCGCCGGTGATCGTGCGCCGGTCGAGAAAAGGCGGCGACCACGGCGGCCATCATGGCGGCGCATGGAAGATCGCCTACGCCGATTTCGTCACCGCGATGATGGCGTTCTTCCTGCTGATGTGGCTGCTCGGCTCCACGTCGAAGTTCGACAAGCAGGGCATCGAAGATTATTTCAACACGCCGCTGTCGAGCCTGCTCGGCGGCAATGAAAGCACGGCCGCTGCGCGTCCGAGCGTGGTGCAAGGCGGCGGCCGCGACATCTCCGATACGCGGCCCGCGGTCGGCAAGAAAAGCCAGAGCGAACTGGCGCCGCCCGCCGTGGCCACGCCGTCGGTGACGCCGTCCGATGCCGCGCGTCTCGAACAACTGAAGGCGAAGCTCACCGCCTTGATCGAGCAAAGCCCCACATTGAAGGCGTTCAAGGATCAGATCCGCATTTCGATCACGAACGAAGGGCTGCGTATCGAGATCGTCGATTCGCAGAACCGGCCGATGTTCCCTTCCGGCAGCTCGAAGCTTCAGCCGTATGCGGTGACGATCCTCACGCAGATCGGCGCAGCGCTGAACGATGTCGACAACCGCGTTTCGATTGCCGGCCATACGGATGCGGTGCCGTACACCGCGGGCCCGGATGGCTATTCGAACTGGGAACTGTCGTCGGAACGCGCGAACGCCGCGCGCCGCTCGCTCGTCGCCGGCGGCATGCATGGCGAAAAGCTGCTACAGGTGCGCGGACTGGCCGACGTATTACCGCTGAACAGCCAAGTCGCCGACGAGCCGACCAATCGGCGCATCAGCATTCTCGTATTGAACAAGGCCGCGGAACTCGCGTTCTTTCACGATGGCGGACGCACCGCGATCGACGAAGCCACGCCGGCAAGCTCGGCCATTCCCGCCGTGGTCGGACGCCTGCAGCCGGTGACCGGTTCGCATAGCACGCCGTAGCATTTTTCGGCCGCGTGTCCGATAGATTTGGCGGGTGCGCTCGATAACGCACATTGCACGGCGCCTGCGTGTATAAAATCGAACTCATGCGCCCTGCCCTTTCCGAGCAACGGGAGCCCGAACTTCCGCTGCATACGCCCAGTGTATCGTCGGTGACACTCGCCGCGATCATCGCCGTCATTGCGTGGATTTCGATCGTCGCGCAAGCCGAGGTGACGATCGATCGCACGCTCGCCAGCGGGCTCAGCGTGCTCGACGGCCTGGCCCGCATGAGCAGTTACCTCACCAATCTCACGGCGCTCGCCTGCGCGATCTGTTTCACCTGCGTGGCCTTGCGTAGACACAGATCGACGCCCGCGCGCTTTTTCCGGCAGCCTACCGTCGTCACCGCCGTGGTGGTGTACATGGCGTTCGTGGGGATCGCCTACAACCTGCTGTTGCGAGGTTACTGGACGCCCACGGCATTCCGGATGCTGCTCAACGAATCGCTCCATAGCGTCCTGCCCATGCTCGCCGCGCTCTACTGGGTGCTGTTCGTGCCGCGCTTTCATCTCAAGCTGCGGCATTGTCTGTGGTGGCTGGTGTATCCGCTGACCTACCTCGGCGTGACCTTCTGGCGCGGGCGTTTGTCGGATTTCTACCCCTATCCGTTCATCAATGTCGAGAGGCTCGGCTTCACACACGCCATGGTGAATCCGGCGCTACTGTTCGGCGGCTTCCTTATGTTGATGGCCCTATTCGTGGGAATCAATTCCCGGCGACGGCACTGAAGCAACGCCGGCCTGGCGTCCCTGTTTTTTCCCGCTCCCTCGGGCGCGCTTCTTGCGCGCTGTCTGGTGGACGTAAGTCGCGCTTTTCAGCGCGGCGTGCGCGACACCTTGGTGTGGCAGCGTTGCGATCGCAATGGCTCACACGTAAATTTGACAATGGGAGCAAAAACGTATGGACACCAATTCGGCAGCTAACACAGCGGAAGGCGCGGTCAAGGAAGTCGCGGGCAAGGTTCAGAGCGCCGTCGGCGACGTGCTGGGCGACACCGGCACGCAACTGGCCGGCAAGGCGAAAGAGCTCAGCGGCAAAGCCCAGCAACTGGCCGCGAGCACGACGAGTCTCGTGCGCGAGACCACGGCGGAAAGCCCGTTCACCGCGATCGCGGTGGTCGCGCTCGCCGGTTTCGTGGCCGGCGCGCTGTGGGCGCATGGCGCGGCGGGACGCGACTATCGCCGTTAATTTTCGACGCGGTTGACCACCGGGCGATCTGCTTCAGGCGATCGCCCGGTTCGCGTTTATGCACCAGCGTTTTTGCACCACCGTTTGCGCGCTATCGCTTATCCATCCCCTTATGCGCCGCTTTTCTTGCGGCGCGCCGCGCCCATCTCCAGCTCGACCCACGTCGGCGCATGATCGCTCGCGTGCGGCTCGCCCCGCACCCAGCGGTCGACGCCCGCGTCGCGCAAGCGCGGCGCGAGGTCGGCGCTCAGCAGCAGATGGTCGATGCGTAAGCCTGAGTTCGTGTCCCAATGCCGGCGGAAATAGTCCCAGAAGGTGTAGACGCGTTCGTCGCCGAAATGTGTTCGCAGCGCGTCGGTCCAGCCTTGCGCGAGCAGCCGCTGGTAGCGTTCGCGGCTCTCGGGTTGCAGCAGCGCATCCTTCAGCCACGAGCGCGGGTTGTAGATGTCTTCGTCGGTCGGCACCACGTTGAAGTCGCCGGCCAGCACGACCGGATGAGCGCTCTTGTATAGCTTCGCCGCGTGCTCGATGAAATGATCGAACCACGCCAGTTTGTAGTCGAACTTGGGGCCCGGTTGCGGATTGCCGTTCGGCAGATAGAGGCACGCCACCAGCACGCCGCCGACCGCTGCTTCGAGGTAGCGGCTGTGCGTGTCGTCCTCGAAACCGGGCAGGCCACGGCGGCTCTCCAGCGGTGCCTCGCCCTTCGACAGGATCGCCACGCCGTTCCATGCGCTCTGCCCTTGCCAGATCGCACCGTAGCCCGCGTCGCGCAGTTGCTCGACGGGAAACGCGCTGTCCACTGCTTTTAGTTCCTGCAAACAGACGATGTCGGGCGCCTCGCGTTCGAGCCATTGCAGCAGCGCCGGCAGGCGCGAGCGGATTCCGTTGATGTTGAAGGTCGCGATTCGAAGCCTGGCCACGGCATGTCCTCCCTGCAATGCGTGCTATTGCGCCGCCGCGTCGCACCACTCCATCGCCCAGGACTTCGCGCATGAAATCGCATCGGCCTAGTCGGAAAAGGCGTCGATGTCACCGGAATCGTGCGACTGGACGTGCTCGTTTTTGCGCGGCACGCGAGTGATCTTCGCTCTCGCGTAGTAGAGGCCGTCATCGTCATGGCGGGCGCGGCAATCGATATGGAAATGCCGGTAGTCGAACTGCATTCGCTCTCCTTTGAACGCGCTTCACTTCAACACAACAGCGGTAGCATCGCTTATACCCGGACGACCGTGCTCGCTGCGCGGCGGCTCACGCACGCCGGCTCGCGTGCGTGATGGCCGCCGTTGTGAGCGCGGCGCGTGCAGTCCGCGCGACTCAGTTCGGCACGTTCACGGCGCCGTTGGTCACGGTGATCGCGTTGATACCCGGACTCGCCGCGATCGCAGGCAGATTGGCGGTGGTCAGCGCGGGCGCGGCGCCCGCCGTGCCGCCGCGCGGCACCGTGTGAATCACCTGCGACGGCGGCAGCGGCGTACCGCTCTTCAGATGACTCCACATCAGATTGAGCGCTTGGATATTGTAGTAATGCAGCGGCACGAAGCGCGTATCGAAGCCCGCCACGCCGAGGAACGCATCGAAATGCTGGGCGTTCGTCACTTCGTAGAACGAGAGCTTGCTCGCGCCACCTTCGCTCAGTTGATTCAGGCCGAGATACGGCCGCGATGCATGGTTGATCGGCACCAGCGCATCCGCGCGGCCCTGCACGATGATCGCGGGCTTGCCATGCAGATTCGCGTTCACGCGAATGGCCTCGACGCTGTTGGTCAGCGTGCCGTTGGTCCACAGCGTACGCAGGCAGGAAGCGCCCGCGTAACTGCCATCGGGTGTCGCCAGCCGGTGGTCCGCCGCTCCGCCGCCCGAGTTGAAGACGAGGTTGATGCCGTTGGTCGGCGGCACCCCGTTGCCATTGCCGAACACCGTGAGCATCGGCGACACGGCCGGTGTGACGCCGGCTGCTCCCGTCGCGCTCGTCGTGCCGAAGCTGAAGTCGCAAAGATTGGCGGTGACGCTCGCTTTCGCGTACGCATCCGCGTAAGTCACTGCGACGGCCGGCACCGCTTGCGAGTCCCACATCGGCGCTTGCAGCAGATCGGAGTCGGTCTGGTAGCCGTTCTGATGCAGCAGCGCGAGCGCGTTGATCGCCTGGGTCGTCACGTTCCCGCCCGCGATCACGCCGGCGCTTGCCAGCGACGCGCATCGTGCGGTGCGAATCGCCGTGGTCGTGGCGAGCGGCAGCGCCGTCAGATACGGCGCGCCGGCCGCGGCGGGCGCGAGCGCCGCGCACGGTTGCAACTGGTTGGCGAGCGTCATGTAGTCGGCGAGCGGCTTGCCGAATGCGCCGACCGGCACGCCGCCCTGAGCTACCGACACCTGCGCGGGCAAGCGCAAATTGATCTGCGGCTCGCCGACGACAACCGCCGTGATCCAACCGGACGTGTCCTGTTCCGCCGCCGCGAGCGACGCGCCGCCGCCGTTACTCACCGAAGCCGCGATCGTGGTGATGCTGCCGCCCGCGTAACGCACGGTGCGGGTTGAACCGTTGAGCGTGCCGTACGAATCGTTGAGCGCCCAATACGCGAACTGGATCGCTTCCAACGTATCGTTGCCCCAATCCTTCTCGGGATTCTGCTGCGAGTGCGCATGCTTGAACGCGTAGCGATTCGGAAACTGGCTGTTGTAAGTCGCGAGATCGGTGTTGCCCAGGTTGGCCGTGAAGAGGCTGGCCTTGCCCGCGGCGGTGGCATCCTGCAAGGTGCCGTCGATTAGCGTGACCCGATTGGTCGACAGTTCGTGCGCACCGTTGCCACTGCCTTTATCGGTGTACGCCACCGCGCAACCGCGCTTGAGCCCCCACTCGCCGGCCGCCGAAATCGCGCCGTACACGCCGCGCGAACCGGATGACGTCGCCGTGACAATGCACGGCTGATCCGGATTGAAGCTCGCCGGTATCTGCACCAGCATGGTGACGTTCTGCGTGCCGCTGCCGTCGTCGGCGTAAGCCAGATATTCCTTGCCGGCGATCTTGCCTTCGCCGAGCGTGTCGTTGCCGTTCAGATCGACGTTCGGCCCCCAGAAGCGTCCATAGCCGCCGTTCGCCGTCATGTCGACGAGCGCGCGATAGTTCGACCAGATGGCGAGGCGCCGCAGTTCGGCGGCGGTAGGTTGCGCGGCGTTGGCAATGGCCGGCGCCGTGGCCGACCCGAGGCCGGTTTTGCCGAGGCCCGCGGTAAGCAGATCGTCGGTATTGCCGTCGTAGGCCTGCGTTTTTACCGAGGAGGCGGTAATGAAACCCGGTAGCGCGTTCGCTTGCGGCGGCGAATTATCGTCATTGCCGCCGTGGCAGGCAGTCAGTACGACTGACATGGCCAACGTGATCGCAAGGGTTCGCACCACCGGCACCGGTTGTTGCGCGGGCTCGACTCTGAGTGTGGACTTCACGTTTTTCGTCTCCGATATTTGCTAATACCGTTGTGAATGCAACGGCACCCAAATTGCTGCGTGCTGTCCAATGGATCGCGACGCTTCGGATACCGACGCATCGCTAGCCTGCATTGACCTTTCAATGGAGTCAATAGAACGTCATGTCCTCGCGTAACGAAAGTCAGGATCCGGGCGACGTCCCAGCCGCCATCCCAACCAAACCTTCACGCCGCCGCTTTCTTCAATCTGCTGCCGCTGCCGCCACGGTCGGCGCCGCGCCGCATCTGCGCGCGCAAACCCAAACCCCAACCGCGCCGCCGGCTCAGGTTCGGCAAGCCGTGCCGCCGCGTCCAGTCACGCTGACCGTGAATGGCCGCGCATACACGCTGCAACTCGAACCGCGCGTGACCTTGCTCGATGCATTAAGGGAATACGCGGGCCTGATGGGCACGAAGAAAGGCTGCGATCGCGGACAGTGCGGTGCATGCACGGTGCTCGCCGATGGCCGCCGCATCAACTCGTGCCTGACGCTCGCCGTGATGCACGAAGGCGAGAACATCACGACGGTCGAAGGGCTTGCCGCCAACGGCGTATTGAGTCCGATACAGCGCGCCTTCATCGAACACGATGCCTTTCAATGCGGTTACTGTACGCCCGGGCAGTTGTGTTCCGCGACTGCCCTTCTGAACGAATTCCGCAACGGCACCGCCAGCACCGTCACGGCCGATGTCCGCAGCCGCCCAGCGCAACTTTCCGACGATGAAATCCGCGAGCGCATGAGCGGCAACATTTGCCGCTGCGGCGCGTACGCGAATATCGTGGCCGCCGTACGCGCGGTGCACGAAGGCGCCGAATCAGTCAGCGGCAACGACAACCCCAACGCCTGACGGAGCGAATGCATGGATGCGATCTCTTATGAACGCGCCGGCGATGTCGCCGGCGCAGTGCGAGCGGCACAGCAGCCGGGGGCGGTATTCATCGGCGGCGGCACCAATCTGCTCGATCTGATGAAGGGCGGCGTAGCGCGGCCGATGCGGCTAATCGATATCACGCATATCAGCGGACTCGATACGGTCACGACGCTGGCTGACGGCGGTATCCGGCTCGGCGCGCTGGTGCGCAATAGCGATGCGGCCAACCACGCGCTGGTGCGCGAGCAATACCCGTTGCTCTCGCAAGCATTTCTGGCGGGTGCATCTTCGCAACTGCGCAATATGGCGACGGTCGGCGGCAATCTGCTGCAACGCACGCGTTGCGGCTATTTCTACGACACCGCCTTCACGCAGTGCAACAAGCGCATGCCGGGCAGCGGCTGCGCGGCGCTCGAGGGCTGCAATCGCACTCATGCGATTCTCGGCGCGAGTCCGCAATGCATCGCCGTGAATCCGTCGGATATGAACGTGGCGCTTGCCGCGCTCGATGCCGTGGTGCGCGTGAGCGGCCCCGCTGGCGAACGCACCATTGCGTTCGCCGACTTTCATCGGCTTCCCGGCGACCGGCCCGATGTCGATACCACGTTGCAACCCGGCGAACTGATCACTGCCGTCGATCTGCCGCCGCCGCTCTTCAGCGCGAACTCCCATTATCTGAAAGTGCGTGACCGCGCCAGTTACGCATTCGCGCTGGTCTCGGTCGCCGCCGCCTTGCAGATGGACGGCGGCCGCGTGAAGACGGCGCGCATCGCGTTGGGCGGCGTCGCGCATAAACCGTGGCGCGCGAGCGTCGCGGAACAGATGCTCGACGGTCAGCCGCTCACGCAAGCGACACTGAGCAACGCCGCCGCGGCCGCGTTACGCGAAGCGCGGCCGCAACACGACAATCGTTTCAAGGTGCAGCTCGCGCAACGCGCGATCGTGCGCGCTGTCAACCAGGCCGCCGGCCGCGCGGGAGGTGTCGCATGAGTCTGATCGGTCAACCCGTCGACCGCACCGACGGTCTGCTCAAAGTCACCGGCGAAGCGCGCTACGCCGCCGAATTTCCCGAAGCGCGTCTCGCGCATGCGGTGCTCGTCACCAGCACGATTGCGAGCGGCACCATCGCCTCGATCGATGCGAGCCGCTCGCAGTCACTGCCCGGCGTGCTGCTCGTGATGACGTATCAGAACGCGCCGCGTCTGCCGAACGGCGGCAAGCCCGCGTTGGCGCCGCCGGCCGGACGCCGCCTGTCGCTGCTGCAGGACAATCGGATTCACTACAGCAACGAACCGGTCGCCGTGGTGGTGGCCGACACGCTCGAACACGCCACCGACGCCGCGCGTCGATTGCGCATTACGTATCAGAGCAGCGCCGCGACCGTGGACTTCACGCGAGCCAAGCCGAACGCGCATGCGCCGGACAAACCGCAAGGCCGGCAGACCGACACGCAACGCGGCAGCTTCGACGATGGCTTGCGAAGCGGCGCGGTGCACGTGGACGCGACGTACACCACGCCGATCGAACATCACAATCCGATGGAGCCGCACGCCACGATGGCGCGCTGGGACGGCCCGCAACTCACGCTCTACGATTCGACGCAAGGTGTCAGCGGCGCGGCACTGGCGATTGCGAAGACGTTCGGCATGTCACCGTCCCACGTGCGCGTAATTTCGCCGTTCGTGGGCGGCGGTTTCGGTTGCAAGGGCTCGTCGTGGTCGCACGTGTCGTTGTGCGCGATGGCGGCGAAGCAGACCGGCCGCCCCGTGCGGCTCGTCCTCGAACGGCCGCAGATGTTCGGGCCGGTCGGCGCGCGGCCGCGCACCGAACAGCACTTCGTGCTCGCCGCCCGCCACGACGGTACGCTGACCGCCATGCGCCACGACAGCGTCTCGAACACCTCGGTGATCGAAGATTGGACCGAGACCTGCTGCATGGTCACGCGCATGCTGTACGCGGTGCCGAATCAGGTGACCACGCACCGCATCGTGCCGCTCAACCTCGGCACGCCGACCTTCACGCGCGCGCCGGGCGAAACGACCGGTTCGTTCGCGCTCGAATCGGCCATGGACGAACTTGCCACGGCCTTGAAGATGGACCCGCTCGCGCTGCGCATCAAGAATTACGCCGAGGCCGATCCACAGGAAAACAAGCCGTGGTCGGGCAAGTCCCTGCGCGAGTGTTATCAGATCGGCGCCGAGAAATTCGGCTGGTCGCGGCGCACGCCCGCGCCTCGCTCCATGCGCGACGGCGGCAAGCTGATCGGCATGGGCATGGCAACCGCGACCTATCCGGCCAATCGCAGCGAAGCCAGCGCCATCGCGCGGATTTTGCCGGACGGCACCGCGATGGTCGCGTCCGGCACGCAGGATATCGGCACCGGCACTTACACCGTCATGACCCAGGTGGCCGCCGACGCGCTCGGCTTCGCGCCGGAAAATATTCACTTCGCGCTCGGCGATTCATCGCTGCCCAGAGCGCCGGTGTCGGGCGGATCGCAATCAGCCGCAAGCGTCTCGCCAGCCGTGCGCGACGCGGCGAACCAGGCGCGCAGCCAGCTGATCGCGCTGGCGCTCGCCGATCAGGCTTCGCCCGTGCACGGCATCGCGCTCGACGACATCACCGTGGAAAACGGCTGGGTGATCAGCCGCTCGCAACCGGGCAAGCGCGATCCGGCGGCAGCGATCATCGCGCGCTCGGGCGGCAAGCCGATCGAGGCGAGCGCGACCGTCAAGCCCGGCGACGAAAAGCAGAAGTACTCGTTTCACTCGTTCGGCGCGGTGTTCGCGGAGGTGCATGTCGATGCCGATCTCGGCACGATTCGCGTGGCGCGCGTGGTCGGCGTGTACGACGTGGGGCGCGTGCTTAACCAGAAGACGGCGCGCAGCCAGTTGATGGGCGGCATCGTGTGGGGCATCGGGGCGGCGCTGCAGGAAGAGACCTCGCTCGATACGCGCTATGGCCGCTTCACCAACGCGAATCTCGCCGAGTATCACGTGCCGGTGAATGCCGATATCGGCTCGCTCGACATTACCTTTATCGACCGGCCGGACCCGTTTATCAACTCGCTCGGGGTGCGAGGTATCGGCGAAATCGGCATTACCGGCGTGCCGGCGGCGATCGCCAACGCTGTCTATCACGCCACAGGCGTGCGCGTGCGCGATTTGCCCGTCACGCTCGATAGGGTGATGGACGCGATGCAGGTTTGAGGGGCGCGCTTTTGCGGCGCGGCGCGAATCGAAGGCGGCAAGCGCCGCGCATTGATATTGGCGCTTGCCTGTGGCCGCGTTGCATCGCACAATCGACCTCATCCCTTCTACCGGTGCCCGCCCATGGCCTACGCCTCGCTCGCCACTGGCGTGTTGCTTGCCGCCGGGTTCGGCTCGCGCTTCGACCCGGACGGCCTGCACAATAAGCTGCTGGCACGCATGCCCGACGGCACGCCGGTGGCGCATGAAGCCGCGCATCGGCTGCTGCGGGTCGTGACACAGGTGGTCGCCGTGGTGCGGCCGGGTTCGGACGCGCTCGCGCGACTGCTCAACGACGCCGGCTGCGACGTGGTGTTCGCGGCGGAAGCCGAACGCGGCATGGGTGCGAGCCTTGCCGCCGGCGTCGAGGCCAGCGCGGAGGCCGAGGGCTGGATCGTCGCGCTCGCCGACATGCCGCGCATCGCCACGACCACGATCGAAGACGTGGCGCGCGCGTTGGACGGTGGTGCTTCGCTGGTCGCGCCGTTTTACCAGGGGCAGCGCGGGCATCCGGTCGGCTTCGGCATCGAGCACCGCGGCGCGCTGCTGGCGCTCGACGGCGATACCGGCGCCAGATCCTTATTCATGTCTCAGCAGGTGACGCGCCTCGACGTCGACGATGCGGGGATTTTGCGCGACGTCGATACACCTGAGGATTTGCGCAAGCTGTAGGCCGGTCGATTGCTCGAAGGTCGAAGGACAGCGTGGTGATGACGTGGGCTACGCGGCCGACGATCTCGCGGGCGGCGGCCCGCGTGAGATCCCGGCTTATCGGTTAGGTAGCTCGGCTAGGTAGCTCGAACACAAGGCAGGTTGTCGTGGCATGGGCGTAAAGCGTGCCGTCGGGGCCGACCAGACGCGCTTCCGCGGTCGCCAGTTGACGGCCGCAGTGGATCACTTTGCCCTCGGCGCGGACACGCTGCAGGCGCGGTGTCACCGCTTTCACGTAGTTCACGCTCAGTTCGGCGGTCGTATAGCCGCGCCCGGGCGGCATCATTGTGTGCACGGAGCAGCCAAGCGCGGAGTCGAGCAGCGTCGCCATCCAGCCGCCGTGAACCGTGCCCAGCGGATTCAGATGCTGGGCGAGTGGCGTGCCCTGGAACACCGCGTGTCCTGCAGCGACCTCCATGAGGATAAAGTCGAGCGTCTTTGCGATCGCGGCGTAGGGCAATTCGCCCGCGACGATCGCTTGCAGTACTTCCAGTCCCGACTTGCCCGCAATCTGCCCCAGACTTGCCAGACCGGGTCCCGGCCCCGCATTGATTTTGACAAGCACGTCCCGTTCTTCTGCAATCCAGCGTTCAAGGGTTTGTTCGTTAGCCAATGCAATTGTCCCCGGTGAATGAAAAGAGAGTGAGGGCGCCAATTACATCATCAATCGGCGGCGGTGGCTGCTTGCTCGATTGGGTGTAAGGCTGTGGGCGCCGCTTTGGCGAACATTGGAAGGTTTGCAGAAGGTCGATCGGCCACCGGCCGCTATCGGGCTTGGTTCGATCATGAAACGCCATTGGCCCTGACTTAGGCTCAGTGGAAGCACCCCGGTCGCGAATTCCGTCTCCTGCAGCGACACGCTTGATCTGGACCGGCATTCAGGCGCATACTGTATATCCATACAGTATTTCAGTCCGCACGGATTCATGCGTTCAGCAGCGCAGAGCCGCGGCGCGTCCGCATGAAACGCATTGCTATCGAACCGTCTTTTGCCGCCTGGCGCCATGCGGCGCGGGAACTGCTGCGGCAAGGCGTCGAGCCTGCGCGGATCGAGTGGGTTGAATGCGATTCGTGTGATTCGGCCCGCTCGGATAGCGGCAACGCAAGCGCTCAACAAGGTTCCGCCACCGCTTCGGCAACTCCCACGCCCGCGATTCCTCGTGAACTGCTCGCCTGGCTGAAAACGGCGGCCTGCTATTACGCGCCGGACCGCTGGTCGCTGCTCTATCGCATCCTGTGGCGTTGGACACACGGCGAGCGCCACGTCCTCGATCCGCAAGACACCGACGGCGCGTTGCTCGATCAGCGCATCCAGTCGGTCGAGCATGAAACCAGTGATCTGGTGGCGCTCACTCTGTTCAGGCGGCGCGATCCGTCCATGGGAGCGCCGGAATTCGTAGGCTGGTACGAGCCGCATCATGATCTGCTGGCGCAGGCCGCCGAGCGTTTTGCCGAGCGCATGGGCGATTCCACGTGGATGCTGGCGACGCCGCAAGGCGCGGTGTTCTGGAACGGCATGCTGCTGCAAATCAGTCGGCCGGCAACGGAAGAAAGCGGGCACGTTACGCACGCTTTGCCGATCGGCCAGTTGAACGGGCTAGCCACGCCAGCATTGTCGCCGAGTCAGCGGAGCGAGCCGACCACGCCGACATTGCCGGCGGGCCAGCCGAACGGGCCAACTGCTCCGACTTTGCCGCCGAGTCAGCGGAACGGCCCGACCACGCCGACATTGCCCCCCGCCGCCATGGCCGGCGAAGCCACGACCAGTGAACCCACCGAGGCCCTCTGGCTCGCCTACTACGCCAGCGTATTCAATGGCACGCCGACGCCCATGCCGCTGCGTTACTGGAAAACACCCCCCGCCGGTCCGCCGCTACCCGCGCAACTCGCGCGCGAACGAAGCCGCCTCGGCGCGCAGCGTGGCACCGTCACCATTCCTGAGATACCGCCGCTCGAATATTCGGCGGTGACGCCACCCTTGCGCGAGCCCACCGGCCCGCTGCCCACCTGCCGACGCTGCGCGCTGTGGCGCAACGCGAAGCAAGCCATCGCGGGCGCCGGCCCGGCTCGGGCCGCGCTCATGGTGGTCGGCGAACAACCCGGTGAGCACGAGAACCAGCACGGCGCGCCCTTCACGGGCCCCGCCGGTCAACTGCTCGACACGGTGCTGGCGCGCGCCGGCCTCGAACGCTCGGCGCTCTATCTGACCTATGCCGTCAAGCATTACAAATGGGAAACGCTGGAACAGCAACGCGTCCACCGCACACCCGCGCGGCGCGAGGTCGAGGCTTGCCAGTACTGGCTGGACCACGAGCTCGCACAGGTCGCGCCGCGCGTGGTCGTCACGCTCGGCGCGACGGCGCTGAAGGCGTTGACGGGCGCGCACGTCAATCTGTCGGAGTATCTGGGGCAGACCATCGATCACGGCGGCCGGCTGATCGTACCGACGTGGCATCCGTCGTATGCGCTGAAAATGGCCGATGGACGGTTGCGCGAGGATATCGTCGCGGGCATGGTGGCGGCGTTCAGGCACGCGGCAGGGTTGGCGGCGCAAGGGGCGTAGCTTTTTTACCCCGAAGGGCCCGACGCTCACCAGTTGAGAAATACCGATAGCCGCTCACATGTGTGCGGTTATGAGGTTTTGTCGCTCACATGTGCGCGGTTAACCTGAGCCGACCTGCTCCCGAATTGGAAGCACTTTAAGGCCGGCTCGAGCGTCCGGGCGCAGGCGAGACCCGGTGCCATTTTTGCTTCCGACAGCCGTGGGACCGAGACAACCACGTGTCTTCAGCCCCAGCAAAGGTGAGCCTTTGCAGGACCCACTACCCGCCACGCCCTCAGGCACGCGGCTTGCAAATCACAAACCCGCCGCGCAAGCCGCGACGATTCCGCCTAAGCTGATGTGACGCCGCATTTTTCCAAGCATCGGCGCGACACTCGGCCTCTACCCGCTTCGTCCACGGCCCGCGCGTCGCGAACCAACACACGCCCCATGAGCGAAACCAGCCCACGCCTTTTCATTGTCTCGCCCCATTTCGACGACGCCGTCTTCAGTTGCGGCGCATTGCTCGCCGCCCATCCCGACGCCGCGGTCTGCACGGTATTCGCCGCGCCGCCCGAGCACACGATGCATACCGAATGGGATAAAAAGGCAGGCTTCACGGACGCCCATCAGGCCATCCACGAACGAACGCTGGAAGACAACCGCGCACTCGAAGTGCTCGACGCGATTCCGCTGCGCATGCCGTTTCGCGACAGTCAATATCTGGACTCGCCCTCGATCAGCAAAATGGCGGCGGCGCTCGAAGAAACCATCTACCGCACCACCGCCAACACGCTGCTGATGCCGCTCGGCCTGTATCACGACGATCACGTGCGGGTGTTCGAAGCCTGCTGTGAAATCCTGCCGCGCCTGTCGCATCTCACCTGGTTCGGCTACGAGGAAGCGATTCACCGGCGCACGCCCGGCGTGGTGCAGGCGCGGCTCGCCGATCTCGCGCAGCGCGGCATCGTCGCGACGCCGGCCAGTCCGAGCGCCGGCCACACCATCGACGCACAGCGCCGCGCGCAACTCAAACGCGAGGCGGTCTATGCCTATGAGAGCCAGTTGCGCGCATTCGGCGCGGGCAATTACGACGACGTCTTCGCGACCGAGCGTTACTGGCAGCTCAGCGTGGGTCGTCGCTTGAAAAAGTAGGAGACGCGGTGCGCCGGAAAGGCCTACGCTTGAAGAGAACGGCCGGCGTGAGTTCGACGCCGTCGCCGCACCGGCCTCTTCTCCCCCCAAAGGTGCTGCCATGAGCTACGACATGCATACCAGTCCGATTCCCGACCCCAACGCCGACCCGAATCGCGACCCGGAAGCCGATCCGCTAGTGCCGCCGTCACCCGGCCATCACACAGAGGAACCGCAGCGCCCCGATGGGCCGCCGGACAAAGACCCGGTGTGACCGCATTGCGCGGCCGGCCACCGGAAGCGTGCATCAGCGCATCAGTTCGGTAAAGCCTTGCAACAGACGGTCGATGTCGGCGGCGTGAATGTTGCCCATCGTCGAGATGCGGAACAGCTCGGCCGACAAACCGCCTTGCCCTGCATAGATGACGAAGCCGCGCGACTTCAGCGCGTCGTGCAATTGCGGATACGCAATGCCTTGCGGCAAACGGTACGCGCGCAATACCACCGACGACTCTCCCGGCGCCAACACGCTGCCCATGCCGCGCTCGGCAAGGCCCGCCCGCGCCTGTTCGGCCAGCGCCGCGTAGCGTGCGTGACGCGCGCGCCAGCCGCCTTCGTCGGCGAGTTCGCGCAACGCTTCGACGAGTGCGTAATACGCATGCACCGACGGCGTGAAGGGCGTATTGCGCTGGTCCTGCAACTTCGCGAGACGGCCGAGATCCAGGTAATACGTGCGGCTCGCCGCTTGCGCGAGCGCTGCGCGGCGCACCAGCACGAACGACGCGCCCGGCACGCCATGCAGACATTTGTTCGCCGTGGCGGCGACCGCGTCGAGGCTGGCGTCGGCGAAATCGATCGTTTCCGCGCCGAAGCTGCTCACGCCGTCCACCAGCAGACGCAGTCCGCGCGCGCGGCACAATGCGCCGAGCGCCGCCAGATCGTTTAGACGGCCCGTGGTGGTTTCGTGATGAATCACGGCGACGTGTGTGAACGCTTTGTCCGCGTCGAGGCGTTCGGCGATCTTCGTGAGATCGGGCGCCTGCATCCAGTCGTGCTTCAGCGACTCATGCGCGATGCCGTACTGCGCGGCGATCTGCGAAATGCGCTCGCCGTACACGCCGTTTTCCACCACGAGCAGCTTGCCGTTCTGCGGCACCAGCGCGGCGGTCATGCTTTCGACAGCCGCCGTGCCGGAGCCGGTCATCAGCACGGCCTGCCATTCGCCGGCGTCGAGGCCGTACAGATCGACGAGGCGCGTGCGCGCCTCTTCCTGCAGATCGAAAAACTCGCTTTCGCGGTGGCACAGATCCGTCTGCAACAGGCTGTTGCGAACGCGCTCGGTGAGCGTCACCGGACCGGGATTGAGCAGCAGCATAAGTGTTCCTTGAGTTTAAGCGGCGCCGATGTGGCGCATCAGACGCGTCTTCACATCGGGCGGCGTGATGGTGGGACGCGGCAGCCCGTCGGGCGTGCCGCGGCGAATGGCCAGACGCACGAAGCGCGGGCCGTCGAGCGGCGCCGCTTCGAACACGGCGTCGATCACGTTCACGTCGTCGCTTTCGACCGCCGACGCATAACCGCACGCCGCGGCCACGCCCGCAAACGAAACCTGCGACGACACCGTCGCCTGACCGCCGGTCGAATCGTGCGCGCCGTTATCGAGCAGCACGTGCGTGAGATTCGACGGACCGTATGCGCCGAGGGTGGCGAACGCGCCCATGCGCATCAGCGCGGCACCGTCGCCGTCGAGCGCGACCACGTGCAGGTCGGGACGCGACAGCGCGAGACCCAGCGCGAACGGCGTCACGCAACCCATCGAGCCGACCATGTACAACTGGTTCGGACGATCGTCGATCGCGTAGAGTTCGCGCCCGCAAAAGCCCGTCGACGCGAGCACCACCGTCGATTCGAGCGGCGTGTGGGCAATCACCTTGTTCAGCGCGTCGTGCCGCGAAGCCAGTTCGCTCGCCGCCACATTCGTGAACTGCGATTGCGGCATGACGGGCGCGCGGCGTTCGTTGGCGCCGCTGTCCTTCAATTCGTACGGCGCCACGCTGCCCTTCTGCATCACGAGCGCGTACGGGCGGCCGGTTTCATCCATATGCGCGATGGCGCGATCGAGCGCCGGGCCAATGGCGTCGGCTTCGGTCGGGAAGGTTTCCCATGGAATCTCCATGGTGTCGAGCATCGCGGGCGTAACCGGGCCCATCAGCGCGTGCTGCGGTTCGTCGGCGACGCCGGGCTGGCCGCGCCACGTGACGATCAGCAATTGCGGCAAACGGAAGGTCCACGTGAGCGAGGTCAGCGGGCTGACGGCGTTGCCGAGCCCAGAGTTCTGCATCATGGTGATGCCGCGCCGGCCGTTTTGCGCGCCGAGCGTCACGCCCGCGATCAGCGCGACGGCGTCGCCTTCATTGGCCGCGGACACGTAATGCAGCGATTCGTCCTGCAACACGTAGTTGATGAACGGTGTCAGATACGAGCACGGCACGCCCGCATACCAGTCGAAGCCGCGCTCGCGCGCCGCCTCGACGAACTGCGCTGCCTCGATCATTGCGCGGCTCCGCCGGCTGCGTTCGTCGCCCCTTTATCGACCGCACCGACAGCGGCCGCGAACGGCGCTTGCGCATGCGCGAAGTCGCCCGCGCGGCGGAAGTCTTCCAGGTCGTTCACGCCGCGCCAGTGGCCGTGCACGTATTGCACTTCGATCGATTCGCCCGCTTCGATCAGCGCGTTCAGCAACGCGGGCATGTCGAGCGACGCGAAATCCGCGCGCGCCTGCAACTGCTTCATCACAGCCTGCAAGCGCTCACGGCCTTCACCGCGCACATTCAGCAAACCAACCCAGCGGCCATGCGGCGTTTGCGACGCGATCGCCGAGGTGGCGTCCTGCCCGCTCGACACATGACGCAGCACGACCTTATTGCCGAACAGACCGCGGTCGTCGGCGGCTGAACACCAGGCAAAGTCACGCACGCTGGCGTTTTCCGCGTCGGTCAACGACGAATCGACCACCACGCTGAACGCCGCTTCGCTCTCCACCAGATCGCGCAGGATGTAGCTGCGGAACAGCAGATCGCCATACGACACCACCGTGTCGCCGGCCAGCTTGTCGACCGCGCAGGCGAGCGACGCGAGTTCGCCCGTCTGCGCATGCTGTTCATTGACGACGAGCTTGATGCCGGCCGTATCGATCGCATCGGCGCGATAGCCGCCGACCACGGTAATGTCGTTCACGCCCTGCTTCTTGAACGCATCGACGAGCCAGCGCAGCAGCGGCTTGCCGGCGATCGGCAGCATCACCTTCGGACGGTCTTCGGTCACGGCTTCGAGGCCCTTGCCGCGGCTTGCCGCGAGCACGACCACGGAACCGGCCGCACGGCCGCTCGACAGGTAACGGTCTTCCGCTTCCGAGTATTCGTCGGCGTCTTGCAGGCGGAAAATTTCGTTGACGGCGGCAATGCTGTCTTCCACATTGACGAGCGTTTCGCTCGTGTGGATTTCCTTGGCGACGGCTTGCATCGCCGAGGTTGCCGCGCGGATCAGATGGTTCGCCCAGATCACCGTGCTGATGCCGGCTTCGCGGAACACTTCGGTCGGCGTGCTGTAGTACTTGGTCGGCACGATCACGAGCGGGCCGCGGCCGGCCCACTCGCGCGCGAATTCGAGAATTTCGTCGGGACGCGAGAGCTTGCTGTGAATCAGGATCGCGTCCGCGCCGGCCTGGCGATACGCTTCCGCGCGACGCAGCGCTTCGTCCATGCCCCAGCCGGCGATCAACGCTTCAACCCGCGCGACGATCGAAAAATTCTCGTCGGACTGCGAGTCTTTACCGGCCTTGATCTTGCCGCAGAACTCGTCCATATCGGCGAGCGGTTGCGCTTCGCCGTTGATGAAGCTGTTGGTCTTGGGGAACTGCTTGTCTTCGATACACACGCCGGCAATGCCGCGCTGTTCGAGCTTGCGCACGAGGCGGCGCACGTTGTTGAAGTTGCCGTAGCCGGTATCGCCGTCGAGCAGGATCGGCAGATCGCTCGCGTCGGCCATGAATTCGAGCGTGTCGACCACTTGCGTCCAGCTTGCTTCGTTGTTGTCGCGCACGCCGTATTGCGCGGAGATCGCGAGGCCCGAACCCCAGATGGCCTTGAAGCCGGCTTCGCGGACGATGCGGGCGGACAGGCCGTTATGGGCCTCCATCATGAATTCGAGTTCGTTGCTGACGAGCATCTGGCGCAGGCGCGCGCTACGGGAAGCGGAGACGAAAGCGGGTTCGCGGGCGTTCATTTTATGTACTCCTGGTGGCGGGCTTATTGATGCTCTTCTATTGCCCGACTGGCGTCTGGAAAATGGCGACTATAGCGGAATTTTTATTTATTCGTCTTTTGCGTGACAGCGGCTTTCTCCATTTGCGGATAAGTGGAAAAATGTGTCGTTTTTTGCAACCCGCCAATGCGATAAATTGCTTGGATTTTATTGGCGTTTTGTGGAATCCTGACGCAACCACACGACCACGCTTCGATGAGCGGCGCATCCGCTCGTTTTTGTCATCAGGCGATTGTGGCGATGTTGAGGTTTTAATATCCGTTTTTATTTACAAAAAACTTAACGCTTAATATCGATTCGCCAATAAGCACCATTTTCACACCGGCAATAGAGGGAAAGCCCGATTTAATCAGCATTCAATAATCAAGCCAGTGCGAACGCAGCATAAAAACGCCTTCACGAAGAAAAAGTCTCTTTAGTCAGACGAATAAAATATCCAATAGCGGGTTTCCCCTGCCCTGCGCAGCCACTGCCGCCGCGCCGTAAACACAGTCAGCGACAAGCCACTCGCCGCAAGCGAATCCAATCCCTGACCGACCACTGTGCGAAAGCAGAAACCGCTATGACTCTGAACAAAAAACTGGCCTCGATGATCGCCGTCCTCTGGATCGGCCTGATCCTGATCGGCGGCTTCGGCGCATGGCAAAACCGCGCCTCGATGATCTCGGATCGCCGCGATCAGTTGAAATCGCTGATCGACCAGGCCAACCACATCGTCGAGCGTTACTACACGCTCGCCCAACAGCACACCATCACCGAAGAGGAAGCCAGAAAGCAGGCGCTCGACTCCCTCAAGGCGATGCGTTACGGCACCGACGGCTACATCTCCGTCAACAATTCACAGTCCGTCATGCTGATGCATCCGTTCAAGCCGGAGATGGTCGGCAAGGATCTGACGCAATTCACCGACCCGGCGGGCAACCATCTGTTCGTCGATATCGTCAACGCGGGCAATCGCGACGGCGGCGGCTTCGTCGACTATCTGTGGGCCAAGCCGGGCAGCGACAAACCCGTGGCCAAGACCAGCTACTCGCGTCACTTCACGCCGTGGGACTGGTATATCGTCACCGGCATGTACATGGACGACGTGCAAAGCGCGTTCTACGCCAATCTGCTGCGCTGGCTCGTCATTACCGTCGCGCTCGGCGCCATTGCCACCGCCGTCATGCTGCTGGTGCTGCGCAGTATTCGCCGCACGCTCGGCGGCGATCTCGAAGTGGCCGTCGAACACGCGCAGTTGATGGCGCGCGGCGATCTGGCCACGCGCGTGCCGCTCCAGTCGGACTACGCCGGCAGCCTGCTGCACGCGCTTCAGACGATGCAGGCCGGCCTCGTCGAGACAGTGTCGCGCGTGCGTCTCGGCACGGAGAACATCAACATCGGCGCGACCGAAATCGCCGCCGGCAACACGGATCTCTCGCAACGCACGGAAGAACAGGCCGCCGCGCTCGTTGAAACGGCGTCGAGCATGGACCAGATGACGGTCAACGTGAAGCAGAACGCGGACAGCGCGCTGCAGGCCGCGCATCTCGCCGGCCAGGCCGCGGACGTCGCCACGCGCGGCAGCCGCGTGGTCGACGACGTGGTTCGCACAATGGGCGAGATCACCAACAGTTCGCGGCAGATCGGCGACATCATCGGCGTGATCGACGGCATTGCTTTCCAGACCAACATCCTGGCGCTCAACGCCGCCGTCGAAGCGGCCCGCGCGGGCGAACAGGGACGCGGCTTCGCGGTGGTCGCCGCCGAAGTGCGCAGCCTCGCGCAACGTTCGGCAACCGCCGCGAAGGAAATCAAGGCGCTGATCGAAACCTCGACGAACACGGTGGAAGCCGGCGCGTCGCTGGTCGCCAACGCCGGTTCGACGATGGGCGAGATCGTGCAGTCGGTGCGTCGCGTGAACGAGATTCTCGAGGAAATCAGCAACGCCTCGCGCGAACAGAGCGCGGGGATCGAGCAGGTCAATCGCGCCGTCGGCGAAATGGATCAGGTCACGCAGCAGAACGCGGCGCTGGTTGAACAGGCCGCGGCCGCGGCGCATTCGCTGAAGGATCAGGTGGGTGTGCTGCGCGAAGCGATTTCGAGCTTCGCGCTGCCGGCTTGAGCGTTTCTTGCGCGGCCTGACATCATCAGCGGAAAGCAGCAGAAGCAGCCCACAAAAAAGAAGGCGCTCAACAGGCAGGGAGCGCCTCTTTAACACGCCGCGTCGGAGTCGACGCATTAATCGAACGAAACAGCCGCGCGGATTTTTGAAGTCCGCGCGGTTTTTTTACGCCCGCGCGCCTCGGTCTAGCTCGGACCACCTCCTCCACAACATCTAGCGTCGGCTTGTTCAGCAAACGCTTACCACGCGCCGAACCGCAACCAAGTTAAGCCAAATTTGGCATCGCCGAATTTTGCTTAAGGCATTTTCATGCTAACGGCACGCTTACGATAATGGCCGCTTTTCAACGCACGCCGCGCGGGTGCGCTCCACACCGGAGCCGTTCGCGAGCGCCGTTCCAGAGGCTTGCCGTCATGCTGCTCCATCTCCTCTATCTGCTCGCGATCGTCGCGGAAGCCATGTCCGGCGCGCTCATGGGCATGCGTCGCGGCATGGATCGCTTCGGTTTGTGCTTTGTCGGCACCGTCACCGCGCTCGGCGGCGGCACGGTGCGTGACGTGCTGCTCGGCCACTATCCCCTTGCGTGGATCTCGCATCCAGATTACGTTCTTATTACAATCGGAGCGGCGTCGGTTGCCGCGGCGTGCGCGAAGTGGCTGCGCAACTGGCAAAGGCTCTTCGTCACGGTCGATGCGATCGGCCTGATCGCCTTTACGGTGATCGGCTGCGACGTGGCCGCGACGACGGACGTGAGCCCCGCCATCGTCGTGCTGGCCGGCGCGATCACCGGCGTGTGCGGCGGCATGTTGCGCGACCTGCTGTGCAATCAGATGCCGCTGGTGTTGCGTCAGGAGTTGTACGCCAGCATCGCGCTCGGCGCCGGCGCCGCGTATGTAGCCTTGCAAGCCCGCGGCGTGGCGCCCGGGCCGGCTTCGGTCGGCGTGCTCGCGGGCGGTTTCGCGGTGCGCATGCTGGCCGTGCGTTTCCGCTGGCAACTCAAAGTGTTCACCGCCGCCGATTCAGGCGGCGCAAGTTAATCGAGCTGTTCGTTACCGCATCCAATGATCCAGAAGAAGAAATCGCAGTCGCACGATCCCTACGCGCCCGTCGCGAAGCACCCGCTGCTGGCCGCACGCCTGCCGATGTGGCGTTCGAAATTCATCGTTCTGCTGGTGTTCGGCGCGTTCGCCTCGCTCGCGGGACGCGCGTTCTGGGTGCAGGTGGTGAACCAGGACTTCTACGTCGATCAAGGGCAAAAGCGCTATCAGCGCACCATCGAACTCGACGCGACGCGCGGGCGGATCGTCGATCGCAACGGCTCCATGCTCGCTGTCAGCCTCGCAACCTACGAGATCTGGGCTTCGCCCAAGCTGATCGACGAAGCGGCAGTCGCGCCGCTCTCCAGGCTGCTCGATCTGCCGCTGGCGGAACTGCGCCGTCGGCTGAACGGCAACAAGACGTTCGTCCTGCTCAAGCGTCAGGTGGATGCCGAGACCGCCGGGCATCTGTCGAAACTGGGCCTCGCCGGAATCACGCAGATCGCGGATTCGAAGCGCTTTTATCCTGAAGGCGAGTCGGCGGCGCACGTGGTCGGCTTCACGGATATCGAAGACAACGGTCAGGAGGGCGTCGAACTCGCCGCCAACGAGCAATTGCTCGGCGTGCCCGGCCAGCGCGAAGTGATCCGCGACCGGCTGGGCCGCGTGGTGTCCGAGACGCGGCCGCTCGTGCCCGCGCAAAACGGCGAAACCATCCACCTGACGATCGACCGGCGGATCCAGCAGCTCGCCTATGCGCAGCTCAAGGAAGCGATCGCCAGACATCACGCCGAAGCCGGCAGCGTGGTCGTGCTCGACGCGCGCAACGGCGAAATTCTCGCGCTCGCCAACTACCCGAGCTTCGATCCGAACGACCGCGCCCGCCTGACCGGCCGCCAGTTGCGCAATCGCGCGGTGGTCGATACCTTCGAGCCGGGCTCGACGATCAAGCCGGTGGTCGTCGCGCTCTCGATCGACGAGGGCAAGGTGCGGCCGCAGAGTGTGATCGATACCGCGCCCGGCTGGTACAAGATCGGGCCGGCCGTCATTCACGACACCTCGAATCATGGCGTGATGACCGTCGCCGAAGCCGTGCAGAAGTCGAGCAATATCGCGCTCGCCAAGCTCGCCTTGAATCTGCCGGCCGAAAAGATCTGGACCAAGTATCAGGAATACGGGCTCGGGTTGCGTCCGGAGCTGACGTTTCCGGGCGTGGCATCCGGCAAAGTGCGTCCGTACAAACGCTGGCGTCCGATCGAACAGGCGACCATGGCGTATGGCTATGGGCTGTCCACGTCGCTACTGCAGATGGCGCAGGTCTACACGGCCTATGCCGGCGACGGCACGATGCATCGCGTGAGTCTATTGCGCAACGCAACGGACGCGGCCGCGCCATCCGGCGACAAGGGCCACGCGGTCACGGCGCCGGCCACCGCGCGCGCCATCCGCTCGATGCTGGAAATGGCGACCGGCGTGGGCGGCACAGGCCGCGCGGCGACGGTGGAAGGCTACCGGATCGGCGGCAAGACCGGCACGGCGCGCAAACAGGTCGGCGCGACTTACGCGAAAAACCGCTACCGAGCGCTGTTCGTCGGCATGGCGCCGATGAGCGACCCGCGGCTGATCGTTGCGGTGATGATCGACGATCCGGCGGGCAAGGCGTTTTATGGCGGGACGGTGGCCGGCCCGGTGTTCAGCGGCGTGACGGGTGGAGCGCTGCAGTTGCTGGGTGTGCCGCCGGATGCGCCGGGTACTTGAACGCGAGCTTCAGGTGGCATGCGAAGGCCAGGCTCGCAGTTTTTCGCATGCCGTGCGGAAAATTGCCGCGTTGAGTTACCGCTGGCGTCCATCACGCCAGTCATTCAGTCGCGCCGGTCACGCGAACTCGGCGCGAGCTTCAGCGCCTCGGATCAACGTGCCGTTTCCATATCGCCCGCTTTAGCCAGCGCCTCGATGCGATTGCGGCCGTTGCGTTTGGCCTGATACATCGCGCGATCGGCTTCTTCCATCATCGCGCCGCCCAGTTTGGCCGACTCGGCCGGCGTGCCGCCGATCGTGCGCGCCGCCACGCCGATCGACACCGTCAGGACGATGCGCTCGCCATGATCGTCCTGCAAAGCCAGCCGTTCGACCGCCAGCCGCACACGCTCGGCGACGGTCAGCGCGTCGGCCCGGTCGCCTTGCAGCAGCGCGGCGAATTCTTCGCCACCATAACGCGCTACAGTGTCGCCGAGACGCACCTGTTGCCGCACGCAAGCCGCCACCGCCGCCAACGCGCGGTCGCCGGTCTGATGGCCGTAGGTGTCGTTGATCCGCTTGAAGCTGTCGATATCGATGAACAGACACGCCACCGGCACGCCGTAGCGACAGGCGCGCATGATCTCCTCGCGCATCCGCTCGTCGAAATAGCGGCGATTGGCGAGGCCCGTCAGCGAATCGGTCATGCCCAGTTGCTTGAGCCGCTCGCGATGCGCGACGTTGTCGAGACTCGCTGTCACGATGCTCGCGAAGCGCTCCAGAATGTCGGTGGCCATGCCCTCGGCGAAACGCGCCGGGTCGTCGCTGCCGAGACAGAGATAGCCGCTCACGGCATCGCCCGCGGCAAGCGGCAGCACGATTGCGCTCGCGGGTGGCAGGCCGGCGCCGAAGAATGCGCGCCGTGCCGAATCGCCCATGCCGTGCAGATTGCCGAGCCAAGGCCGCCCCTCTTCGCACAAGCCTTGCGCGGCAAGGCCGCCTTCTCGCGAGACCAGCAGCTTCGACTGATCGAGTGCGCGCAAGGCGGCCGGCTCGAGCAGTTCGCGCAGCATCGGCGCGCGGTCGTCGAGCCAGAGCGTCACGCCCGTCAGCGAAAATTCCCGCGGCAATTGAGTGAACAGCGTGTCGAGAAACGATGCGAAGTCCTGAGCACCGATCAACCGCAACTCGACGTTCTGGAAGCGCCGCAGCGTGCGCTCGTTGTGCTGCACGGTATCGACGAGCGAACGAAGGCGCTCGGAAAGCGGCGTTTGGGCGAGGTTCGTCACGTTATCAGGGGCGGGCCCGAAGGCGAAGCGGGGTTGGCGACCCCAATCGCTGTAATAACGGCTGATTTTGCGAGGGCTTGAGGGTCTGATCGCGGCAACTACGCTTTTACGCGATCCGCTTTTTGCGCTCTTAAGTCTGGCTTAATTCTTTGCTGCAACCATGAGGCACAACATCCCCTGTTGAAGCCGCCAGAACATCGGCGGCGCTTTTTCCCCGGATGTCGACTACGCGCCAGAAGACGGACTGCAGGCCCGCGAAGAAGGAGTCAAACCATGGTTGAAGACACGGTATTCGAGCATCTGCGCGCCATGCCCGGCAACGAGTGGGTCAGCCAGATTCATTCATGCAAGGTCTCGGACCCGCTCCAGCATCCTTGGGGCCGCTCGTACCGGCTCGTCGAATGGACCATGAAGCACACGCCCGAATCGAGCCGCCGGGTGGTGCCCGCCGAGAGCACGCCGTTAGAGATCGCACAGGCTGTCGTGTCGCACGTGCCGGGCCGCCGTTTTTGCCAGGACGGCAACGAGTAACACAACGCCGCGCCGATCGGGCGCCGCGCATTCCACACGCTAGCCACTCGCGGCGATCGATGCGCAGTAGTCCAACGCATCTTCCAGCCGGTCGTTGCCCCAGAACATTTCATCGCCGACAAAAAACGTCGGCGCGCCAAAAATGCCGCGAGCCGCGGCCGCCGCGGTCTGGTCACGCAAGCGCAGTTTGTTCGCGTCGCTTTGCGCTTCGGCGATGATCTCTCTCGCCGGCAAACCCAACTCGTCGAGCGCTTCGCTCACCACCTCCATCGAACCGATATCGCGGTCATGCGCGAAGTTCAACTGCATGATCTCGCGGCAGTAGGCGGCGATCCATTCACGCTGCGCGCCGAGCAGCGCCACGCGCATCGCAAGAAGCGCGGCGCGCGGGAATGTGGTGGGACGCTTCAGGGCAATGCCATATTTGCGGCATTGCCGTTCCATGTCCTTCCACACATACGCGCCCTTCTCCTTCTGAAGCACGAACGGCGAGTTGTCGAAACCGAGGTCGCGAAACACCGGCCCCAGCAGGAACGGACGCCAGTGAATCTGCACGCCTCGCGCCGCCGCCTCCGCTTCGATGCGCATGACGCTGAGATAGCTGTAGTTGCTGCCGAAGTCGAACCAGAAATCGATTTTCGGTCCATGCGTGGGCACGTGCGTTGCTGTTCCGTTCATCTTTGTCCTCCAGTCATACGTCGCCGGACCGCGCTTATGTCTTGCAAAGCTTAACAGTAGGACAGCGCGCTTATCCCTATGATGGTCCTTCACACCGCTACGTCAGATGCTCAATAACATGAACTATCCGTACGACATTCTCACCGCCGCGTGTCTTTTCATCATCGTGGTTTCCACGTCAATCATGCTTGCGCTGTCCTGAGCGCTACACGCCTTCTTCCACTGCGATGAACTGGGAACACGCTCTACGCGTTCCCGTAAAAAGACAAGATATACTGTACATACATACAGTACTTTTAGTCTGAGCAATGCGCCTTCCACCTTTCGAACCTCCCACGCTCGCCGAGCTGCGCGCCTGGTGGCGCACGCGCGACGAGCAGGCCGTCCAGCGGCTCATCCTCGAAATCCAGCGGCAGCGGCTCACGCTGCTGGAACTGCGCAACCTGATCGACGGCGGCGTCCAGCAGGCGCGCGCCGCGGACCGCGCGCTGGTCGAGCGTGGCGAACCGTTGATGACACTGCGCATCAGAATCGCCCAGGAAGTGCTGCGGGTCGGCGAGATCGACGATACGCGGCAAATGAGCCGCGCCGAGCAGGAAAGGCTTGCGGTTCGCACCGAAGGCCAGATGGAATACGCGCGCGAAGGCCGCCTCAGGCGACAACGCCGCAATATCTAGCGCAAACGCAACCTCGCTGCCGCTGCGGTCAAGCGAGGCCGCGCCATTCGATCAACGCGTTTGCGTGGCCACGCGCAGGCCGAGCGAAATGAACAGCACGCCGATGATCTTGTTCTGCCAGCGCGTCAGCCACGTCAGACGCTTGACGAATCTGCCCAGCGGACGAATCGTCAACACGATCAGCGTCGTATAGAGCGCGCTCATGCCGACAAAAATCAGCCCGAGCGTGGTGAACTGCAGAAACGTGGAACCGTGTTCGGGACGAACGAACTGCGGCAGAAACGCGAGAAAAAACAGCGCGGTCTTGGGATTCAATACTTCAGCGGGAATGGCCTGAAAGAACGCTTTCGAGGCGGACACCGGCGCGACGGACGGCATGTGCGCGCTGGCCTGTTTCTCGCGCAACGCGCGAACGCCCAGATAAACCAGGTAGGCGGCGCCGACGAACTTGACCGCGTTAAAGGCCAGCGCCGAAGTCATCAGCAGCGCCGAGAGGCCGACCGATGCGCCCAGCGTATGAATGAAATCGCCAACCGCAATGCCGAGGCCGGTGAGAATGCCGGCCTTGCGGCCGCCATGCACGGTGCGCGTCAACACCAGCAGCACGGCCGGGCCCGGAATCAGAAAGAGCCCGAGAACAACGGCAACGAAAGTCCCTAACGTGGATAGGTCAAGCATGTTGTCTCCTTGATGACGCGTTGGTTTCAGCAAACAGGCACGCGCGTTTAGCGGAAGATTGTAGACGAATGTGTGATTTCTGATTGGCGCGCGCCGTGCCTGCCGTCCGGGCATTGCCATGACTCACGCGATGAACGCGCGACGAGCGGACCGGCACAATGCACGCAAACCAGGCGCACAGGCCGTGCAGGGTCGTATCGGAGACACTCCGTCGGCGGCCGCCGATCCGTTACCATGGCGGGCACGCCGCCGCGTGCGGCCCGTACTTTTTATCTACCGAACTCCTTGCCTTGCCCACTTACACCCTGCCCGCGGCGTTGAGCGCGGAACTCGAGATTCGCAAGAGCCGATTTATAGCGTACGCGATACCGGTTGCCGACCGCGACGCCGCGATGGCCGAGTTGCGGCGCCTGCGCGACGAGCATCCTGCCGCGACGCATGTCTGCTGGGCGCTGCTGGCCGGCGGCCAGTCCGGCATGTCCGACGACGGCGAGCCTTCTGGCACCGCCGGCCGGCCGATTCTCGAAGTGCTGCGGCATCACGACCTGGACGGCGTGCTGGCCGCCGTCGTGCGCTACTACGGCGGCGTGAAGCTCGGCGCCGGCGGACTCGTGCGCGCGTACACCGATGCGATCGCTTCAGCGCTGCTGGATGCGCCGCGCGTCGAGCGGATCGCGCAGGTTTCGCTGACCGTCGAGGTCAGTTACGCCGACGAGGCGAAAGTGCGCCGATGGATCGATGCCGAAGGCTACGCGCTCGTGGACAGCGCCTACGCGATGCTGGTGAAGATGACGATCCGTTTGCCCATCAACGCGGTGGATGATGCGCAGCGGGCGCTGGTGGATATGACTCAGGGAAAAGCCGGCTTCTTCTGACGGCGTGGCGTGCCTCGCCCCTGGGAGCAGCCGAGTGCTCCCTGATTAAGAGATGCCAGAGTGCCGGCCGCTGTTACCATGTCGGCTATTCCTCCGGAATGACTCAATCTAATAGGGTAACTCCTCTGACCTCGACCGCCGCTTTTTCCAGCACAGCGCCTGAGTCGCCGCATCGGAGCGCGTCTGTGCCGCAGTCGCTCAATGCCACGCGTTCACCGTTAAGCTCGACCGTGCTCAAAGGATGCGGCACGATCGCGCTGCCGTTGATGCTCTCCGCCTGCTCGTGGTCGTGGTTCGGCCTGAATAGCTCGGCACGCGTGGTAGCGCATCCGACCGGCTGGCTTAGCGTCGCCCCTGCGAGTGACTTCGCCTACATGCCCGCTCGCAGCGGACAAGTTTCGCCGAACCGCATCGAAAACACGGCGATGACGGGCATCGTGCTCAAGAACGACATCAATGAAACCGTGCGCAATGGCGTTGTGAAGAGCCTGCGGGTCGCCGGTTTTCATCTTGACGAGGGCAAGCGGGTCCTCAGCGGCAGCATCGAGAAATTCACGGTGGACGACACGCGCTCGCCCGCGTTCTGGACATTGAAAATGCGCTACGTGGTGACCGACGCCGCGACCCAGAAGGTTGTGTTCTCAACCACCAAGATGGTCAAGCAAAAATCGCCGAAGTTCACCAGCAGTACTATCGCCATAGAAGATACGGTCAAGCTGAGCGTCGACGCGTTGATCGGCGATCCGGGGTTTGTCAAAGCGGTGAATTAAGCGCACCCTCGACATCGGCTTCACCAGCTTCGCTACAATCGCATGAGGGTGCCGCGCGCGCCGTCTTGCCGCGCGGCCCGTCGCAATTGCATTCTTTCTATGTGCGAGCTGTCATGTCCGTTACCGCCTGGCTGTTCTTTTTGCCCGCCTGCTTCGCGATCAATCTCGCGCCCGGGCCCAATAACCTGCTGTCGATCAATGTGGCGGCGCGTCATGGTTTCATGACCGCGTTCGTCGGCGGCACGGGGCGTCTGGTTGCATTCGCGATGATGCTCGTGCTTGCCGCAACCGGTCTCGCCGTCGTGTTGCACGCGTCGGAGTGGTTCTTTCTCGCGATCAAACTGGCTGGCGCCGGTTATCTGATCTGGCTGGCCATTCAGTTGTGGCGCAGCGATGCGCCCACCATCGACACGACGCAGCAGGAAGATGCCTCGCTTGCGCGGGTTGCACGCAGAGAGTTCCTCGTGGCTGCAGGTAACCCGAAAGCCATTCTGGTGTTCACCGCGTTTTTGCCGCAGTTTGTCGATATCGCGAAGCCGATGTTGCCGCAGTTTGCGGTGCTGGGGGCGAGTTTTCTGGTGTTGGAGTGGTCCGCTATCGCGTTGTATTCGTGGGCGGGGATGTATCTTGGGAAGTGGTTGGTGCGTGCGAGAGTCAGGCGATGGTTTAATCGGTGTTGTGGGGGTTTTCTGGCGGCGATTGGGGTGGGGGTTTTGATGGTGAGGCGGGGGTGAGGGGGAAGGAAGCAGCCAACTCTGCCTGTAGAATCACGCCATATCACGCGCGCAAACACGAATGAGTGAAACCAAACGTCATGTGACTACTGCACCGGCCTTCGCGGTCGGCGAGACGCTCGTTTGTCTCATGCTACTGACGGCGCTCGCCTGCAAGCTGACGGAACGGATCGGCAAATCGGAGAAAACTCGCTAAATCAGCGGTCATTGGTTGCGCAATGCGATCGCTGCGGCACCGAACGCCGGCTTGCGCGCCCCCAAGGCATCGAGTAAGCCAAAATTCCGCTCACGGGCATTCTTGCCGTTCACCGTATCTTGCCATTCGTAGATCGAAATCAGCGGTGTATTCAACGACTGGCGACCCATGAGAAACGAATTGATGTGCGCTGCCTGGCCGGTTAGTCCTCCCTTGCCTCCCGACGAAATGCCCCACTCTGTGATCAGCGCTGGCAGGCCGTACCGCGAGCGAATGTACCTGGACGCTTGTTGAATTTGCAATTCGTTCATTCCATAAGCGTGGTACGACACGGCATCGATGCAGTGTGCCGACGACCCTCGAATACTCTCCAGCAGCTTGTCCGACTGCGTACCCCGTGCCGGAACCGTCGCGAAACCGAACCCAACGACGGGAATCGACTTGTGAAGAGTTTTTAATCCAGCGCAGACGGCCTGCATATAAATTGGAAATGTCGTATCGGCGTTACCGGTCGGCCAATATGTTGTCAACTCCGGCTCATTCCAGAGTTCGATAGCAAGCACGTTATTCCCGTAAGCGCTGACGACGCCCCCTATGACCGAGGTCAACTGCTTTGCGGCGTCGCGCAGTTGTGCATTACGAGCTGACCCATTCGACGAAGGCAAGACAAGCGAGATAGTGGAGCGGACAGTGACGAGAACAGGTAAGCCTGCCTCCTGAGCCGCGGCAAACGCAGCGCCTACGCGCTTTTGATACGCAGCGGTTTGCATCGCGTTCACCCACACACCGAAGCGAACAAAGCTAAATCCAGCAGCTTTGATCTGCGTCGCCGCTGCGGACGTGAAGCGTTCGACCTTGACTTGAGTACCCACCTTCGCGAGCCCTTCGCTATCCAGCTTCCATTGTCCGGACGGCTGTGCCTGCCCACGCGCTGCCGCGCTGCATATACAAAATGCGACCACGCCTGCTTTCACTAGCGCTTTAAATGCAATCATGCGGGACCGGCCGCCGGGGTCCGGCGTCGCCCGAACTGGCGGTTCAGGTAAGCAACCGTAGGCCTCTCGACGAAAACATGACATATGACCCCGACCACGCATACGACAACAATCACGATGAGAGTCGCCGACGCGCCTCGCCATGAATTGAGATCCGGCTGGATCGTCAACAGTTTTTCCAGAATACCGACGACATAGGGATGTAACAGATAGATCGCGTAACTGGCGGCGCCAAGCCCGTCTGTGAGGTAACTCCGCGTACTCCAACCTCTCATTTCCAAAGCGATCAGAGATGCGATGAATACGAATGCCGGAATATCGTACGCAAGAGTGCGAGTGAACCCGTTTGGCGCACCGTGCAGATAAAAGTACGCCGGCATTGTCGCGAGACTGAATACAGCGAGCGTCAACGAGGACCACTGTGGCAAGCACTCAGTGCGCACCCATTGCAAAAGCCAGTACGAAAGCACTCCAAGGCCGAACTCCAGCAAAAACGGCTGCCCAAGGTAATCGACAACCGGATTTGAGGGCTTGATCGACGCAGTGAGTGCACAGTAAGTGGCAAGCAAGACAGCAGAAGCAGTTGTCGCAAATCGCGACTGCACCAGCAACATCGCGAGTGAGATGACAAGATAGAAAAACATCTCATATTCAAGCGTCCACCCATTAAGGTTGAGTGGACCCCAGTGTCCATTCGCCTTCATGTATGGGATGAATAGAAGCGACTTCACAAGATAGACCGCGCCCGCTGTCGTTGTGTTCAGCCAGTGCGGGCTAAACATGGCGATGAAGTACACGCCAAGCGTCGACAACCAGTAGAGCGGCAATATCCGAACAAGACGTCTCGGCAGAAATCCCCTCCCCTCCCCCGGAGCAACGTATGACATGATAAATCCGCTGATCACAAAAAATATATCGACCCCGCATTGCCCAAACGGCAGCACACCAATGTGGTACGCGACAACGGCTAACGCAGCCAGTGCACGCGCGGCCTGGACGTTTTCAAAAACTCTCGATCGATCGCTCTGCGTGCTCACAGGTGTTGAACCTTAGTGGGATGGATATTTTCTCGTCGATTGATCGATTCCCGCGATCCTGAATCGATCCGCGGGCGACCAGTCAAAACATTCCTGCTTGCGCCGACTCTTCGCGGTCCGAGGTAGTTGAGTCGCCAAGCGCAAGAGAGCGCAACGCTTGACAGATGTCGGATGTAACTACCAAGATCAGGCTCGAACAGCATTGAAACTGCCATATGCCCTATTACGAGGCTTGCTAGCAGATCGACAGCGTCTGTACGGTTGCCCTCATGAAAAGATTTCCGACCGAACACCGACGCGACGGCGAGCCCTACGAACAGCAGCATTGCAAACTCTTTTGGACCAGGATAAAACAGAACCGGCACCGTCAACCTTAGAATCGCATAGATGTAGTCCGCACAAAACGCGGTAAACGATTGCGGTTCGACCAAGTTATAGAAGCCGGTACGCGCACCGTAGGGCGAGCCTGCAACGAGATAATCCACCGCCATGTCGCGTGGATGAAGCAACACGAAGTACGCGCTGTTCGGCAGTACGTAGAGCCCGAGCACCACCGCGAAAATCAAAAGCGTCTTTATCCGCAGCGACGCCCGTCGAAAAAACCAGACACCAATGCCGATGACAAGGATTAGTTCAAAGTAGATGCGCACGGTCAAGGCGTATGCGGAGTATATAGTGATCATGGCGATCATTACCTGCCATACACGCCATCTCCGCGCTATTAGAACGAGCACGATCGACATCAGAACGACGAGCGTGTCTTTGCTGGCCACGAACAGATTGAAGAACACACACGGTGCAATCAGCACAATATTCAGCAGCAAACCGCCGACGCGCTTCGAATAGCCGACCATCAGCCCAATGAACAAGCCGCCGACGGTCAGCACGAAAAGATTGCTTCCGGTATTTCCGAGTGACGAATACAACTTCGCGACCGCGTCGAAAGATGTGTCCTGATACGTGCTCGATCCGCCAACCTGCGACTGAATTTTCTCCGAATCTCGAAACACGAACTCAGGTAGAAATGCACTGGCTTTCCAATACATCGTGAAGTACATCACGATTGCAAGGCCGGTGAACAATCGGACTACGCCCGTGCTGAGTCGTGGACCGGCAGAGAGTATCTTACGAAGCATGCGACGTCTTCCTCTCTAGCAGAGCGGCGACACTTGCCACACGGTTGTGCCTGATGATGAACACCAGAATAGCCATAATTGCCACGCTTGCTGTCAAATGCGAAAGTGCCGCACCGATTGCCTCGAGTCGAGTGATCAACATCCATTCAACCGGCACGGCCAGGGCCGCCACGCAGACAGTCGCAACGGCAACCTGCTTACCTAGACGCAGCGCAACCGCGCCGACCCAGTAGACATCCGTAATTGACCGCAGAACGAACGAGACAAGCAGTATGAACAGCATCGTGAGTTCACGACCGCCGCCCGGTTCGTGGGCGGTGTAGAAGATAAGCTTGTGCGTGATCAGAATAAAGACGGCAGCCAGAGACGTGATGGCGACACTCGATCGAACTGCTCGATGCAGAGTTGCCGGGAAATCGCCATTGATCGCGCTCAGCGAGCGGACGAGCCGTGGCGCAGCGGTAACAACGATCGTGGCATAGGCAATCGTCTGAACGGAGTTAGCGACAGACCATGCGAATACATAGCGACCCAGCGTGTCGGTCGAAATCACATCGCTTGCGAGAAATCGCTCGCCGTATTGCAATCCGGAAAGTGCAGTAGTCGCTATAAAGAAGGGCAAGCCATCCATCCACACTGAACGTGTGCTGCCTGGTACGCGCGGCGCCTGAGCTCGCTGCTCGAAACCGGACTGATGCCCCCGACACTGAATGCACCGGTACGCCGCGACCGTGGCAATGATATTTGCCCCCCACCAAAGGGCGAAGACCGCCTCAATGGAGTGGACCAAACCGGCAAGCAAACTGAGAATCGCGACGCCTGCCCACGCGCCGGTGCGGATGAAGAGCAGCACAGCCCCCGCGCGCGGTTGATGGAGTGAAAAGACATACGAAGTCGTCTCAAGGCCAGCGTGCTCGGAGAAGGCCACGAGCATCACGCCAAAAAAAACGCCTCGCGTGATTGGAGGGAACGCGTCGAAACCCCCGGCAATGCATACGACTATAAGTACAATGGCGATCGCAACATATACAGCGCAATAAAGCACGAGTAACCGGCGCGCGTCTTGGATCGCCTGGGACGGGCTCTCGGCGCTCAATCGCCGGTTGATTTCGGTGCTAAAACCCAGTCCAAGCAATTTCGAAGACACGACCGACGCAGCGACCGCCAAACCATAGACGGCCACCGCTGCGAAGCCGAGCGTGCGGGCGACAATGATCGTCAACGCGAATTTCAGCGACAGAGACGCGACACGAAAGGTGAAACGAGCGAGCAAGTGTTTCCCCCGCTATGTGCTTAGCGCCGCTTGGAGAGCGGCGATTACCCGCTGACGTCCCGCGCGGATACGCTCAAAGCCAGACGACGCCTTCGTCCAGAATTCACGAATCGCACCGGAGGCGAGGATCGTTGCAACAACTTTGTCGGGGTCGAAATCAGCTGCATTCGCCACCCACTCTTCCACCCCGAGATCGGCATATGCACCAAATCCCTTGCGTTCATAGCTAAGATGGTAAGAAGGGACTCCATTCAGCACTGACTCGAGTGCGCCGTGCAAGCGAACCGACACCACAACGTCGGGCGTATCCGCGACCAGCAACTCCTTCAGCGGCATCAGATCGCCTTTGATGCCGATACTTCGGTAGTAAGCAACGTCGTCATTACCGCGGCCTGTACTCTGGACGACAAAGCTGATCCGGCATGTCTCACGCAACAACTGAATCAGCCGCCGTGTTGCGGTCTCATAACGCTCTCGCTGTCGTCTTGTCCAACTAGGCGCCCGGCGCAGCACGAAGGCGACATGTCTCACACCCGGACGCGCCTTTGCCGCCCGCGTCATAATCTGCGCGGCACGCCGTTCGAAGTCCAGCACCGCCATGTCCGGGGCGCGATGAGTGTTAGCGTTGTGTGCAAGGAAAGCCGCCGAGCGGTCATCACGAACGAACACAGCGGCAAACTTTCCGAGCATCCCGGAGAGATGCAAGCGCAACGGTTCAGCCGGCATCGACGGTCCAATGCTCTGCGGCAGATAAACAACAGGCCTGCCCGACAGACACGCTGCCCGCATCTGCAGCAGGTGACCAGCTTCAAGCTTCAGTATCTCCATGCAGTTGCGAGCACGCAGGTAGCCTCCGCCTACGCCGACGACAACGTCAGCCGTCTTCAGAAGTCTTAGCAACTCGCGTGTTCGTCCGTTATTGCCGATAGGAAGCACGACGCTGGCCACTCCGCCGATTCGCGCCATGCCATGTTCAGCAAGAACCGGTGCAGGATAAACGTCAGAATATTGTGGAAATGAAGCTGGATCCGCTGCGATGATCGACACGCGGGTCGTATCTCCAAAGGCCTGCTTAAGGAGTTCGACCGAGAGGTCGACAAGTAACCCGTCGCCGGAGTTATTGGCGCTGTACGCGTGGAGAAGAACAACATGCGTCCGGTGCTGCATCAGTGAGTTTCCATAATCAGACGCTTGTAAAGATCTACGGTCCGCTCGACCATAGCGGCAGTAGAGAAGCGCTCGGCAGCGCGCCTGCAATTGAGGCTCATGCGTTCCCGCATCATCGGGTCTTGTGCGAGCGCAACAATCGCGTCAGAGAAAAGAGTTGTGTCGTCGTCGTTTTGCACCACGGAGCCTATCAGTTCCGCGCCGATCAATTCGGCGGCGCCGGAAACTCGCGTTGACACGATCGGGACGCCAGCGGCCATGGTTTCAAGGACGACGTAGGGAAAGCCTTCGTAGCGGCTGGGAAGCGCGAAAATATCGAAGGCGGAGAAATAACGGCGTGCCTCCGCAATCGGCCCGAGCACGCGCACATTCGCAGGAATGCTTCCTTCACCAAGCCCAGAGCACGCGGCAAAATCACCAGGACCTATGATCGCAAAAACGACGTTATCTACGCCGCGTTCCAGCAGCTCCTGTGCGACTCGAACGATACGGTCGACGCCCTTCTGGTAGTCCAGGCGACCCACGAAGCCGACGATGACCGACTCGAGCGGCAACCCCAGAGTAGCTCGTGTCATAACGGGAGGGAGGAGCGCTGTCGCTGGCACGCCGTTAAAAATCGTCTCGACGCGATCCGCCGGAATGCGCAGCACTTGCCGCAGATGGTGCGCTTCGTCGACCGACACCGCAATGACGCGGTCAGTCCGGAAGCGCCCGAGAAAACTTTCGATCAATCCATAAAAACGCCGCTGCGCACTCGGCAGATATGGATTGAGCGTGTAGACGGCGTGCGGCGTGTAAACATGCTTCCATGGCCCGATGCACAGTCGTGCGAGTGCCCCCGCCTTCGAACTATGGCTGTGAACGATGTTTGGCTTGATCCGATTCAAGCATTTGAACAGTCGCGCGAAAGCGACTGTATCCGCACTGCCGACGCTGCGACGCATCGGCAAGCGATGAATCGTGTCGCATTGCGCGAGCACGTCCTTATCGATAACAGTTCCATCGAAACGAGCTCCAGTCGGGACGATAAGGTGGATGGCGACATCACCGTGAGCGCGGCAACCCCTTACCATATCCGCAATATGAACTGCCACGCCGCCACCCGCAGCTTCGACAACCAGTGCCACTCGCAACGCCGGTGACTGCGAGTTTCGACATGCCCGTACGACGAGCGGCGAGTCCTGGACACCGACGAAACCTCGTTCGGTGATATCTAACGTCTCGGTCTGCATTACCGCCCCCGTCCGAGGCGGGTAATCAGTCGACGCCAGCGGGACGCGCGAGCAGGACGCGGCTCTTCGTAGCTGTACTGAACGTACCGATAGTCACCGTTTTTTCGCCCATACGCACGCCGTCCGGACTTTGGATCGAGGCCATTCAGAAGCACACCCGTGACAGCAATCCCGGCGCGCGCAAACAGTTTCACGGATTCCGCCAGTTCGGCGACGCGTGTACGACCCGCCCGCGCAACGATCAACACTGTCGCGCAATGGTCCGCCAACACGACCGCGTCGGTCACAACAAGAACCGGCGGCGAGTCGACAAGCACTACGTCGTACTTATGCGCGCTGTCCGCAAGAAGCCGCCCGACACACTCATGCGTGAGCACTTCCGCAGCATCGGTCGGCAGCGGACCCGTGGCGATAAAGTCCAGATTGGGAATCACGTTCCGATGCACAACCCGATCGAACGATGCCTTTCCTGTTATGACGTCCGTCAGGCCTTGTTCGCGTTGCCGGCCAAAGTACTGGTGGAGACAACCTCTACGAAGATCTCCGTCGATAACTAATACCCGCTTTCCGCTCGTCGCGAGGAGCGCCGCGAAATTCGCCGACACGAAAGATTTTCCGACGCCGGGGGTGGGACCCGAGATCAGGATTACGTTATTTGTGGCATTCAACATCGCAAACTGGAGAGCCGTACGCAAACTCCGCAGGCTTTCCACGGCCGGTTCGCGAGGCGCGTCTTTCACGAGCAGACGAACACGCGCTACATCGCCAGTGGTCTCCCTATCAAATCGTTGTTGGACGCACGTCTCTGGAATCGTTGCAAAGACGTGCAAACCGACATGGCGTTCAATCTCTGCCGCCTCCGCAACTCCTGCGAACAGGAAGTTGTGGATAAACGCGAAGATCAAGCCCAACAGCAATCCGACGAATGCACCCACTGCGATCGTCACGGGCCGGTTCGGAAAGAAGACGCTCTCAGGCAGGACAGGCGTATCGACAATGCGCACACTGCCGGTCTTGCCTGCCTTGATCAGTTTCAGCTGTTGGACATTGTTCAACAGCGCCGTGTACAGATCGGTATCGATCTTGACCTCGAGCATCAAGCGTACCGCTTCCTGCTGGACATCTGGCAAGCGCTTAAACTGCAAGTCGAAAACGCTTTGTTGAGCTCGAAGCGTAGTAATTTGCGCGTTTAGCGCAATCACATCAGGATGTGAACCGGTAAAGCGAGATACAAGTTCATCACGCTTCTGCTGCAGTTCGAGCATCCGTGTTTTGCCATCCGCCGTCTGCTGAAGAGCGATCTTGGCTTCTTCCGACAAATCGACAGAATGCTGTTTATTACGGAACTCGGTGTAACGCGCTTCAGCATCCTCGAGTTGCTTCTTCAAAACCGGCACCTGAGTATTCAGAAAGGCCAGAGATTGGGCGGCCTCAGCGGCTTTACGCTCGACATTCTGTTTCACGTAATAGCGGCCGACGGCCTGCATCTGATCTCGCAGCATCGCCGGCTCTGTTCCTTTGAGGCTTGCGATGAGAACGCCCGACGACTTGATTTTTTCCTGGATGTCCAGACCGCTCTGCATATCGGTAATCGCGTCGATGCGGGACTTCCGGCTAAGCTTGAATTTCGTTCCGGGTTCTGCATTGAGCGATTTCACGAGCAGCGTTATCACCCCATGACTCGTCCGAAACTGCTCGGTCTCGCCGACCCGACCGAAACCGGGCTCATCAAGGTCCCAACCGGAAAATCGATAACGGCCGCCCGGAAACACCGTGAGCGTGAATTGATCTCCTTCCACGCGCTTTGGCACGTCGAACCTGACAATTTCGGCACTTTCTTTACCCCATGCCCAACCGCCGATACCGTAAATCCCCGGGCGCACCGTCGAATCGTTGAACCGGGATACGAAATCTCCGATAAGCGGGAAACGGCATGGATGCACGACGATATAACTATGTAGCTCGTCGACTACGCTGGTCACAACGAGCCGCGAGGCCATGATCTGTTGTTCGGCGGAGGTCGGAGAGTTGAAGTCGAAGAGCGACGACACATCGCCCAACAGACCTTGCCCTGCCGCCGCGCCGCCGCCATCCTCCACCTGAACTGAAATGTCCGCCTGATAGCGCGGCGGCAACAGAAAAGCGAATGCCGCCGCCAGTAGAAGGCAGGCAAGACAACTCTTGAGGATGGCCCATCGGTACTCGACGACTACGTCCAGCAACCCGATCAGGTCGATTTCATCAATATATTTTGACGCCTCGTTCTCAGGCGATTGCAACGGTTTCATTGTGCGGCAGATCAGATTTTATTGAAGCTGTCAGGAAGGCGAAATGCCAACAGACAAGCTGGGAACTGTGGTCGTTTCGCATATGTGAGCGATGCGTGCAGACCATCCTTCGACACTCGCTTCAATGAGCCTCAGGCTCTCTTTGAATGACTCACGACCTTTCAGGTATGGGTCGGGTATGTCGAATCCCGTACATGAATGTGGTGTAGTGGACAAATCGCCGAGTCGATAGATACGACCGCGCAACGATGCAAAGCGCTGTTCAAGGTGCCGCCGCTGGAAACTGTCCATGACAAGCACGAGATCAGAAGTTGCGGGCATCCATGAAACAAGTTGTTTAGCACGGTGGGTTCGTATGTCCAGGCCACTCTCGTGCATTAAATCGACAGCGATGGGATCGGCTTCATGACCGACAAGCGCCGTGATACCGGCAGACTCGATGGCCACGGACCGGAGACGCCGTGCCAGGAGAGCCGCCGCCATCGGGCTTCTGCAAACGTTACCGGCGCAGACAACCAGCACACGGGTGATCATTTCGCAATCACCCCTGCAGTCAGCCCCGTGCTGATCAACGGCATCAACAAACTCAGCACGCGATTGAAGCGAACCAGGCCGCTACCGTCGACGTACACCACGTCCTTCGGCTGCAATTCGAAATCCTTGGCGAGCAGCATCGCGACAGGTGAATGACCATCGAGGTGAAACACCTGCGGCGTCCCGGTCAGTGAGCTGCGGATCACGAACATCTGAGCGGCATCGGCAGTCGAGGCATTCACACTGCCCGCCTGCGAAAGTGCATCAGCCAGCGTCATGCGGCCCGTTCGGCGCGGAATCGCCGAAACCGGTTTGTTCACTTCGCCCATCACGTACGCGTCGTTTTCATCACGCGAGACGACACGCAGCAGATCGCCGGGATTCAGATAGAGACGCGACGGGGTTAATCCCTGAGCGAGCATTTGCGTCAGATTCACGCGATAAGAGTGATCGCCACGCACCAGAACAAGATCACTCTGGTCGGCCGTTTCACTGAAACCACCCGCGCGGCTGACTGCTTCGTAAAGGGTCATGGGCACGTCGTTGACGGCCAATGCACCAGGGCTACGCACTTCGCCGTCGACGTAGACCTGGTGCGCGCGATAAGACGCCATTCGCACGGTGACTTGCGGCTTGACGAAATATGTCGCGAGCGCGCTGCTTAGCCGCTGCTGAATCTCTTCGACGCGCAGACCCGCCACATGCAGCGTACCCGCATAGGGAAATGTCAGCCCACCGTTCTGGTCGACCACGAATCCCGCAAGCGGATCTCCCGGCCTTGCCGACGATTGGATTTGCGAAGAGCCGAGTGCGGCAGCGAATTCCGGATGATCCCAAACGACGATCTGCAGCACGTCACCGGGACCGACGGTGTAGGCCCGGGGTGCGCCAGAGAGCAATTGCGAAACCTCGAGCTGCTGCTGTTTGCGGCTTTTTGCAAGCTGCGAAAGCAGCGCAGCGTCGAGTTCCGTTATCGCGATGTCTGGCGCAGCAGTCGTTGCACTTCCCTTTTCGCCCGACGCGTCATCGCCGGATCCCCCAGCAGTGCGCAAAGTGGCATACGTACCCGAGTGGCCCTGCGCCTGAGACGTCTCCATTCTCATCCCCGGCGCCACAGCACACGCACTCGCCAACAAACTCACCGCCGTCATCAACACTCCAAGCCTGAAAGTCGGCCTGGTTAAAAATACCGCTAACATCGTGTTCAACCTATTCAAGCAAACGTGCCGAAGCGACGCTCTCGCTGCCCGACATTGGGCAAATTGATTCGTGTTCCATTCGGACATGCGCCTGTTCAAGCGGAATACTGCTTTACAAACGATTTGCTTGAAGTCAGTTATAGAACCGCATTTCAATACGCATTCCGATGCAGCAACCCCTTCACCACCGTTGCCAGCACAATCCGCATATCCAACCCAAACGACCAGTTTCGCAAGTAGTACAAATCGTGCTCAACCCGCGCTTGCATCTTCTCAACCCGATCCGTCTCACCGCGAAAACCATTCACCTGAGCCCACCCGGTAATACCCGGCTTGATCCGGTATCGATGGATATACCCATCTACAACGCCCCGATACTGATCATCATGTTCGATCGCATGCGGCCGCGGCCCAACCACCGACATTTCTCCACGCAACACATTCAGAAACTGCGGCAACTCATCGAGACTCGTGCGACGTAAAAACGCACCGACACGAGTCACACGCGGGTCTCCACGCCTCGCCTGCAGAACCACACCTGGCCGCGCCACGTGCTCACGCATCGAACGAAACTTGTAAATGCGAAAGACGCGCCCATCCGCACCCTTGCGCCGCTGGGTAAACAACACCGGTCCCTTCGAAGTCACCTTGACGGCAACCGCAATCGACACCATCACCGGCAACAAAGCCAACAGCGCCACACTCGCGAATAGCCGGTCGAAGACCGCTTTCTGAACCAGCGCGTACGGCGTCATCGGCGAGGCCATCAGATTGATGGCCGGCGCGCCGATCAGATCGATCACGTTGCGATCGAACATCGCGAGACTGCGCACATCAGGAATGAAGCGCAAATTAACAAGATCGTGACTAAATTCGTCGAGGACCCTCAGCACGGTGTCTTCTTCGGACATCGGCAGTGCGAGCCATACCTCCTCAATCCGTTCGCGGCGCACCCAGTCCGCGAATTCGCCAAACCTCTCGAACGACGGCAAGCCGTGCAACTCAGACTCGCCATCCTGGCGCGTGTTAAAAGTGGCGACCGCCCGGAAGCCTGCATCCGGTGAACTCATGATGTTGGCCACCACCGCGTCGCGATGCGCGCCGGCGCCCACCACGGCAACCATTCGCAAGTTCCGGCCGCCGCGCCTCATCCGGCTGAGTACCGCATGCACCGCCCACCGTGACGAAACGAGCGCCGCTGCCGCGATCAAGGTCCAACTTACGCACCAAAGGCGGGACACCGACGCAGCGCGATGAAGCAAAAACAATATGGCAAGCCCACAGACCTGCACCGCGATCCAGCCGAACACCAGATTGACGCTCAGACGCCATTTCGAGCGGCCACGCCACGAGTCATACACGCCGAACCACGGCAGCAGCAAAACCGCGAACGCCATATCGAGCGCGACGAAAGCGCCTTCGAGAATCGAATGCCCTGAGCCGGGCACGAACAGCAGCTCGGCCAGCGCCGCCGACAACGCGATCAACATCGGGTCGAGCAGGCGTGCCAGGACGCTCTCCATCTCCGCCAAATCTCGGCCAGCGGTTTTACGAATCACCGTGTGCATGAGGTGTGGCCTAGCGCGGAACCGTCGATCCGACGCCGCGCCACTCACATATAGATGCCACACGCAAGAACACGACGGGATAGCTCACATCAACCTTTGATTTCATGGCACCACTCTCAATATCCTTGTTGCGATGCCGCCTGTATGCGTAACTTCTTAAAGAGGCCGCATTCTGCGCCTAGGACGATCAGGCAGGCCTGAGACATTTCCCAATCGATCGCCGCATTCGTCCCTCTTTCCACTTTGGCCTCCAATTCAGTCCAGTCCTATTCCCATGTTTCTCGGACGCCGTGTCATCCATAACCAATCCCTAATGCACCTCTCCACAAACTTTAACTATCTGCAATCGTCGCACCCCCGTATGCTCGAACAATGACCCGCAAACCGTGCACCGCAAGACACGGCATCGGGCAAGCGACTATTCATCGTCAGAGGAGCGGCATCATGAAGATCTGTGTCTTCGGAGCGGGAGCGATCGGCGGCTTAATGGGTGTGCAACTCGCACGCGCCGGTGCGGATGTGAGTTTCGTCGCGCGCGGTCCGCATCTCGCGGCCATGCGCGAGCATGGCGCGCGTCTGATCATGGACGGCGAGACGTTCAGCGCGCCTGTGCGCTGCACGTCGGACCCGCGCGAGCTCGGCGTGCAGGACTTCGTGATCATTACGCTCAAGGCACATTCGCTGCCCGGCGTAGTGGATGCAATGCAGCCGCTGCTCGGCAAGCACACGGCCGTCGTCACGGGCGTCAACGGCATTCCGTATTGGTACTTCTATCAGCATGGCGGCCGCTTCGCCGGCACGCGTCTCGCGAGCGTCGACCCGGACGGCAGTCAGTGGACCAAGCTCGGCCCCGAACGGGCGATCGGCTGCGTGCTCTACCCGGCTGCCGAAATCGTCGAGCCCGGCGTGATCAAGCACGTGTACGGCAAGAAATTCCCTATCGGAGAGCCGAGCGGAGAACGCACGCCGCGTATTCAACAGTTTCACGAAATCATGCAGGCGGCAGGTTTCGAGGCGCCGATCCGTGACAATATCCGCGACGAAATCTGGCTGAAACTATGGGGCAACCTGTGCTTTAACCCGATCAGCGCATTGACTCACGCCACGCTCGACGTGCTCACCAGCGACCCCGGCACGCGCGCGGTATCGCGCACGATGATGCTCGAGGCCAAGCGCATCGCGGAGCAATTCGGCGTGCACTTTCGCGTCGACGTGGAAAAGCGCATCGATGGCGCGGGCGCGGTCGGCGCGCACAAGACCTCGACGCTGGTCGATCTCGAGAATCGTCGACCGATGGAAATCGATCCGCTGCTGACGGTCGTGCAGGAAATGGGTCATCTCGTCGCCGAGCCGACGCCGACTATCGACGTCGTGCTGGCGCTCATCAAACTGCGTGAAAGGATTGCATTGCAGGGAGATTGAAACTCAGGAAAGCGAACGATCATAAACTCGTTCGCTCTCCCGCATATCGGCAAACGCAAACATCAAAGGATCGAACGCCATAAGGCGTTCGATCCTTTTTTACGGCTATTGATCAATGGCAAGCCACACGGCCTTAGGCTCGGTGAAGTTCTCGATCGCGACGTCACCGTGTTCGCGGCCGAACCCAGAGTCGCCGGATCCTCCCCAAGGCAGGCGCACATCGGTGTAGCCGTAGGTGTTGATCCACACGGTCCCCGCCTTCAGATCCCGCGCAACCCGATGCACCCGGCCGATGTCCGCGCTCCACACGCCCGCCGCGAGGCTATACAGCGTGCCGTTGGCGATCCGTAGCGCGTCGGCTTCGTCGTCGAAACGAATCACGCTTGCCACCGGCCCGAAAATCTCCTCCTGTGAAATGCGCATTTCATGCTCGACGTTGGCAAACACGGTCGGCTCGACAAAGAAGCCGCGCTCGCCCACCCGCGCGCCGCCTGTGACGAGCGACGCCCCTTCGGCGCGACCTGTCTCGACATAGCCCAGCACCGTCTTCATCTGCGCCGCGGAGATGAGCGGCCCCATCGACGTTTCGCGCGACGACGGGTCGCCGACCTTGATCGACTTCGCGCGCGCGGCCAGCCTCTCGACCACTTCGTCGTACACATCGCGATGAGCGAGAATCCGCGAACCCGCCGAACACACCTGCCCCGTATTGAAGAAGATGCCCGACGCCGCGGCGCGCACCGCGTTGTCGAGATTGGCGTCCGGGAAAATCAGGTTGGCCGATTTGCCGCCGAGCTCCAGCGTGACGCGCTTGAAATTGCCGGCGGCGCCTTGCAGAATGCCGCGTCCCACGGAGGGCGAGCCCGTGAACGTCACCTTGTCGACGCCGGGATGCGCGACCAGTGCATCGCCGACCACCCGTCCCTTGCCGGTGACGATATTCAGCACGCCCGGCGGCACACCCGCTTCGAGTGCGAGTTCGCCGATGCGCAACGCGGTCAGCGGCGTAATCTCCGCAGGCTTGACGATCAGCGTACAACCGCACGCGAGCGCCGGCGCGATCTTCCACATGCCGATCATCAGCGGGAAATTCCACGGCACGATCGCGGCGACCACGCCGACCGGTTCACGCAATGTGTAAGTCAATGCATCGGGTCGCACCGGCACGACCTGACCGTTGATCTTGTCGCACCAGCCTGCGTAGTATTCGAGCGTATCGATCGCGGCGGGAATATCCTGGCGCATCACGGCCGCGATCGGCTTGCCGGCGTCGAGACTTTCGAGCGCGGCGAGTTCGTCGAGATTCGCGCGCATCAGGCCGGCGAGGCGCATCAGAATGCGCGCTCGCTCAGCGGTCCGAATGCCGTTCCATACTTTCAACGCAGCGCGCGCGGCGCGCACGGCGGTATCCACGTCGGCGGCGCTGCCTTGCGCAACCAGCGCGATCGGCTCTTCGGTGGCGGGGTTGATATCGACGGAATATTCGCCGGTGCCGGGCGGCAGGCGTTTGCCGTCGATCAGCAGATCATGGCGCCTGAGGTCGGTTTCAGTTTCCATCATGAAGCTCCTTGCTTGGATGTTGCGTGGGCTGAGTGCGTGCGTGCCGTTTTGGGGTAAAGGACGCTAGGGCTCGTGGAGAACGGCGCCGTCGCGCGCAACGGTCGGCTTCGTCTGAATCTGCGAAGCGGACGGCGACACGCCGGCGGTCTGCGAAGTGGCGGAGAACTGTGCCCAGGCTGCTGCGGCGTTGGGCCGGAGGGAACGGTTGCGGCGATGCACGAGCAGTGTCGCCAGATTCATCGCGGGCGCGAGCGGCCGGCTGACCAATGATGCGCCTACTGCCGGCCAATGCGTGTCGATGGGCAATATGCCGACGCCGAGCCCGAGTTCGACCATGCGCAGCACCGCCGCGACATGTCCGAGTTCCTGCACTGGCCGTCGTTTCACGCCGTTCGCGTTGAAGGCAAGTTCGAGCGCCGCGCGCACACCCGTGTCGGCGTTCAGCGTGATGAGCGCCCATTCATGCAACTCGCTCCATGCAACACTCGCGTGGCGGGCAAGCGGATGAGAAGGCGGCATCACCGCATAGAGTGGCGTCGTGAAAACCAGTTGCGCGTGCAACAGGTCGTCCGCTAGCGGCTCGGCCATCGAGACCACGCCGAAGTCCACCTCGCCTTGTTCGACGCTCGCGAGCACGCCGCTTTGCGGCTGATCCCTGATGCAGACGGCTAGCTCAGGAAAAGCCGCCGCGCAGCGCGCGAGTCCCTGCGCCACCCAACTCGACGACAACACCGGATTGCTGGCGAGCACCACCACGCCGGTGTGGCCGTCGTATGCGGCCCGCTCTTCACGCAGCGTGAGTTCGATTTCATCGAGCAGCCGGCCGATTCTTCGTTCGAGGCTCGCGCCCGCATGCGTCAGTTCGACCTGGCGCGTGGTACGGTCGAACAGCTTCAATTCCACGGCTTCTTCGAGTTCGCGCACGCAACGACTCACCGCCGACTGCGTCAAGTCGAACTCACGCGCCGCGCGCGTAAAACTCCGCTCACGCGCGACGGCGACAAACACCTTGAGTTGCTGCAACGAAACATTCATGACGTCACTGCCGGGTGTAGGCCATTCGCCTATTCTCCTGTCTGCTCAGGCCAATGGCTCAAGCGGGATGCGTTGCCGTTACCGTTGCCGGCAACGGCCAGCGCACCTTGCGGCTCGTTGTGCGTTTCGATCCAGCGCGAGCGCATCGGCGCGAGTACGAACTTCGCGGCGACGCCCGCGGCGATCGTCACGACCGCTGAGACGATGAACACGAGATTCCATCCGCCCGTCGCCGACAGTACCGACGCAATCGGCACCAGTAGCGAGGCCGTGCCCTTGGCGGTGTACAAGGTGCCCGCGTTGGCCGCGGCATATTTGCTGCCAAAGGTATCGGCACAGATCGCCGGGAAGATCGAAAAGATTTCGCCCCAGAACAAAAAGATCAATGCGGCGAACGTCATGAAAGCATACGGGTTGGTGCCGTATTGCATCAGGCCGAGCAACGCCAGGCCCTCGCCGATAAAGATCACGAACATCGTGTTTTCACGGCCGAGCTTGTCGGAGATGAAGCCGCACAGCGGACGCGTAAAACCGTTGCAGACGTTGTCGATGGAAAGCGTGGCTGTCAGCAGCGGCAAGGTCATGCCGAAGATCGTCATCGGGATGCGTGCGAGGCCCCAGTCTTTCGCGATCGGACCAATCTGCGCGGTCGCCATCAAACCACCCGCGGCCACGGCGACGAACGATACGTAGATCACCCAGAACACCGGCGTCTTGATCATCTGACCCGGCGTGAAGTCGACCTTCGACACGGCGAATTTCTTCTTTGGCGCCGCTTGCGAGCGCAGGTTCGGCTTCTTCAACAGCAGCGCGAGCGCGAGAATGCATCCTCCCTGCAGAATGCCGAAGAAGAAGAACGTGTGCTCATAACCCGAACGCGTGATCATGTTGGCGATCGGAATCACCGTCACCGCGGCGCCCGCGCCGAAGCCCGCGGCGGTGAGACCCGCGGCGAGTCCGCGCTTGTCGGGAAACCATTTCAACGCATTGCCCACGCAGGTGCCGTACACACCGCCCGCACCGATGCCGGCGATGACCGCGGAAACGTACAGCATCGGCAGCGTCGTGATGTACGAATTCATCACCCACGCGATGCCCGCGCAAATCGCTCCGCCCGCCACCACGGGCCGGGGTCCGAACCTGTCGACGAGCCAGCCTTCGAGCGGCACGAGCCACGTTTCCGTGAGAATGAAAATTGCAAACGCAAGTTGAATGGACGCTTCGCCCCAGTGATGCCGCGCGTTCATCGGCGTGACGAACAACGTCCACGCATATTGAAGATTGGCCACGAGAGCCATGCACACCATGCCGATGACGAGTTGCCACCAACGGTTGCCCCAAAATGCGCGGCTCGTAGTCTGCTGACTGATATCGTCCATTCGCTTTGTCTCCACTATTTGTCTGGTGCAGCCGGTCAGCGTCCCGAAGGAAATCGTCTCGGCGACGCGCCGCGCTGTATGCGTTTCACCTTATGGTTGTGACCCGAAAAGCCGTGCTCTTCGGTAATATTTGATATTTGCGTCTTTAATTCGCTGCTTTAAAAAATAGACCGGCTTAAATCATCGCTTTCTGGAAAGTGCTTTATTCCGATCATTTAATGCCTTTTACACCTCGAGGCCGGCTGCTTCGTCCATCAGGCCTCGAATCCAAGCGTTAACCCGAGTTTTTCGCCAGGCGCTGTGGCGGCAATTCCGCTTTCTTATACAGAGCCATGCTAGGGTCATTGCTGAATTACTAATAATTAAAGTTTGTTATTATGTTGATTCACATTTGCTTATACATCGGCCATGACGATGCGGAATGCGACTCTGCGGCAACTGAAGGTTTTCGAAACGGTGGCGCGCCACCTGAGCTTCTCGCGCGCCGCCGAGGAATTGCACCTCACCCAGCCGGCCGTTTCCACTCAGGTCCGGCAACTCGAAGAACACGCCGGGCTGCCGCTGTTCGAACAACTCGGCAAAAAAATCTATCTGACGCCGGCCGGCACCGAAATGCTTCACTACAGCCGCGCGATCATTCAGCAGTTCCACGAAGTCGACGAAGCAATGAGTCAACTCAAAGGCGTCTCCGGCGGCAAGCTGAATGTCGCGGTGATCAGCGCCGGCGACTACTTCTTTCCGCGGCTGCTGGCCGAATTCACGCGCCGCTATTCGGGTGTCGTGCTGAATCTCGCCGTGCACAATCGCGAGGAACTGCTGCATCAACTCGCTACCAACCAGACCGATCTCGCGGTGATGGTGCGTCCGCCGCACGAGACCGACGCGACCAACGAGCCGTTTGCACCGCACCCGTATGTAATCGTGGCGGCGCCAACGCATCCGCTCGCCAACAAGCGCAACATCAAGTTCAGCCAATTGGCGAACGAAGCGTTTATCGTGCGGGAACGCGGCTCGGACACGTGGAATTCGATGGAAGAAGGCTTCGCCGGGCGGCTTGCCAACCTCAAGATCGCCATGGAGATCAAGAGCACCGAGACGATCAAGCAGGCCGTGATCGCGGGCATGGGTATCGCCTTTCTGTCCGCGCACACCATCAGCCTCGAATTGCAACTCGGCCACCTGGTCGTGCTCGATGTCGAGAGCTTTCCGGTCATGCTCAACTGGTACGTGGTGCATCGAAAGAACAAGCGCCTGCCGCCCGTGGCTGTCGCGTTCAAACGCTTCCTGATGGAGGAAGGCGCGAATCTGATCGAGAAGATCACGCGCGTCAAGGAATTGAGCGTGTATAAGCAGTAGGCTATGGAGATCCAATGAAACTTTAACTATTGCGGATTCGTCAGGACTTCTATGCTGCAAGCGAGTTCCATCACTCGTTTGCCCAGGAGGCCGGTCATGAATCACGCTTCGGTTGAGTTTCAACCCGGCGCGCACACTGCTCGCGTTGCCGCAATCCATCCCGACGACGCCCACCTGAGCGCGTACAACGCTGCCTTCAGCGACCTCGGCCTGCGCTTCCGCTGGGATCGCGCCACGCTCGACGTGCTCAAGGAATTCAACAGCGAGGCGGCTCGAATTACTGCCTACATCGAGCGCTTTCACGCCCATCTGCATAGCGCATACGACGCCGACTTTCTCGCGCAAATGATTCTGCACAAGAAGGCTCAGTACTTCAGCGAGTTCGCGTTGGCGGGTGAGTGAGTGTGTTCGCGGGATCACGGTCCCGCGAAACGTCATACCAGCCCACCTGAATGTGCGAGCACTCATAGCGTGCGCCGAGTCGTCGCGCGAGCCGGCCGGTGGCGGTCGCACGCACGTTGCCGCACTTGAGCACTCACGCCATTGCTGCCGTTTCGACGATACGGGTAGGCCGCCGTACGCACACAGTCTGTCGTGACGTCGCGCAGCATCCAGCCCTGCTCTTCTCCACCGCGCCATTCGATTCGTGCCAACAGCCCATGCTTGCCCATCGTCAGGCTATGGCAACGCGCGGCAAAGGCGAGTGTGCCTGAAGCGTGACCATGTTCGTGGCCGTCGGAATACTCGCGGCTGAGCATTAGATGCACGCCCATCGCACAAGCCAGCGCGCTCATTGCGAGGAGCGCGGCGAGTCCGAATGGCTGCGCCGGCTCGGTCACGAATCCATAGCCGAGCCAGCCACACAGCAACAGTGCCAACAGGTTGACGACGCCATGCCCCGGGCGCGCGACCACGCCGAGTTGCAGCGCACCGCGCAGTTTGCAGAACGCAACGGTCGAGGTGGCAAAGATCAACGCGCCGATGAACACGGCGACATAGAGTTCGACGCGCTCCACATTCGCCTGCGCCGCCGCCGACAGATAACGCGCGAAACCGCCCGCCATCACAGCGAGCCCCATGCTGCTGCCCAACAGCGCAACGAGGCGCGGACGCCGCGCCAGATTGCGCCGGCGCACCAGCCACGCGCCGAGCACCGCGCCCGCTACCGCGGCGCCGACCACGCCGTCGCTTGCACCCATGCCGGCCGCGAAAAGGCCTGCGAGCGCGGCGGCCAATGCCCCGGCGTGCCATTCAGGACGACGCTTCGGTCGCCGTTCGAGCGGCAGTTGCCCGACTGCGGCAAGCGCCACAGCCGACACGGAAGCAAACACCACGGCCAGCGAACACCAGACGATACTGTCATACGCTAGCGGCATGCGTGCTCCTCCGTACCGGAATGCAGGGCGCGGTTCCAACGGATCGCGCAATCGGTCAACCCTTCAGACAGCGCCTGCCGCGACCGGCTGCGCGCCCGCGGCGGCGCCCGCGCGCGCGGCGCTCAAGGTGTTGCTCAGCGTGCCGATCCCGTCGACCGTCACCGTCACGGTCGCGCCATCCTTGATCGAGCCGACGCCGACCGACGTGCCGCACGCAATCACGTCGCCCGGTTCGAGCGCGAGGTCCTGGGAGATCAGACTCACCTGCTCGGCGGGCGAGAAAACCATATCGGCGAGCGGATAATTCTGCCGCTCCACGCCATCGAGCATGGTGACAAGACGCGCTTGCTGCCAATCGAAACCAGAGACGATCGCCGGCCCGATACAGCAGAACGTATCGAAGCCCTTTGCGCGGCACCATTGCGGAAAGTGCGGATTCTCGTTCAACAGATCGGCAGCGGTGACGTCGTTGACGAGCGTGTAGCCGAAAATCGCTGCGGCCGCCTCTTCAACACTCGCATCACAGCAGCGCCGTCCGATCACAATGCCGAGCTCGCCTTCATAGACGATCTTGCCCGCATAGCTGAGCGGCCGCCTGATCGGCTCACCCGAGCCGATCACCGAACCAGCCGGCTTCAATAGAAAAAGTGGGTGCGACGGCACCGGTTTGTCGAGCTTCGCCGCCAGCGCGTGAAAGTTGTTCCACAGCGCGACGATCTTGCCGGGCGCGCACGGCGCGAGCGGCGTCAGCGCGCGCGTCGACAGCACGGCGCCAGTCGGCACCGGGTGCTCCAGACCTTCATACTCGTGCAGATAGCCACCTTCCACACGGCCGAACACGACGCCGCCATCGCTCGACATGAACCGCATCCATGTATCCATACGTCGCTCCCTGTTTACGTGGATCGGGCCTAGATCGCGCCGGCAGTGCGCAATGCACTGACCTGCTCGGGCGAATAGCCCAGCTCGGCCATGACTTCGTCGGTATGTTCACCCAGCAACGGCGAGCGCGTGACCTCGGTCGGACTGTCGGACAGTTTGATAGGATTACCAACCGTCAGATACTTGCCGCGAGTCGGATGATCGACTTCGACAATCGTGCCGGTTTTGCGCAGCGACGGTTCTTCGGCGATTTCCTTCATCGACAGAATCGGTCCGCACGGAATGTCGTACTTGTTCAGGATCTGCATGGCCTCGAACTTGGTCTTCGTCATGGTCCAGCGTTCGATCTCGGCGAAGATGTCCTTCAGGTGCGGCAGGCGCGCGGCGGGCGTCGCATAGTTGGGATCCGTGGCCCACTCCTCCTTGCCGATCACGTTGCAGATTTTGGCCCACACCGGCGCCTGCGTGATGAAGTAGATATAGGCGTTCGGGTCGGTCTCCCAGCCTTTGCACTTCAGGATCCAGCCCGGCTGACCGCCGCCCGACGCATTGCCCGCACGCGGCACCGCTTCACCGAACTCTCCGTTCGGATATTGCGGATACTCTTTCATCACGCCGGTGCGTTCGAGCCGCTGCTGGTCGCGCAGTTTCACGCGGCACAGGTTGAGCACGCCGTCCTGCATCGCGGCGAGTACTCGCTGACCGCGTCCGCTGTGCGTGCGCTGATACAGCGCCGTGACGATGCCGAGCGCCAGATGCAGGCCGGTGCCGCTGTCGCCGATCTGCGCGCCTGTCACGACCGGCGGGCCGTCGTCGAACCCGGTGGTCGAGGCCGCGCCGCCCGCGCATTGCGCGACGTTCTCGTAGACCTTGCAGTCCTCGTACGGCCCAGGACCGAAACCCTTGACGGACGCGACGATCATGCGCGGATTCAGTTCCTGAATCCGTTCCCACGTAAAGCCCATGCGGTCCAGCGCGCCAGGTGCGAAGTTCTCGACCAGCACGTCGCATTTCTGGATCAGCGCCTCGAGCACCTGCTTGCCTTCGGGATTCTTCGTATCGATCGTGACGGAGCGCTTGTTGTGGTTGAGCATCGTGAAGTAGAGGCTGTCCACATCGGGAATATCGCGCAATTGCTCGCGCGTGATGTCTCCCGCGCCCGCCCGCTCCACCTTGATGACATCCGCGCCGAACCATGCAAGCAGTTGCGTGCAGGTGGGCCCGGATTGCACATGCGTGAAGTCGAGAATGCGCACACCGTCGAGTGCTTTGCTCATGTCCTGTCTCCTGTGTCGACCAGGGCTTGCGCTTTAGCGCCGTACTCTGGTCACGAGCAACGTAGTTGTTGAAAGGGCGTCTACTTGTAATTTCCTGGCAAATTCGGTGCGTGCTCCGCCGCATTGGCTACGCGGCTCGTCCTCGCGGCAAAAACGTCAACTTTCGGTTCGCGTCTTTTGATATATCACATACCATATTTTTAAGACCGTCAAGCGAGGTTTATCCCGCACTGCCCGGAAAGCCACGCGCCGTCTGCGTCCGACGCAAACAAAAAGGCCCGCCGGTGTCTCCACCGCGGGCCCTTCCTGTCCTACCCAACCATCGAGCGCCGCTCAGGCCGGCAGCCGCGTCAATCCAGAAAATCGCAATTGGCCTCGACGAACGCCGCCAGATCGAGCGAATGCTGACGCGTGAGACGCTCGGCCAGCTCCGTATCGCGTTTCTCCAGCGCCTCGATGATGCGCAGATGATCGACGATCGAGCGCGACGCGCGGTCGCTCTGCGAAATGGTCATGCGGCGAATCGCGCGCACGTGGATGAAGATGTTCTTGATCGTGTCGAGAATGATCTGCGACTTGGACAACTCGACGATTGCCTGGTGAAACGCGATGTTGGCGTCCGAATACTCGGCGATGTGTTCAGCCGGCGTCGCGTCGCGGAAGTTGTCGAACATGTGGCGCAGACGGGCGATTTCCTCGTCCGTGGCGTGCAGCGTGGCAAGGCGCGCCGCCATGCTTTCGAGCGCGGCCCACATCTGGATCATCTCGACGATCTCACGCTTGCTCTTGCGCACGATATAGATGCCGCGGCGCGGCACCATGCGCAGAAAACCTTCCTGTTCGAGCAGCGTCATGGCCTCACGCACCGGCGTGCGGCTCACGCCGAGCGACTCGCTCAGCACCCGCTCGTCGAGGCGGATTTCTTCGCGGTTCTGGTAGATATCCGCGTCGGCGATAGCCTGGCGGAGCATGGCATACGCCTGATCGCGCAAGCTCGCGCTCGCGCCGATCGGCTGCAATGACAACGTCAACGGTGTGGCCACTGATTCAGTTTGAAGTTCTGACGACATTCATCGCCTCTTGTTGAACATGCGCACGATACGGTCTTGCCACTGCCGCGCGTTGGTCGCCCAGACCGACGAAGCGGCCATGTTGCGCTGCAAGCTGCGCGACCGGCTGCGGAATCCAGCGGGTCAACAGCACGGTGGCGGCAGAGCCTAAACCAACAACAGCAACGGCGAGCAGCGAGAGAGGAACAACTTCCATTTGTAGCTCCGGATGATTGAGTGAAGGAATGACTCAATCATATGCTGCAATGCCGCAAAAATCAATATTCCGTATGTAGTATATCAGTCGTTGTTGTTTTCAGGACTACGCTCTCACGGTAGCACGGGCCGCTTTCGGGTGGTTCATTGCGATGCGCGAGTACGCGACACTCGGTGTAAACGCGCAAAACGCGCGCTATTCGCGCAGTCATGTTCGATGATCGCGCAATTTCGCGCGGATGTGGATTGTGGGATCGACTCCGCATCATTAACCTTCGCACATTCTGCAATCGATCGCGAGCGGCCACAGTCCTGCGTCCGCCGCACGATCCCGGCAGCCCGAGCGTTTCAAGGAGACAATTTCATGAGCACCACCATCCCGTCGGCCGCCACGGTCGACAGCCGCAAAGCGCGCAGCCAGGCTCGCCAGGCGGCGCTCGGCAGCTTTGTCGGCGCCGTGGTCGACTGGTACGACTTCCTGCTGTACGGCATCGTCGCCGCGCTCGTGTTCAATGCCGAGTTTTTCCCCAAAGTCAGCCCGGCGATGGGGACGCTCGCCGCGTTCGCCACTTTCGGCGTCGGCTTCCTGTTCCGCCCGCTCGGCGGCTTCGTATTCGGACACTACGGCGACCGGCTCGGACGCAAGCGCATGCTGGTGCTGACGGTAATGATGATGGGTCTGTCGACCGCCGCCATCGGCCTGCTGCCGTCGTTCGCCAGCATCGGCTGGTGGGCGCCGGCGCTGCTCGTCAGTCTGCGCGCGATCCAGGGCTTCGCGGTGGGCGGCGAATGGGGCGGCGCGGCGTTGATGGCCGTCGAAAGTGCGCCCGAGAAAAAGAAAGCGTTCTACAGCAGCGGCGTGCAGGTCGGCTACGGCGTGGGCCTCGTGCTCTCGACCGGACTGATTGCGCTGATCAGCCGTTCCATGGACAACGCCTCGTTCCTGAGCTGGGGCTGGCGCCTGCCCTTCCTGTTCAGCGTGGTGCTGGTGCTGATCGCGCTGTGGATCCGCTCGAGCATGGAAGAGTCGAAGGAATTCGTCGAGAAAGTCGGCAAGCACGGCGAACGCAGCGTTCGCCTGCCGATCGTCGAAGCCTTGCTGCGGCATCCGAAGGCGTTCCTGTTGATCATTGCGCTGCGTCTTGCCGAGTTGTTCACGATGTATATCGTGACCGCCTTCGCACTGAACTACTCGACTGCGAATCTGCACATGCCGCGCGAGTTCTTCCTCACCATCGGTTTGCTGGTGGGCGCGCTGAGTTGCGTGACGATTCCGTGCTTCGCCTTGCTGGCGGATCGCTTCGGCCGCCGCCGCGTGTATATCATCGGCGCGCTGGTCGGCATGCTGAGCGCGGTGCCGTTCTTCCTCGCGCTGGAAGCACGCTCGACGGTGTGGATCGTGGTGTTCGCCGTCATGCTCGCCAACGTCGCGCACGACATGGTGGTGAGCGTGCAGCAGCCCATGTTCACCGAACTGTTCGGCACCGAGTATCGCTACAGCGGTGCGGGCGTGGGCTATCAGGTGGCGAGTGTGGTCGGCGGCGGCTTCACGCCGTTTATCGCGGTTGCGCTGGTCAGCTTTGCCGGCGGCTCGTGGCATCCGGTGGCGGCTTATCTGGCCATTGGCTGCCTGATCTCGGTGCTCGTGGCGGCGAAGATGAAGACCGGGCGCACCGTCGCCTGAGTTTTCCCGATCGCGGTCAAGCGGGCCGGGGTGGCGAAAGATGCCACTGCCGGCCCGATTTGCTTTGGGCACCCGGTAGTTTATTCCGGACGACGGCACCGCCAAGCCGCGATTCGGCAGATTACGGTCGTGTTTCACCAGGCAAACACCTTATGTATTTGCATCTCATATTGCCAAGGGCATGATCGCGCCCTATCGTTCGACGAAGTTGATTTCGTCGCAGATTCGAGCACGCCATATGCAATCGAAATACATATATTGGCGGCAGCAAAAATCGCATTTTTTACGCCGCTAGACCTAAAGCATTGGTGTGCCGCGCCGATAACAACTCATTCGTCACCCCGGAGACCGACCATGAGCAGTATCACCGAGCCGAGCGGGAATTCAGGCTCCGCCCCCTTCTTTTCCAAACAGGCCACCGTCGCGAAGCCAGGTTTTTCGCGCTGGATGGTTCCGCCCGCGGCCCTTGCCGTCCACCTCTGTATCGGCCAGGCGTACGCCTTTTCCGTGTTCAACGGTCCGCTGACCAAGGTCATCGGCATTACGCAATCCAGCGCGGATGACTGGTCGCTGACCTCGCTCGGCTGGATCTTTTCGCTGGCGATCGTGTTCCTCGGTTTGTCGGCGGCCTTCGCCGGCAAATGGCTCGAACACGTCGGCCCGCGCCGCACGATGTTTACCGCCGCATGCTGCTTCGGCGGCGGCTTCCTGGTTTCCGCGCTCGGCGTGTATCTGCATCAGATCGTGCTGCTCTATCTGGGCTACGGCGTGATCGGCGGAATCGGACTGGGACTCGGCTACGTGTCGCCAGTGTCCACGCTGATCCGCTGGTTCCCGGACCGCCGCGGCATGGCGACCGGCATGGCGATCATGGGCTTCGGCGGCGGCGCAATGATCGCCGCGCCGCTGTCCGTGGCGTTGATGAACCACTTTCGCACCGCGACCAGCATCGGCGTGGCTGAAACGTTCATCGTGCTCGGCATCGCCTACTTCATCTCGATGACGATCGGCGCGCTTGCGATCCGCGTGCCGCCCGCGGACTGGAAACCGGCCGGCTGGACGCCGGGCGCCACCGGCCAGAACAAGATGATCTCGCGCAATCACGTGCACATCGATCAGGCGCTGAAGACGCCGCAGTTCTATCTGATCTGGCTCGTGCTGTTTCTGAACGTGACAGCCGGCATCGGCATTCTCGGCCAGGCCTCGGTGATGATTCAGGAGAGCTTCAAGGACACGGTGACGGCAGCCGCGGCGGCCGGTTTCGTCGGTCTGTTGTCGCTCTTCAACATGGGCGGCCGTTTCGTGTGGGCGTCGGCGTCGGACTGGATCGGCCGTAAGAACACCTACTTCATCTTCTTCGCGCTCGGCGCGGTGCTGTATTACCTCGTGCCGGGTTTCGCGGCGTCGGGCCACATCGCCCTCTTCGTGCTCTCTTACTGCGTGATCCTGACGATGTACGGCGGCGGCTTCTCCACCGTGCCGGCCTATCTCGCCGACATGTTCGGCACGGCGTTCGTCGGCGGCATTCACGGGCGGCTGCTGACGGCGTGGGCCGCGGCGGGCGTCGCCGGTCCGGTGCTGGTGAACTACATTCGCGCCTACGAAGTCGCACAAGGCGTCGCCAAGGCGGACGCCTACACGATGACCGTTCACATCATGGCCGTGCTGCTGGTAGTCGGCTTCATCTGCAACCTGCTGATCAAGCGTGTGGACGACAAGCACCACATGTCCGACGCACAACTCGCCAAAGGCGCTTAAGGAGACACGCATGTCGACCGTTCAAGCCGTGAATCAGACCAGCAAGGTCAAACTCGCCGTCTTCTGGCTGTATGTGACGCTGCCGCTCGCATGGGGCGTGGTCAATACGCTCTCGCAGGCGATGAAGCTCTTCAAGTAAATGTCGTTCGGCACCCCGCGCGTTCAGACGTGCGGGGTGCCGCTGCAGCGGGTGTCACTCGCTGACTGTCTACCGGCGCATTTCAAGCACGCCGATTTCCCGCCTCCCCGCTACCACTGATACGCCGCGCCGGCCGTGACCGCGGTCGTGGCGGAACTGATGCCCGCGCCGAGCTTCACCTTCAGACTCTGCGTGACGCGCGCCGACAGCCCCACCGCCACCGCTTGATACCCCTTGTAACCGGCCGTTCCGACGCCGATGGCGAGATTCTTCGTCGCGTCGACTTCGGGGATCGACGTCAGCGCCAGCGCCGATGCCGTTCCGGAGTAGGCATTGCGCGCCATGTCGCTCAAGCCGCCCTGGAACTGCTGCATGTTGACGGCGTCGGTCGGCCCCTGCCCGGCGGCGACGTTGGTGATGCGGCGCTCGCTGCCGGACGAGCCGACCGAAACCGTGTTCGTCACATCGGCCACCGAACCCTCGCCGATCGCCACCGAATTCGGCGCCGATGCTTTGGCACCGCCGCCGATCGCCACAGAACCGTTGCCGATTGCCTGCGCCGCCGTACCCGAACTGTTGACGGCAACGTAGGGACTGCCGGTGGTCTGGTTGTTCCGCACCACGTTGATCTGCTGGCTAAGCGTGCTGACAGTCTGGTTGGTGTTCCAGAGTTGCGCTCCCGTCACTGCGTCGGTACTGGCGGCCGACAGCGTGCCGTCCTGCAGATTGGTCAGTTGGACTTTCGGGGCATTGGCCGCCACGCCGCCGAGCGTGATCCTGTCGTGCGCCGAGCTGTCGTACTGCACCGCATTCGCGACCGCGCCGCCAAGATTGCCGACGGTGGTCTGCAAACCGGCAATATCGCTGCTGTTCTGCGTCACACGGCCATCCAGGTTGGTGATCGCGCTGCCGACATTGTTCACGACCGTGCCGCCCACGCTATACGACGGCGCCGAGACCGAACCGTCCGCGTTGACAGTCGCCCCGCCGCCGAGCGCTACCGCCGTGCTCGCCGCCTGCGCATACAGTTGCGAGCCGTTGACCGCGTCGCTGCTGGCCGGACCGAGCGCGCCGGCCGCCACGCCTGTGATAACGCGATGGCCCGCGGTGCCGGCCATATTGATCAGCTTGCCGTCCGTCACTGCACCGACATTGATGACGCGCGACACGGGATCCTGCGTGACCATGCCGATACCGCCGGTCTCCATGCTCTGCTGCAAGGTGCTAAGGCCATTGTCGAGCGAGCCGAGCGCGTCGCCGACGGTGGTTTGCGTGCCGCCCTGCACGTGATAGGTGGGGCCGGTCAGCGAACCATCGGCGTTGATCTGCGCGCCGCCGCCCAGCGCGGCCACCATCGGTTTGAACTGACCGAGATTGACCGCCGATGCGTCCGTGGTGCCCGCCGCGATCCCCGTCAGCTCGCGTGCGCCGCCCGTGCCGGTGAAATCGACGCGAGCGCCGTCCGTGTCTTTCGCCACGGTGAGATTACGCGAGGTCTGATCCTGCTGAACGAGCCCGATCTCACCGTTGGTGATCTGGTTCGTGATATTGCTCACGTCGCCTTCGATCGTCGTGGTGCGCTGATCGAGGTTGCTGATGCTTGTCGTGTTGTCGGTGACGCGCTGATCGAGGTTGCTGATGTTTGTCGTGTTGTCTGTGACGCGCTGATCCAGGTTGCTGATGTTCGTCGTGTTGTCGGTGACGCGCTGATCGAGATTGCTGATGCTCGTCGTGTTGTCAGTGACGCGCTGATCCAGGTTCGTGATGCTGCTGGTGTTCTGCGCGACGGCCTGATTGGTGGCAAACAGCTGCGCGCCGTTGACGGCGTCCGAACTGCCGGCAGCGAGAGTCGCGGCGCGCACATTGGTGAGCCGAACCGGCGCGGTAGTGCTGCCCAACGTGACGCTATCATGCGAGGTCGAATCGTACTGAACGGAATCGGCGCTGGCTTGAGTGCTGGACGTGACGACGGCCGCGAGCGCGGAGCCGACATCGTTGTATATCCTCCCTCCGACCTTATAGACGGGCTTCGCGATCGTTCCGTCAGCGGCAACGTCGGTGCCGCCTCCCAGCACGCCGGCCATGCCCTTCAACTGCGAGACTGTAACGGCATCGCTGCCCTGGGTGCCGGCCGCGACATTGGCGATCTGCCGTTGCAGCGCGGCGCTACCGACCGAGACCGTATTCGACCGGTCCGCGGAGGAATCCGCACCCAGCGCGACCGAGCCCGCTGCCGTGGCCGTCGCGCCGGAACCAAACGCGATTGCCTTCGTGGCGGCCTCCGTGATAAAGGCGCCGCTGCCCGCCACGATCGAGTTCGCCGCGTTCGTCTGGACGTTTGTCCCGATAGCCAACGCATTGACGTTCTGGACGGCTGCGTTATAGCCGATTGCAACCCCGTTCTCCGCAAAATAGTTGCTTGTCGCGCCGGCGCCCACCACCGTCGCATTGGATGCCAACGCAGCGGCTCCCGCGCCGACGGCGGTCGTATTGACCCGCGCAGCGCCGGAACTCGTGCCGATTGCGAGCGCATTATTGTCGATGGCCGTCGCACCGACACCGACCGCCATTGCGTTTTCGCCTCCCGACGCGGAGGTCGTCAAAGCGGGTGTGGTGAACTGACTGACGGCAATGAACTGGGTGACAGGTACTGGATCGCTCAACGCAGCAGTTGCAAGCGTTAGCGTTTTTGAACGGCTCACGTTGGATTCGGGCGTTTGGCTGACAGTCGCCAGATCGGCGACATCCCATTCGACAGGCGCGTTCATGATCGGGTTGGGCGACTCGCCAGCCGCTCTCGCAGGCAAAGCCATCACCAACGTCCCAAACAGACTGGTGCCTGCGGCTACCAGCGCGCTATATCCCGCAACCCCTCGCCCACCACGTTTTTTTGCCACCTCGAACGCCGCCGCGCATGTGCGGGCCGTGCTACTCCATTCGATCTTACAAAACTTGCTCAACATTCCTCCCAATCTTTTTTAGAAGATCCATGCACCAGGACTTTTACTATGCCATCCTAATTATTTAACGCGATCCAACATAAACTTAAGACAGCGTTATCACTTCGTTACGACACAAAGTCGCCGAACACAAATATACCGTGTAAAGCGATTTTTTAGCTTATATTGGAAAAAAGGCATAACCCTTTTAAGACTTAAAATGCCAAACGTCTTATATCGCACTCGTTATTTTTAGGCATTTCTAAGCAGCAGTTTTGACTTTTCCGAAATCAGCGCACAAGACAGTGCTAATTCCTATCGAAGTCCTCAAACAGGACGAACATCGACCAAAATGAGTCTACCCTCGGCAGTCAAATGGAAGTCATACAGGAGAACTACACGTGAAGAGATGTGAACTGATACAGCGGACCGTGCCGCGTCCAGGCAGATCGATCAGCCGTTCCCGGCCTCCAGGCGCATCGGAAAACTGATCTCGAAGATCGTCCCCTTGCCCTCCTGCGAGTCGAAACGAATCTCGCCCTGCAGCACCCGGCACAATTCCTTGACGATCGCGAGGCCCAGGCCCGCGCCCGGAATGTCCTCATCCGTGGCGCGCTCGAACTCCTTGAATACGCGCTCCCGGTCCGACGCGCCGATGCCGACGCCCGTGTCCGAGACGCGCAGGCGCCAGCGATCGTTTTCCGTCGCCGTCATGCTCAATTCGACCTGGCCCGCCTTGGTGTATTTGGCCGCGTTGGTCAACAGATTGAGCGCGACCTGTTTGAGTTTGAGACGGTTGGAGACGACCACGTCCAGCGCGCCGTCGAAGGCGGTCAGAAGCCGCAGCCCTTTCGCTTCGATCGCGCTTTCGCACGAAATCACCAGTTCGTCGAACAACTCCCGCAGCGCGAAGTTTTCCAGCGCGAGCGGACTGTCGTCGCCGAGCACCACCGAGTATTCGACCAGTTCGTCGACCAGCGTTTTCATATCGGCCGCCTGACGGTTGGCCAGCGCGAGCGCCGTCTCGACTTTGGCCGGCGCGCGGCTGATCAGTTGCAGCGCCATCGAAAACACGTTGAGAAAGTTGCGCAAATCGTGCACGACGCTGCGCGTGATCTGCATGCGCGACTCGTACAGATCGCCGACCAGCCGTTGCTTGAGCGTCAGTTCGTGATTGGCGCGCTCGAGGCGCCCGGTGTAGTCGTCGATCTTGCGGTCGCGCTCGTTGACGACCTCGCGGATCGAGGTCAGCGTGACGAAGCTCACGGCTTCCTCGATGAAATGCCTTGCCCGCTCCTCATGACGCCGCGTGAAAAACGGCCGCGCCTCGCTGAATTCGACGATCGCGCCGGTCAGCATCTGCCGGAACAGATCGAGCTCGCGCACCAGTTCGTCGATCCGGTAGCCTTGCTTCCAGCGCAATTTGCCGTGCAGGCGCGCGTCGTGTTCGATCGCGCTCTCGGCCTGGTCGAGATCCTGGCTCTCCAGCACGCTGCAGATTTCGTCGAGGATGTTCGGGATGTGATCGGCCAGTTGCTCGTAAGTGAGCCGGTCGGATTCGGTCAATTCTGCGTCGTGAAAAACAGCCTTCATCCACCGTTCGGTCAGTTCGACCTGTTGCAGACGCAACTGTTTGGCGAAAGCGGTGAGCGGCAGTACGTGCGAGTCTGTCATGTGGGAGACCTGGCGCCGCATGGCGGCGAAAATAGGTGTTCCGCGCCGCCCCCAAGGAGACTTCCTTCGGGACGCACTCAACGCGACCGCATGGACTGCAAACCGCGCTCAGGAGGCAAAGAATGAGCGCTGCGCAAGCCGCCCGGGCGCCTCCAGTATGCGCGATTTACGGAACAAAAATTAACCAGGGTTAGGACCTGTCCGCACCGGCGCGTCCCGCAGAAACAACTCCGCGTGAACACCGCCCGCTGGCAACCCCTTGCGCGACACCGCGCCCGCCGCTTCAGATCTTCTCGAACAGCACGTCCTGCGCGCCTTCCCACAACACCTTGGTGCCGAGCTCGCGCAGCTTCTCCTTGCCTTCGACGATCGTCAGGAAGTGGTTGCCCGCGAGTTGCCCCAGCTTGCTCGCGAAGCAGCATGAACCGTACGCGAGAATGATCTCGGTTTCGCTGTAGCCGCCGGGATAAAACAGAATGTCGCCGACCGACGGATGGCTCGTGTGATTCTCGAAGCCGACCGCCGCGCCGTCGTTCTCGAGCTTGAAGTCGCCGAGCGGCACCCAGCAGCCTTCGCCGCTCCAGCGCACGTGAATGAGTTTTTGCCGGTACGGCAGGAGCTTCAGGAAGGCAGCCACGGTTTGCGGCGCGTCCGGATGGGTTTCGGCGGTAAAGACATGGCCGCAGGAGGTGATTCGGAGTCGGGTCATCGCCAGGTTTCCAGTGTGAGAGTGAATTGGAATGGTCGGTCGGAGGTTTTGACGCAGGGCGGAAGCCAGGCCGCAGACACATGATTCTGTCGTCCGATGCAAGGCTTCGACAGATACAGTTCCGCCATCGCTGGTCAGGCCAGTTGGACCAGTGCCGACGTTTTGAGCGAACAACGCCCGGCAAGCCACATCGGCACGTCCATGCCAGGTCCAACCGCCTGGCCGCCACGAAACTTCGTAGTTTGCAAGCCGCGCAATGCGCAGCACACTGCGCGATGTGCGTGATTCCCCCAAGGCGGCTCATCGGACTGTACATTCCCGCGAGCCAGCCCTGCATGCGGTCGGAGGCAGGGCGGCAGTACTGCCCGGCGGCGCAAACGGCGAGGCTCCGGTGCCCTCATGCGGCTGCGTCAAACCGTTAACCGTCGTCCCGCCACTGCCTGCTGACCAGCCGGCCACTTCCAGCCGCGCAATCCGTACTTCAGCCGCGCAGCCGGTAAGCGAGCGGCGTCACGCCGTAGCCACGCTTGAACTGCACGGAGAAATGACTGGCATTCTCGAAACCAACCGCGATCGCAATCTGCAGCACGGTCTGATCGGTGGCAAGCAATAGCCGCGCTGCTTCCTCGAGCCGCAATCGCGACACGTACTGATGCGGCGTCTCGCCGGTCTCGCGGCGAAACACCCGCGCAAAATGGAAACTGCTTAGCCCCGCCTGTGCGGCCAGTTCGCTGATCGCCAGATCACCGTCGAGATTGGCGCGGATGTAATCGGTTACACGGTGGATCCGGCGCGGCACGAGGCGTTGCGGGCGCGCCGGCGTTCGGGCCGACGCAGGGCGGCCGCGCGCATAGTGCTGCAACAGATGCGTGGCGAGCGCGTGAACCAGCGCATCGACATAGAGACGCGAGTCGGACGGATCGGCGGCCGCGCGATGCAATGCGGCAAGCATGGCGGCGATCAGCGGATCACGAAACTGCATCGCGTCGCCGAGCGACAGCTCGCGGGAGCCGCCAAGCTCCATCTGATCGGCGACGCTGTCGATCAGGCTGCGCTCGATGTGCAAATGGACGGTCGACAGCGGCTCATCGCTGATCGAACGCCAGCGCCACGAGATCGGCGCGGGCGGCACGAACCAGAGGTCGCCCACGCGCAGATCGGCGCTTTCCCAGCGCCCGTTCAGGTTGCGCTCGAGATGCTCGGCGCCGCTCGCGAGGGTCATCAGCGTGAGGTCCTGCAGGCCGGGCGCTTCCAGCAGTTCCTGCTCGGCCGGTTCGAGATACGAGCGCAGCACCAGGTGCCGCCACGGGCGATCGACGCTCGACACCAGTTTCTGGCCCGCCATGTAGCGGTCGTAGGCGAGCGTCGTTGTGAGTTTTGGAATTCGTCCCATCACGTCCATTCCCAGGGAGGTGCCATATGAAGAGTGAACCCTGCCATGCCCGCGTTGCCGATCCTCTGTCGGAGCAAGAACTGAAAAATGATAGCAAGGAACCGGCTACCGCAATTTCTGGAAATAGCTAATCATTCAGGTTGTCGTCTTTCACGCGTTTCGAACGCCGGAGCTACCGTTTCATGGAACACGAATGCGATACGCTGCCGCACTGGTTGACCGGTTCGCCGCAAGGTGAAGCCGGGCACGCGTCGGCAGCATACAACTCGGCGGTTGCCGCCCAACCGGCTTACCCGGCCGGCACGCGGCAACTCGAGAAATCAGCCCACGCGGCTGAAGCATCCAGGGCACCCAACCGCACCGCAACAGGCGTGGCGCCCACAGGCTTTCTCACGCTCTTCACCGAGGAGGAAATCGGCACGCCCTCGCCCGCCGCGCGGCGCGCCGCACCCGTCATCAGTCCGCTGGTGCGCTTTGGCAGCGCGCAGGACCGCATCGAATTCGTGCGGCAGCGCATCAAGCAACTGGGCTTCGACTCGTTCAGCTATTCGGCCACGCGCACGTCGGCGCATCACAAGACGATGTTCGTGCTGACCAGCTACGAGTCGCAGAGCTGGCTCACGCGTTATTTCCGCGAGCGTTATTTCGAGCTCGACCCGCGCGTGGCGCTCGCGTCGCCCACCGGCCTGCCGTTTCTCTGGAATACGGCCGACATGCGCGCCGACCTGCCGCGTGCGCAAATGCGCAGCGAACGGCTCGGCGGGCTGATCGACATGCTGGAAGTGACCGGGCGCAAAAGCGGCATTCTTACGCAAATGCCGCTGCCGGAACCGGAGTTGAGCGCGAGCCTGTGCTTCAACTCGGAGATCGGCAATCCGCGCTGGATGACCGAGTCGATCGTGGCGGAGACGCTCATGTTCGCGCACACGATCCACGAATTCATCTGGACGCACGCGAAGAGCGTGATCGGCATCGCGCCCGCGCAGCAGCAGCGCGTCACGCTGAGCGAGTTGCAGCATGCGGTGCTGAAGGCGGTCGTGCAGGGTCAGCGGGACAAGGAAATCGCCTACTTTCTCGGGCTGTCGCCGCATAACGTCGACTACCACTTGCGTCGCCTGAGGCAGTTGTTCAACGTGCGCAACCGCGTGCAGTTGATCAATGTCGCGCAGGCCTATGTGACGTAGAGGCTGGCAAGGTCGCAGCCGGCACGCAGGCGCGTGTCGGCTGCGGGCCTCTCGCAATCGGATCATCTCGGCGCGCCTGCTGCGTCGTACAGGCGGCTGGACTGCTCCACCGAGGCAATTTCTCACGCCCCGCAGCGCCGCTCGCGAGGCTCACACGCTGCGCATCGTGCGCAGGCAATCCGCCGCAAGCTGCTGATACGCGCGCGTACCCGATGACTTCGCGCGAATCTCCTCATCGTCCAGCAGACGCACCACCCGCCCCGGCACGCCCGCCACCAGCACGCGCGGCGGCACATGCCAATCCTTCTTTACGAACGCGCAGGCGGCCACGATGCTGGCCTCGCCGAGCACCGCGCCGTCCATCACCACGGCGTGCATGCCGACCATGGTGTTCCGTTCGAGTGTCGCGCCGTGAACGATCGCGCCATGGCCGATATGGCTGTCGACTCCGAGCCAGCACGTGTTGTCGACACCCGTATGCAGCATGCAGGCGTCCTGCACGTTGCTGCCGCGCTCGACCACCACGGCGCCGAAATCGCCGCGCAGGCTCGCAAACGGCCCGATGTAACAGCACGCGCCCACCGTCACGTCGCCGATCAGCACGGCGCTCGGATGCACATACGCCGACGGATCGACGCGCGGCCGCTTGCCGTTGAACTCGTAGAGCGCCATCGCTTCACGCCGGCCGCGTCAGGCTGACTGCGACGACAGGTGATAGTCGTCGGCGCCCCAGTACGCGCGCATGCGCACGATCTTGCCGGCGGCGTCGAAATCCATCACGTCGGTCACGTCGATATATGCGGGCTGTCCGTCTTGCGACGCGACATGCACGCGAAAGCTGATCGACGCGCTATTGCCGTGCGAGCCGCGCGGCGGCGCCATCAGCTCGAGCCGCGCGCCCACCGAAGTGGCGTATGCATAGAACGCGTCGATCTCGCTGCGGCCTTCTTTCACCGGCGTGCCGACCGGATCCTCGACACTTGCGTTATCGGCGAACAGCGCGATCACGCGCGCCGCGTCGGCCGCGTTGAACGCCTCGATATATTCGACGAGGCGCGCCTTCATGTTTTCACTCGTGTTCATTCGCGCTCCTAGCGTGCGGTATAGCCGCCGTCGATCACCAGTTCCGTGCCCGTCACGTAGCGGCCGGCCGGCGAGACCAGATAGAGAATGCCCGCGGCGATATCCTGCGGATCGCCGATCTTCGCAAGCGGCACGAGCGTTTTCATGTGCGCGAAAATCTGCTCCGGGTCGCCGAGCCTGGCGAAGGCTTCTTCGAGCAACGGCGTGCGAATGAAGCCGGGGTGTACGGAATTCGCGCGGATGTTCTGCGTGGCGTACAGCATCGCCTCGGTCTTCGCCATCAAGCGCACCGCGCCTTTCGACGCGTGATACGCCGGCACGTCCGGCCCGCCGACAAGGCCGTACATGGACGACAGATTCACGATCGAGCCGCCGCCCGCGGCCAGCATGTGCGGGATCGCGTACTTGGTGCAGAGGAACACACCCGTGACATTGACTTCGATGACTTGCTGCCACTGCTGCAGCGTCATTTCATGCGTCGGCAGATTCGCGCCTTCGATGCCCGCGTTATTCACCAGCGCGTCGAGTCGTCCAAAACGGGCGGCGATTTCACCGAACACGCTTTGCACGCTGCCTTCCTGCGTCACGTCCATCTTCCAGAACGCCGCCTTGCCGCCCGATTCGTTGATCTCGGCGACGAGTTGTTCGCCGGATTCGGTGAGCACGTCGAGCACGGCGACCGCCGAGCCGGCCGCCGCCAGCGTGCGTGCCGTCTGCGCGCCGATGCCGCGCGCGCCGCCCGTGATCGCGGTCACTTTGCCGCTCATGTCGAATAGCTGATAGGGAAATGTCATACCGTCTCCGTCATGTTGTAGTTGGATGGTCCGCCTTGCGCGGCGTCACGCGTTGTCACGTCACGCGGTGCAGCGCGCCGTATTCTGGAGCATGCCTCAAGCGCCGCGCCGTTCCGCGAGAAATTCCAGGCATTCGCGATTGAAATACCGCCGGTGTTCAACCATCACCCAATGGCCGCAGCGATTCATCAGCACGAAGCGCGCGTCGGCACAATGTTCGAGGAAGCGCATCGCGCCGCTCGCCGGATTGAAGCGGTCGTCGCTGCCCCAGAAGCCGAGCACCGGACACTTCAGCTCGGCGAGGCGCGCGGTGAGATTCGGCACGCGCATGGTCGAGAGCACTTCGGGCGGCTGTTGCTCGCACACGCGCAGACGTTCGTCGACCAGCGCGTCGGTAACGAGGCTGCGATCGAACACCAGCATTTCGAGCAGTTGCCGCATGGTCAGCCGGTTCATCTGCCGGTTCGTGAACAGCGCCACCATCTTCTGGATGCCGTCCATTCTGAAATACGTCTCGCGCTCTTCGACGCCGCCGGGCGCCATCATGATCAGACTCTCGACGTCCTCGGGATAGTCGAGCGCGTATTGCAGCGCGATCGCGCCGCCAAGCGAATTACCGAGCAGTGTGGCCCGCCCGATGCCGTTGGCCGTGAGTTGCGCACGCAATGCGCTGACGAAGAAATCGAGCGTGTAGTGCGCGCCGGCAGGTTTCGACGATGCGCCGTAACCCGGCAGATCGACCACGATCGGCCGGTGGCCGGCGGCCGCGAATTGCGGGTAGTTGTGTTTGAAATTGCTGAAGCCGCTCGCTCCAGGGCCGCTGCCGTGAATGAACACGACGGGCGCGCCGCTGCCGGCTTCGAAGTGATGGAGCGTGAGGCCGCCGGGCACCTGGGTGAAAACGCCGGGGGGCGGCCGCAAAGCTGCGCGCGATTGCGGCGCGGCTTCCTGAAACTCGGTGGGCGTTGCGGTCATGCGCGCTTGTCTCCTTTCGCGCCGCGCTCTTCGGCGCGACAAATGGTATGTGAGTCGCCAGCGCAATCATCATCGGCGCGAACACGCGGATCGGCATCGTCCTTTCAGACTACGAGGCGCCGCCGCATTTCTCCTACCATCGGGCCCACACGAACTGACGGAGACAGCGGCAATGACAGGATTCGATTTCAGCGGCAAGGTGGTGCTGGTGACGGGCGGCACCAAGGGGATCGGTGCGGGCATCGCGCAAGCGTTCGTCGCGGCTGGAGCGACGGTTTATGTGTGTGGACGGACGCCACCGGAGAGCGCCGCATCGGGCTCGCCCGAGCGGCACGATCCGCGTGAAGAGCAGTCGGGAAGCTCTCATGACGACACGCCTCGCGATCCGTCCGCGCACGCGCCAAGTCCAAATCCGCGCTTCATCGCCGCAGACGTGCGCGATATCGACGCAATCGACGCCATGCTCGCGCAGGTCGATCGCCAAACTGGCCGCCTCGATATCGTGGTCAGCAACGCGGGCGGCGCCCCGTTCGCGCTCGCCGCCGATGCCTCGCCGCGTTTCACCGACGCGGTCATCCGCCTGAACCTGCTCGCGCCGCTGCAACTCGCGCAACGCGCCAATGCGCTGATGCAGCGCCAGCGCGAAGGCGGCGTGCTGTTGTTCATCGGCAGTGTGAGCGGCTTGCGGGCCTCGCCAGGCACAGCCGCCTACGGTGCGGCCAAAGCGGGCCTGCTCAATGCCGTGCGTTCGCTGGCGGTCGAATGGGCGCCGAAGGTACGCGTCTGCGCGGTGAGTCCGAGTCTCGTGCACACCGAGGCCGCCACCAACGGACACACCGGCTCATCGCCAAGCGACGCGCCAGACGCCTCGCTCGCTCGCATCGAAGCAACGATTCCCGCAGGACGTCTCGCTCAGCCCACCGACATCGCGTCCGCGTGCCTCTTCCTGGCGTCGCCGCACGCGGCGTATGCATCGGGCAGCAATCTGATTCTCGAAGGCGGCGGCGAAGTGCCGGCCTTTCTCGCCGCCACTGGCTTGCATCGAGCCTTCACCGCGAAGTCCGACGAATCTGCACGCCAGTAGTGCGCACGTCCCCAGGACAATCGACTAGTCCGTTTTGACGATTCTCACGCAGCACGCGCCGCCTAACCTCTGAGCACAACAAATTTCAGATGTGACCACAGAGGAGACAGAATGCAAATCAACGGAACACGAGAGCGCGCACCAGCGATGCGCGTGCTGTGCGCGGCATGCAAACTCGCGATGCTGGCCGCGGCGACGCTCACGATGGCCCCGGCCCACGCGGGCGACACGCTCAATCTCGGCGCGGACACCACGCTCGATTACACCTTCACGCTCGGCTACGGTCTCGGCATGCGCACCCGTGCGCCGAGCGGCAACCTGCTCACGCCGGAGAACATCAACGGCGATGACGGCGACCGCAACTTCGCCAAAAACAAGCTGATCCAGAACCAGGTGAGCCTGCTCGGCGAAGTGAATCTGAAGCACGACGACTGGGGCGTGTTCGTGCGCGCCGACACGTTCTACGATCAGGCCTATCAACATCCGAACTACAACGACGCACCCGGCACAGTGAATCACGGCGGCGTCTACAACAACTTCACCGAGCAGGCGAATTACTGGGCCGGCGGCCGCACACAATTGCTCGCGGCTTACGTGTACAACACATTCAAGCTAGGCGGCACGAGCCTGAACGTGAAGATCGGCGATCAGGTCGTGGCGTGGGGCGAGAGCGTGTTCTTCCCGAACATCGCGGGGGCGCAAGGCCCTGCTGACGCCACCAAATCTTTCGTCGCGGGCGCAGAAGTGAAGGACATTCTGCTGCCTGTTCCGCAGATCTCCACGCAATGGCAGATCGCGCCGAATTTCAGTTTGCTCGGCTATTACCAGTTCTCTTTCCAGCCGAACCAGTTGAGCGCGCCCGGCAGTTACATGAGCTATTCCGACGTGGTCGGCCCCGGCGCGGAATACATCATCGGACCTGGCGGCATTCATATTCCGCGCGGTGACGACATTCGTCCCGGCAACAGCGGCCAATGGGGTCTCGGCGCGCGCTGGCGCGTGCTCGGCGATACGGAAATCGGCGCCTACTACCTGCACTACAACGACATGAACCCCAGCGTCGTGACGACCTATTTCCCAACGCTCGGCTATCAGCAGAAGTACTTCGACAACATCAAGCTCAGCGGCCTGAGTTTTTCCACTGATCTGAACGGCGTGAACGTGGCGGGCGAAACCTCGTACCGGCAAGGCGCCGCCGTGCTCGTGAATACGGCAGCCGGCGCGCAGACCACTCGCGGCGACATCTGGCAGTCGAATCTCTCCGCGATCTATTCGATCGGCCCGACCTTCCTCGCCGCCTCGCAAACGCTGGTGGGCGAAGTGTCGTACGTGCACGCGGGCAACATCACGCCGCTGCTCGGCTCGTCGACGCTCGCCAACACGCGCAATTCCGCCGCCTTCGAAGTGGCCTGGACGCTCAGCTACAAGAACGTCTTCAGCGGCTGGGACGTCGACGTGCCAATCACTTACGCCGACGACTTTACCGGCAAATCGGCACTGGCCGGCGCGCTCGGTTCGATGACCGGTGTCGGCGATCACCGCGTGACGGTCGGCGTGAACTTCACGCGTCTGAGCAACCTGAAACTCGCGCTCGTCTACGCGAAGTTTCTCGGCCGTCCGGACCCGACCAACCGCCCGCTCGCCGATCGCGACTATGTGCTCGCAACCGCGACCTATTCGTTCTAAATCGACGCGCCGCGCTGAACCCGAAGGTGAATCCGCGGCGCCTTGCAACACGCATCACCCTTTGAATCAGCCGTCTTTTTACTGCAAGAGGATTTGGTCATGAGTCGAATTTTCAATCCCGCACTGCGTGTCTGCGTGTTCGCTGCCGGCGCCGCGTTCGCAGCCGTATCGTTCGCCAAAACCAGCCCGGAAGATATTGCAAAACTCGAAGGACCGCTCACGCCGATGGGCGCCGAGCGCGCGGCCAACGCCGACGGCACGATCCCCGCATGGAGCGGCAAGTGGTTCGGCACGCCGCCCGGCGTCGATTACAAGCAGGGCCAGCGCTTTCCCGATCCGTATGCAGGCGAGAAGCCGCTCTTCGTGATTACCGCGCAAAACATGCAGCAATACGAAGCGCGCTTGACCGACGGCGAAAAAGCGCTGCTCAAGAAGTATCCCGACACCTTCAAGATTCCGGTCTATCCGAGCCACCGCGATTTCAGTTACGGCGATGCCGTGTACAAAGACATCCGCCTGTACGCGCCGACCACGACGATGACGAAGGACCAGAACGGCCTGAAGGAGTTTCCGCCGGTCACGCCGTTCCCCGTACCGAAGAACGGCGTCGAGGCAATGTGGAATCTGCGCTTCGCCTCCACCATTGAAGGCGAAACCGCGACTTACGATCAGGCCGTCGTCTATCCGGACGGCAATATCGCGTGGGGCAAGGTGCAATACGCAATCTACGGGCCGCGCAGCGCGGACCGCTTCGATCCGAAGAATGCACTGAACAGCAAGAGCTTCTTCCGCCAGACCACCATGCTGCCGCTCTCCGATCGCGGCACGATCATCACCGGCTTCGAGATGTGGGATCAGGAAGGCTCGGATACGCGCCGCACCTGGTCGTATAACCCCGGCACGCGGCGCGTGCGGCAGGCGCCGGAGTTCGGCTTCGACCAGCCCGAAGGGCCGGGGGGTTTCCGCACCGTCGACGACGACCGCCTCTTCAACGGCTCGGGCGAACGTTACGACTGGAAAATCGTCGGCAAGCGCGAGGTATATGTTCCGTACGACAACTACAAGCTGATGGACCCGTCGATCAAGTACACGGATCTGCTCACCAAGGGTCACGAGAACATGCAGTACATGCGCTTCGAACTGCATCGCGTCTGGGTGTTGCAGGCGACGCTCAAGTCCGGCTATCGCCATCAATACGCGAAACGTGTGCTGTATCTCGACGAAGACACTTGGAATGCCGTGGCCGCTGACAACTACGACGCGCGCGGCACGCTGTGGCGCACAAACTTCGCGCCGACGCTCTATGCATTCGATGCGAAAACTTTCTATTCGACCGCCGTGTTCTATCACGACCTGATCTCGGGCGCCTATTATGCCGACCGTCTCGTGAATCAGGAACCGATGCCCGTGCTCACGCGTGGCTCGCAATTAACTGAAGCCTACTTCTCACCTGACGCGATTCGCGGCGCGGGCAACTGAACCCGTTTGCTCGTCTTTGCGGGCAGGAGCAGGCGCCGCGTTAGTGCGGCGCCGCTCGTAACTTTCAACTCGTACCGGTCATGACCTCGACACTTCACGCCAAACTCGGCGACACGCTCTATCGCGCCTGGCTCGATCGCACGCCGGTCGCGCCGTTCTCCGCGCGCCCGGAAGGTTTGCCGCTCGCCGACGCCTACCGTGTGCAACAGCAGTTCATCGCACGCCGGCTCGCGGCCGGTGAAACCGTCGTCGGCAAAAAGATCGGCGTGACCAGCCAGGTCGTGCAGGACATGCTCGACGTGCGGCAGCCCGACTTTGGCGTGCTGCTTTCGGGCATGCACTACGCCGCCGGCGAGGCGATCCCCATCGACACGCTGATCCAGCCGCGCGCGGAAGGCGAGATCGCGTTCTATCTGCAACACGATCTGCGCGGCCCCGGCGTCACGCGCGAACACGTGCTTGCCGCCACCGGCTCGGTGGGCGCGTGCTTCGAGATTGTCGATTCGCGCATTCGCGACTGGGCGATCCGCATCGGCGATACGGTCGCCGACAACGCCTCGTGCGGCGTCTACGTGCTCGGCGACGAGCGCGTGCCGACGAACTCGCTCGATCTGGCCGCCTGCCGCATGACGCTCGACAAAAACCGCGAACGCGTTGCCGAAGGTATCGGCGCCGCGGCGCTCGGCCATCCCGCCGATGCTGTCGCCTGGCTCGCCAATACGCTCGGCGAACTCGGCATGCCCCTGCTCGCGGGCGAGGTGGTGCTGTCCGGTTCGCTCGCGGCGCTAATTCCCGTGACCCGTGGCGACGAGCTGGAAATGCATATTGAAGGCATCGGCGGTTGCGCGGTGCGTTTCGTCTGAAGTCTCGACCGTCTCTCACTTAAGGATGCATTGAATGAGCAAGATCAAATGCGCGTTGATAGGGCCCGGCAACATCGGCACCGATCTGCTGTACAAACTGCGTCGCAGCGCGGTCCTCGAACCAGTCTGGATGGTCGGCGTCGACGCCGCCTCCGAAGGCCTCGCACGGGCCCGCGAACTGGGCCTCAAAACAACCGCTGAGGGCATCGACGGACTGCTTCCGCACCTGGCCGCCGACCACATTCGTATTGCCTTCGACGCCACGTCCGCGTACGTGCACCGCGAGCACTCCGACAAGCTGACCGCGCGCGGCGTACGGGTGATCGACCTGACGCCCGCCGCGATCGGTCCGTTCTGCGTGCCACCGGTCAATCTCGCCGCGCAGAACGACCAGCAGGCGATGAACGTCAACATGGTCACATGCGGCGGCCAGGCGACCATTCCGATGGTGTATGCCGTGTCGCGCGTACAGCGCGTGGCGTACGGCGAGATCGTCGCCACCGTGTCGTCGCGCTCGGTCGGACCCGGCACGCGCAAGAACATCGACGAGTTCACGCGCACCACGTCGCTGGCAATCGAACAGATCGGCGGCGCAACCGTGGGCAAGGCGATCATCGTGATCAATCCGGCGGAGCCGCCGCTCATCATGCGCGACACCATTCACTGTTTGACCGAAGGCGATCCGGACATCGATGCAATCACCGCCTCAGTGCACGCAATGGTGGATGAAGTGCGGCAGTATGTGCCTGGCTATAAGCTGAAAAACGGCCCCGTTTTCGACGGCCGGCGCGTCTCCGTGTTCATGGAAGTCGAAGGCCTCGGCGACTATTTGCCGAAATACGCCGGCAATCTCGACATCATGACCGCAGCCGCCGCGCGCACCGCTGAAGTCTTCGCTCAACAGATGCTGGCAGCATCGCCCGTCACTGCGTAAGGAGCCGACCATGTCTCTCGAAGGAACTCGCGTTACCGTGCACGACATGACGTTGCGCGACGGCATGCACCCCAAGCGTCATCAGATTTCACTGGAACAGATGCGCACCATCGCGCGTGGTCTCGATGCCGCCGGCGTGCCGTTGATCGAAGTCACGCATGGGGATGGTCTTGGAGGCGCGTCGGTGAACTATGGTTTTCCCGCGCATACAGACGAGGCGTATCTGAGCGCCGTGCTGGGCGAACTGAAGCAGGCGAAGGTGTCGGCGCTGTTGATTCCCGGCATCGGCACCGTGGACCATTTGCGCATGGCACATGGGCTCGGCGTACAGACAATTCGCGTGGCGACGCACTGCACTGAAGCGGACGTGTCCGAGCAGCACATTGGTCTTGCTCGCAAGCTAGGGATGGATACGGTTGGTTTTCTGATGATGGCGCATATGGCGCCGCCTGAGCAGCTTGTCGAGCAGGCGAAGTTGATGGAATCGTATGGGGCGAATTGTATTTATGTCACCGACTCGGCGGGGTACATGTTGCCTGATGACGTGACCGCGCGGATTGGTTGCGTGCGCGCCGCGTTGAAGCCGGAGACTGAGCTGGGATTTCACGGGCATCACAATCTGGCGATGGGCGTGGCGAATTCGATTGCTGCTGTTGCCGCCGGCGCGAACCGGATCGATGCTGCTGCGGGTGGGCTTGGGGCGGGGGCTGGGAATACGCCGATGGAGGTGTTTGTTGCCGTTTGCGAGCGGATGGGGATTGAGACTGGGGTTGATGTGTTTTCGATTTCGGATGTGGCCGAGGATCTTGTTTTGCCTATCGTGGATGCGCCTGTTCGCATCGACAGGGATGCGTTGACGCTTGGGTATGCTGGAGTTTATTCGTCGTTCCTGTTGTTTGCCAAGCGGGCTGAAGCCAAGTACGGCGTGGCCGCCAGGGATATTCTGGTCGAGCTGGGGAGGCAGCGGCTTGTCGGCGGGCAGGAGGATATGATCGAAGATACCGCTTTGAATATTGTTAAGGGACGTGTTGCTGTTTAGTGGTTTTTGTTGCCTTCGCGGCGATCTCTTCTTTGTTCCTTGCGACGTTGGCCTTTCCTTGAATTCGCGGTGGTCCATTGGCGTTTCCCCTGCGCGAATTCCGGAAAGGGGGCCTGTCATAAATTTTGTGTGTAAGGCATAACATGTAGCTCAAGGAGCATGTA